>NZ_JAMXBJ010000001.1 GCF_023913755.1 Pseudarthrobacter cellobiosi
GAGCCTGTCAGTAATGATTGATGTGGGGGTCGGGTTGGTCTGACTCAGAGCCTGTCTGACGCTTTGGCTGTCTTTATTTCGATGCGTCGGCCGGCCTGGTCCCCGTCACTAATTAGTGATGCGTTCAGGAATGCCGTGCATGACTTAATAGGAGCCTGACTCCAGTCCCGTTACTGACTTGTCTGTTGGCATTCCTGAACGCTGACCCTCACGAAAGGGCTTCTTCCAGCATGCCGGAAAACATTCATAAAATCATCATTGGTGTGGACACCCATAAGGACTTCCACCACGTTGCCATTATCACGACGTTGGGTGCAGCGGTCGCGGACCGCCAGTTCCCGGCGACCCCGGCCGGGTACGGGGAGGTCCTGGACTGGGTGGCCGGTCACGGGCAGGTCCTGCGTGCCGGTGTGGAAGGGACGGGTTCCTATGGTGCCGGGCTGACCAAACGATTCCGGGTTGCCGGCATCGAGGTCGTTGACGTCATTGCCCCGGATAAGCAGGAGCGGCGTCTGCGGGGCAAGACGGACAAGATTGATGCGTATTCCGCGGCCCGGGCCGTGCTCGCCCAGCGCGCCACGACGGTCCCGAAGACCCGTGAGGGCCACGTCGAGGCGATCCGGGTCCTGCACACCACCAAGCGGCTGGTCATCAAGCAGAGCACCGAAACGATGAACCAGCTCAAGGGGCTGCTGGTCTCCGCCCCGGACACGTTGCGTGAGAAGCTGGCTGGCCTGACGGGCAAGCCACTTTCCCGTGCCTGTACGCGCCTGCGCGCGCTCAAGACTGATGACCTGGTGACCCAACACAGCAAGACGGCCCTGAAAGCACTCGGGAACAGGCATCTGGCGCTGCAGGCCGAAGCCGCGGCCCTGCTGAAGGACTACGAGGCCCTGGTCAAGGACTACGCCCCGGAGCTTCTGGCCGTCCACGGCGTCGGTCCCGACGTTGCTGCGGCCCTACTGACCGTGACCGGGGAGAACGTTGACAGGATCACCAGCGAATCAGCTCTCGCCCACCTCTGCGGCGCGGCTCCAATCCCCGCGTCCTCCGGGAAAACGAACAGAAACCGGCTGAACCGGGGAGGAAACCGGCAAGGCAACGCCGCCCTCCACCGCATCATTGTCAGCCGCTTGAAAGGCCACCAAGCCACCAAGGACTACATGACCAAATCCCTGGCCCGAGGGAAGGGCAAACGCGAGGCTATGCGGCTACTCAAACGCTACGTCTGCCGCGAAATTCATCCCATCCTCATCAAGATCCAACAACGCCACCAAACCCTTCAACAAGCCGCTTGACAACCATAGGAGCATCGA
>NZ_JAMXBJ010000002.1 GCF_023913755.1 Pseudarthrobacter cellobiosi
CCCGTTACCTTTTTAGTAGCCCCTTAACGAGTAAGAATTGGGGTTGTTGGCCTGTCGGTCTCGGCATGATTAAGTCCCCCAGTCATCAATGATCCGGGGGGTGTTGTCACCGGGATTCGATAGGCGCCAGGGGATCGCTAATGGGGACCGGACCAGCGCAATGAAACACCGCCTAGGTCAGCCGTAACGTGGATGCCGAGCCTTGCCGCCGCAGGACATGCCAACACAGATTTGACGGACACAAATTCTGGGAGGTTTGCGTTGATCAAAGACCATGAACTCGTCGACATCTTCATCGGTGTTGACGTCGGCAAGAGCAATCACCATGCGGTCGCCATCGACCGCCAGGGCAAGAAGATCCTCGACCGGGCACTGCCCCAGGACGAGACCAAATTACGCTCCATCATCAGGGCCGTAGCGGGCAAGGGACGGGTTCTGTTGGTCGTCGACCAGCCCTCCACCATCGGCGCCTTACCGGTGGCCGTGGCCCAGGCAGAGGGCATCATGGTCGGCTACCTGCCGGGGCTCGCGATGCGGCGCATCGCGGACCTGCACCCCGGTGAGGCCAAAACGGACGCCCGAGACGCGGCAATAATTGCCGAAGCCGCCCGGTCCCTGCCGCACACCCTACGCTCCATCGTGGTCGCCGACGAGCAGGCCGCGGAGCTGTCGATGCTGTGCGGTTTTGATGACGACCTGGCTAAGCAGGCCACGGCCACCTCCAACCGTATCCGCGGGCTCCTGACCCAAGTCCACCCAGCCCTGGAACGGGTCATTGGCAAGCACCTGGACCACCCGGCCATGGCCGAACTGCTGATCAAATACCCGACGCCGGAGAAGCTGCGCAAGGCTGGCCAGAACCGGGTCGCCACGCTCCTGTCCCGCCATGCGCCGCGGGCCGGGAAAGGCTGGGCGGCGGACGTCTTCACCGCGTTGAATGAGCAGAGCGTCGTGGTCGCCGGCACTGGCGCGGCAGGCATCGTCCTGCCCCAGCTGGCGGCGATGCTCAAACAGCTGCGCACCGCCCGGGAGGAGATCCTCACCCAGGTCGAAGCGCTGGTGGAGGCCCACCCTCTTCACGACGTCCTGACCTCCATGCCGGCGGTCGGGGTCAGGACGGAAGCCCGCATCATCACCGAGGTTGCGGGCAAGGAATTCAAGTCCGCCGGACACCTCGCCTCCTACGCCGGACTCGCCCCCGTGACCTGGCGGTCGGGAACCTCAATCCGCGGTGACCACCCGTCCAAGAAGGGCAACAAGAGCCTCAAACGAGCCTTCTTCCTCTCCTCATTCGCGGCGTTGAAGGACCCGCTCTCACGGGCGTACTACGACCGGAAGCGCGCCGAGGGTAAACGGCACAACCAGGCCCTGATCGCCCTCGCCCGGCGCCGCTGCGACGTCCTCTTCGCGATGCTCCGCGACGGCACGCTCTACGACGCGCCGAGCCCCACGACAGCCTGAGAGGCCAGAGACGTCAGCCGGCCGGGGAAACCCCGCCGGCCGTTGGCTCCTGCCCAAAAACGATCCGCCACCATCTCGAAGGAAAACCCGTCCCAACGCTTGACAAAAAACATAGGGACACCCCCC
>NZ_JAMXBJ010000003.1 GCF_023913755.1 Pseudarthrobacter cellobiosi
CCTCGATCCACCGATCCGCCTGGGCGGATGAGCTGAATTCGGTTTCGGCTCGTTGTGCGGGCGAAGGGCGTGCTGGGGTGCCGGGCCTCGCTGCCCCTTGAGTGTTCCACTGGTTGTTCTGGTCGCGCCGTGCGGCTGGGTTGACGGGGGTCAGGCAGGTCGCGGCGGCGGGTAGAGGTGGTCGGACAAGGCCTGCCATGGTGTTTTCCAGGGCCAGGCTTCGGGCAGGTGAAGACGGATCCGTCGGGCGCTGGTGGCGATCCTGGCCGGGACGTGGATGAGTTTGCGGCGGATCGTTCCGGTGCGGGCCTTGCCGAAGGACCCGGCCGCGAGGATCCCGGCGGCGCGGGTGAGGTTGTAGGCCATGACCGCGGCGACGAGCCAGGCTGAGTTCGCCGCGAAAACACCTGAAGGCAGGTGCGCCAGGGAGCTGTCCTTAAGGTCGGCGTTGACCTGCTCGATAATGGCGTGTTTCCGGTGGGTTTTGTCGGCCGCGACGGTGTCCAGAACTTCGGCGTCCACGGTGGTGAAGAACGCGTGGTGCCGGTGCGTGTCGAACAGGGTTTCCTGCCCGTCGGCGGTTTTCGGGTTCAGTTCCGGGATGCGGCGCACGACCAGCCGACCGGTGATCTGCTCGGCCTTTCTGCGGGAGGAGAACGCGGTGAACACGGTCTCGGCGACCTCGGCCTTGGAGACCCAGGTGCTGGCGGCCTCGTCGAAGACCGCGTCGGTGTATTCGATCGTTTCCCACGCCGTGTCCGGGATCCCGGCGATGGCGCGTTTGACGGCCGGGTCCATGCGCGCGGTCACCGAGACCTCCGCCCCGCCGGCCAGGGCCGCGGAAACCGCGGCATGGCCGTAGAAGGCCGAATCGAAACGGCAGAGCACCCGCCCGCCGACGTGGACGCGCTTGAGGGTGGACAGGGCGTCGGTGATCAGACGGTTGGCGCCGCGGGCCGAGTTCGCCGCACCCTTGCGCAGCCGCTGGGCGGCGATCACCGGGGCGGTGTCCTTCGTCGAGGCTATGGCCAGCAGCGCGTTCAGGCCGCGGACCCCGGAGTACCCGTAGCCGGAGCCCTGCTTGGAATAGCCGTGGACCTCGATGATCGTGTCGTCGACATCCACGAACACGAAGTCACTGGCGGCGGGTGCTCCCAGCAGCGGGGCCCGGGTCCCCAGATTGGCCAGGAAGCGGGACGCGACCGCGTCCAGCTGCCGCACGTGCCCGAAAGTGAAGGACCGCAGAAACGAACCCAGCGTCGAGGGCGCGTAACAGGCGCTGAAGAGCCGCTTCATCCCGCCGTGGCGCAGCAAGGCCATGTCCTCGATCGAATCGGCGCCGGCGACCATCCCGGCGACCAGGGACGCGACCTTCAGCCCGGCGTTCGCGCCCTTGTCCGTCGGGACCGACAGCCACTCATCGGCGAGCCCATGCAGGCCGGCGTCTCGGGCCAGCGTCATCACCGGGAGCAGCCCGGCAGCCGACACGAGGTTCGGCTCATCAAAGGAAACTGACACAGCGGACGGCTTATGCGAAACTTGCACTTACGAGATGCCTCTCTTTTCGGTGGTCAATGGGTTCTAGACAAGCTCCATTTTCCTTGAAAAGACGGGCATTCTCGGTTTAAACCGCCGTCGGCGCCCCGAGCAACATCGGTGGATCAAGG
>NZ_JAMXBJ010000004.1 GCF_023913755.1 Pseudarthrobacter cellobiosi
CCGAGAATCTTACGCATGCTTCTGTTGCCGCCGGCCAGGTTGTTCCGGAGCCGTCGCCGGAGGAGGCTGCGCAGCTTGCGGAGTTGTACCGGGATTTCGATAAGGAGAACCTGATTCCGTTGTGGACGGAGATCGGGGATCTGATGCCGATGGTTCCGTCGCCGAAGGCGGTGCCGCATGTGTGGCGCTGGAGCGACCTGTACCCGCTGGCCGCACGTGCCGGTGACCTGGTCCCGGTCGGGCGGGGCGGGGAACGCCGCGCGATCGCGTTGTCGAACCCGGGCCTTGCCGGGACCCCGTACGCGACCCCGACGTTGTGGGCTGCGATCCAGTACCTGGGCGCCCGCGAGACTGCCCCGGAGCACCGCCACTCCCAAAACGCGTTCCGGTTCGTGGTCGAGGGCGAAGGCGTGTGGACGGTGGTGAACGGGGATCCGGTGGCGATGCGCCGCGGTGATTTCCTACTGACACCGGGCTGGAACTTCCACGGCCACCACAACGACACCGACTCCCCGATGGCCTGGATCGATGGGCTGGATATCCCGTTTGTGCATTACGCGGACGCCGGGTTCTTCGAGTTCGGCACCGAACGCGTCACCGACGAAGCGACCCCGGAGATTTCCCGGTCCGAGCGGCTCTGGGCCCACCCCGGCCTCCGCCCGCTCTCGGGTCTCCAGGACACGGTCAACTCCCCCATCGCGGCGTACCGGTGGGAACACACCGACGCCGCCCTGGCAGAACAGCTACTCCTGGAGGACGAGGGCCATCCGGCCACCGTGTCCCAGGGCCACGCCGCGGTCCGGTACTCGAACCCGACCACCGGCGGGGACGTGATGCCCACCATCCGGGCCGAGTTCCACCGCCTCCGGGCCGGCGCCGCCACCGAGCCCTTGCGCGAAGTCGGGTCCAGTGTCTGGCAGGTCTTCGAAGGCTCCGGCACCGCGGTCCTGAACGGCGAGGCCAAGTCTCTGGCCAAGGGCGACCTGTTCGTCGTCCCGTCCTGGACCGAATGGTCCCTGACCGCCGACGAGGCTGCAGAGTTTGATCTGTTCCGCTTCAGCGACGCCCCCATCTTTGAACGCCTGAACTTCAACCGCACCTACACCGAAGGACGCACCAAGTAATGAGACTCCTCACCCTCCGCACTTCTGAAGGCACGACGGCGGTGCGCCAGGACGGCGACACCCTCACCGAGATCGACGGATTCACCGACGTCGGGACCCTCCTGAAGGACCCCTCCTGGGAGGCCATCGCCAAAGCCGCCAACGGCGCCACCCACCCCCTGGAGGGCGCGGACCTCGCCCCGGTGGTTCCCGCCCCCGGCAAGATCATCTGCGTGGGCCACAACTACCGCAACCACATCAAGGAAATGGGCCGGGAAGTCCCCGAATACCCCACCCTGTTCGCCAAGTACGCCGAATCCCTGATCGGGCCAAATGATGACCTGGCCCTCCCGCAGGAATCCGACACCGTGGACTGGGAAGCCGAACTCGCCGTCGTCATCGGCAATACCGGCCGCCGCATCGCCGAGGCCGACGCCAAGGACCACATCGCCGGGTACGCCGTGCTCAACGACGTGTCCATGCGCGACTACCAGTTCCGCACCATCCAGTGGCTCCAGGGCAAAACGTGGGAGAAGTCCACCCCGTTCGGACCCGCCCTGGTCACGCAGGACGAATTCACCGCCGGCCCGCTGATGACCAGCGCCGTGGACGGGGAAATCCA
>NZ_JAMXBJ010000005.1 GCF_023913755.1 Pseudarthrobacter cellobiosi
CTAGGTGCGTGGGTCAGAAATGACAGGCCCTAATTCTTAAAACGCCGACAGAATAACCATGTCCTGGTAGGGGCGGCTGGGAGAATCGTGGGCATGGTTACTGGTTTTTCCGCGCAGGATGGTTTGTTCGACGAGTCTCTGGTCGAGCGGGTCGAGCAGCCCACCGATGTCCCGATGGAAGCCAACGGCGGGATCAACAAACGCTTCAAGGCGTTCGAGCCCGATGCGGTGATGCTGGTCCCGCCGTCGCTGGAGGAGTGGTTGCCCCAGGGCCATCTGGCCCGGTTCATTGGCGAACTCGTCGACGGGGAGCTGGATCTGACCCGGTTCTATGCTTCCTACGCCAGGGCGAAGGGCCAGCCGCCGTATGATCCGCGGCTGATGCTGCGGATCCTGCTGTATGGGTATTGCGTGGGGGTGCGTTCTTCGCGGGAGCTGGAGCGGGCGTGCACGGATGTGGTCGCGTTCCGTTGGTTGTGTGCCCAGCAGGCCCCGGATTTCCGTTCGATCGGACGGTTCCGCGAACGCCACCTCGCGGCGTTGGCCAACGTGTTCCTGCAGGCGCTGGAGCTCTGCCGGGCCGCGGGCATGGTCTCGCTGGGCCATGTGGCACTGGACGGGACGAAGGTCCGGGCCAACGCCTCGCGGCACAAGGCCATGAGTTATGCCCGGTTGACGGAGAAGCAGAAGGTGTTGGCCGATGAGATCAGCGACCTGATGGCGGAGGCGAAGACCGTGGACGCGGCCGAGGACGCCCGGTTCGGGCCGGGCAAACGCGGCGATGAACTGCCCGCCGAGCTGGCCAACCGGGCCCGGCGCGCCCAGGCGATGGCCACCGCCAGGGCCTCCATCGAAGCCGAAGCCGCCCAGAAGGCGCGCCGTGAAGCCGAGGAGAAGGCCCGCGCCCGCGGGGACGATGATGAGGATGTTTCCGGGAAGGGAGATGCCGCCGCGGCCGCGGCGGTCCCCAAGCCCACGGCCCAACGGAACTTCACGGACCCCGACGCGAGGATCATGAAGACCGCGGACGGTTCCTACCACTACTGCTACAACGGGCAGGGCGTCGTTGATAAAGATCACCAGGTCATCGTTGCCACCGAACTGAACAACACCGCGGTGGACGTGCAGCAACTGGTCCCGATGGTCCAGCACGCGCAGGACATCCTGAAGGCCATGCCCCGGAAGTGGAGCGCCGATGCCGGGTACTGCTCAGCGGCGAACCTGGACCACGTCAAAGACCTGGAAGCCGGTGGCGGAACCGAATTCTTCATCTCCACACGGCGGATGAAACACAACCAATCGGTCCCGGAGGCGCCACGGGGCAGGATCCCGGCGAACGCGACACCGGCCGAGCGGATGGCCAGGAAACTGAAAACGAAGGAAGGCCGAGCGGTCTACGCCCGGCGCAAAGCCATCGTGGAACCGGTCTTCGGACAGATCAACACCCGGCAAGGCAAACATGTCCTGCTTCGCGGGCTCGAGAAGGCAGCCGGGGAATGGAAGCTGGTAGCCGGCTGCCACAACCTGCTCAAACTCTTCAGTTACCGCACCGCCACCGCCTGAATCCGACCGGGGACGGCGCCCCGGGATCAAACCGCGCCCCGCATGAGCCTTCCAGCCCATTCCTTCCACGAGAATGCCAAAAGGCCGGCACCTTTCCAAGACAAGGAAACCGGCCTCGGGCCATTACGGCTCAAACCTGAGGAACCCTCAAACAATTACCGACCCACGCACCTAG
>NZ_JAMXBJ010000006.1 GCF_023913755.1 Pseudarthrobacter cellobiosi
AGGCCGGCACCTTTCCAAGACAAGGAAACCGGCCTCGGGCCATTACGGCTCAAACCTGAGGAACCCTCAAACAATTACCGACCCACGCACCTAGAGGGAAATTTCTTCAAGTTTTTTCTCCTCGGTTCGCGTCTTTCTGTCGCCGCGAGGGGAGGGGCTGGGGCCGTTTGTCCGTCCAAAGGGGAGTGGACAGTGTCCACACGTGGCTGCTGAGCCAAAGCAGGGTGTGCACAATGTGCACACCCTGGCCCTCGGGCATCTTTAGACCTCGGCGGGTGCGAGGATGAGGTCGAAGCGGATGCGGGCCCAGGCCTGGTCGCCAAGGTCCCGCCCGTCGGGGGATGGGGTTCCGGCTGGCTGGGGTTCTAAGCGTTTGCCACCTTCGGCTTCCTTGCACTTTTCTGCTCTCGCAACCTCGTCTGCTAGTACCCCGGGCCCCGGGGGCGGCGAGCGGGGGCGCACGTCTTCTTCCGCGGTGAATCGAGGTGCCACAAATGCTTCAGGCTGCCGATCGGATGGTGTCAAGCCTTATCGTTTTGCCATTTGCAACAACCCGATCCTGACATATGGTGTTACGCACCACACGATTTTCGCGGGGTATTAAAGGAGACTCTCATGCTGCTTTGGATAGCTATCGTTATCGCAGTTCTCTGGCTTCTCGGCCTGCTCGGAAACATAGGCGGCGGGTTAATTCACATACTTTTGGTCATCGCCGTGGTCGTCTTGGTCATCCACTTCATTCGCGGCAGGTCACGCGTTTAATACGAAACTGTGGTCCGCCGATGCGGGACGGCGAGATGATCGCCGCCGCGTTCTCGGGTAAGGCTCGGAAGTTGAGAACATCCTTCAATCGTTGCTGCCGGAGGGGTCCCGGCTCTCTACGTAAGGGCTGGCTCGGGCCTTCCGGGCTCCTTCTGCAACGCCGATAATGGACCCTTCGTCACCTGCCGGTACGCAGCAGAGGTGTTCTCCCACTAGTTGGATACCCTGAGGCGTCGGTACTGGTTTGGTACCATAAATGTATGGCTATGAATCTGCGTGTTCCCGAAGAGCTGGACCGGCGATTGGACCTACTGGCTGCCGAGGAACATACCTCCAAGTCTGCGTTGCTGCTTCAGGGTGCCGAGCTTGTGCTGCAGCGCCACCGGCGCCGTCGGGACATCGGCGAGGGGCTGGATTTCGTCATGAGCCATGACGCGGAGCTCCTGACCCGCCTTGAGGATGCGTGACCGCGTACCTCGAGATTGAGGATGCACTGCAGGTCGTTGACCGGTACGGGTTCCATATCCGCGACATTGGGCTACTTGCCTCGGCTTTAGCCCGGCCGGCAACAACTGTCTTGGGTGCGGAGGCCTATCCGCAGTTGCCCATGAAGGCAGCTGCCCTCCTGGATTCGGTGGCCCGGTTCCATCCTCTAATCGACGGCAACAAACGCACGGCATGGACGCTGATGGTGCTGATGCTCTGGATCAACGGCTACCGGCACGACTTCGCCACTGATGCGGCATTTGATCTCGTGCTGGGTGTGGCCGCCGGCGATGTCTCACTTGAAGTCAGCGCCGGGCTGATTGCCATGCATCTCGTCAGGCGCTGATATGTAGTCTAATCCGAAAATGAGGTGACCCTGGTGGCGGCGGGCTCGCACTGGTGGGCCCGTCGTGGTCTGACGGGTTGGTTGCGGGTATGAAGGTGGGGCGTCAGGCTGCTGGTGTGAGGGTGACGGTGTAGCCGAGGGCTTCGAGTTGGCGGACGTGGTTGTGCTTCCTGGCGTCCGGGTTGGTGCGGCTGCTGAAGTGGTCGGCGCCAAGGTCATGGAACCGCGCTTCCGGGTCCTGCAGGAGGTGCCAGATGATGACCAGGATGGAGCGTCCGATGGCGACGATGGCGCGTTTCTTGCCCCGCCGTTTGGCCAGGCGCCGGTGGCGTTCGCCGAGGAAGGTATCCGTTCTGCCGGCACCGACGGCGGCTTCGCCTAGGATCCGGGCGAGATAGCGGTTGCCGTGCCCGGTCGAGCCGTTTCCCTTGGTCTTCCCGGCGGAGGAGTTGATGCCCGGGGAGAATTTCGCCCAGGAACATAGGTGTCCCGCGGTCGGGAACCGGGACATGTCGACCCCGATTTCGGCCAGGATGATCGCGGCGGCGACGGGGCCGATGCCCGGGATCTCATCCAGGCGTTCCGCCGCCGCGGCGAAAGGGGCAAGTTGCGCCTCGATCCTGGCCAGCATCCGGGCCAGCAGGAAGGCGTGGTGGTCATCGAAGAGGCCAGTGAACGCCTCTTCGAGTTCGCGGATCTTTCTGCGCATGCTTGACCGTGCCAGCTGCGCGAGGACTTTCGGGTTGCGTTCGCCGGCGATGAGCGCGGCCATCATCTGCCGGCCGGACACCCCGAACATGTCTGAGGCGACAACGGAGAGCTTGATGCACGCGTCCTCGAGGAGTTTCTCGACCCGGTTCTTCTCCGCCGTCCGGGTGCCGACCAGATCAATCCGGTAGTGGGTCAGGTCCCGGAGCCGGCGGATCGGGGCGGGTGGGACGAAACTGGGCCGGAGCATCTGGCGTTCGGCGACTTTGCACAGCCACACGGAGTCGAGAACGTCGGTCTTGGGCCGCCCCGGCAGGTGCTTCACGTCCCGGGCGTTGACCAGCCACGGTTCGAGCCCGTGCGCCTCGAGAAGGTAGAATACGGGTTTCCAGTAATCGGAGGTCGCCTCCATCACCACCCGCTCGATCCGCAGGTCCACCAGATGGTTGGCTAGCTCCGCCAGCGACCGGCTCATCGTCGAATGCGTGGACACCTCCTGCAACCGTTTCTTCGAGTTCCCTTCCGCGGGGACCCGGACACAACAGACGAGTTCAGCCTTGCCAATGTCGATCCCGGCGACCCTGGCGATGATCTGTTCCTCATCCTGGGACTCGGCCAACATGATCCTGTTCATCTCCTCACGTGCGAACCTGTCGATGATCGACGCGGCCACCTGTGGGGATCACCGGAAAAATCGGAATCTAATCCGCGTTCTCGGCAAAGAAACAATGAAGGGCCCACAGCGTGACCCCCAACGCCCGGCTAGTCGACGGCCTCAAAGAACCATAGAAGTACGGCGTCGGCAGGCGGCCACGGCACCATTTTCAGCCCGGAACGGGCGTCCGGCAAGGACATACAGGCTAGTCGACGGTTTCGTGGGTATGCCGGTTGCGTGGTTCCTGAGCCGTCATGTGATTCTGTACCGGTCAGGTCATGAGATGACTGACGCGCTCCTGGCGGCTCCTGGGCGGGCCGGCCGTTCCCCCAGGTCAGTGGAGCAGGAGCAGGAGCAGGAGCCGGCCGCGTCGGCCGGCGGCTTACATCCGCGCGACTTTGGCCTTCACCATCAGGTAGAGGCCATAGCAGATCAGACCGGCGCCGACGGCGGTCAGCATATAAACTCCATACGG
>NZ_JAMXBJ010000007.1 GCF_023913755.1 Pseudarthrobacter cellobiosi
TGATGGGTAGCTTGATCGATCCCTCTCAGTCCCGCCACTTTTCCCGCCGAAGCATGCTCGTTGGTTCGGCCTTCGCGTTGCTGACACCGGTGGTCCTGGGCGCCTGCGGCGCCCAGCCATCTCCCGGTCCTTCGGGAGCTATCGCGGCGTCCGGCGGCACCCTGCGCATCGCCCGGCCCCCCGCGTCGAAGGCTGAAACCCTCGACCCGGCCAGCTCACTGTCGGCCTATGAATACCTGGGCGCCCTGTACAGCCGGTTGGTGAAGCTGTCCCCCTCGGGCGAGGTCCTGCCGGACCTGGCCGATTCATGGGAAGTATCCGGGGACGCAAAGACCTGGACCTTTAACCTGCACAAGGGCGTCGTCTGGCATGACGGCAAGGCTTTCACTGCCGAGGATGTCATCTACACCGTCCAGCACATCCTGGATGAGGCCACCAAGTCACCGCAGGCCGGTGTGCTGGCACCCTTCGTGGACGGCAACGGGATTACGGCACCGGACGCCACCACGGTGGTGTTCAAGCTCAAGACGCCGAATGCGGAATTTGCCAGCCTGCTCACCGGGTATAACTGCTACATCATCCCGGCCGGGTCTGCGGCGACCATTGGAATGTTGGGCATCGGTACCGGGCCGTTCAAACTCAGGAGCTTCACGGCCGCGGGCCCGGGCTCGGTGGTGCGCAATGAGAACTACTTCGGCCAGGCGGCCAAGCTGGACACCATTGAGTTTTCGTCCATCGCTGACACGCAGGCGAGGGTTAACGCGCTGTTGGCCGGGCAGGTAGATTTGGTTGCACAGACCAACCTGGACTTCGCGACTGCCAAGATGGTCACCGCCTCCCAGAACACGACCATCGCCACCGTGAAGAACGCGCAGTGGTACCCGGTCCCGATGCTCAATACGAGCAGCCAGTTCAAGGATCCGGCCGTGCGTAAGGCGTTTGCTCATGCCTACGATCCCCAGCAGGTGCTCCAGTTGGCGGTCCAGAACAATGGCACTATCGCGCACAATAACCCTGTTCCGCCGAGCGATGCCTACTACCTGGACTACGGTCTGGAATACGACCCGGAGAAGGCCAAGTCCCTCCTCAAGTCCGCTGGCCACGACGCCTTCGATGTCCCGATCTACACCTCGACCTATGACCCGGTACTGACACCACTGGCCCTTGCCCTCCAGGGCAGCATGAAGACGGCCAATATCAACCTGGAAGTCGTCAACTCCGCAGCGGATTCCTACTATTCCGAGGTCTGGATGAAAAAGCCGCTAATGACCACCTACTGGTACACGGGCCGGCCGATTGACCAGCTGCTTAATCAGATCTTCCGCAGTGGTTCCTCCTACAACGAGACCGCGTACGCCAACCCGCAGTTCGACCAGACGCTGGACGCCGCACGTGCCACGGTGGATACGCCCAAGCGTAAGACGCTTTACCAGGATGCCCAGAAGATCCTGATCGATGGCGGAGGCTCCCTCACCCCGTTCTTCGCCGACCGGCTGGTGGGAATGAGCAAGAAGGTGGCCGGCTACCAGGAACATGGGTTCGAGTTCGACTACATCAACATCGGACTTCAGGGAGCCTGATGATCACCCTCTTCGCCAAGCGCGTGGGGTGGTCTGTCGTCACTGTCCTGCTCTCGACGGTACTGGTCTTCACCGCGATACAGTCCCTGCCCGGTGACGCGGCGAGCCAAATCCTCGGTCAGAACGCCACTCCCGAAGCCATCGCCACCCTCCGCCGGCAACTGGGGCTGGATGAGCCGCCGCTGTCCAGATTCCTCGGATGGCTGGGCCGGGCCCTGCAGGGTGATTTCGGCACCTCGCTGGTCACCGGTAACGCCGTCGGAGCCGACGTGGGCCGTGCACTCGTGAATACCTCGGTCCTGGCTGGGATCACCGTTATCGTCGGCATCACGCTCTCGGTCGCGCTGGGCCTCACGGCCGGCCTCTTCCGGGATCGGTGGCCCGATGCAACCATCTCCACGCTCGCGCTGATCGGCATGAGCGTGCCGGAATTCGTGATCGCCACCGTCCTGGTACTGCTGTTCTCGATTTACATCCCACTGTTCCCCGCGGTGGTCATCGCCGGCCAGAACGCCAGCCTGGCCGAAATCCTTCCGTCCGTATGGCTGCCAGCCGCGGCACTGGTGTGCGTGCTCAGCGCCTACATCGTGCGGATGATGCGCACCTCCGTCATCGACGTGATGGAGAGCGAATTCGTCCACACTGCCATCCTGAAGGGCAATTCCATGCCTCGGGTCGTGTTCAAACACGTCCTGCCCAGTGCCATGCTGCCGACGCTCAACGTCATCGCGATCAACATTGCCTGGCTGATCGGCGGGGTAGTGGTGATTGAAAGTATTTTCAACTACCCCGGTGTGGGCACCCTGATGATCCGCTCGGTCCAGTCCCGTGACCTGCCCACCATCCTGCTGATCGCCGTCTTCAGCGCGCTGACCTACGTTATTTGTAACCTGTTGGCCGACGCCGCCGGCCATCTGCTCAATCCCCGTCTCCGCTATCCGAGGAACGCCAAATGACGCCAACTGCTGCCATAGCGGCGATTCCAAAGGCACCTGGAAGCCTCGGCCGGATTGCCCGCTCCATCCGCAAGTCCAGGATGGCAAGCCTGGGTTTCGCCCTCGTTACTGTGCATCTGCTGCTGGCATTCCTGGCTCCGGCCCTGACGCCTTACGAGCCCACGGCCAACGATGCGCTGGCCGCCCTTCAGAACCCGAACGAAGCGCATCTGCTGGGCACCGACACGCTCGGCCGTGACCTGCTCACGCGCACGCTCTTCGGGGGCCAGTACGCCCTGGCCATCAGCTTCTCCTCCACGGTGCTGGCCGTTGTGCTCGGTTCGCTTATCGCAGGCGTGGCGGCATACCGCGGCGGTCTGGTCGATGACCTCATCACCCGGGTGCTGGATTCGGTCCTGGCCGTCCCTGCATTGCTATCCATGCTCGTGGTGGTCACTGTCTTCGGCACCGGACCATGGGTCATCATCCTGGCCGTCGTAGTCGTCTACACCGGAGGGGTCACCCGTATCGTCCGTGCGGCGGTGATGGACGTCCTGCCCAAGGACTACGTGACGGCCGCCAAGGCCCGCGGCGAAGGAATGTTCTCCATCCTCTTCCGCGAGGTCTTCCCCAATGTCCTCGACATTATCCTGGTGGAATTCGCTATGCGCGCCTCGTGGGTGGTCCTGCTGATCAGTTCACTGTCTTTCCTCGGCTTCGGCGCGAACCCGCCCACACCGGACTGGGGCCTCATGGTCGCAGAAAACCGGAACCTGATGGCTGTCTTCCCTTGGGCAACGCTCGCACCCATCATCGCACTGGCCACCCTGATTGTCGGATTGAACCTGGCAGCCGACGGCCTGGCCAAGAGCCTGGGCGTCGACCGCATGAAGGAAGTGCTCGGCTAATGAACACCACCAACTACAACGGCAATGCCGCCACGGACAATGTCGTAGAGATCAGTGACTTGAGCGTGTCCTACCTCACCGGCACGCGCCAGGTCGACGTCCTCAAAGACATCACTCTAGAACTTAGACGCGGGCGGATCCTGGGACTGGTGGGCGAGTCCGGCTCGGGCAAGTCCACGCTTGCCGGCGCCCTGCTCGGGTCCCTGCGCACCACCTCCTTCATTTCCTCCGGATCCGTCCGTATAGCAGGCAGGGATGTTTTCGCGTGCACGGCCAAGGAACTGCGCAGCCTGAGGATCACCGAAGTGGCAATGGTTCCACAGAACGCGGGCATTGCACTGACTCCCACCATGACGATCCGGGAACAACTGGCCGAAGTCCTGCACGATGCCAAGGGCGACAAGACAAGGCAGCGGCGCCGGGCCGAGGAGCTGCTCGGCCTGGTCCGGCTGCCCAACCCTGGACAGGCCCTGGACAGGTACCCGCACCAGTTCTCCGGCGGCCAGCAGCAGCGCATCGGCATTGCCATGGCCATCGCCTCGAACCCCAGCGTGCTTGTCCTTGATGAGCCCACCACGGGCCTGGACGTGGTCACGCAGGCCGCGATCCTTGATCTGCTCTCCGACCTGCAGTCCAGGCTGGGAATGTCCATGGTCATCGTCAGCCACGACCTCGGTGTCATCGATAAAATGTGCACCGACATTGCCGTGCTCCGGTTGGGCGAAGTCGTCGAATCCGGATCCACTCGCGAAGTGCTGACGAATCCTCAGCACCCCTACACGCGGGGCCTGATCGTCAGCGTTCCCCGGATCGACACCCCGGGCATACCGCCAAGCCTGGACCGTCAAGCCGCTGACGCGGCCGGCGGTCCACAGGACGGTGGGGGGATCTACCGCCGCACGCCGCCGTCAAACCCACGGAGTGTGCTCGCCGTGCGTGACCTGACCATCGACTACCGGCGCAAACCTGTCCCTGGCACCGGCCCCACCGTTGAACGGGTCAACTTCGACGTCCGTGCCGGGGAAATCGTTGCCTTGGTCGGTGAGTCCGGATCCGGAAAGTCAACTATCGCCAACGCCATCGCCGGCCTGCAGAGGACGGACGCCGGAACCATCAGCCTGGCTGACGGCGGGGAGTTGGCGAAAACAGTGGCGAGCCGGCCCAAGCGGCTGCGCCAGGCGATCCAGCTAATCTTCCAAAATGCCGATACCTCACTGAACCCCCGCAAAACAGTCCAGGCAGCCATCCAGCGCCCCATCCGGCTCTTCGGCCTCAAGGACACCAGCGTCGAGGCAGCGCTCTCCGACGTTGATCTGCCCGCCAGCTTCGCACAGCGTCTGCCCGGCCAGCTCTCCGGCGGCCAACGCCAGCGCGTCGGCATCGCCCGGGCCATCGCGGCCTCGCCGTCGCTGGTTCTGGCCGACGAAGTCGTCTCGGCCTTGGATGTGTCCGTGCAGTCCTCGATCCTGCGTCTGATGGATCAGCTGGCCAAGGATAAGGAGATCGGATTCCTCTTCATCACCCATGACCTTGCCGTGGTCCGCGCCGTGGCGGACCGCGTGGTGGTCCTGTATCTGGGCCGGGTCGTGGAGGAGGGCTCCGTGGAACAGATCTTCTCCAGCACCTCCCACCCCTACACGCGGCTGCTCCTGGACGCCGTGATCGAGCTCGGAGACGACCACGCGGCCAAGGTCCCGGCAGGCAAGGATGAAATCCCCGCCGCTCCGCCGGAGACGGGCTGCCCGTTCGCCAGCCGCTGCCCGATCGTCCGCGACATCTGCCACACCCTTGAACCACCCACCATCCAGGCCTCCGCCACCCACACCATCAAGTGCCACGCACCCATCTCCGAGCTGGTCAGCCGCCTAGCCCCAGCAGCAGTCTAGGAAGGAA
>NZ_JAMXBJ010000008.1 GCF_023913755.1 Pseudarthrobacter cellobiosi
TGTTATTGTGTTGTGTTTTTTGTTCCCTGGGCAACGTGCCGTCCGTGGACGGGTTTGTTGTTTGGGAACCACATAGTGGACGCAAGCAGTCTTGTTATCTTCTTACCAGTGCTTGATGTGAACGTCTTTTGAATGCCGTTCACGCAGTGGTGTGTGGTGTAAGTTATCGGCCTATTAGTACCGGTCAGCTTCACGAGTCGTTAGTCCTCGCTTCCACATCCGGCCTATCAACCCAGTGGTCTGGCTGGGGGCCTCTCACACACAAGGTGTATGGAAATCTCATCTCGAAGCGAGCTTCCCGCTTAGATGCTTTCAGCGGTTATCCCATCCGAACGTAGCTAATCAGCGGTGCACTTGGCAGTACAACTGACACACCAGAGGTTCGTCCGTCCCGGTCCTCTCGTACTAAGGACAGCCCTTCTCAAATTTCCTGCGCGCGCAGCGGATAGGGACCGAACTGTCTCACGACGTTCTAAACCCAGCTCGCGTACCGCTTTAATGGGCGAACAGCCCAACCCTTGGGACCTACTCCAGCCCCAGGATGCGACGAGCCGACATCGAGGTGCCAAACCATGCCGTCGATATGGACTCTTGGGCAAGATCAGCCTGTTATCCCCGAGGTACCTTTTATCCGTTGAGCGACGGCCATTCCACAATGTACCGCCGGATCACTAGTCCCGACTTTCGTCCCTGCTCGAGATGTCTCTCTCACAGTCAAGCTCCCTTGTGCACTTACACTCGACACCTGATTGCCAACCAGGCTGAGGGAACCTTTGGGCGCCTCCGTTACTTTTTAGGAGGCAACCGCCCCAGTTAAACTACCCATCAGGCACTGTCCCTGACCCGGATTACGGGCCGAAGTTAGATGTCCAAAGTGACCAGAGTGGTATTTCAACGATGACTCCACCCGAACTGGCGTCCGGGCTTCAACGTCTCCCACCTATCCTACACAAGCCACTCCGAACACCAATACCAAACTATAGTAAAGGTCTCGGGGTCTTTCCGTCCTGCTGCGCGTAACGAGCATCTTTACTCGTACTGCAATTTCGCCGAGTTTATGGTTGAGACAGCGGGGAAGTCGTTACTCCATTCGTGCAGGTCGGAACTTACCCGACAAGGAATTTCGCTACCTTAGGATGGTTATAGTTACCACCGCCGTTTACTGGGGCTTGAATTCTCAGCTTCGCCGTAAGGCTAACCGGTCCTCTTAACCTTCCAGCACCGGGCAGGAGTCAGTCCGTATACATCGTCTTGCGACTTCGCACGGACCTGTGTTTTTAGTAAACAGTCGCTTCCCCCTGGTCTCTGCGGCCCCGATCCCCTCCCACCAGCAAGTGGTGTTCAAGGTTGGGGCCCCCCTTCTCCCGAAGTTACGGGGGCATTTTGCCGAGTTCCTTAACCATAATTCTCTCGATCGCCTTAGTATTCTCTACCTGATCACCTGTGTCGGTTTGGGGTACGGGCGGCTAAAACCTCGCGTCGATGCTTTTCTCGGCAGCATAGGATCACCAAATCCCCCCGTGAGGGGGTCCCATCAGATCTCAGGCATCATGAACGGCGGATTTGCCTACCGTTCGCCCTACATCCTTAGACCGGGACAACCATCGCCCGGCTTGGCTACCTTCCTGCGTCACACCTGTTAATACGCTTGCCTCCCAGGATCAGGTCCCGCGCTCCACCAAAACCCACATCACCCCGAAGGGTGGGCGGGCAGGCATCGGGCGGTTAGTATCCCCTGTTCAACATGGACGGTTTTTCGCCGGTACGGGAATATCAACCCGTTGTCCATCGACTACGCCTGTCGGCCTCGCCTTAGGTCCCGACTTACCCAGGGCAGATTAGCTTGACCCTGGAACCCTTGATCATTCGGCGGACGGGTTTCTCACCCGTCTTTCGCTACTCATGCCTGCATTCTCACTCGTGTAGGCTCCACCGCTGGTTTACACCGCGACTTCACTGCCCACACGACGCTCCCCTACCACTCCAGACGCCTGAACCAACCCACAAGGGGCGGCTTAGCTAATATCTGAAATCCACAACTTCGGCGGTGTACTTGAGCCCCGCTACATTGTCGGCGCGGAATCACTTGACCAGTGAGCTATTACGCACTCTTTTAAGGATGGCTGCTTCTAAGCCAACCTCCTGGTTGTCTTCGCAACTCCACATCCTTTCCCACTTAGCACACGCTTAGGGGCCTTAGTTGGTGGTCTGGGCTGTTTCCCTCTCGACTATGAAGCTTATCCCCCACAGTCTCACTGCTGCGCTCTCACTTACCGGCATTCGGAGTTTGGCTGACGTCAGTAACCTTGTAGGGCCCATTAGCCATCCAGTAGCTCTACCTCCAGCAAGAAACACGCAACGCTGCACCTAAATGCATTTCGGGGAGAACCAGCTATCACGAAGTTTGATTGGCCTTTCACCCCTACCCACAGCTCATCCCCTCCATTTTCAACTGAAGTGGGTTCGGTCCTCCACGACGTCTTACCGTCGCTTCAACCTGGCCATGGGTAGATCACTTCGCTTCGGGTCTAGATCACGCCACTGCAACGCCCTATTCAGACTCGCTTTCGCTACGGCTTCCCCACACGGGTTAACCTCGCGACGTAACACTAACTCGCAGGCTCATTCTTCAAAAGGCACGCCGTCACAACTACAAGGTTGCTCCGACGGATTGTAAGCACACGGTTTCAGGTACTGTTTCACTCCCCTCCCGGGGTACTTTTCACCTTTCCCTCACGGTACTGGTCCGCTATCGGTCATTAGGGAGTATTTAGGCTTATCAGGTGGTCCTGACAGATTCACACGGGATTTCTCGGGCCCCGTGCTACTTGGGATACTCTCCAGGCGGCACAAAACATTTCGGTTACGGGGCTCACACCCTCTCTGGCCGGCCTTTCAAGACCGTTCACCTATGCCTGCACATCACACCTCACCAGTCCGGCAGAACTGGTATGGAAAGTCCCACAACCCCGACCATGCAACGCCCGCCGGCTATCACACATGGAACGGTTTAGCCTGATCCGCGTTCGCTCGCCACTACTGACGGAATCACTATTGTTTTCTCTTCCTGCGGGTACTGAGATGTTTCACTTCCCCGCGTTCCCTCCACGCACCCTATGTGTTCAGATGCGGGTCACCAGGCAGCTCGCGCCCCTGGCGGGGTTTCCCCATTCGGAGACCCTGGGATCAAAGTCCGGTTATCGACTCCCCCAGGCTTATCGCAGATTCCTACGTCCTTCTTCGGCTCCTAATGCCAAGGCATCCACCGTGTGCTCTTAAAAACTTGACCACAAAAGATCAAAAACGCTAATTTTCGAGAGAACCACAGAAACCACCCACACCAAAAGGTGCAGACAGATCCAGGTTCATATTCTTGGAAATTGCTTCTTATAAAAGATGCTCGCGTCCACTATGTAGTTCTCAAACAACAACCCCAAACCACACACCCCACACACCCAAAAGTGCGTGATCGATGCAGCCAGGAAACCAGAAACAAACAAACCCGACAAAACAAACCACAACCCGTAAGCTGCAGCCCATCCCGACGGCCCTGTTGCCTCAGGACCCAACAGTGTGCCAAACACAAAACCACCCACCCCGCACCCACACCGTTCCAGGCAGACCGGCCATCCCAAAAGGACAACCAACCACCGTACTGGGCAAGGAGCAAAACAAGCGGCCGCTATTCGTTGATATTCCACCCTTGAGCACCCGCCGCAGAACAATCGTCTGCGCAACGGGCATATACTCCTGACAAACCCCCCACACCACATACATGGCATGAACAATCCGTAGGTGCTCCTTAGAAAGGAGGTGATCCAGCCGCACCTTCCGGTACGGCTACCTTGTTACGACTTAGTCCCAATCGCCAGTCCCACCTTCGACAGCTCCCTCCCACAAGGGGTTAGGCCACCGGCTTCGGGTGTTACCAACTTTCGTGACTTGACGGGCGGTGTGTACAAGGCCCGGGAACGTATTCACCGCAGCGTTGCTGATCTGCGATTACTAGCGACTCCGACTTCATGGGGTCGAGTTGCAGACCCCAATCCGAACTGAGACCGGCTTTTTGGGATTAGCTCCACCTCACAGTATCGCAACCCTTTGTACCGGCCATTGTAGCATGCGTGAAGCCCAAGACATAAGGGGCATGATGATTTGACGTCGTCCCCACCTTCCTCCGAGTTGACCCCGGCAGTCTCCTATGAGTCCCCGCCATAACGCGCTGGCAACATAGAACGAGGGTTGCGCTCGTTGCGGGACTTAACCCAACATCTCACGACACGAGCTGACGACAACCATGCACCACCTGTAAACCGACCGCAAGCGGGGCACCTGTTTCCAGGTATTTCCGGTTCATGTCAAGCCTTGGTAAGGTTCTTCGCGTTGCATCGAATTAATCCGCATGCTCCGCCGCTTGTGCGGGCCCCCGTCAATTCCTTTGAGTTTTAGCCTTGCGGCCGTACTCCCCAGGCGGGGCACTTAATGCGTTAGCTACGGCGCGGAAAACGTGGAATGTCCCCCACACCTAGTGCCCAACGTTTACGGCATGGACTACCAGGGTATCTAATCCTGTTCGCTCCCCATGCTTTCGCTCCTCAGCGTCAGTTAATGCCCAGAGACCTGCCTTCGCCATCGGTGTTCCTCCTGATATCTGCGCATTTCACCGCTACACCAGGAATTCCAGTCTCCCCTACATCACTCTAGTCTGCCCGTACCCACCGCAGATCCGGAGTTGAGCCCCGGACTTTCACGGCAGACGCGACAAACCGCCTACGAGCTCTTTACGCCCAATAATTCCGGATAACGCTTGCGCCCTACGTATTACCGCGGCTGCTGGCACGTAGTTAGCCGGCGCTTCTTCTGCAGGTACCGTCACTTTCGCTTCTTCCCTACTGAAAGAGGTTTACAACCCGAAGGCCGTCATCCCTCACGCGGCGTCGCTGCATCAGGCTTTCGCCCATTGTGCAATATTCCCCACTGCTGCCTCCCGTAGGAGTCTGGGCCGTGTCTCAGTCCCAGTGTGGCCGGTCACCCTCTCAGGCCGGCTACCCGTCGTCGCCTTGGTGAGCCATTACCTCACCAACAAGCTGATAGGCCGCGAGTCCATCCAAAACCACAATAAAGCTTTCCACCCCCCACCATGCGATGAGGAGTCATATCCGGTATTAGACCCAGTTTCCCAGGCTTATCCCAGAGTTAAGGGCAGGTTACTCACGTGTTACTCACCCGTTCGCCACTAATCCCCCCACAAGTGAGGTTCATCGTTCGACTTGCATGTGTTAAGCACGCCGCCAGCGTTCATCCTGAGCCAGGATCAAACTCTCCGTTGAAGTAAAACAGACACAACCACCAACCCCGGAAATAACAGGATAAAATGGCTGCACAAAATTTGAAACCAGCTGTAAAAACCAGACCACACCACGGGGTGGCGGATCCAATCAATTCAACCAATTCAATACAATAAATTGGTATCAACAAACTTGGCACACTATTGAGTTCTCAAACAACAGACACA
>NZ_JAMXBJ010000009.1 GCF_023913755.1 Pseudarthrobacter cellobiosi
CAGCGCGCGCAAATACGTTGGTGTGCAACACACTATTTTCTCACGGGAGCCCACGCTCAAACAGGCCCGGTCTGAGCCGGCGAACAAGAACTGGCCCGCAGCCAGCTCAAGGGCCGGTGCGCTACATCCCGCTTCAAATGCAACTTCCAGGCGGCGCGGATACGAGGGCGCTGCATCTTTCGCAGACCGTGCGAACTGCCATACGCCAAAGCTAAAGGCACGGGAGCCATGGCGGCCTGCGGACTTGGCTCCGCGGCACGTCAGGCGCTCCCGTCGCTGGCCCGGAACGAGGT
Source organism: Pseudarthrobacter cellobiosi (assembly GCF_023913755.1). Taxonomy (GTDB): domain Bacteria; phylum Actinomycetota; class Actinomycetes; order Actinomycetales; family Micrococcaceae; genus Arthrobacter; species Arthrobacter cellobiosi. The sequence continues at coordinate 294 of NZ_JAMXBJ010000009.1, forward strand.
ACTGGCGTAGGCGAAGCTGGCTTGGACGATGCCGGTGACGATGTCGAGTTCGGTCGCATTCCGTGGCCCGTAGATCATAACCATCCCGCGGGCGAGGCGGATGCCCGCGAGGGGGTGGGCGACGGCCCATCCCTTGGCGATTGCGTCGCGGCTCAGCGCCAGCGGCAGTGCCAGATGCAGAGAACCGTCGTAGTCGGGGTGAAGGTGTGCGAACTCGCCAACTTGTGGCACGAGGAACGCATCAAGCGGCGCCCCCGGCCCCCGTTCGACCATGAAGCCAGATGCGCCGGGTACGGAGATGGCTGACTGACGGGCGGTTACCCCTGGCAAGGCCGTGATGCTGCTGAGGAGTTGCTCTCGGATATTGAGGGGGCTGTTGTCGGAGCGTTGCTCCTGGGGAATCGACCAGGAAACGTCGGGCCGGGAACCTTGGCGGGCCGGAAGCTCCCCGCCGGGAAGGGTATCCCACCCGCCGGGCCCGGAGGGCAGAATTCTGCGGAGGGCGAGGAACTGCAGCCGCTCTGCGATCCAGCCGCCGAGCTCGGCAACGGTGGTGTTGGTGAGCCCGTGGCCGCCGGGGTCGCGGCGTGCGTAGCTGGGGGCGCCGGAATCGCCGAGCAGGTAGGTCCAGGTGCGGTCCAGCAGTTCGCGGGGGATGACTGTGTCCGTTTCGCCCTGGGCTATAAAGACCGGCACTCCGGCCAGGCGCGCAGGTGAGGTTGGGACGCCGGCGTCGAACGGTAACGTTCCGTACAGGATTGCAGCGCCGGCGAAGCGCTGCGGATCGGCCAGAAGCAGACCACCGGCGAACGCGGCGCCGCCGCTGAAGCCAACGAGTATGACCTGGCGGCCCGCGGGTGCCGCTTGGTCGAGCCACTCCCGGAACCAAGCCATGGTCTGAGTGAGGGACTCCGCGACCGGACGGCCGATTCCGCGGTTGGCGAACCAGGCGTATCCGCCTCCGGCGGGGATCGGTGCGCGGACGGCTGCGTACGATGGTCCGGTTGGCAGGTGTCCGGCTAGGCCAATGATGCCGGTCTCGTCGGCGCCGCGTCCGTGCAATAGGACCACAAGGGGACGGTCGGGGGCGTCAGGGCTGTGCCAGACGACTGTAGGTTTGCCGAAATCGTCATTCATGAGTTGTCCTCCTCAGCGCTGGCTGTGGCGATGCGGCCGGCGGTGGGCACGCCGGACCATCGGGCCAGTTCGGCGTCGAGCTCCAGCGGCTCGACGGGAGCGGCGTTCTCATACTCGCCCCGATGCTGCCGGGGAAGCATCCACATAAGTTCGAACTCGTTGCCGTCCGGATCTGCGCCGTAGACGCTCTTGGTGGCGCCACGGCTGGACTGACCGGTGTATGCGCCAGCGTCCGTCAAGGTCCTGCGGGCCTCGGCGAGCTCCTCGATGGTGTCCAGCTGCCACGCGAGGTGGTAGAGCCCGACGCCGCCACGCACCTTAGGCGCCGCGGCGGCGCCTACGCCGAAGAGGCCGAGGTCGTGGTGGTTGCCGGAGCGGGGCAGCCGCAGGAATGCAGCGTTCGCAGCCGGTTCGCGGGCGACCACTTCCATGCTGAAGACGTGGGTGTAGAAGCGCTCGGCCCGGTCAAGGTCGGTGACGAATAGTACGGCGTGGTTCAGCCGGACGGGGGAGACTGGCATCGGAGGTAATTCTTTCTCTGTTTGGGGCCATGAGCGTGCCTCGGGAGCCGGCCAGAATGAAGGCAGGGCGGCTCCCGGTGATGCGATGCTGCGGGGTTGGGCTGACCGTTGGGTCATGCCTGGACGGCGAATCCTCCAGTCCAAGAGATCTTCTCGCTGGCGGCCAGAGCGATCTGAAGGAAGCCCTTTGCCTCCAGCTCACGTGCCCGCCGCAGTGAGCCGGCATCAATGGCGCGCAGGCCGCCGGCCGTGATGACCTCGGCGAGCCGGGACTTCGCGTCAGTGTCGTCCCCGGCGATCAGCACGGTGGTGGGCTGCCCGGCGATCTCGCCCGCGGCCAGGGTGGCTGCGAAGGTGGTGTTGAAGGCCTTCACCACGCTGGAGTTCGGAAGCGCGGCCTGGATCCCGGCAGTGGCCGAGGAATCAGCCGGCACGGTCAGGGAGTCGAAGGTTTCAAAGTTCAACGGGTTGGTGATGTCCACGATGATCTTGCCGGCGAGCTGGTCAGCACGCTGGGCCAGGATCTCCTGCACGGCGGGGTAGGGAACGGCCAGGACGACAATCTCACCGGTGACCGTCTGGGCAGTGTCCTCGCTGCCGAGGACCTGGACGGTGTTGCCGCCTTTTTCAACGATGCCGGCTATGGCCGTGCCCATGTTGCCTGTTCCGAGGATGCTTACAGTGGTCATTACGGTCTCCTTCGTTTCGAACCCTGGTTGGTTGAGGCTTCAACTAAATAGTAGCGGCTAAAGTTAGTTGTCGCAACAACCAACTTCGGAGAGAATGGAGCCATGGAAACGAACTGGCTTACAAGAGACGAATTGGCTGCCTGGGTGCGGCTGTATACGGTTGTCGAGCTGCTGCCCAATGTGTTGGACTCCCAGCTGCGCCGTGACGCGGACCTGACCAGTTTTGAGTACTACGTGCTCGCGATGCTCTCCGAAGCCCCTGATCGGACCCTGCGCATGACCGCCCTGGCGGCCCAGACCAGCGCCACGCTGCCCCGCCTGTCCCACGTCGTCAAGCGGCTCGAGGCGCGCGGCCTAATGGAGCGCTTTCCTTGCCCCGAGGACCGGCGTGCAACCAACGCCCACATCACCAATGATGGATGGCGCAAAATCCTGGAAACCGCGCCGGGCCATGTGGCAAACGTCCGCAGTCACGTCATTGACGCCCTCACTCCCGAACAGCTCGGCCAGCTCCGGGGGATCGCCGATGCCCTCTTGGGGAAGCTGGATCCTGATGCGGCTATGGCGCCCCTCTATCGCCGTCATGACGTGACTGCATGAGCCCCCTCGCCAGTCCCGCTCGGAAAATACTGCGCACAGTCGACAAATTAGTTGACGCAACAACCATTGACCCTTGGAGTGGTACTTGAAACATCAACTAAACTTCCGAAGGCCGGGCTTGAACCGCCCCCTTCAGGAAGCCAAGACAAAAGGAACGATCCCATGACTTCTCCGGTCTATCCCGCTGCCACGCAGTCCAATCTCGCCCGTACAGTCCTGCGCCTGGCCGTGGGCGTTGTCTTCTTTGCCCACGGCTGGCAGAAGATCTTTGAATACACCATCCCGGGCACGCAGGCCGCTTTCGTTCAGATGGGGGTACCGGCTGCTCAGCTGGTTGCTCCCGCCATCGGCTTTCTGGAACTCCTTGGGGGCGCCGCCATCATTCTTGGCGTACTGGTCCGCCCAGTGGCCGCCCTCCTGGCACTGGACATGCTCGGAGCCCTGTTCCTGGTCCACGCGCCGGCCGGCATCTTCGCTGATAAAGGCGGATACGAACTGGTGCTCGTCCTCGCGGCCGGCGCGGCAGCCCTCGCCATCGTCGGGGCAGGCCGGTTCTCCATCGACGCCCTGGTCTTCGGCCGCAGCGAGAACCGCACCATCGCAGCCCTGGCCTAAGCAGCAGGCAGCCTCAAGACAAAGCACGGCGCCCGGAACCCGCAAAAGCGAGTGCCGGGCGCCGTTCTTGGTTACCGACTCGATCGGATGATTCTGAGCGTGTCCTCCTTGCACCATGTGGAGCCGTGAAATGAGGCATGGAGGGATTTGGCTAAACTGCCTGGGCTCCTTTGATCGCCTGCATGACGCGGTCTGTTACTTCGTCGATGCCGCCGATGCCGTCAACCTGGGTCAGGATGCCGCGTTCGGCATACTTGGCCACAACGGCCTCGGTCTGCTCGTGGTACAGGTCCAGGCGGTGGCGGATCACGGCTTCGTTGTCGTCGCTCCGGCCCGTTTCCCTGGCACGGCCCAAAAGGCGGGAGACGAGTTCCTCGTCGTCGGCCGTGAGCTGCAGGACGACGTCGAGCTTTTCTTCGCTGTTCGCGAGGATCCCGTCAAGGTAGTCCACCTGCGCCGTGGTGCGCGGGTAGCCGTCCAGGAGGAAGCCGTTTTCGACGTCGGCCTCGCTCAGGCGGTCACGGACCATCTTGTTGGTGACGCTGTCCGGAACGAAATCGCCGGCATCCATGTACTTCTTGGCCTCGACGCCCAGCGGCGTCTCACCCTTGACGTTGGCCCGGAAGATATCGCCGGTGGAGATCGCAATAACGCCGAGGCGTTCGGAGATCCGCTCCGCCTGCGTTCCCTTGCCCGAACCCGGAGGCCCAATAATTAGCATTCTCGTCATCGAAAAAGCCCTTCAGCCTAGATCCACTTGGGCGCGGCCGGGACGGTGCTGCCGACGCCCGACCCGGCAACGTGCACACCCTCAGTGCCACGGCCGGCGGCCCATTGGGCGAGGCCGGGCAGGGTTCCGGTGATGAGGGTTGGGTTCTCAGCGGTGGGGTCGCCGAACGTTAGCTCCGTGCCCGTGACTTTGACGAGCAGCCCGGCATCAGTGCCCCGGGTTTTCCAGGCTCCGGTGATGTCTTGCAGGAGCCGTTCGAGGACGGTTGCGGGGATGTCGGCGAATGTGGCGCCGTTGTCCAGGTCAACGGCGTGGGTCCAGACTTCGCGGGTGCGCATCCACACCGTTTCCTCAGCCGGAACGATCCGCCCTTGGGCGGTCTTAACTTTGTGGTGCCAGGCCTCGGCGGGCAGGTCGCGCCATTCCACGTTCAGGTGCACTGCGGAGTGGTCAAAGAGGTGCCGCAACGCAATCGGCGGCAGGGTTGCCCCGAACTCGATTTCGTGGTTGCGGGCCTCGGGGGAGGCGTACATGGGTGTCTCCACCCCTGTTGCGGCCCATTCGATGAGCCGTGCGATGGCGCGGGCGTTGTATCCGACATGTGCCACCAAGTGCCGGCGGGTCCAGCCCGGCAGCAGCGAATCCCCGTCGAGGTCCGCGTCCGAGAGCTCGTTGAGTTTCCGGGCGAAGAACGCGGTCCCGCGCCGGGCCTGGAGCAGGCCCTCGAGCAGCTCCGGGTCCGTGCTCTGGTCTTCGCGTGCGGTCATCAGGCTTCCTTGACCACGCGGTTGTTCAGCTGGCCCAGGCCCTCGATGGTGGTTACCAGGAGTTGGCCTTCCTGCAGGTACCGCTTGGGTTCCTGGGCGTGGCCCACACCGCCCGGGGTACCGGTTGCAATGACGTCGCCCGGGTTCAGGGTGATGATCGCGGAGATGTAGGAGACCAGGAATTCGGGCGTGAAGACCAGGTCGCTGGTGGGGGTCTGCTGTTGGATTTCCCCGTCCACGGCGCTGGTCATCAGCGGGCCGGCGGTGAATTCGTCCTGCGTGACCAGGGCGGGTCCGAACGGGGTGGACTTCTCCCACGTT
>NZ_JAMXBJ010000011.1 GCF_023913755.1 Pseudarthrobacter cellobiosi
CCACCCGCTACGACAAACTGGCCCTCACCTACCGCTCAGCGACCGTTCTGCACGCCGTCGTCATCTGGAGCACCCTATTAGGAGACACGCCCTAGGGCCGTAGAGCCAAGTCGTTCTCAAAGTTTCTAGCCCCAGGTCTGAATTGCGTATGTACTATTTTCGGCAGGCACAAGTTTAAGACAGTCAGCGCGTTGGCCTGGTACTCGATGCAGAAAGTACTAGTTGCAGAAAGGCGCGCCCGCAAAGCCGGACGCGCCCTTCTCGCGCAAAGAACCCTTGAAGCGGTTCAGCGCCTGATTCAGTCGATGAGCACCGGTTGCTTGGCACCATCCGAGGATTCGACGACGGACGCAACCTTCCCGGATCGGTGGTGAAGCCAGTTCGCCACCGCCAGAAGCGCCACGAGCCCGAAAGTGCTCAGGAGCTGGGGACGGGAGTCCTCGCCGATGAATCCCACCGTGAAGATCGCCGCGAGGATGACCAGACCAAACACCGTGAGCCACGGGAAGCCGGGCATCCGCAGGGGAAGCGCCGTTCCCTCGCGGTCGGCCCGGAGACGCAGCGCGAGCTGGGCGAGGAGCGCGGACGTCCACACCAGCAGGCAGGTCGAGCCCACAATGTTGAGCAGGACGGGCAGGACCTTCTCGGGGAAGGCCAGCTCCAGCACCACCGTGACAACGCCGAAGGCGACGCTGGCCAGGACCGCGGCCACCGGAACCCGGGCCTTCGACACTGAAGCAAACAGGCGAGGCGCTTCACCGCGCTCGGCCAGCGAGTACGCCATCCGCGAGGCACCGTAGAGATTGGCGTTGAGGGCGGAGAGCAGTGCTGCGACGGCGACCAGGGTGATAGCGGTGGCTGCGCCGGGCATGCCGGCGGCGTCCAGCACCGCGGCGAACGGGCTCTTCAGCCCCGCTGAACCCACGGGCACCACCGCCGCGATCACGAAGATCGCACCGATGTAGAACACCAGGATGCGCCACAGCACCGTCCGGACTGCCTTCTTCACACTGCGGGCCGGTTCCGCGGTTTCAGCTGCTGCCACCGAGACGATCTCGGTGCCGCCGAACGCGAATGCCACCACAAAGAGTGCCGTGGCAATACCGGCAAAACCGCTGGGTGCGAATCCGGCACCCGTGAAGTTGGAGAGACCCGGCGACTGGACGCCCGGCAGCCAGCCGAAGAGCAGGGCAGCGCCCACCAGGAGGAACGCGACAATCGCTGCCACCTTGAGCAGCGCGAACCAGAACTCAAACTCGCCGAAGTTCTTCACACTGGTGAGGTTCACAGCGGTGAGCACCACGATGAACACGAAGGCCATCAGCCACACCGGCAGGGCCGGGAAGATGGTGGCCAGCAGGCCTGCCGCGCCGAGCGCTTCGGCCGCGATGACCACCACCAGCTGCAGCCACCACAGCCAGCCCACGGTGGCACCGGCCACCGGCCCGTAGGCCTTGGCCGTGTAGACGGAGAAGGCACCGCTGTCCGGGTTGGCGGCGGCCATCTCGCCGAGGGCCCACATCACCAGGATGATGAGGGTGCCGGCCACGAGGTAGGAGATCAGCACCGCCGGCCCGGCGGCCTGGATGCCGGCGCCTGAGCCGATGAAGAGGCCGGCCCCGATGGCGCTGCCGAGGCCCATCATGGTGAGCTGGCGGGGTTTGAGGGCCGCGCCGAGGGCGCGGGCAGACGTCTTTGTCTGTTGTTCCATGGGGATTCCTCTGGTTGTAGGACAGATTGGTGCGAAAGGTCAGTCGGTTGTCAGGCTGCGTGGGCTGCCAGGAGCCGGAGCACACGGTCGTTGGAGGCGGGATCGGCAACGGTGATCCGCACACCGTCGCCCGGGTACGCCCGGACCAGGATGCCGGTGCGGTCAAACGCGTCCACCAGCCTCGCGAGCAAATTTTCATCCGCACGGATCCACAGGAAGTTGCCCTGGCTCGCCTGCAGCTTCCAGCCCTGGGCCTCCAGCTGCGCGGCCATCCGGGCGCGCTCCTGCCTGACCTCGGCGACCCTCGCTTCCATCTCCTCCACGGCGTCCAGCGATACGACGGCCGCCTTCTGGGCCAGCGCGCTCACCGAGAAGGGAAGGGCGGTCCGTCGCAGCCCCTCAGCGATGCCCGGCTTCGCCACGGCGTATCCAACGCGCAGGCCGGCGAGTCCGTAGGCCTTCGAGAAGGTGCGCAGGATGCAGACGTTCGGGTACTGCCGGTAGAGCGCCAGGGAATCGGGGCCGCTGCCCGCTTCGGCGTATTCCACGTAGGCCTCATCGATCACCACGAGGATGTCCGGGCGGACGGACTGCAGGAACGCCTCGATCCGTTCGTGCCTGATCGGCACACCGGTCGGATTGTTGGGGGTGCAGAGCAGGATCACCTTCGTGCGGGCGGTGACAGCCACGGCCATGGCATCGAGGTCGTGGCCCTCAGCGTCATCCAGCGGAATACGGACCGGCTTGGCGCCTGCCAGCTCAACCAGGATGGGGTAGGCCTCGAATGAACGCCAGGCGAAGATCACTTCATCCCCAGCATCGCAAAGGCCGGTAATGATCTGCTGGAGGACGCCCACGCTGCCGGGTCCCACCGCGACCTCTCCGGCCGTGACGCCCAGGTGGCGGGCAATCCGTTCACGGAGTTCGACGACGGCACTGTCAGGGTAGCGGTTCATCGTACCGGCCGCTGCGGCCACCGCGGCGGCGGCCGCGGGCAGTGGTTCGTAGTGGCTTTCGTTGCTGGCGAGGGCTGCGATGTCCGTGCCGGCGCTGCGCCGGCCCGGGACGTAGGGCGGGAGGCCGGCCACCGCGCCACGAAGGGTGGGGAGCGCGGTGTCCGGTGCGGTCAGGAGCTGATCACGGGTCATGAGGAACGATCATGTTGTGACCCCGCCCACATTGCAAGATACGCTCAACCCATTGGGACTTCTGCTCAACTTCTACTGTCTGTGGTGAAAATATGACCATCCCGAACCCTCGCGCTGTGGATTCCCTCGACGGCAGGATCATCCTGGCCCTCGACAAGGATCCAGAAGCCAGCGCCCTGGCACTCTCGCGGACGCTCGGCGTCGCACGGAACACGGTCCATGCCCGGCTGGCACGGCTCGAGCGCAGCGGCGCCCTCCGCTCCTTCAGCCGGAGGCTGGATCCCGCCGCGCTTGGCTATGACCTGATGGCCTTCCTCTCACTATCCATCAGCCAGACCCGGACAGGTGCGGTGGAAGACGGGCTCGCCGCGATCCCCGAGGTCATCGAGGTGCACGCCACCACCGGGGACGCGGACCTCATGGCCAAGGTGGTGGCACGCGGTACGGCCGATCTCTACCGCATCACCAACAAGATCCTGGAAATCGAGGGAATCCAACGGACCAGCACAGCCATTTCCGTGCTGGAACTCATGCCGCCCCGCTACGACGGCCTCCTGAGCCGGCTGTCGGAGCAGGAATCCCGCCCTTCCTCCTAAGTGCGGGTGATGCACGCCACAAGTGGGCAAATTTTCATTTGTGCCTGCATTATTCTGCCAAATATCCCAAGCAAATTCGCCTCTCTTGCCTATCTGGTGACCTGATCAGATGATTCCTGCATGACTTCACTTACCGTCTCCGGCCGTGTGGCGCAGGTTCTCAGCAGCTATCTCAGCGATGTCTTCGGCGTTATGGGCAACGGAAACGTCTACTTCCTGGACGCCGCGGAAAAGCTGGGCCTCCGCTTCTCCCCCGTCCGCCATGAAGGCGCCGCCATCGCCGCGGCCGACGCCTACTACCGAACGTCAGGACGCCTCGCAGCGGGCACCACCACCTACGGCCCCGGCTTCACCAATGCACTCACCGCCCTCGCAGAGGCGGTCCAGGCGCAAATCCCCGTTGTGCTGGTCACGGGGGACGCTCCGAGCAGTGGCGCGCGGCCTTGGGACGTGGACCAGGCGGCAATCGCCGCGGGCCTGGGCGCGGCGACCTTCACCGTCACACGCGAAGCCGCGGACTCCATCACGCGGCAGGCGGTGGAATACGCGCTCACCAAGCGGACCGCCGTCGTCATTGCCATCCCCTACGACCTCGTGGCACTCGAGGCAGCGGACGAGGAACTTCCGGCGCCGTTGGCACCTCAGGTGATGGACGACGTCGACGGCGGTCTCGGGCAGGTAGCCCGCCTGCTCGCCGGGGCGAAGCGGCCGCTGATCCTCGCCGGCCGCGGTGCGCATCTCGCCGGAGCCGGCCCGGAGCTCCGGGAGCTCGCCGACCGCCTGGGCGCGCTGACCGCCGGAACCGCCCTGGCGCTCAACCTCCTCCAAGGCGAGGGATACCTCGGCGTCGCGGGCGGCTTCGGCACGGACACTGCGGCGGGGCTCATGGGCGAGGCCGATGTGGTTCTCGTGGCCGGGGCAAGCCTGAGCCCCTTCACCATGCGGTTCGGGCACCTGCTCGGCCCGGACAGCACCGTCATCCAGATCGATGCCGCCCTGCAGCCGACGCACCCCCGGGTGGATACGTTCGTCAGCGCGGATGTGAAGTCCGCTGCGGGACGCATCCTGAGGATGCTGGATGGCCCGGCCTCGCCGAACGCCAGCCGCGCAGAAGCCTGGCGCGCGGAAGCCCGCAAGCGCCTGGCCGAAGGCCCGGCCCACCACCCAGGCTCCGACGAGACCCCGGACGGCCGGCTGGACCCGCGCTCCCTGGCCACGGCACTGGATGCCGTGCTGCCGGAGCGCCGCACGGTGGTCCAGGACGGCGGGCACTTCGTCGGCTGGGCACCCATGTATTGGCGCATCCCGAGGCCCCAGGACCTGGTCATGGTTGGGACCGCCTACCAGGCCATCGGGCTCGGCCTTGCCAGCGCCGTCGGGGCGGCCCGGGCCGTGGAGGACGGCCGCACCCTGGTGCTGGCCTCCGGCGACGGCGGTTTCCTGATGGGCCTGTCCGACCTCGAATCGCTCATTGGTGCGGCGAGCAGCGCCGTCGTCGTGATCTACAACGATGCCGCCTACGGAGCCGAAATCCACCAGTACGGCTCCCAGGGCCTGACCGAAAAGCCGATGCTGATCCCCGAAGTGGACTTCAGCGGCATCGGCCGCGCGCTCGGTGCCGAGTCGGCGATCATCCGCTCACTGGCGGACCTTTCCGCGCTCACGGACTGGATCGACGCCGGCGCCAAGGGAACCTTCGTGGCCGACTGCCGCATCACGTCGAGCGTCCGCGCTCCGTGGATGAGCGAATGGATGAAAGCCAAGCAAGCGGCGAAGGCGGCTGTGGCGGGCTGATTCACAGGTCCGCCGCCTAACATGTTCCACATGAAGGCTGCCCGGGACGCACGCTCTGCCGCCGTTGTGATCAACGCCGGATCACGCCGAGGGGCGGCACACGAACTTGCGGTGGACACGATGCGAAAGGCAGGCGTGCCGATCTCCGCCGTGCACCATGTGCTGTCCGGGGGCGAGCTGACCGGGACGCTTGATCGGGTGCTTGCGGACGGGCACGACCTGGTGGTTGTCGGCGGCGGCGACGGGACTGTGTCCTACGCCGCCGGTCGGGTTGCCGGCACCAACGTTGTGCTCGGTGTTCTTCCGCTGGGCACCGCCAACGACTTCGCCCGCACGCTGGAGATACCGAACAATCTTGCCGAGGCGTGCGCTGCCGTCGCAGAAGGGAAGGTGGTGGACATCGACCTCGGCCGGGCCAACGGCGAGCCATTCCTCAACGTCGCGTCCGTGGGCCTGTCGGTGGCTGTTACCGAAGCGCTCAGCCCCCGCCTGAAGCGGTACATCGGGCCATTGGCCTACGGCATTGCCACCCTGCGCGCTTATGGCGGGCACAAGGCGTTCGGAGCCCGTCTTGAGTTCCCCGACGGGGACCACAAGCCGCTGGAGCTCGACAACCTGCTTCAGGTGGCCGTCGGCAACGGCCGGCATTACGGAGGCGGCAACACGGTCTCCCCCACCGCAGGGATCGATGACCACACCCTTGACATCTACGCCATCCTGGCGGGGCCGCTGCGAGAACACGTGAGTATCGCGCGGTTCCTCAAGGACGGAAGCTTCATTGAACACGACCGGGTGTACCACCTCACCAGCCGAAGCGTCCGGCTGGTCACCGAGCAGCCGCTGCCGGTGAACCTCGACGGCGAGATCGCGACCACCACGCCAACCGACTTCACCGTCCAGCGCAATGCCGTCCACGTGGTGGTGCCTCAGAGCAGCGCCAGCGCTTTGTTAGACGGACCGGGCGCCGCGAACTGGCCGTCCGTATGAAAGCCTGCTAACTAGTCAGGTCGCGCGCACATCTCTTGTGACTCGCTGATCGAGGCGGCCAGCAGGGCTCCGTGGCTGAGCGAGTGGATGAAGGCCTCGCAGCGCGAAGGCGGCGGTGGCGGGCTAGCGAAGGCCCGCCGTCGATATACTCCAAACATGCCAATCACACGCCTCGACCGAGGCATCCGCACTCAGCCGTCCGCCCTCGAGCAGCACCGGGGCGATCTGTGAGCGGCGGTCTCGTCGCCCTGCTGGACGACGTCGCAGCCCTGGCCCGCATAGCGGCCGCCTCGGTGGACGACGTCGCTGCCGGAGCGGCCAAAGCGGGGGCCAAGGCCGCCGGCGTGGTAATCGATGACGCCGCCGTCACCCCGCAGTACGTGTCGGGGGCGGACCCGTCCCGCGAACTGCCGATGATCAAGCGGATCTTCTGGGGCTCGCTCCGCAACAAACTGTTGATCATCCTGCCTGCCCTGCTGCTCATCAGCGCCTTCGTCCCATGGGCCATCCCGTTCATCCTTATGGCGGGCGGCACGTACCTCTGCTACGAGGGTGCCGAGAAGGCCTGGCACAAGCTCCGCGGACACCACTCCGCGGACGAAGATGCGCCGGCAGTCGAACGGGGACCGGAGGCGGAGGCGAAGGTTACCAAGGGCGCCATCACCACCGACTTCATCTTGTCCTGCGAGATCATGGTCATCTCGATGAACGAGGTGGCCGACGAGTCCTTGTGGGTCCGGGCTCTCATTCTGGTCGTTGTTGCCCTCGTGATCACGGTGCTCGTCTATGGTGCCGTTGCACTCATCGTCAAGATGGACGACGTCGGCCTTCACCTGGCCGCCAAGGATTCCGCGGGCTCCCAGCGCTTCGGCGAGCTGCTCGTCAAGGGGATGCCCTCAGTGCTTGCTGCGATCACCCTTATTGGGACCATCGCCATGCTTTGGGTTGGTGGCCACATCATGCTGCAGGGAGCATACGACCTCGGCTGGCACGCGCCCTATGACTTCGTCCATGTCCTCGAGGCCCCCTTCGTCGGGATCCCGGTGGTGGGCGGCTTCCTGGCCTGGCTCGTGAACACCCTGTGCTCGGCCTTCCTCGGACTCGCATGGGGCCTCCTCGTCATGGCTATCGTGCACCCGCTGCTAAAAGTTCTGCCGTTCGGCAAGAAGAAGGGCGAACACGAGGAGGGCGACGTCCGCGCCGCAATCGCCGGCTATCGGCCGACAAAACGGAACGCCGATCCCGCCCCTTAGCCCTCCCTTTTTCGTCGAGGTGGCGGTGCGTCGACACCGGGGAACAATCAATCGCTAAGGGTGCTCCATAAGGACCTTGAGCCTGGCCAGGGCCTTCTCGTCGTCCCGCTTGAATATCCGCTTCAGAAGGGGAATGGCGAACCGGGCTAGCCCGGCCACTTGGAAATCCACGTTGCTGATGAGCCGACAGCTGTTGGCACCCGTGGGCTCGACCAGATAGGAGGCGACTCCGGTCATCTTGCCAGAAGGAATCTCGAAGGCGACGAAGCGGCCGGGCTCGTAGGCGGTGAAGCGGTTGCGGGCGACCACCTTCATCCCTGCGAATCGCCGCGTTAGTTCATGTTCCGTGCCAACGCCGATAGGACCCGGCGTGATGCGTCGTATCTCATCGATGCCGCTTTGCCATCGGGGCGCGTTTGTGTGGTCTGCGACGAAGTCGAAGACCTTCGAAGCCGGAGACTCCAGCTCGGTGCGCGATTCCAATTGGAGCCTTCTCATGAGGCGTCCTTTCTCAGGGTCGGCAGCACGCCGTCGCGTGCGAGCCCGGTCGACCAGGCTGGGACGGCCAGACAGGTTGCGACGCTTGGCGCTTGGCGCCCGGCCTCGAAACCGTTGCGCGGATCCTCATGGTCCTCCTGTCATGGCCGTGGCCGTGGCCACGGCGTCACGGTAGCCCCTAGCGGGAACCGGGTCAATACCTTCGATCGGAACGACAACCGGAGTCCAGCGGCGTTTCAACGAGCGGGGCAAGCACTGCGCCCCGGGGAGGGCCGAAAGCCGGATTTGAAGGAGGGAATGCACGTCCTGGCGGCTTCCTGGCGCCACCGCAGCACCCGTGCTTTGCGCGAAGGTGCTCGAGCGCGGGCAGACGCGGTACCTCCCGGTCTACGGGGCCAGGGCCGCGATCGTGGTTGTGATCTTCCCGCTGGTCTTCGGCTTCTCATGAATCAGCACAGCGTCGCCTGATGGTGATGCGACCACCCGTGTCAATGTACCTAAGCCTTGATCCACCGATGTTGCTCGGGGCGCCGACGGCGGTTTAAACCGAGAATGCCCGTCTTTTCAAGGAAAATGGAGCTTGTCTAGAACCCA
>NZ_JAMXBJ010000012.1 GCF_023913755.1 Pseudarthrobacter cellobiosi
CAGCGAGGCCCGGCACCCCAGCACGCCCTTCGCCCGCACAACGAGCCGAAACCGAATTCAGCTCATCCGCCCAGGCGGATCGGTGGATCGAGGCTAAGGCCCCGGCCTAGCGTGCGACGAGCTCCTCGCTGGCCTCCCACAAACCCTGCGCCAGCTCGGCGTCGTACGCCTGGGCGTTGGCCTTGGCCAGGGCTCGCTTGGCGTAGTAGGCGCCGGAGATCCAGTCGGTTCCGGCGGTGCCGTTGCTGAGCCAGAGGAGGGTGTCGGCGCCCTGGTCCGGGGTGAGCATAAAGCGGTTGAGGAGCGTCTTGTAGGCGTGCCGCATGGGGCTGGTGGACTCGGCCGCGAAGTTGGTGCGGACCACGCCCGGGTGGAACGCCGCCGTCGTGATTCCGTGCTCGCCGAAGCGGCGGTGCAGCTCGGACGTGAAGAGGATGTTGGCGAGTTTGGCGGTGCCGTAGGCGCGGTTGGTGGAGTAGGTGTGCTCCGATTTGAGGTCGAAGAGGTCCATTTTGCCGAAGCCGTTGGCCGCGCTGGCGGTGTTGATGACCTTGGCGTTGCTGGCGGTGAGGACGTCCATCAGCTCGGTGGTAAGCAGGAACGGCGCCAGGTGGTTGATCTGGAAGGTGGACTCGTTGCCGTCCACGGTGAGCTGGTGCTTGCCCATGATGCCGCCGGCGTTGTTGGCCAGGACGTCGATCCTGTCGTAATCGTCCCTCAGCTGGGCGGCGAGCGTGCGGACCTGGTCCAGCTCGGCGAAGTCGCTGACGAAGTAGTCGGCGTTGAGTTCCTTCGCGATGGCCTGCGTCTTCTCCTCGGAACGGCCGACGACGACCACCCGGTCGCCTGCCTGGGTCAGCGTCCGCGCGGCTGCCGCGCCAATGCCGTCGCTGGCGCCGGTGATCACGATGGTGCGTTGGGTCAAGGGATGTCCTTTGGTTGGGTGGAACCTGGGAGGTGAGTGCGGACTCCTGCAAGCCTAGCGGTACGGCAATTCTGTCCACGGCGCACCGGCGGGCATAAGCTGCACAAGGAATCACACCGCAACCCTGGGAGAATGCCAATGGAGATGGCCAAAGCGTCCGACGAAGCCAAGGAGCGCTTCCGCTCAGTAGTGCCGGACAGCCCCGAGGTGGTGGTCAAGCCGATGTTCGGCAACCTGGGCGCCTTCGTCAACGGCAACATGTTCGCCGGACTATTCGGCTCCACGATCGGCGTGAAGCTCTCCGACGCCGACCGGCAGGAGCTCGAAAGCACCGAGCGGACCGTCCCGTTCGGCCCGGCGGAGCGGCCCATGGGCGGCTACACCGGGCTGCCGGAGGTGTGGAACGCCGAGGGTGAGGGTGGCGACGCGCGAGCAAGCGCGTGGGTGGAGAAGGCCTTCGAGTACGTCGCGGGGCTCCCGCCGAAAGCGCCCAAGGCAGCCAAACCGCGCAAGTAGCGGCGGAACAGTATTACGACGACGGCGGGGCGCCAGAATTTCTCTGGACGCCCCGCCGTCGTACTTCAGTCAGCCGTGGCTGGAGTCAGAGCGTTAACCCGCCACGCCAGCGAGCAGGAAGAGGGCCGCGGCGATGGCGAAGCCCATCACGCCGATGAGGGTTTCCATGACGGTCCAGGTCCGCAGGGTGGTCTTGACGTCCATGCCGAAGAAGCGGCCCACCAGCCAGAAGCCGGAGTCGTTGACGTGGGAGACCACCACGGAGCCTGCTGCCACGGCGATAACCAGGGCGGCGACCTGCATACCGGTCAGTCCGGCGGTGGCCACGGCCGGGGCGATCAGGCCAGCGGTGGTGGTCAGGGCCACGGTGGCGGAACCCTGGGCGATGCGCAGGATGGCGGCGATCAGGAAGCCGGCCAGGATCAGCGGGATGCCCAGGTTGCCCAGGACATCGGCCAGTGCGTCGCCAATGCCGGAGGCGCGGAGCACGCCGCCGAACATGCCGCCGGCGCCGGTGATCAGGATGACGGAGCAGACCGGCCCCAGCGAGGATTCGAGCAGCTTCTCGATGGCGCCAGCATCCTTGCCGCGGCGGGCTCCCAGAACAAACACGGCGACCAGGACGGCGATCAGCAGGGCCACCGGGGTTTCGCCGATGGTGCGCAGGACCTGGAACCACTGCTCGTTCCGGACGGCTTCGGAGAGCGCTCCGGACGAGGCAAGGGTGTTCAGGCCGGTGTTGATGAAGATCAGGACGAGCGGCAGGAGCAGCAGGCCGATGATGGTGCGGAAGCGCGGCGGGTGGGACTCGGCCTCAGCACTGGCGTGGCCCAGGATTTCCGGCACCGGGAGGACCAGCTTCTTGCCGGTCCACAGGCCGAACAGGTAGGCGGTGACGTACCAGGTGGGGATGGCGGTGATGAGGCCGGCGATCAGGACCAGGCCGATGTTGGCATCAAAGAAGGCGGCAGCGGAGACCGGGCCCGGGTGCGGCGGCAGGAAAATGTGCATCACGGAGAACGCACCGGCGGCGGGGAGGCCGTAGCGCAGCACTCCCCCGCCCAGGCGGTGGGCCACGGCGAAGACGACGGGCAGCATGACCACCAGGCCGGCGTCGAAGAAGATGGGAAAGCCGAAGATCAGGGAGGCGAGGCCCAGGGCGAACGGGGCACGCTTTTCGCCGAACACGCCGATCAGGTAGTCGGCCAGCACCTTGGCGCCGCCGCTGGTCTCAACGATGCGGCCGAGCATGGCGCCCAGTCCCACGAGCAGCGCCACGGTGCCCAGCGTGGTCCCGAAGCCGTCGATCAGCACCGGCACCACCTTGTTGGCGGGGATTCCGGTGGCGAATGCCGTCGCGAGGCTGATCACGATCAGGGCCACGAGTGCGTGCATCCGCAGCTTGATGATCAGGAACAGCAGCGCGACGATCGATGCCGCGGCGATGAGCAGCAGGGGGCCTGCACCCAGCGTCTGGGTCCATCCTTCGATGACCATGGTTCTCCTTTGAAACAGAAATAATGAAATATTTGGGGAAAATTGGGCCGGCTCAGCAGGCGCCGGGCTCAGCTGGCGCTGGGCTCCAGGCGGGCGCTCGGCGCCGGACCCACGGGAAGCGTGAGGCCAGCCAGCACGGCGGCGACGATCTCCGCCGGGGAGTTGGAGATGTCCAGGCGTAGGCTGCCGGCGGCGAGTTCGTTGCCGGTCAGCGGTTCCAAGGCGGCCAGCTGGCTGGGCAGGAGCGTGGGCGGCATGAAGTGGCCTTCGCGGCCCTGCATGCGATGGCCGACCAGGTCGGCCCCGCCGTCGAGGTGGATGAACAGGACCCGGCCGTGGGCGTCGGAGAGCAGCTGACGGTAGCTCTGCTTGAGCGCGGAGCAGGTGAGTACCGTGCTCTTTCCGGCAGTGGCATGTGCAGTCATCCAGTCCTGGATTTCCCGCAGCCAGGGCCAGCGGTCCCCGTCCTGTAGGGGAATGCCCTGGGTCATCTTGTCGATGTTGGACTGGGGGTGGAACTCGTCCGCTTCGGCGCAGGCCCAGCCAAGCTGCTGGGAAAGCGCTGCCGCAATGGTGGACTTGCCGGAACCGGCAACGCCCATCACCACCAGGTGCGTGGCTGGATACTGCATGTTTACCTCCGAAGAAGACGCCGTTGGCTAAATGAAGAACGCTCATTGCGCATCTCACAGGGAACTGCGCCGGGAGATAAGGTATCACCATTTTGGACCATTGATACTATCTTTTGGTGTCACAAGTCATACCTTTGGGACTTTGTCGGTACGATTGGAGGGCGCACAGGCGCCGAGGAAAGCAGGAAAGATGTCGACGGCGACACCACCGGACGCGGATGACGCGCACGACGGCGGGGCCTCCCCCGCCATGCATGAACGCGTTCTCGAGGCGGTTGGCTCGGCCATCGCGGCAGGGAGCCTTCCTCCGGGCAGCCGGCTGACCCTTGAGGGCCTCCAGCAGGAGTACGGCATCTCCCGCACCGTTGCGCGGGACAGCATGAAGGTCCTGGAGTCCATGAACCTGGTGTATTCGCGCCGGCGGGTGGGCATCGTGGTCCAGGAGCGCAGGCTGTGGAATGTCTTCGATCCCAAGCTGGTGCGCTGGCGCCTCGGCTCTGTCCGGCGCGACATCCAGTACAGCAGCCTCACGGAGCTGCGCATCGCCGTCGAGCCCATTGCAGCCGCAGGTGCTGCCCGCCGGGCGAGCGCCGCGGAACGGGCCAAGCTGGTTGCCCTGGCTGCGGAGCTGCGGCGGCTGGGCGAAGCCGGCGAACTTGAGGCGTTCCTGGCGGTGGACATCGAGTTCCATTGCCTGCTGCTCCAAAGCTGCGGCAATGAGATGTTCACAGCGTTGGAAGGCATGGTGGCCGAGGTGCTGACCAGCCGGACCAAGCAGGGCCTGATGCCCTTCAAACCGCGGAACGAAGCGTTACAGGCCCACCAGGATGTTGCGGCGGCAGTGGCCCGCGGAGACGCGGTGGGGGCGGAGACTGCCGTCCACCACATCCTGGACGAGGTCCGGAACGCGATGGGCCTGCACTGACTCTTTCGGGATGCCGCGTTAGTGAGTAGCCTGCAATTAGGGGCTCATGCAAAGGGCCCATAGCTGCCGTGCAGAAGTATCTGTGAGGTGAAAAATGGCCATCACCGGACATTCACGAATAGGGACCTCGTCTACCGCTGCTCCCGCGGTAGTACCCCGGCGCAAAGGCGCCATGGTGGTCAGCTGGCTCACCTCCACCGACCACAAGGTCATCGGGTATATGTACCTGATCGCGTCGTTCGTCTTCTTCTGCCTGGCAGGAGTGATGGCCTTGCTGATCCGGGCCGAGCTCTTCGAACCCGGCATGCAGGTCCTGCAGACCAAGGAGCAGTACAACCAGCTGTTCACGATGCACGGCACCATGATGCTGCTGATGTTCGCCACCCCGCTGTTCGCCGGCTTCGGCAATGTCATCATGCCGCTGCAGATCGGCGCCCCCGACGTCGCGTTCCCGCGTCTGAACGCACTGGCCTTCTGGTTCTTCCTCTTCGGCTCCACCATCGCCGTCTCGGGCTTCATCACCCCGCAGGGCGCTGCGGCGTTCGGCTGGTTCGCTTACGCGCCATTGAACAACACCACTTTCACCCCCGGCGTGGGCGGTGACCTGTGGGTCTTCGGCCTGGCGCTGTCCGGCTTCGGCACCATCCTTGGTGCGGTCAACTTCATCACCACCATCATCTGCATGCGCGCCCCGGGCCTGACCATGTGGCGGATGCCCATCTTCACCTGGAACACGCTGGTCACGGCCATCCTGGTGATCATGGCCTTCCCGCCGCTCGCCGCAGCACTGTTTGCCCTGGGGGCGGACCGTAAGTTCGGTGCCCACATCTATGATCCGGAGAACGGCGGCGCGGTTCTGTGGCAGCACCTGTTCTGGTTCTTCGGCCACCCCGAGGTGTACATCATTGCGCTGCCGTTCTTCGGCATTGTGTCCGAGATCTTCCCGGTCTTCAGCCGCAAGCCGATCTTCGGCTACAAGGGACTGGTCTACGCCACCATCGCCATCGCCGCCCTGTCCATGACCGTGTGGGCACACCACATGTACGTGACCGGTTCGGTACTTCTGCCGTTCTTCGCCTTCATGACCATGCTCATCGCCGTACCTACCGGCGTGAAATTCTTCAACTGGATCGGCACCATGTGGGGCGGATCCCTCACCTTCGAAACCCCCATGCTCTGGAGCCTCGGTTTCCTCATCACGTTCCTCTTCGGCGGCCTGACCGGGATCATCCTCTCCTCCCCGCCGCTGGACTTCCACGTCTCCGATTCGTACTTTGTCGTGGCGCACTTCCACTACGTGGTGTTCGGCACGGTGGTGTTCGCGATGTTCGCAGGCTTCTACTTCTGGTGGCCAAAATTCACAGGCAGGATGCTCAACGAGCGCCTCGGGAAGATCCACTTCTGGATGCTGTTCCTGGGATTCCACGGAACGTTCCTGATCCAGCACTGGCTAGGGGTCATGGGAATGCCCCGCCGCTACGCCGACTACCTGGTGGAGGACAACTTCGCCTGGATGAACCAGTTCTCCACCATCTCGTCATACCTTCTCGGCGCCTCGATGATTCCGTTCTTCTGGAACGTCTACATCACGTGGCGCAGCTCAGAGCGCGTTGAGGTGGATGACCCGTGGGGCTTCGGCGCCTCGCTCGAATGGGCCACGTCCTGCCCGCCGCCGCGCCACAACTTCACGTCCCTGCCCCGGATCCGTTCGGAACGTCCCGCCCTGGACCTCCACCACCCGGAGCTCAGCGTCCGCGCGCACGAAACCACGCACAGCCCTGCCGCGGCCGCCCTGGGCGCTGCCGATATCGGCGAACAGGATGTGCGGAATCCAAACCCAGACCAGTGACCGGGTGGGGAGCGAAACCCTACCCTAAACCGAGCGGCGCAGAGCCCGGACCGCCAGCAGGAACTTCACGCCGCCGTCGGTTAGCAGTGCCCTGTCAAGAGGCCCCAATTTGGGCGCCGTCGAATGTTGCGGGGGCGAAGTGGCTGCCGTACTCGCCCGTCACGCCGAAGATCCAGGACGTCGCATCCGCGTGTTCCGGATGCTCCGGGTCCGCGACGATTTGCAGCATTCGCGTGTACCCGTGGGGCCCGCCGGAGTCCTCCACGGGTCCGCGGTTGGCGCCATCGACGCACAGCAGTTCCCCGGCCGGAAGGTCCGCTGAACCAAGCACCTCCACGTGATGCGTCCAGCTATCGCCAAAGTCGTACTCGTATTCCAGCGCGCTTCCCGGCTTTTGGGCATCCAGCAGTTCGGAAAGGACGACGCCGGAGGCCGGCTCTGCGTCCAGATCTTCCGTGAGGTCGTGGGGACCCACAATCTCCCGCGGCTTTCCGGCGCGGTCCTCGCAGCGGATGGCGTAGAGGTGGCTGTTTTCCCAGCCGAAGGCGGCCTGGACAGCGAGGTGGAACTCCGGAACCGTCAGCGTCACGGGGACCTGCAGCCTTCGCCAGATCAACGGTTCGATGTCCGTGATGCTGGTCCGGAGGTCGAAGGCGGGAACGGAAAATTGCATGGAGGCAATCCTGCCAGAGTGCGGCCGGGGATCCGTCATAGTGCAGGCTCAACGGACTCAACGGATTCAACGGCATAGGGTTTGGTGGCCGCCCGCCGCAGCGGATGACGCAGGCGCACCTGGTACGGACCATTCCGGAACGTGGCGCGGGGGTCCATCTGGACAACCACGAGTGGTTCGTCGCGGGAGCAGTCCAGCCGTACCACCATGCCATCACGCCGCCCGTTCACGTACAGCGGGGTTGCCCGCTCCACGGCTGTTTCCTGAAGGCGTTCCCGATATTCCTGCCCTGCCGCCAGGAAGAGGATTCCATGCGCCAGCCCCATGACTTTCAGCGGGATCACGGCGTCAGGCGGTGCGGGTTCAGTGGTGGGCAGAGTGCGGACGTGGTGTTCCTGCGCAGCTGACGCTCTGGCGGCCTTCGCGTGCCGGTCGCATTCCGTGCACCGGGACCGCTCCCCGACGGCGGCCAATAGGGTCACGAACAGTCTTCTGGGGGCGTGGTCCCAGCTGTTGGCCGTGACCTGGCACCACGCCGGGTGGTAGTCCGTCCCGTACTTCATGATGTAGACCTGGTCATCGCCCAGCAGGGGAGCCCCGTCCGGATGGGCGGCGGGCTCCACTGGTTTGAGCTCGCCGGGGCCTCTGGCCTCTGCCTGGGCGGAGCGGCTGAAATTGAGGTACTTGCGGATCAGCGGACTGAGTCGGCGTTTTGATATTGGCACGGAAATGTGCGGCCTCTCTGTGCTGGAACGATGCGATCAGCACATCTGGGTTAACAAAAACAGGGCCGGTCAAAATGACCGGCCCTGTTTTGAAAATGAAACCCTAAGGCCCCAGAATCTCTAAAGAATTAGAGTGCCTGGATGTTGACGGCCTGGGGACCCTTGGGGCCCTGCTCGGTTTCGAAGGAAACCTTCTGGTTCTCTTCGAGTGAGCGGAAGCCGGAAGAGGCGATCGCGGAGTAGTGAGCGAAAACGTCCTGTGAGGAGTCATCGGGGGAAATGAAGCCGAAGCCCTTTTCAGCGTTAAACCATTTGACGGTACCAGTAGCCATTATTTTTGTCCTTCGTGAAGGTGGAGGAAAAGTCCCGACTTTCGGGTCCTCCGGTGTGGGGTGTTCAAAACCGCTACTTCAGAAAGACGCGGACTTTCGACCGCGCGTACTGCCTGAACTACCAACTGCATAAACACAACAACAGGATCAACACTACAGGAGATTTTCCGAACCATTTACCACCGGCCAACGAGACGGGTGGTTGAGCCTCCACGATCCTTTGGTTGAGCCTGTCGAAACCCCGGCGTACCGTTCTCCCATGGGACCAATTCGGGCCATTCTTCTACCGGGTGCTGTACTCCCCTCCCAGGCCGCCTTCGGCGGACTCATCGCAGCCCTCGGGCCGGATGTCCAGGCAATCGCCAAGGATCTCGAGCTCTACGCGGAAGATGGGCCGCCGGCGGACTGGAGCCTGGACACAGAGATCGACGGCGTGCTGCGCGAAGCCGATACCCGGGGATGGGAGACGTTCCACTTAACGGGCTATTCAGGTGGCGGCGCGGCGGCGCTGGCGTTCGCTGCCAAGCACCCTGGCAGGCTGCTGAGCCTGGCGCTGCTGGAACCGGCCTGGGCCGGGAACTGGGACTGGAGCCCTGCGTACACGGAGCTCCGGAAGAAGTACGAGCAGCTGGAAACACTCCCGCCGGAACAGTTCATGTCCGCCTTCATGAGGCTGGGAGTTAAGCCCGACGTCGTCCTTCCGCCGCCGCCGGATCCCCCGCCGCCGTGGATGACCAACCGGCCGGCGGGTATCAGGGCGTTCCTGCGGACCTTCAAAAACTATGACCTGGAGAGGGCGCGTTTGGCTGCCTTTCGCCAGCCCGTCTATTTCGCCTTGGGCGGCCTGAGCAATCCCCATGACTACGGCGATATCGCCAGCCGGCTGTCCAGGGTCTTCTTCCCGGACTTCCACCTGGACGTGTTCCCTAAGCGCCACCACTTCGACCCGCCACACCGGATCGAGCCCGAGCGACTGGCGGAATTGCTCCGGCGGCACTGGGAGCAGGCAGAAGCAGCAATCCCTGACTGATCCTTTCGTTCGGGCGCACAGATTGCTACGCTTGCTACGGAGGTAACCATGACGACAATCCCACACCGGGAACTGCGCAACCAGAGCAGCAGAATCCTGGAGCGCGTTAAGAACGGCGAAACCATCGACGTCACGAACAACGGCGAAATAGCCGCTACATTGATCCCGCCGTCGGCGTCACCCTTTGAGCGGTTGTTGCTGGCGGGCCAGGTCCGCCCAGCCGCCAAGGGGCCGGTCGATTTCCAGACGCTGCCGCGCGTCCCGTCCGAAGCCGGCACTGCTGAGATCCTGGCTGACCTCCGCGGGGACCGGTGATCATCTACCTGGGCACGTCGGCTGTCCTCAAGCTTGTGGTCGAAGAGCCAGAATCATCCGCGGCCGCCCATTACCTCTCAACCGCGGCAGCCCAGGGCCACCAGCTGGTGGCTTCGATGCTGCTCTATACGGAACTTCATTGTGCGGCCCATCGCCGCGGATTTCCCGGCGAGACCGTCAATACGGTCCTGGGAGCCATTAACCTGGTCGATCTTGCCCGCTCGGACCTTATGTACGCGGCGGCCCTGCCCGGCAAGTTCCGAAGCGCCGATGCCATACATCTGGCCGCAGCCATCCGGCTGCAGTCCGACTTAATGGTGGCGTATGACGCCGAACTCCGGGCTGCTGCCGTCGATGCGGGCATCAACGTCCTATCCCCCGGCGCCGGGGGTTGAGCCTGCCGAAACCCCCGGATCTCTGACAAGCTCGATCACCGACGCGGTGGTTGAGCCTGTCAGTAATGATTGATGTGGGGGTCGGGTTGGTCTGACTCAGAGCCTGTCTGACGCTTTGGCTGTCTTTATTTCGATGCGTCGGC
>NZ_JAMXBJ010000013.1 GCF_023913755.1 Pseudarthrobacter cellobiosi
AACCCCGCCGGCCGTTGGCTCCTGCCCAAAAACGATCCGCCACCATCTCGAAGGAAAACCCGTCCCAACGCTTGACAAAAAACATAGGGACACCCCCCAGGGTGACATCGTGGTGTTGGCCGTGCCCTTCGACGCCGCCAAGTCGGTCGTCAGCGCCTATGGCGAAGCTTTGGCCGGCAAGACCATCGTGGACATCACCAACCCCGTGAACTTCGATACCTTCGATTCCCTCGTTGTGGAACCCGGCAACTCAGCCGCCGAAGAAATCGCCCAACTCACGCCGGCAGGTTCGAACGTCGTGAAGGCCTTCAACACGACCTTTGCGGGCACCCTGGTTGCCGGCGAGTCAGGTGGACAGCCACTGGATGTCTTCATCGCCGGAGACAATGCGGGTGCCAACGCGGCCGTCAGCAACCTCGTCAGCGGCGGCGGCATGCGCCCGCTCGTCGTCGGTCCACTCAAACGCGCAAGGGAACTCGAGGGCTTCCAGTTCGTGCTCATGACCATGCAGGCAAACCCCGAGTTCGCCGATTTCAACTGGGACACTGGCCTCTTGGTCACCAAGTAGTTCAACCGGGCGACAGCCCCCGGACACAGGAAGAGGACGACGGCGGGTACGCACCCGCCGTCGTCCTCTTCCTGCGTGAGGTTCACGAATCCTCGCCGTCAGGTGACTACCAGACTGCTAGAAGACAATGACAGGCTTGACGACCGTTCCATTGGCGGAGTCCTCGAAGCCCTGGTTGATCTCACTCAAGGCGTAGTTGCGCATCAGCTTGTCCATGGGGAAACGGCCTTCCTTCCACAACTCGATGAGCTTGGGAATGAATACTTGGGGCACTGAGCTGCCTTGGATCACGGTCTTGAACGTCCAGCCCTTAACCAGGGAGAGGCCGATCTCGAAGGACACCTCTGTCCCGGGTTTTGCGGCGCCTACCAAGGCCAAGGTTCCACGGAGCGCGAGAGCATCGGCAGCTTTGCGGAGCAGTTCCGGACGGGCCGTTGTGTCGATCACGTAATCGGCGCCGCGGCCATCCGTCAGACGAAGGATCTCGTCCGTAAGATCCGCTTCCTGCGTGTTGATGACGTCCGTCGCTCCGAGTTCCTTCGCGAGATCCAGCCGGGAGGTGTGGATGTCCACTGCAATGATGCGCCCGCACCCTGCCACCCCGCCGGCCATGATGGCCCCGGATCCTACGGCTCCGGTGCCGATGACCACGAGCGTACTGTTCAACGCGGGCTTAAGTTCGTTGAGCACCGCACCGGCTCCGGTCTGGATGCCGCAACCCAAGGGTGCAACAACCTCGAGCGGGACCTCGGAACCGACCCGAACGACGCTTTCCTCGACGACGTTGGCGTATGTGGCAAACGATGACTGGCCGAAGAAGTGGGAGGAAATCACTTCGCCGTCCTTGCTCAATGCCGTGCTTCCGTCAGGCCTCCTGCCGCCGAAGTCTGCCGCGAAGAGGTTCTCGCAGTACGCCATCTCGCCGGATCGGCAGCGGTCGCATTTTCCGCAATATGCGGCCGCGAGCAGTACATGGTCGCCCGGCTGCACCGTTGTGACGGAAGACCCTATCTGCTCCACAATTCCGGCACCTTCGTGTCCAAGGACGGCGGGCAAGGGTGTCGGATAGACCTGGTCTCGGACGATGGCGTCCGTGTGGCACACGCCAGAGGCCACCATCCTTACGAGCACCTCATTCGGACGGAGATCGTCCAGCTCAAGTTTTTCAATCGTGAGTGGCTGCCGCGGCTCACGGGCCACTGCTGCGGTTACCTGCATAGTCATGTCTTTCCTGTTCGGATACGTCGGCTGTTGATTCAGAACGGGTACTGCTGATCGGACTGCTCCACAGTGATCCACTTAAGTTCCGTGAACTCGTTGATGACTGCCCGGCCATCGAACCGGCCGAAGCCACTGTTCTTCATGCCGCCGTACGGAGCCTGGGCCTCGTTCTGTACGGTTGCCCCGTTGACATGCACGTGTCCGGCCTGAATTCGCATGGCAACCTGCAAAGCCCGGGTGCTGTCCGCCCCAAAAACGGCGGCGGCAAGCCCGTACTCCGTGTCATTTGCCACCTGGACCGCCTCTTCGATGCCAGAGACGCGGACCACCGTGGTGATGGGTCCGAACGTTTCCTGGTCGTAGATAGACATTTCCGGGCTTACCTTGTCGATGATGGTGGCAGGCATCGAAGCACCGTCGGCACGGTCACCGACCACAAGCTCAGCACCCTTGGCCAGCGCGTCATCGATGAGTCCGTTGATCCGCTCGCCAGACTCTTCGCGGATCATCGGTCCGACGATGCAGGCCTCGTCCGTAACGGGGTCTCCGGCGCTCAACTGCGCTGCGCGGGCCGCGAACTTGGAAACAAACTCGTCGGCAACACTCTCATCAACTACGAACCGTTCGGTGGACATGCAGATCTGGCCCTGGTAGAGGAATGATCCGAAGACAGCCGCATTGACGGCGCCATCGATATCCGCGTCATCGAGGACGACAAAGGGAGCCTTGCCGCCGAGCTCCAGCAGTACGGGCTTGAGGTAGCGGGCAGCCTTCTCGGCAATGATGCGTCCCACTGCTGTGGATCCGGTGAAGTTGATTCGGCGAACCGCCGGATGCGCGATGATCGCTTCGACCACCCGGTCAGAGTCCTCAGCGGTGCTTGTCAGGAAGTTCAGGACACCGGCGGGTACGCCGGCCTCGTGCAAGACCTCCGCAATGATTGCGTGGGTCCGTGGGCTGGTTTCCGAAGCGCGGAACACCACCGTGTTGCCACAAACGATGGGATAGGCAAGGGCCCTGGCTGCGAGCACGCCGGCCCCGTTCCAGGGTGCCATGCTGAGGACCACGCCGGCGGGCTGCCGGACAGTCATCGAGAGTGTGCCCGGCTTGTCCGTCGGAAGGGTCTCACCCTGAATCTGTGTGGCAAGTCCAGCGGCTTCACGGAACAGCTGCGCCGTGAGGAACACATTGAATCCGGCCCAGAGCTGCGCCGCACCAACTTCCGCCATCATCGTTTCGATGAACTCCGGGCCGCGTCGCTCCATGATGTCCGCGGCCTTCAGCATCACGGCGCGTCGTTCGGTAGGCCCTGTGGTTGACCAGGTCGTGAAAGCCTTGGCCGCGGACTCCACCGCATCGAGGGCGTCGTCCACGCCGGCTGCTGCACTTTCGGTCACGAGGGCGCCCGTCAACGGGTGCCGCCGCTCAAAAGTCTTGCCTTCGCGGCCGGCACGAGCCTGGTTATCAATGATGAGTTGCGTTTGCAAGGGGGTCTCCTTAGTTGATGCCGGTCCGGCCGGCATCGGTGTGGTCGGGCTATTTGGTTCTTAGTGATGGGTATTGTTGCTGGTCGTATCAGTCGCGGGGGTCACGCCAGTAGTAGTTCCCCGCGTTGCCGCGTCGGGTAGGCCCGGTACGGTCAGAACGGCTACTACGCCAATGCCGGCGGCGATGGCCCACACGGAGAAGTTGATGAAGTTGCCGAGTGCAGCGGCCACAAGGACCCCGCCGCCCGAAATGGCCAAGACGGCGCCAATTCGGCCCACGCCCAGCGTGATTCCGAGGGCGGTGGCTCGGGTTGCTCCGGAGAAGTACGTGGCAACGAAGCCGTTGATCAGGATCTGCGCTCCCACTGACCCGAAGCCGACCACTGCAACCAGGGCGTACATGGCCACGAGAGGCATGATGCCTGTTCCCATCAGGACAAGCGCGATTCCCGAGCTGGCAAAAGCGACTGCCGTGACCCGGCGGGGGCCAAAGCGGTCCGCTAGGCGGGAGGACACCAGCACACCTACGACGGCCCCAATGTTGACGGTGAGGAGGAATGTCAGCGAAGAAGCCAGGGAGTACTTGGCGATGATCATGAGTTGCGGCAGCCAGGTGTTCAGCCCGTATACGAGCGTTTGGCCGCAAACACCGGCCAGGCAGAACAGGATCATTGCGCCTAGCAGCCGTCCCGTCAGGAGCGTGCGGAAACGCCCGGCTTCGGGGGCGTCACCGTCAACGCGTGCCGGCGGCAGCAGGTCCAGCCCATATTCGGAGACGATGCGTTCCGCTTTGGCCCGGTCACCTTTCGCTGCGAGGAAGGCCGGGGATTCGGGAAGGAACTTGAAGAGCAAAGGCACGACGGCGACGAGGGGAATGCCGCCCAAGGCGAGCATCCCCTGAAATCCCAGCGAGGGCAGGAACGCCAGGGCCAGGAGTGCGGCGAGAATGCCTCCGACTGCGTAACCGGAGAACATCAGGGCGTTGTTGAAGTTGCGTCGGTTCGACTTTGAGAACTCCACGGTCAATGCGATGGCCGTCGGGATGACACCGCCCAGGCCGAGGCCTGCCAGGAAACGGAATAATCCGAAGAGTTCCGGAGTCGGCGCCCAGGCCGTCAAGAGCATCAGAAACGAGAAGGCCGCAATGGAAACCATCATGACCTTCCGGCGGCCGACGATGTCGGTGAGGTATCCGATAAGAATGGCGCCAATGAACATGCCTGCCAGCGCGTAGCTGCCGATGGCGCCCGTCTCCACCGGGGTCAGGCCCCAGGGCTCGTATGCCAGGAGCTTGGGAACAATGGCGCCATAGACAACCAGGTCATAGCCGTCGAAGACGATGGCAAGGAAACATAAAAAGATGACGACGGCGGGCGATTTGCGCGGGCGGGCCGACGATGATGATTGGGGGAACGTCATTAGGGGCTCCAGGTGATATACACAACGTTGTGATGTTCCAGAGAGAGGTGGGCGACCGTCTGTGATCTGACCCACAATCAAATGTAACATGAAAATGTCGTTCGTCAATAGACGTGTTGCACGTTTAGGGATGCATGACTCACCCAGCTGACACTTAGAGGAGTCTTATGCAGTGGAAACCAAGAGCCCTGATCCTGGACCTGTTCGGCGACTACCTTCGATATGCCGGGAGCGAGGTTCGGCTTGCCGACATCACGGAACTCCTAGCGGTCTTTGACATCGAAGCAGCCACAGTCCGCGTCAACCTTTCCCGCCTACGCAAAGAGGGGTGGTTCACTACGCGGCGCATCGGGCGGGAAACGGTCTACTCACTGACTCCCCACATGCTTGAGATCCTCAACGAGGGGCGAGAGCGGATCTTCCGACGCCGAGACGAGTCCTGGCAGGGGCGCTGGACCATGGCCATCTACCAAGTCCCAGAAGCCGAACGTGCCGTCCGTGAACAGCTCCGAAAGCAACTCGCGTGGCACGGGTTTGGCCAGCTGTCGCCATCGACCTGGCTGAGCCCACACGACCTCATCTCCGAGGTCCGCGAAATCGCCGCCGAGAATCCGCTGGCCAAGGTGGATGCGCTTTGGTGCGGAACCGGCGACCTGCAGGAGGACAGGGGGCTCGCCGCCCGCTGCTGGGATTTGGATCAGCTGGGCGCCGACTACCGGCACTTCATCCACAACTACGCCGCTCTGGATAACGAGGCTGTAAATGCGGACAAAGACGGTCGGACGGCCCTCATCGAACGGATGCATATCATCGGCGACTTCCGCCGCTTCCCGTTCCGTGATCCTTACCTGCCCCGCGAACTGCAGCCGGATAGCTGGCCCAGCAGTGAGGCCTACACCCTGTTCGGTGCCGTGCACCGCCAGCTCGGGCCCGCAGCCACGGAATTCATCTCCAGCATCATCGGCCAGTCCGTGGGGCAGGGCCAGGAGGTAGCGTCGTAGACACGACCCCGGCCGGCCATCGAGCAACATGTAACAAATAGTTGACGTTCAGCGTAGATTAGTTACATACTTGCAGTGAGACCTTTCTCACCGATTTTCCAAACACTAGAAGGTGGCATCGATGGCACTTCGCGTAGCCTGCATTGGCGGCGGTCCCGGCGGACTGTTCTTCTCGACCCTGTTCAAACAGACCGTTCCCGACGCCGACGTCGTACTCTTTGAACGAAACCAGGCCACGGACGCCTTCGGCTTCGGCGTGGTCTTCTCCGAGGCAACACTGAATCGGATCAATGATGCCGATCCTGTTGCCCGAGACGGACTCCGGGACCACGGCACGCACTGGGACGACATCGAAGTTTGGCTCAAAGGCGAACAGAAGTCCTTCGCCGGCAACGGTATGGCCGCCATTTACCGCAAGACCCTCCTTCAGCTCATGCAGGACCGTGCATCGGAAGTCGGTGTGGACATGCGGTTTGGACAATACGTTCCGGACCTCTCCCAGCTCGCAGACTTTGACCTGATCGTCGGCGCAGACGGCGCCAACTCATCGACCCGCGAACAACTCGGCGAAGGCCTGGGCCACACAGCCGAGACCGCCACAGCCAAGTTCATCTGGTTCGGTACCACCTACAAGTTCAATGGACTCACTTTTGTCCATCGGCAGAGCGAATTCGGCAATTTCGCTGTCCACGGCTACCCGATCAGCGAGGACCTGAGCACCTTCATCGTGGAAACGGACGAGGAGACGTGGCGAAAGGCCGGGCTGGACGAGTTCGATGTCAGCCAGCCCCCGGGACCGTCGGATTTGAAAACGCAGAGGTTCCTCGAAAAGCTTTTCGCCGAGGACATTGCCGGTGAGCCGCTGGTGGCGAACAGCTCCCGGTGGGCGAATTTCCGCACCCGCCGTACTCGCTCCTGGCATAAGGGCAACGTCGTCCTGCTCGGCGACGCCGTCCACACGGCCCACTTCTCCGTTGGATCGGGCACTAAAATGGCCATGGAAGACGCCATCACCCTCGTCCGGGAAGTGGCAGCACACCAAGACGACCTCGAAACGGCCTTCACCAACTACGAAGCCGAGCGCCAGCCGCAGGTTGCCAAAATCCAGAACCAGGCACGCGGTGGGCTGAGCTGGTGGGAACACTTTGCCCGGTACTACGACTCTTTCGACCCCACACAGTTCACCTTCCACTTCTTCTCCCGCAGCATTGACATCGACAAGATCCGCCAGCGTGACCCGGACCTGGTTGCGTCCACGGAACAGGACTGGCTGACGCGGCACGCTCACACACCGCTGGAAACACCGTTCGACGCCGGATCGGTCCGGTTTGGCGGGCGCCTGCTCTCTCTGACCCAGCAGGATGGCCAGATTGTCCTGACCGGCACCGGGGGCAGTATCGCCCTGGTCACCACGCCGGAAGCGGCCGACGCCACCACAGGACTGCTTCTGACCGCACCAGATACTGAAGAGGACTTGGCCACTGCCTTTGCACAATTGCCAGCCCAGGCTGCCGCCGTTGTCATCCAAGGCGGCAATCCATTCACCCGCATCCTCCTTTCGGAGGAAGCCCGGCTTGGACGCGGCCTGACAACTGTCATCGTCGATGACCGCGGACCGGCATCGAACCTGACACTGGTGCTCTCCGGCCGAGCTGACGCCGTTGCCACCGCAAACATGGAGGCCACCGATGCATAGCCTGACTCCCCTGTTCGCCCCGAGCGGCATCATCGTCGTTGGCGTCTCCTCCAGCCCCGAGAAGCTCGGCGCAGTCATGGCGCAATCACTCTCTAACTACCCGCGTCCCGTGGAACTCGTGAACAGCCGCGGCGAAAACGGCATGTACACCAGCATCGCTGCCGCCGCAGCCGCCATCCCCGGCGGCCCCGACCTGGCAGTCCTCTGTGTTCCGGCCGCCGCCACTGCCCAAGCGCTGCGTGACAGCGCTGCCAACGGTGCCAGGGCCGCATTGGTTTGCGCCGGCGGTTTCGCTGAAGCTGGCGGTCCCGGCGTCGAATTCGCACACCAGGTGGAAGCTGCTGTCCGTGACACCGGCATCCGGCTGCTCGGCCCGAACACGTCCGGCTTCTTCGTTCCCCACCGCAACCTGCGCGCCAGCTTCGTGCCCGGCGTCGCCGAACTGGAACCGGGTTCGGTGGCAGTCGTCGCGGCCAGCGGCGGTGTGAACCACGTCCTGGCATTCCACCTCCAGCGCTCCGGCGCCGGAGTCAGCCTCGCCGTCGGCATCGGCGCAGGCGCGGACATCACGGCACCCGACGTCCTCGACTACCTGATCACTGACGAACAAACAAAGGCTGTAGCGCTCCACTTGGAAACGGTGTCAGACGGACCTGCCCTCATCGACGCCGTCTCGCGCCTCAGTGCGGTCAAACCTGTTGTCGCTCTGGTGGTTGGCCGCAACGATGTCTCCGAGTTTGCCCAGTCCCACACCGGAGCGCTGGCCACGTCCTGGCGCACCACACGTGCTGTCCTCAAGCAGGCAGGCGCAGTGATTGTCGACGACGAGAACCAGCTGGTTGCCGCCGTCACCGCGCTGGCGGGGCGCCGGCTAGCGCCGGCTGCAGACCCAGGAGTCGGGCTCATCACCGGACAGGCAGGACCCGGCCTGCTGATCGCCGATGCCCTCCACAGCGCGGGCGTGACCCTGCCGCGTTTGGCGCAGCACAGCCAGGACATCATCGGCACGCTGCTGCCGCCTTTGACCTTTCAGGCCAACCCCGTTGACACGGGCCGGCCGGGACCCGGATACGAGAAAATCGTTGCGGCCGTGGCCAACGACCCGGCCATTGACGTCGTCGCCGTTTACGGGCTGACCGAACCCGTTGCGGACCTGCCACTCGCCGTCGCCAATTCCGGTGTGGCCGGCACGATGCCCTTCGTGATCGGTGTGGACGGTCCCGAAGGGGACCTCGAACGGGCACGGAAGTCCGCGCAACAACATGAGCTGCCGTTGATTTCGGGACCAACATCGCTGGCCCATGGCCTCACCGCCCTCGTGAACGACTCCCGGGGACAGTTCGTCCGCGCCGTGTCAGCTCAGCGTCACTTCACGTGGCCGGACCTGGACGGACCGTGGGATGAGAACCGTGCCAAGGAGCTCCTCGGCGCCCTTGGCATCGCCACGCCCGCTCGGCGCCGCTGCAGCACCCGTGCTGCTGCCCATGAGGCGCTGGCTGAACTCGCGACACCTGTCGCCGTAAAGCTGCTCGATGCCGCCGTCCTGCATAAGACCGAGATCGGCGGCGTGCACCTCGGGGTCAACTCCGCCGAGGCCATGGATCGCGCGCTGGACGGCCTTGAGGCCGCCGGGGCCCGCGAGTTCCTGATTGAAGCCATGGCCCCATCCGGGGTGGACCTGGTAGTCGGTGTTCGCCGTGACCCCGTGTTCGGACCGATCGTGGTTCTTGGTTTGGGAGGCACCGCCGCCGAGGTCTTCGCCGATATCGCCATCCGTTCCGCTCCCCTCTCGGAGCAAGCAGCAGAGGGCATGCCCAACGATCTGCAGGCCCGCGACCTCTTGTATGGCTTCCGCTCCGGGCCAATGCTGGATACAACGGAGCTGGCCGGCCTTTTGGTCAAACTCGGCGATGCGCTCGTCGCCAATGACGCCATCGCTGAGATCGAAATCAATCCGCTGCGCCTGACCCACGACGGACTCGTGGCGCTCGATGCCGTAGTTATCAATGTCGAGGAGGACATGAAATGACAAGCCACACCAGCGAGGGCACCACCCCCTGGCCAGCCGACCTGGCCGCGGAGTTCCGCGCCAAAGGCTACTGGGAGGACCGCGCCCTGGGCAGCTACATCCTCGAAACAGCCGACCGGTTGCCCGAGAAGGTCGCAATCGTCGACGGAGCCGTGCGGCTCACATACGCCGAACTTGCCAACAGAATGGATGCCGGAGCCGAACGGCTCCTGCAGATGGGGCTGAAAGCGGACGACCGCATCATGGTCCAGCTGCCCAACGGCTGGCAGTTCGCGCTGCTGACCCTGGCATGCTTCCGCGCCGGCATCATCCCGGTCATGGCGCTGCCGGCACACCGGCAATACGAACTGTCCTTCCTGACGGAACTCTCTGAGTCCCAGGCCATCGCCGTCCCGGATGTCATCAAGGACTTTGACCACCAGGCGCTGGCTGAGGAGCTGGCCTCCACAATTCCGTCTTTGGAGATCATCCTCGTTTCCGGCGCAGCCCATCCCCTCAATATGCGGCTTGAGGAAGTCCTCGCTCCCGGCAAGGACCAGGCGGGAGCGCGGGCCCGGCTGGACGCCTCCGCTCCGTCACCGGATTCCCCTGCTCTGTTTCTTCTTTCGGGAGGCACCACAGGCCTGCCGAAGCTCATCACCAGAACCCACAATGACTACGCCTACAACATCAAGGCAACGTCAGTGCCCACAGGTGTCACCGAGGACACCGTCTACCTTGGTACCCTCCCGGCAAGCCACAACTTCCCCTTGGCCTGCCCGGGCATCCTGGGAATCCTCTTCGCCGGCGGCAAGGTGGTGATGCTGCCGAGCCCTGAACCACGCAAGGCTTTCGCTGCCATCGAGCGTGAAAAGGTAACTCTTTCGACGGCCGTTCCCGCAGTCGCCCAGCGATGGATTGAGCATCAGGAAGAAGCCGGCGGCTCTCAACTGGCGAGCCTGGAAGTCATCCAGGTGGGCGGTTCGCGTCTGCCCGACGAGATCGCGCGGAAAGTGAAACCCGTGCTGGGCGCCACCCTGCAGCAGGTCTTCGGCATGGCGGAGGGGCTCATCAACACCACACAACTGGACGATCCCGAAGACGTCATCTGCACAACGCAGGGACGTCCAGTGTCCGAAGCCGACGAGGTCCGGATCGTTGATGAGGCCGGCAATGACCTTCCTGATGGTGTGGCCGGTTCCATCCTGACCCGCGGGCCGTACACACCCCGCGGCTACTACCGCGCACCCGAGGCTAACGCGCGTGCCTTCACACCCGACGGTTGGTACGCCAGCGGCGACATCGTGGAGCGCCGGCCCGACGGAAACCTCATTGTTCAAGGCCGCGACAAGGACATGATCAACAGAGGCGGCGAAAAGATCTCCGCCGAAGAGATCGAAAGCCTGGTCTACCGGATCGAAGACGTCACCATGGCGGCTGCGATCGCGATGCCGGACCAGGTCCTCGGGGAACGGCTCTGCCTCTACATCACGGTCAAACCCGGGACCGAAGTCACCCTCGAACAGATCCAGGACCTGCTGCGCCGCACCGGCGTGGCAGCCTTCAAAATCCCTGAACATCTCGTCGTCGTAGACGAACTACCCACCACCAAAGTGGGAAAAATCAACAAAAAGGACCTCCGCGCCGACATCGCCGAACGCCTGGCGGCTGCCGGCTCCCACGGAAAGTAGGACTGTCATGACCGAGAATCTTACGCATGCTTCTGTTGCCGCCGGCCAGGTTGTTCCGGAGCCGTCGCCGGAGGAGGCTGCGCAGCTTGCGGAGTTGTACCGGGATTTCG
>NZ_JAMXBJ010000014.1 GCF_023913755.1 Pseudarthrobacter cellobiosi
ATGAACTCCCACTGGGCATCGGACAACAAGGCATAACGCGAACTCACCGCTCAATTTTGCCAAAAAGCCACCCCAAAGCATTAGGAGACACGCCCTAGCGGTGTTCGCTTTCGGCGGCCCCGGACTCCTTGAGACTTTAACGGGAAGTACGACTCCGGCAGCAAGTTCCAGCGCGGCCCCGGTCCCGGGCGCTCCCGTCCCGGGCGCTCCCGTCCCGGGCCCTGCGGAGGTTCCGGCCCCGGCGGTAGTCCCCGCCAACCCGTCCGGGCTGCCCGCGATCAAGGAATCCCAACTGCCGGCCGAAGCCCGGACTACCCTCGCCACCATCCGTGCCGGCGGCCCCTACCGCTACAGCCAGGACAATAAGACGTTCGGCAACTTCGAGCGCATTCTCCCGCGGCAGGGCTCAGGCTATTACCGAGAGTACACCGTGCCCACTCCGGGTGAATCCGACAGGGGAGCCCGCCGCATCGTCACCGGTTCCGAGGGCGAGAAGTACTACACGCAGGACCACTACGACTCGTTCAAATTCATCGCAGAAGGCAGCTGAACACCCTCATGAAAATCTACTCCGCCGATACCTGGACCATCGAAGAACTCCAGGAACAGGTCGCCGACGCCGGCCGCCGCAGCCTGGTGGTCCCCGCTGCCGACAGCAAGAAGGCTGTTCTGGAAACCTTCGGCGAAGTGCTCGCCTTCCCTGAGCACTACGGCGTGAACATGGACGCCCTGAACGATTCCCTGCACGATTTCGCGGACAGCATCGGCGAGAACGGCAGTTCCCCGGTCACGGTCCTCTGGCAGGTGGCCGCAGCGTTCCGTGGGGACCGGTCCTTCGGGATCATCTGCGAGGTCCTCCAGGATGCCGAAAGCTACGCCGGCCGTGACCTCGCGGTCACGGCCGTGCTCCTCTAGGTATGACGCTGGTGCTCAGGCGTTGACGATCAGCCCCAGCTCCGCCTTGGAAGCCAATGCCTCGTGCCGTGGCAGGACGCGGACGGTGTAGCCAAAGGGACCGGAGCGGTCGATGACCAGCGAGCCGCTGAACAGGTGGCGTCCCTCGCCGAGGTCCTCTTTCGAGTTCAACTCCATCAGGGTGATGTCCGCCAGGGTGTCGCTTTCCTCGGCACGGCCATAAGCCACCTCCACGGACACGTCCTCCGGTGAGAGAGTGTGCAGCGCGATGTAGGCGTTCACCTGCAGGGTGTCCCCGATCTGCGGGTCCTCGGAAACGCCTACGGAGTCCACATGTTCGACGTGCAGCAGAGGCCACGCCGAACGTACCTTGGCAGTCCATGCCGCCAGCACACGGGCCTGCGCGTAGGAGTTGGCAACGGCTCTGCGTCCGGCCTCGGCCGCGGGCCGGTAGAGCACGTTGACGTAGTCGTGCAGCATGCGCTCCGCGGAAACGGCCGGTCCTAGGTGGGACAGCGTGTGCTTGATCATTGACACCCAGTGCGTCGGGACTTTCTCGGTGCCCGTGGTGGACGGCCCGGCAGCACCTGCGCTGTCAGACACCGTGTTCCCGTAGAAGCGCGGCGCCACCTGCGTTTCCAGGAGTTCGTACAGCGCCGCCGCCTCGATGTCGTCCCGCTCTTCGGGGGACGCGTCGTTGTTGGCGGTGGGGATCGCCCAGCCGTTCTCGCCGTCGTACATTTCATCCCACCAGCCGTCCATCACCGAAAGGTTCAGCGAACCGTTGATGGCGGCCTTCATGCCCGATGTGCCGCACGCCTCCAGGGGGCGGAGCGGGTTGTTGAGCCACACGTCGCAGCCCGGGAAAAGCGTCCTGGCCATTGCGATGTCGTAGTTCGGCAGGAAGGCGATGCGGTGGCGGACCTCGGGGTCGTCGGTGAAGCGGACCAGATCCTGGATCATCTTCTTCCCGGCATCATCTGCCGGGTGGGACTTTCCGGCGATCACCAGTTGGATCGGGTGCTCCGGATGCAGTAGCAACGCCTTGAGCCGGTCCGGCTCGCGAAGCATCAGCGTCAGGCGCTTGTAGGTGGGGACGCGCCGGGCGAAGCCGATGGTCAGCACATCGGGGTCCAGGACGCTGTCGGTCCAGCCAAGCTCGGCGTCGGCGGCGCCGCGTTTCTTCCACGCAGCCCTGAGCCGGCGGCGTACGTCCTCCACCAACGCGGTGCGCATTTCACGGCGCAGCGCCCAGACGTCAGCATCGCTGACGTTATAGGCGAGGTCCCAGCGGCCCAGGGCTTCGGCCTCGGTGCCGAACTGTTCTCTCGCGAGCCGGGAGATGCGCCCGTCGACCCAGGTGGGCACGTGGACGCCGTTGGTAACGGACGTGATGGGCACCTCGGAGTGGTCGAACCCCGGCCACAGGGCCGAGAACATCCCGCGGGATACCTCTCCATGGAGCTTGGCGACGCCGTTGGCCCGCTGTGCCAGACGGAGTCCCATCACCGCCATGTTAAAGACTGACGGATTGCCGTCGGCGTAGTTTTCCCGGCCCAGCTCCAGGATCCGGTCCGCGGGTACCGCGGGCGCAAGCCCGGCCTGGAAGAAGTGGTGGATCTGGGAAATCTCGAAACGGTCGATGCCGGCCGGAACGGGAGTGTGGGTGGTGAAGACCGTGGACGCCCGGCCGGCGGCGAGGGCTTCGTCGAAGCTGAGGGCGGCGTCGCCGGCCATAAGTTCCTGGATGCGCTCAATCCCCAGGAAGCCGGCATGGCCCTCATTGGTGTGGAACACCTCGGGCGCCGCGGTTCCGGTCAGCTGCTGGTACGCCCGCAGCGCCTTGACTCCGCCCATGCCCAGCAGGAGCTCCTGCTGGAGCCGGTGGTCTCCGCCGCCGCCGTAGAGGCGGTCGGTGATGCCGCGGGCGGCGTCGTCGTTGCCGGGAACGTTGGAGTCCAGCAGCAAGAGGGGAACGCGTCCGACGTCGGCACGCCAGATGTGTGCCAGCAGCCGGCGCCCGTTGGGGAGCGGGAGCGAGATCTGCAGGGGACGGCCGTTGCCATCGGCGGACGGCTCACGAAGCAGTGTGAGGGGGAGTCCGTCAGGGTCGAGTACCGGGTACGTTTCCTGCTGCCAGGCGTCGCGGGAGAGGGACTGCTTGAAGTAGCCTGCCTGGTACAGCAGGCCAACCCCGATCAGGGGCACACCCAGGTCCGAGGCGGCCTTGAGGTGGTCGCCGGCCAGGATGCCCAGGCCGCCGGAGTACTGCGGCAGGACTTCGGTGATGCCAAATTCGGGGGAGAAGTATGCAATGGCGGCCGGGGCATCCTCGCCCAGGCTCTGGTACCAGCGGGGCTGCTCAAGGTACCGGTCGAGGTCCTCGGCGGCGGCGCGGACCTGGTCCACCACCGACTGGTCGGCGGCGAGGCGCTGGAACTCTTCGCGGCTGACCCGGCCCAGGAAACTGATGGGATCCTGGTCGGATTCCTCCCAGATGCGGCGGTTCAGGCCAGCGAAAAGTTCACGGGTGGGCCGGTGCCAGGACCAGCGCAGGTTGGTGGCCAACCGGGCCAGCGGCCTGATGGGTTCCGGGAGGACAGTTCTGACGGTAAATCTGCGGATTGCCTTCACCTGCGCCACACTAACCGACAACATCAACGTCTGGAACTGCTTTGGCTTTCTTTTAGGTAAATGACAGTTGGCGTGGCGGATAAGACGAATCGCCGCGACAAAAAGCAGCGCAGGCTTAGCAATCTGGACCATTTCTCGCTAACGTCGAGCCTGTGACGACTAACTCAGTAACCCCTGCCGCCTCAAAGAAAAAGCCGAAAGGCCAAATCACCGACGGGCTAAGATTCGGCCGTTTTCCGATCACCGCCGTGCAGCCTGTGGTGGAGGGCGGAAAGTATCCTGCCAAGGCCTTGCCGGGGGAGGGAATTGTGGTGGGCGCCACCGCTTTCCGGGAGGGGCATGACCAACTGGGTGTCAGCGCGGTCCTCCTGGATCCCCGCGGGAAGGAACGCCAGCGCGTCAGGCTGGCGCCGCCCAAGGGGGAACGCGGCCTCGGTACCGACCGCTGGGAGGGCGTCCTCACGCCGTCGGCCGTTGGAAACTGGACGTTTTTCATCGAGGCCTGGCACGACCGCTACGGAACCTGGCACCACAACGCCGAAGTCAAGGTGGCGGCAGGCATCGACGTCGAATTAATGCTCGCCGAAGGATCGGCGCTGCTCTCGGAAGCGGCCGCCGACGCCTCCCGCAATGCGTCGGACCGGCGTACCCTGCGCATGGCGTCTTCCATCCTGGGCAACGGGTCCCTCACCGATGAGGAGCGTCTGGGAGCCGGCTTCGGCGCGGACGTGGCCGCCGTGGTGAACCGCCAGCCGATCCGCGAACTGATCACCGTTTCCGAGCAGTTCCCGCTGCTGGTGGAGCGCGATCTCGCAGGCCGCGGAGCCTGGTACGAATTCTTCCCCCGGTCCGAAGGCGCCGTCAGGGACGCCACCACCGGGGCGTGGACGTCCGGGAATTTCCGGACCGCGGCGAAGCGGCTGGACGCGGTGGCGGAAATGGGCTTCGACGTTCTCTATATGCCGCCGATCCACCCCATCGGTATCCAGCACCGCAAAGGCCCCAACAACACCCTGATTGCCGGCCCGCATGATCCCGGCTCGCCCTGGGCCATCGGCGCCAAGGAGGGCGGCCACGACGCCATCCACCCGGAACTGGGCACGTTCGAGGACTTCGACGCCTTTGTTGCCCGCGCCAACGAACTTGGCCTGGAAGTCGCCCTGGACCTGGCGCTGCAGGCCGCGCCGGACCACCCCTGGGTGGAGTCCAACCCGGAATGGTTCACTACCCGGGTTGACGGGAGCATCGCGTACGCGGAAAACCCGCCCAAGAAATACCAGGACATTTTCCCGCTCAATTTCGACAATGATCCGGAAGGGCTTGCGAAGGAAATCCTGCGGGTCGTGCTGCTGTGGGTCAGCCATGGCGTGAAGATCTTCCGGGTGGATAATCCGCACACCAAACCGGTGTGGTTCTGGGAATGGCTCATTGGCCAGGTCAACAAAAAGACCCCTGGCGTGGTGTTCCTCGCGGAAGCGTTCACGCGCCCTGCCATGATGCACGCCCTGGGCCGGGCGGGCTTCCAGCAGTCCTACACCTACTTCACGTGGCGGAACACCAAAAAGGAACTGGAAACCTACTTCACGGAGGTCAGCCACGAATCGCCCGCATACTTCCGGCCCAACTTTTTTGTCAACACGCCGGACATCCTCACGGAATACCTGCAGTTCGGCGGTCCGGCGGCGTTCAAGATCCGTGCGGCGTTGGCCGCCACCGCCAGCCCCCTGTGGGGCGTTTATGCCGGCTACGAACTTTATGAACATGTTGCCCGCCCCGGAGCGGAAGAGTACATCGACAACGAGAAATTCGAATACAAAGCCCGTGACTGGGACGCTGCCGCTGCCTCAGGCCGGACCCTGGCGCCGTACCTGACCAGGCTCAACGCGATCAGGCACAACCACCCGGCGCTGCTGGACCTGCAGAATCTCACGGTCCACCACAGCACCGACGACGCCACGGTGGTGTACTCCAAGCACAAAACCCTGCCGGACGGCACCAAAGACACCATCATTGTGGTGGTCAACGTTGATCCGCACGGCATCAGGGAGAGCACCATTTCACTGGATCTGGCTGCGCTGGAACTTGACCCCGAGGACCTGTCGCCCAACGGCGGGTTCCGGGTGGATGACCTCATTTCCGGCGAATCCTGGGAATGGGGCGAATACAACTACGTCCGCCTGGATGCGCACGTTGAACCCGCCCACATCCTGAGCGTGAGGAGATTGCATCAGTGAGCTTTAACCCGCAGAGTTCCAGCCAGCATTTCACCCCCAAGAGTACGTTTGAGCTGAACGCCCCTGGCCTGGCCCACGATCCGCTCTGGTATCGGAAAGCTGTGTTCTATGAGGTGCTGGTGCGGGCTTTCGCGGATGCGAACGGCGACGGTTCGGGCGACTTTTCCGGCCTGATCGACCGGCTGGACTACCTGCAGTGGCTTGGCGTGGACTGCCTGTGGCTGCCGCCGTTCTTCCAGTCGCCGCTACGTGACGGCGGCTACGACATTTCGGACTACAACTCCGTCCTGGATGAGTTCGGCACCATCAGCGACTTCAAGCGGCTAGTGGCCGAGTCCCATGCCCGCGGCGTCCGGGTCATCATTGACCTGCCGCTGAACCACACCTCGGACCAGCACCCCTGGTTCCAGGAATCGCGCAAGGACCCGGACGGTCCCTTTGGCGACTTTTACGTGTGGAGCGACACTGACGAGAAGTACCAGGACGCCCGCATCATCTTCGTGGACACGGAGGAGTCCAACTGGACCTTCGACCCCATCCGCCGGCAATTCTTCTGGCACCGCTTCTTCAGCCACCAGCCTGACCTGAACTTTGAAAACCCCAAGGTCATCGAAGCGCTCTTTGACGTGGTCCGTTTCTGGCTGGACCAGGGCATCGACGGTTTCCGGGCGGACGCCATCCCGTACCTCTTCGAGGAAGAAGGGACCAACTGCGAAAACCTGCCGGCCACCCATGACTTCCTGCGCAAGCTGCGGGCCATGGTGGATGAAGGCTACCCGGGCCGCGTGATCATCGCCGAGGCCAACCAGCCGCCCAACGAGGTGGTGGAGTACTTCGGAACAGCGGAAGAGCCCGAATGCCACATGGCCTTCCACTTCCCCATCATGCCGCGCCTCTACTACGCCCTGCGGGACCAGAAGGCCGCTCCGATCATCGAGACCATGCATGACACCCCGGAGATCCCCGAAGGGGCGCAGTGGGGAACGTTCCTGCGCAACCACGATGAA
Source organism: Pseudarthrobacter cellobiosi (assembly GCF_023913755.1). Taxonomy (GTDB): domain Bacteria; phylum Actinomycetota; class Actinomycetes; order Actinomycetales; family Micrococcaceae; genus Arthrobacter; species Arthrobacter cellobiosi. Next base: position 6,791 of record NZ_JAMXBJ010000014.1, read on the forward strand.
CTGACGCTGGAGATGGTCACGGCCGACGAGCGTGCGGCAATGCTGGGCTGGTACGCGCCGGACCCCCGGATGCGCGCCAACATCGGGATCCGGCGCCGGCTTGCACCGTTGCTGGATAATTCCCGGGCCGAGATCGAACTGATCAATGCCCTACTGCTGTCGCTGCCTGGCAGCCCGTTCCTGTACTACGGGGACGAGATCGGCATGGGGGACAACATCTGGCTCGATGACCGCGATGCTGTGCGCACCCCCATGCAGTGGAACCCGGACCGGAACGCAGGATTCTCCAACGCTGATCCCGGCAAGCTCTACCTGCCGGTCATCCAGTCGCTGGTGTACAGCTACGGCATGGCCAATGTGGAAGCCGAGGCCGCCCACTCCGGTTCCCTGCTCCGCTGGACCCGGCAGATCCTCAGCGTCCGCAAGAACCACCCTGCCTTCGGGCTGGGCGCGTTCAAACATGTCGAAGCGGACCACGACGCCGTGGTGGCGTATCTCCGGGAACTTTCGGATGACAACACTGCAGGGCTGCCCGGCGAAACCATTCTGTGCGCCTTCAACCTGTCGCAGCACCCCGTGGCGGCAAAACTGCGGATTCCCCAGTTTGCCGGCCGCGGGCTGCGCGATGTGTTCGGCGGGCAGCCGTTCCCCGGGATCGACGACGACGGATCACTGACGCTGACGCTGGGAAGCCATGATTTCTTCTGGCTGCGGGTCCGCTCGGCGACGTCCAATCCAGCCTCCCCGTACACGCAGGCACTGCCCATCCTGTCCATCGAGAACTGACATGGCCCAGCCCACCCTCACAGCCACACTGAGCGCCGTCCTTCGCGAATGGCTTCCGCGCCAGCGGTGGTTCCCCGTGAAGACAGCCGATTTTTCGCTGGCACAGGCGGGCAGCCTGAGCCTTGAAGATGCCGCCGGGCAGGCCCGGCTGGAGATCTTCCTGCTGGCTGTTTCCTCCCGGACGGCCGACGGCGGTCTCCGGACTGACGTGGTCCAGGTCCCGCTGAGTTACCGGGCAAGTCCGCTTGCCGGAGCGGAGCGGGCACTGGTCGGCCAAGCTCCCGAGGCCGGCATGGCCTGGATCTACGACGCCGTGCACGATCCTTCCTTTGTGTCCTCCTGGCTGGAGCTGATCCGGTCCGAAGCAGGCTCGGGCACCGGCTCGGCGACTGGCCACCGCACCCGGTCGGAGCACCGACTGCCTACCGCCCACGGAATGGTCAAAGTCCTGTCCGGCGAGCAGTCCAACAGCTCTGTCATTGTTGACGACGGCGAGTCCGCCGCGATCGTGAAATTCTTCCGCGTCCTTTCCGAAGGGATCAACCCTGAGGTCGAGGTAGGGGCGGCGCTGACGGCCCAGGGCACCCTCGAGGTTCCGGCCACGCTCGGGTGGGTCCGCGGGGAATGGCAAGCGCCGGCATCACCGGGGCTCCCGGCACAGGCGCCATCGCAAGGCGAGCTTGCCGTAGCCCACGAATTCCTCGCCGGCGGCCGCGATGCCTGGCGCCTTGCCGTGGATGCCGCGCGCACCGGTGCCGATTTCACCGCCGAGGCGCATGCCCTGGGCGCTGCCACAGCAACGGTCCACCGCCGGCTGGCGGAAGCCCTCGGCACAGCGGTTGAATCGGCGCCGGGTCAGCTCATTGCGCCCGGAGTAGCCCAGCGGGTCCGGCAGGCATGGGCGGAAGCCAGTGCCGCCGTCGGGCCTTACGACGACGCACTAGGGGCTCTGCTTGGCCAGCTCGACGGCGTGCCGGCAGGGCCGCTGCAGCGGATCCACGGCGATCTCCACCTCGGCCAGATCCTGCAGGTCCCCGGCCACGGCGGCCAGCCCGGCCGGTGGGCCATCCTTGATTTTGAAGGTGAGCCACTGCGGCCCATCGCCGAACGCAACTTCCCCGATGTTCCGCTCCGGGACGTGGTGGGAATGCTGCGTTCCTTCGACTACGCGGCAGGCGCGGCAGAACGCGAATATCAGGGTGCCCGCGTTCCGACGTCCTGGGTCGATGATTGCGCGGACGCGTTCCTTGCCGGGTATGCCGCAGTCACACCCGGCACCATCGACCGGACTTCACCGCTCTTTGTGGCATTGTGGCTGGACAAGGCCCTCTACGAAGTCGTATATGAATTACGGAACAGACCTGACTGGCTGGCCATTCCAACGAATGCGTCCAGGCGGCTCCTCAGCGTTAAAGGCTCCGGCGATCAGGCCGGGGCAGCATCGGAAGGTATCAAAATGACAGGCTCAGCACGTACAGACCGGCCCCGGGTGCCTCTTCACGTGGACCCGGACACGTTGGCCCGCGTGGCGAACGGCGAACACCACGCGCCGCACTCAGTGCTCGGCGCCCACCTGGACGACCATGGCCATGTGACGGTTCGGACGCTTAAGCACCTCGCGGAGGCAGTGAGCGTGGTGACTGCCGTGGGTGCAGTGCCCATGACCCACGAAAGCAACGGTGTATGGGTGGCAGTCCTCGAACCGCTGCAGGCCGGCCACGTGCCCGACTACCGGCTGGAGGTCACCTATCCTGGTGCCGCGCCGCTGACCGTGGACGAACCCTACCGCTACCTGCCCACCGTGGGTGAAGTGGACCTGCACCTGATCGGCGAGGGCCGGCACGAGAAGCTCTGGGAAGTCCTGGGCGCGCACGTCCAGCACTACAAGTCCTCCCTCGGCGATGTTGACGGCGTCTCCTTTGCCGTCTGGGCGCCGAACGCGCAGGCGGTCCGCGTCAAAGGCGACTTCAACGCCTGGGACGGCCGCGAAAATTCGCTCCGCTCGCTGGGCTCCTCAGGCGTGTGGGAAGTCTTCCTTCCCGGCGTTTTAGCAGGGGCGTGCTACAAATTCGAGATCAAGACCAAGAGCGGCCACTGGGTCGAAAAGGCAGACCCCCTGGCCTTCGGCACCGAAGTCCCGCCGCTGACGGCGTCCCGGGTGGTGGAGCCGTCCTACGCGTTCAAGGACGCCGAATGGATGGAGTCTCGCGGCCAGCGTGACCCGCACAATTCGCCGATGAGCGCCTACGAAGTCCACCTCGGATCCTGGCGCATTGGCCTGGGCTACCGCGAGCTGGCCAAGGAGCTTGTGGACTACGTCAAGTGGCTGGGCTTCACGCACGTTGAGTTCATGCCTGTGGCCGAACACCCCTTCGGCGGCTCCTGGGGCTACCAGGTGACGTCCTACTTTGCGCCGACGTCGCGCTTTGGCCATCCGGACGAATTCCGGTTCCTGGTGGATTCCCTGCACCAGGCCGGAATCGGCGTGCTGCTGGACTGGGTTCCGGCGCACTTCCCCAAGGATGCCTGGGCATTGGCTCAGTTCGACGGCGAACCTCTGTACGAGCACGCCGACCCGAACCTGGGCGAGCACCCCGACTGGGGAACGCTGATCTTCGACTTTGGCCGCACAGAGGTGCGGAACTTCCTGGTGTCCAACGCGCTGTACTGGCTTGATGAGTTCCACATCGACGGACTCCGCGTTGATGCGGTGGCCTCGATGTTGTACCTGGACTATTCGCGTGAAGACGGGCAGTGGTCGCCCAACCGCTTTGGCGGACGCGAGAACCTGGAAGCCATTTCCTTCCTCCAGGAAGTCAACGCCACCGTTTACAAGACCCACCCCGGCGCGGTGATGATCGCCGAAGAGTCCACGGCTTTCCCCGGTGTCACCGCCCCCACAAGCCACGGCGGCCTGGGCTTCGGGCTCAAGTGGAACATGGGCTGGATGCACGACTCCCTCAAGTACGCCTCCGAGGACCCGGTCAACCGGAAGTGGCACCACGGTACGTTGACGTTCTCGATGGTCTACGCGTTCACCGAGAACTTCCTGCTTCCTATCAGCCACGACGAAGTAGTGCACGGCAAGGGCTCCATGCTCCGGAAGATGCCGGGGGACCGCTGGCAGCAACTGGCCAACCTGCGCGCCTTCTTTGCCTACCAGTGGGCGCACCCGGGCAAGCAGCTCATTTTCATGGGCACCGAATTCGGCCAGGAGGCTGAATGGTCCGAGCAGCACGGACTGGACTGGTACCTGGCCGACATTCCGGCGCACCGCGGTTTGCAGCTCCTCACCAAGGACCTCAACGAGCTCTACAGCTCGACGCCGGCCCTGTACGAGCGGGATAACGAGCCCGGTGGTTTCCAGTGGATCAACGGTGGGGACGCCGACCGCAATGTCCTGACGTTTGTCCGCTGGGACAAGGACGGCAATCCCTTGGTGTGCGCCATCAACTTCTCCGGCGGTCCGCATGTTGGCTATGTCCTCGGCGTTCCGGCTGCCGGGGCCTGGACCGAAGTGCTCAACACTGATGCTGCGGCCTATGGCGGCTCAGGTGTTTTGAATGGCAGTGAGCTGATTGCCCTGGACGAAGGGCTTGATGGCCAGCCGGCATCGTTGACCGTAACGTTGCCGCCCCTGGGTGCGGCCTACTTCAAGCCCGTTCCTTTGGCGGCCAAGCTGACCGAATAGTGTGAACCCGCTCTCTTAAGTGCGCGGCGAAAAGCCCGGAATTCCTTGAGATTCCGGGCTTTTTGCTGCCCTCAGGGTGGGGGTGCACGGGGCTGTTCGGGGCTTGGTTGGCCATCCCGGCAAAGTGGTGGTAGAGTTTATTTCCGCGCTGCTCCACGGAGTCAGACCGAAAAAACCGACACGAAAGCCTCAGGCTGAGAAGGTCGCGGATGCCGGTTTGACAAGAGTGAGACCAGCCGGTAAGTTTGAAAAGTTGCTCCGGAGCGATCCACGGCCGAATGGTTGGTTGTGGTGGTGCCGGGTGTGTCTGTTGTTTGAGAACTCAATAGTGTGCCAA
>NZ_JAMXBJ010000015.1 GCF_023913755.1 Pseudarthrobacter cellobiosi
CACCCACCATCCAGGCCTCCGCCACCCACACCATCAAGTGCCACGCACCCATCTCCGAGCTGGTCAGCCGCCTAGCCCCAGCAGCAGTCTAGGAAGGAAGAGCCAGCCCGCGAAATATGAAAAACGTTAGGTCATTTCGTGACGACCAAGGGCCCGTGCGCCTATCCCAAGTACCGGCGGATACTGCCCCGCATTATGCGTGGTCGGCCCGGAAGGGCACCACACTCGCCTAACAAAGGAGGCTTGTGAATTGAACGATGTAATCAGCTGGTCCGACCTGCAACGCGGTGATCAGGTTCGCCTTCTATATGGCGAATACAGCGGAGAACCTGGGATTATCGATGACTTCACCGATGACCGCGCAACTATGTGGGTCCGCCTTCAAGACCTCAATGAACGAAAGCTCATTCTCTTAGAAGACGAAGTGGAAATCCTTCGTGCTTAGCGAATTTTCCAAGGTGACAACAGCGTCATTGCTCTCGTCTTTGAACCACCTCGCCAAATCGGCTCAAGTCGCCTTCCAATCAGGGACTGCCGTTGCTATCTCCGCCACTGCTTCTATGTCGCCTCCGAGTGAGCCCGGACGAAGGTGCCCGGGGCCTTGGGGCCTACTCAGGAACACCCGACCTGGCATTCCGCACGGCACCTCCGTGGGCACTGCCTCCATCGAGCGGTTCCTGCGGCCAGTCGCGTACCAGGGCTTCCCCCGGCATCTCCTACCCGAGGCACAGGTCGCGGTGCGAGGAGCACCTCCATCCCGAAACCGAGCGCCCGCCGCGCCCAGCGACCGCGCCGTCAAGGATTCCAAGCTCGGGGAGTTCGCCAGAAAAGTCCGAGAGTTCCGACGGGACGAACTCGTGGCTGAGAGCGACTACGTCGCACTACACGTGCCCCTCAATGAGGACACGCATCATCTCGTAGTCGGGGAGGTCCTCGACCGCATGAAGTCATCCGCGGTCGTCGAAGCGCTCCGCCATGGCGGGATCGCGGGTGCGGGCGTGGACATCTTCGAAAATGAACGACGGCTGGGGCTGCGCCTGACCGAGCTGCTCAACACCATCCTCCTGCCGCACATGGGCAGCGCGACTGTCTCAGTGCGTGCCGAGATGTCCCGCCTCAGCGCCCTAAATGCCACTGCGATGGCCAGCGGACGAATCCCAGATCATGCCGCCACCCGGGATGCCTGGCCACGGCCGCCGCCTAATACAACAGCCGCCACTAACCGGTGTATCGGCGGGCGCACCACGACTTTTTTCAAGCATCCGTTCTACTGATTGGAAGGTAAAATGAGCACAGCTAATTCATTGTTCGCGGTAGAGGTCATCGAACATTTGATAATTCCGACGAGAGACGGGAGGGAACTTTCTGCTCGTGTTTGGAAACCTGTAACAACTGAGAAGTTGCCGGTGATTCTCGAGTACATCCCGTACAGGAAGAGAGACTTCACGCGCGGGCGTGACGAACCAATGCATGCGTACTTCGCCCAACATGGTTATGTCGCAGTACGACTGGATATGGCCGGGTCGGGAGAGTCCCGTGGGGTGATGGTGGACGAGTATGCGCTGCAGGAGCAGGATGACGCTGTAGACGCAATTGCGTGGTTGAGCAAGCAGTCGTGGTGCAGTGGCGCCGTGGGTATGATCGGCAAATCGTGGGGGGGCTTTAACTGCTTGCAGATAGCCGCCAGGCAGCCTCCTGCCCTTCGTGCGATTGTCCCTGTATGCGCCACGGACGACCGCTACGGGGATGACGTCCATTACATGGGTGGTTCACTGTTAGTCGATGGAATTGATTGGGGGGCAGCCCTTCAGACTTTCATGCCTCGGCCCCCGGACCCTGCAATTCTCGGGGAAGATTGGCGGGAGGCTTGGACCGAAAGGCTTACAAATCTAGAGTTCCCGCTTGAACAGTGGCTCCGTCATCAACACCGCGACGAGTATTGGAAACATGGCTCGATCTGTGAGGACTATAGCCAGATCTCAGCTGCCACACTACTCGTAGGCGGATGGGTTGATGGCTACAGGACTGCGATGATGCGAATGGCAGAGCGACTCCCTGGCCCAACGAAATGCATAATGGGGCCTTGGGCCCACCTTTTCCCACATATCGGAGCTCCGGGGCCTGCGATCGGTTTCCTCCAAGAGGTCATCCGCTGGTATGACTACTGGCTAAAAGACATCGACAATGACGTCATGAGCACGCCAAAACTCAGGGCCTTCATTCAGACTAGTGAGCTTCCAGATACTCACCATGAATCGCGGGAGGGCCGGTGGGTGGGAGAGGACGTCTGGCCCTCCCCTTCAACCTCAAATGAGGTCTGGCATCTCACAGACCACGGACTGGCTAGTGACATTGGAGAATTGTCGGAAAAGACCCTTCCTTACCACCTTGCCGTTGGCCAGTTCGGCGGAGACTGGGGGGGCTTTGCTTTACCTCACGAGCAGGCGCCAGACCAACGTTACGATGACTCGCTGTCTCTCTGTTTTGACAGCGATCCTTTGGACGAGCCTTTGGAGATTCTGGGGGGGAGCGTCCTTCGGCTTCAGGTGAGCTCGGATCGGCCTGACGCCATGATTGCCGCCCGCTTAAACGACATTCGCCCCGATGGGTCTGTCGCAAGAGTTGCTTTCGGCATTCTGAACCTCGCTCATCGGGAGGGGTCGGAATTCCCCAAGGACCTCGAGCCGGGAGAGTGGTATGACATCCAGATCGATCTTAGCGCTAGTGGATATCACTTTCCGGCAGGTCATCGGCTGCGGGTATCCCTTTCGCCGTCATATTGGCCAATGGTTTGGCCATCTGCCGAACGGACTCAAATTCGCGTGCGTGGTGTGAGCTCAGTCTCGCTCCCCGTATTTCGTGAGGTGAGCAGTACACCGGTGCTTTTCGGGGAGCCTCAGTCGGCGCCAGGTCCCGATACGCTCAGGCTCAGCGAGGGAAACGAATACCAACGTCTCATCACGTTCGACATCGCGAACAACAGTTTGACGAGAAAGGTCATCGGTGGCGTCGGTGCCTATGCAGGCGAGGGGCTCAACCTCTTTCGAGACATCAACTGGGCGATGGAGTACAACATCGAACGCGAGCAAAGTATCCAGCTTGACGAGCCGACCAGCGCCTCGACAGAGTACAGGCAGGAGATCACGTTCAAGCGCGACGAATGGACCGCGACCGTCAAATCAAAGGTACGTCTTGCAGCGACGAAGGAAGATTTTCTTTTGACCTGCGACTTAGACGTTATCGAGGGAAATGACCTGATATTCACACGAAGCTGGAAGCCCGTCATAAAGCGTATGAACGCCTAAATGGCGCTTGATGGCTACCCTGGGCCATCGAGTAGCTACGGGTAGGGGACCACCGTTGATCGTGAAATCCAGAAGTTGAAAGATCTAGGGCGGGATCCGGCGCCTCGTCTCCGAGCGAGTTGGGCAACCGGTTCCCGTCCTAGAGCCTGGCGGAACCCCAGCGTATAAGCGGCCCTTCGTCTCTAAGCGTGGTTAGGCCCAGCTGAGTTTCAGGGTTTGGAGCGGCACCGGCGTGGCGGCGGGAGAGAGAAGTCAGGGTCTCTTTGAATTGGTAGCGACTAAACAACCATTTTCAAAAGAGACCCTGACTTGTCCCACTTTACTTCCTGCTCCGGCGGGCGGTGGTGTGAGCGTGCCGATACCCTTCTGGGTGTCCCCGGCGTGCACGTCACTTCCGTCGCCGAGACCGCCACCGGCCTGATTGTCCATGTCGAAACCGACCAGACCATCAATGGTTGCCCCGCCTGTGGTGTCGTCGCCGTGGGCCACGGCCGGCGGCAGATCCGTCTGCATGACATCCCGTGTTTCGGCCGGCACGTCCGGCTCGCGTGGGCCAAACGGCTGTGGCGTTGCCCGGACGAACATTGCCCCAGGAAAGTCTTCAGCGAAGAACATCCACTGGCCGGGAAACGGGCGATCCTGACCAACCGGGCCGTCCGCTGGGCGACCGATGCGCTGGAGAAATACGACACATCCGTCTCCGCCCTCGCCCACCAGCTCGGCGTCTCCTGGCGGGCCCTCTGGAAAGGCATTGAGGCCGAAGCAACCCGCCGGCTTGGAAAGCCCGAACGCCTCGCTGGCATTGACGCCCTCGGCGTGGACGAGCACGTCTGGACACACACCGGGTTCCCCGGCACCGGCATGGTTACCGGCATCATCGACCACACCCGCGACGCCGACGGCAACGTCCATGCAAGGCTGCTGGACCTGGTCCCGGGCCGTTCCGGGAAGGCCTACGGCGACTGGCTCAAAGAACAAGGGCCCGGCTTCACCACTGGCATCAAGGTCGCCACCTTGGACCCGTTCCGCGGCTACGCCAACGCCATCCGCGACGAACTACCCGAGGCCATCACTGTGGTCGACGCGTTCCACATCGTGAAGCTAGGAACCGGCATGGTTGACGACGTACGCCGCCGGGTCCAGCAGGACACTCTCGGTCACCGCGGGCGGAAGGACGACCCGCTCTATGGCATCCGCAGAACCCTGCAACAAGGCATCGAATCCCTCACCGAGAAACAAGTCGCCAGGCTAGAGAAAAAGCTTGAGGCCGGCGACCCGGACAGCGAGGTGACCATCGCCTGGCACTCCTATCAAAAGCTCCGGGCCGTCTACCACGCCCGGCCCGAAAAGGGACGCGAGCTGATCACCGAGATCCTCGCCAGCTTCCCCAGCTGCCCGATCCCGGAGATCGCCAAGCTCGGACGCAGCCTGCGGGCCTGGAAGACAGCGATCCTGGCGTACTTCGACACCGGCGGCGCCTCCAACGGCCCTACCGAAGCGATCAACGGAATCATCGAAACCACCCGCAGAATCGCCCGCTGCTTCCGCAACTTCGAAAACTACAGAATCAGAAACCTTCTCGCGGCAGGAGGCCACCGGCCGTACAGGAAGAAATCACCCAACCACGCTTAGAGACGAAGGGCCCCTATTCTGACGGTGGTCAAGTGGCTGCCTGACGTCAGGTTGGGGTGTGGTTTATTCTGACTCGTAAATCTCTGGCACGGTGCGTATGAGCGGCAGCCAGAATCTATGGCCTTTCAATTCGTAGGACATCCTGCTCAGAGGGGCAGGAGGGATGGAGCCCTCTTTGCGGCGTCCAGAGTCCAACGCTGGCGGAGAAATCTAGCTCGGGAATTGGTGCACCTTCCAAACACTGAAGAATCCTGGCCTGGTTATGGTCAGCCAACCAGGGTCTCTACGATCATGGAGCGCTTTAAAGACCCGCGACATTGCCGGGGCAACAGGTGTTGCACACCCGCGGACCCTATCGTTGGCATGTTAGGGCCGAACGAGAAGTTCGACATCCTGTGGAACCACTTCCCGAACTTTCTATCCTTGGACAAGGCGCGAACGAGCCGGATAACGGATCGGACAGAAACCTCCAATTGACCTACATAAAGCAAAGCGAACGGGATGCACACGGCCTGTTACTGGATGCCTCAGCCGTCAGGGACAGGAGCAGGTCGCCGCACGCTCGTACCAGCGTGCGGCCGCCGCCCGCGCCGCCGGCATCTTCAACGCTGAGATCGCACCCATGAGGTTTCGCAGCGCAGAGGCCCGCGCTGGCGGTGGATTCCGATGAGGGTATCCGAAAGGCAAAAGCCTCATCGGGCCGGACTTCGGAGGCGGACGGGTGCTAGTCGGTTTCCGGCCCCTCGCAGTAGTGGCAGCCATCGTCGCAGACATCCTGGGCAGACGGGAATCCCTGCAGTGTCAGCCTTGGGCTGCGGACAAATGGAGTCATTCGTCGGCCGCTATCAGCGTCCAAGGGATGTGGCAGCATTTGAACGGCGCTTTCAGGGCGGGGCTGGCTAGTAACATTCAATGGAGGCTCCTACTGCGGGATGGGCGTACTTTGGTTGGCATGGGCGGGACTTACTCGCGAACGGTGTCCAGGAGACGCAGGGGGACCAGTTCGAGCCGGTGAAGCCACGGACTGTTCTTGTCAGCGGCAATGATGCTTCCCTCGTAGCGTGCCAGTGGTCCTGCCCACCAGCCTGAACCCACCACCCACTGAGATGTCTGTTCACCTGTCTTCGCTCCACGGCACTTGAGGGAGTTCTTGCCGGAGAGCCGCTTGTGGGAATACGTTTCTTCATCATGGATTCGACCTGGTTTCTGTGAACTAACTCCGGGCTGTCTGCTGGGTGTCCCGCGTCATCACTCCGGCAGAAACACCTCCTGCGCCCACTGCGAGCAGGACCAGACCGGTTCCGAGGCCGAGGGTTGATGTGATTGTGCAGACAATCCCGGCCGTCACGAGCAACATGGTGGGACTTTTAGGTTGTCGGGCGTGCGAAGCCAGCCAATTTCCGGCAAGCGGCTCTTGATTGCGGGCCGGGTCCGTCTCTGCCATTGCAATGGGCGGACCCGGCCTTGCCGTTGGTTGTTCTAGATAAGGGCACCGGAAAGGTCATTTGGTGTGCCGAACCTGTGCGCAGTGATGGAGACTGCCTGCTCCTGCAGGAAGGTCAGCAGTTCGACACGGCTGGCGGCGACCACATCGTTGGAGTAGATGGCGACGTCGGGCTTGCCGTCGGCGGCCTCGGCTGTCTCGAAGACCGGTGCTCCGATAAGGCGGATCCGGACTCCCGACTCCGGGCCGGTCTTGCCCGCGTAACGCTGGACCCGGGATGCCCAGCTTGCAGAGTTCTCGACCGCCATAACGGCCCCGAGGTCCCGAAGGACCCGTGCGACAACGTCAGTCAGTGGCTCAGGGGTGCTGACTGTCAGAGCATTGAGCTCCGGCCGTCCGTCCCAGGCAATCAGACCGGCTGAGACGACGCGCAGCAGTTCGGCCAACCCGTGTCCGGACGTTGCCGCCTCGTAGCGGATGGTTACCGGCAGGGGCCGGTAGCGGAAGATGTTCCGCTCGGCCTTGAGTCCTGAGATGTCGCGTGCTGCACCGAATTCTGTCGTCCAGGCCTCGGCATCTGCAATTAACGCCGCTTTGAGCCAGGCGACATCTGCCGCAGTGATGGTCCCTGTGCTGGCGAGGTGAGCAGCTGCGGTCAGGATCTGCCGGGCCGGTGCACCGGGCTGGGTCACTGGGGCGGCTTCGATCGGGGCATCCTTCCATGCTCCGAGGCCGACCAAGTAGTTAGGGCCACCGGCCTTGGTGCCTGCGCCGACGGCCGACTTCTTCCACCCGCCGAAGGGCTGGCGCCGCACGATCGCTCCGGTGATGCCCCGGTTAATGTAGAGGTTTCCCGCTTGGATGTTGTCCAGCCAGTACCGCAGCTCGGCGGGGTCCAGAGAATGCAGGCCGGAGGTAAGCCCGTAGTCGATATCGTTGACGATGCTGACCGCCTCTTCCAAGGTGTCGGCAACCATGACCCCCAGGATCGGTCCGAAGTATTCGGTCTTGTGGTACTCGCTGCCGCGCTTGACGCCAGTACGTATACCGGGACTCCAGAGCATGCCGCTGTCATCAAGTTTGCGCGGTTCGAGCACCCACTGCTCTCCGGCACCGAGCTTAGTGAGTCCGCCAAGCAGCTTCCCGTTCGCCGGTTCGATGACCGGCCCCATCTGGGTCTGCGGGTCAACAGGGTAGCCGACCTTCAACGAGCGTGCCGCATCGACCAGTTGCTGGTTGAAGCGCCGTGATGTGGCGACGGATCCTACGAGGATGACCAGTGAGGCTGCGGAGCATTTCTGTCCGGCGTGACCGAATGCGGACTGCACGACGTCGCGTGCAGCGAGGTCCAGGTCTGCACTGGGGGTGATGATGATGGCGTTCTTGCCGCTGGTCTCGGCGAGCAGGGGCAGGTCCTTGCGGAATGATCGGAACAGTTCTGCCGTCTCGTACCCACCGGTGAGTATGAGCCGGTCCACCTCGGGGTGGGACACCAGGGCCTTGCCGAGTTCCCGCTTGGCTACCTGGACGTACTGCAGCACGTCCCGGTCGACGCCTGCTTCGTCGAACGCTTCCCAGAGGGCCTCGACCATGACTGCACCGCAACGACGTGCCTGGCGGGCTGGCTTGATGACGACGGCGGAGCCGGCGGCCAGGGCGGCGAGGACGGAGCCCGCCGGGATGGCCACGGGGAAGTTCCACGGGGGAGTGACGACGGTGAGCTTCGAGGGGATGAACTCTGCGCCGTCGACGTTGTCCAGTTCCTTGGCCAGTTCTGCGTAGTAGTGAGCAAAATCGATCGCTTCGGACACTTCGGGATCGCCCTGGTCCAGGGTCTTGCCGCACTCTGATGCCATGACTTCCAACAGCTCTGCCCTGCGTGCTTCGAGGCGGACACCTGCCCGGTGGAGAACAGCGGCTCGCTCGGCCCCGGTGAGGGCACCCCACTTTTTGCCGCGGGCAATAGCCGTTTCGATGACTGTCTCGAGTTCGTCCTTAGTGCCCAGTTCATACTTCTCGGCGGTTTCTTTGCCCAATAGTGATAACGGGACCTGGTTGAGTATGGCGCGGCCCCACACGCGGTTAGCCGGCAAGTCGGGGTCGGTGTCGGGGGTGTTGGTGAAGCTGGCTGTGGGCCCGCCGTGACCAATTCCGCCCATTTCGAGCCGTGCCCGGGAGATCGCCTCCGTCAAAGCGGCATCGGCGTCAAAGCGGGTCCGGTCCTGAACACGGTTTGGTCCGGGAACCGTATCTGTGAGGGCAGCGAGGGAGGCCAGGAATCGCTGCTCTTCGCGTTCGAACAGGGCTTCATTCTTGTCCAGCTCGAAGACTGCAGACATAAAGTTTTCCTGGCTCGCGCCCTCTTCGAGACGGCGGATGAGGTAGGCGATGGCTACGTCGAACTCGCTGGGGTGCACGACCGGTGTGTAGAGCAGCAGGGAACCGACGTCGCGCTTGACGGCTTCAGCCTGACCGGTGGCCATTCCGAGGAGCATTTCGAATTCGATGCCGGAGGTGATTCCGCGGGCTTTGCCCAGCAGATGGGCGAGGGCGACGTCGAAGAGGTTGTGCCCGGCCACACCGATGTGGACGTTCCGAATCCTTTCGGGCGTCAGTGAGTAGTCTATGACGGCTTTGTATGAGGTGTCGGAGTCCTGTTTGGAGCCCCAGGTGGCCAGCGGCCACCCGTGCAGGTCTGCATCGACCAGCTCCATGGGCAGGTTGGCGCCCTTAACGACGCGGACCTTGATCGGGGCCCCGCCGTTTGCGGTACGGGCTGCTGCCCATTCCTGCAGCCCAATCATGGCGCTCAGGGCGTCGGGCAAGTAGGCCTGCAGGACTATGCCGGCTTCAAGGTGGCGAAATTCGGGCATCTCGAGCAGACGGGTGAAGACCGCGATGGTCAGGTCGAGGTCTTTGTATTCCTCCATGTCCAAGTTGATGAACTTGCGCGGGGAGGAGGATGCCGCAAGGCGATACAGCGGGGCGAGCTTTTCCACGATATGGCCGACAGCTTCGTCAAAGGCCCAGTGGTTGTGCGGGGCGACCGTGGAGGAAACTTTGATGGAGACATAGTCGACGTCATCGCGGGCCAGGAGCTTCCGGGTACCCTCCAGCCGGCGTGCCGCTTCACCCTCACCGAGGATGGCTTCACCGAGCAGGTTCACATTGAGCCTGATGCCTTCTTTCTTGATCCTCGCGATCGAACGGCCGAGCTTGGCGTCGGTCGCATCGACGATCAAGTGGCTAACCATGTCGCGCAGCACCTTGCGTGCAATCGGGATGACCACGCCTGGCACAACAGGCGCGACGGAGCCGCCAAGAGCGACGGCGGACTTCATGTACCAGGGCAGGAACGCAGGGACTGTGGGTGCGAGCACCTTCAGATTTCTGGCAGCCACAGCCTTGTCCTCCGGGCGGACAACGCCGTCGACAAAGCCCACGGTGAAGGCCAAACCCTGAGGGTCCTTCAAAACGCCGGCCAACTGCGCAGCGGCGGCGTCAACGGGAACTTTTGCCCCCTCAGCCAGCCAGCGACGGACTAATGCCACGGCCTCCTCGGCCAAATCGCCAGGTTGAACCAGCTTGGCCCTGGTCTCTGCAGTGTTATTCATGGCGGTACTCCTCGAAGGGATTTCGTTGGCATTTAGCCGGCTTGGGCATTCTGGTACGGCCTATTGGCAACCAGGAGAATGGGGGGGACCAGTGGGGTCCGAATTCAGTATGAAACGGAAGGACGGTTAGGAAAAGCGATGTTTACTGCACAGTACTGTTCAGAAATCACGATGAGTTGGCTAATCTCGCTTTTTGCCCTACGAGACTAAGACAGAGAAGGCGAAGGCGCCGCATGGCATCAGCGTCGAAATCCAATCAATGAGCCCCCGAGCGTGCAGCCACACTCGTTACGTATCCGGGCACAAGGTCCAATCCGGGAGCTTAGGCCGTGCCGTGATCGGCGGTGTGGCTGGCGCAAGGGGTGTGTTGGTGGACCGGGACACACTGAACACCTGGCCGCCCACGACGGGGACGGGCCCTGCAAAGATGTTCGAGACCGCTGTAGCGCTTCTCAACAACATTCAGGCCCGCGCCAAATTGCTCATGTCCAGGATTGGGGATTTACGGCGTGTGCAGGCACCCGGCCTTCCGCGATGGCGATGGCATTAAGTGCGCTCAGCCTCGCCATTTCATTGCGGACCGCGACCGTGGCGCTGCCGATATGCGGGAGCAGCACCGTGTTCGGCAGGTCTGCGAGGCCTACAGCCAGTCGCGGTTCGTCCTCAAAGACATCCAGACCCGCGCCTGCGATCTCCCCGTTAGCCAAAGCCTGCACCAGCGCGGCTTCGTCTACGACTGGACCGCGCGCGGTGTTAATCAGGATCGCTTCCGGCTTCATCCGCTTCAGCACAGCGGCGTCGACCAGGTGCCGTGTCCGGTCCGTGAGCGGCACGTGCAGGGATAGGAAGTCGCTGCGCTTCACCAACTCATCCCACGGCACCTGTCGGACGCGGCCGGCGAACTCGCCCAGTTCCTCGTTACTGACTGGGCGGTCCCCGGGTGGGCGGGGTGAGAAGATGACCTCGAGGCCGAAGCCGATGGCCCGCCGGGCGACGGCACGGGCGATCCGCCCGAAGCCGGCCAGTCCCAGCACGGCCCCGGAGACGTCGGAGCCGAGCATCAACTCCGGCGCCCAGCCCTTGAACCGTCCCTCGCGGACCAGCCGGTCCGCCTCAACCACGCGCCGGGCGGTGCCGAGGATGAGCAGCAGGGCAATGTCGGCCGTAGCGTCGGTTAGCACTCCTGGGGTGTTGGCGACCATGACGCCTCCAGTCGTGGCTGCGTCCAAGTCGATGTTGTTGTACCCCACTGCGAAGTTGGAAACGCCGCGGATCCGGGCCCGGGCCAGTAGCGGGGCATCGATGACGTCCCGCAGCTGGGTGAGGACGACGTCGTAATCGCCGGAGGCGCATAGCGCTGCGAGGGTTTCGTAGTCCGGCGCTTCGGGCAGGATAGTTACCTCCCCGGCTTCTCTGAGCAGCGGGAGGCCAAGACCCGGAATGGCAGTCGTGACCAGGTAGCGGCTTCTCATATGGATTAACTCTCTTCTCAGGTACGGACGTGTGACGCGATGACCCGCTGGAAGGCCTCGGCCTTGCAGCGCGTGCTTTAGGTGGACTTGGAGCTCCGGTGGTTGGCGGTTCCGCGAGGAGACCTTGGGATAGGTTGACCACCGGCAGAGGGTTCGCTCTCGATGGAACCAGGTCCGCCGGCCTTCGCTTCGAATCTGGCTTCCGGCACGCCAAGACGCACCGCTTCGCGCACCGTTGTGACCTTGCGTTTGATGGAGGGCTTCGTCGTAGGCTGGCTGCCGCCCCCGTAGTGTCACTTCGCGCAGGTCCGCGTGCGGTTCGAGAGCTAAAAATCACGCCGAGGGCTCCTCGCGGCTCGGGGCCGATTTGATCTGGTCAAGTCCATGCCGAGCAGGCCCTTCTTGGTGCATCACAACTCCGGCTGGTGCATACCTTGAGGGTGGAGACAGTTCCTCGTGACGCACTCCTTGAACGTCGCATTTTCGGGCCTACTCGGCGGGTAACAGCGTTTGCAGCTGCTGCACCACTGGCGCAAACTTTCTAGCGTATGTGTCGGCCACGGCCACGTCTGCCGGCGAGTATGCTCCCGCGCGGTCGAGCAGATTGAGGCAGCCCAGAAATTCACCGGCGTCGGTTATCACGGCGTTGATGGCGGCACCCAAACCCAGGGCGGATAACACGTCGTGGTTCTCGAACGCATCCGAATTGATCGTGTCTTCATTTTCGGCCAGGAACGACACCTGTTCGACGACACATTTGCGGACCCAGTCCGCCCCGAGTTCGCGCGAAATTCCGCCGGGCCGGTATATCTCGGGCTGGTTGGAAAAGACCCGGACAAGATCCTGGTAATCCGATCGCCACAGAGAAACAGTCACGAGCTCGCCCCCAAGCCGTTGTCTGGCTTCTGCTGCCAGTGAGCGCAGTTCCTCGGCTATTTGCGCCGGAATTCGTATGGCGGCGATATCTTCATAGACAAACGGCTGTTTCACGGGACAGGGTCCTTTACTTCGGGCTGGATAACTGAGGGTGTGGTTTGGCTGAGCATGAAGACGCCGGCAAGTGCGGCGGCCCCGCCGAGCATGGATGCGGTATTCGGCGCTTCTCCGAGTAGGAGCCAACCGAGCAGGAGTGAGAAAACCGGGACGACATACAGCAGTGCACCACCTTCGGCCACGCTGGTCCGGAGCAGTGACAAGTTCCAGAAACTGGAGGCCAGTGCGGTGGACATCACGGTCAGGACAGCAAGGGCTAGCCAGGTTGATTCGGTGAAACTGGAAGGGTCCGTATCGAACTTTGCCGCCGGCAGGGAGGCCAGCCCACCTATGGCGCTGCCCCAGAACACCACTTCAACCGGGTGCACACGGTTGAGCAGCGGCTGCTGGACGATGAGGAACACGGACAGGACCAGCGCTGCAGCCACGATATAGAGCGCATCCGCGTTGAACCCGACTGCAGCCGAGCCGCCAAGCGTGATTACGATGACGCCTGCTAGTGCTGTCACGATCCCTAGATAGCCCCGCTTGCTCGTCCGTTCCCGCAGCACCAGATAGCCGAGGAAGAACGCGAAGATAGGTGAGATATTCAGCAACAGGCTGGCAGTGCCGGCCGGCACGGTGGTTTGGCCCAGGTTCATCAGTAGTCCGCAGCCGGCGTACCCGAGCAGCGCGACGACCAGCGTTCTCGGCAGGTCCCGAACAGTCAGCCGCAGCCGCTGCCGCTTCAGGAGCAGAAATGCACCCAGGATCACGGCGGCGGATAGGAAACGCACGGGGGTTAGATCCTGTGGTGACAGGCTTTTGAGGGCCTCACGGGTAGCGACATAGGTCGGTGCGGACATCAGGACCATAAGGACATCGGGTCTGCGAAACCATCCCTGCACACGGACAACCTTCCCCTCGTAACCGGCTCTTTGCTCGTCGCTTTTGCTTCGCGCCGAAGTAATTTTCCCAAAACTATTGATCTACATCACGATTTATTCGTACACTACAACAAATAGATCGTCACGGAAAGCAATTACAAAGGAGTAACCCTTGATGGGTAGCTTGATCGATCCCTCTCAGTCCCGCCACTTTTCCCGCCGAAGCATGCTCGTTGGTTCGGCCTTCGCGTTGCTGACACCGGTGGTCCTGG
>NZ_JAMXBJ010000016.1 GCF_023913755.1 Pseudarthrobacter cellobiosi
ACCATGCCCACGATTCTCCCAGCCGCCCCTACCAGGACATGGTTATTCTGTCGGCGTTTTAAGAATTAGGGCCTGTCATTTCTGACCCACGCACCTAGCAGTAACAGCCGCGCCGGCGGCAAGAGATTCAGTCCAGCTTGGCGTGGCGCAGGTACTGGTAGACGGTCTCCCGGCTGATCCCGTAGTCACGGGCAAGGAGGGCTTTAGGTACACCGCTGCTGGCGCGCTGGACCAGTTCGGCGGCCCGTTCCGGTGTGAGTGTCTTTTTTCGTCCTTTATAGGCGCCGCGCTGCTTGGCCAGAGCGATGCCTTCCCTTTGGCGTTCCCTGATGAGGGAGCGTTCGAATTCGGCGAAGGCGCCCATGACGGAGAGCATGAGGTTGGCCATGGGCGAGTCCTCGCCGGTGAAGACGAGGCCTTCTTTGGCGAACTCCACCCGCACGCCCATGCGGGTTAGGACGTGAACCAGGGCGCGAAGGTCATCGAGGTTGCGTGCGAGCCGGTCCATGCTGTGCACAACCAGGGTGTCCCCGTCACGGGCGAACCGCAGCAGCTCTGTGAGCTGTGGTCTGGCGGTGTCCCTGCCGGAGGCCTTGTCCATGAAGACCCGGTCCAGAACCTGGCCTTCGAGCTGGCGCTTCTCGTTCTGATCCAGAGTGCTCACTCGCACGTATCCGATCCGCTGGCCAGCCACGATTTCCTCCAACCTTCGTTCTGTCAGGATGACTTCTAGGCCCGCTCCAGCTGAAAGTCAAGACCTCCCCAGTCTGTTCTGTCAGGTTGAGTTCTAGGCCCGCCCCAGAAGAACGTCAAGACATACGCGTCCTGTTCGTCAGGTTGGGGTGTGCCCTAACTGGATGAAGTCAGCGCCCGTGATGGAGACCGTTCAGTGGCATGGCACCGTACCAAGCGGGCTTTAGGTTCAGCGGCGAACCGTCGCCCTGTACATGGTCCACGCCGTCGTCCTGGTCGGGGAGGACAAGAGCCGGAGAGCTCCATGTTGGCAACATAGCCGCAGAAGACGTCCAGCAACTGCGCTGGGATGTCGGTCAGGCCGTTGCCGTGGTGACCAGGTCTAGTTCATACGTTTGCCCGTAAGGTACCGTCGGAGAAAGGGCGACGGTGAATTTGCCGTAATGATGTCGGGTGACGAGCACACCACAGGTTTTTTCGACCTTTGCCGCCTGAATAGCGGTTCCCAGCGCTAGCTTCAGCTGGGTTTCCTTGTCGGCAGGGTGCTGGACTAGTAGATCAGCGATGATGGTTGGCATGGTTCTATCCCTTTAATTGGTCGTAAAGACCGGCGTTGTTCACATCAGGGCCGCGGTTGGGGCAGTCCCTTCCCCGGCATCAATAACGGCTACGGGGCGTTGCCCGGATCGAGCAGGCCGGCCAGTTTGGCGAGCAAAAGGCCGGCATGGAGGCTGAGTCGGGTTTCCCCGTCGCCGAGCCGAAGGCCAAGGATTTCCTCGGTCCGACCCAGCCGGTAATACATGGTCCCTCGGTGCATATTCAGTTGCCCGCTGGTTTCTTGAACGTCACCACCGCACTGGAGATAGGTCCACAACGTCATGGGTAACGGACTGCGTTCGTCATCGAAAAGACGGCTCAGCCCGGGGTGCACCATATCGATCCCCTGCAGGGTCCAGGGGATCTCGGCAAACATCCGGATCTTGCCGAGGTCGTCCCAGTCTTTGCAGCCCTCGTGGGGATCGAGGCTTTGGTTAACCCGTGCACAGTACTGGCCGTGCCGGTATGAGGCGGCCAATCCTGCTACTCCGGGCACCGCAGAGCCAAGCCCGATGCCGCCAAATCTTAGGTTGTGACGCGCCCCAACGGATCGGACCACCCGGGCAAGGCCCGGCGCCGTGCGCTTCGTATCGCCCCTGACCGGAGCCAGTGCCACCAGCTCAGGGGTCCACGCGGCCGGAATCAGGGATGTGCCGCCAGAGGTCGCGCCCAGGTCTGACGCAAAGGATTTGAGTGCGTCCGATGTCACCGGACACCCCGTTGAGGCGACAGTTATCCCCTTTGCCACGAGGATTGCGATGGCGCCTCCGGCAGCGATATCGCGTCGGCGAAGCGCCTCCTCGAGGGCTTCCTGGCGGCCCGCGAGGTCTTCCCGCAGAAGTGTCCTGAGAGTGGACTCGTCTGCTTCGGCCCGTTGCTGGGTCTTCTCATCGCGCCGGAACAGGATACGGCCGATTGCCCTTGATGCTCTTGCGACCGCCGCGTCATCGGTTTCGGTGATCGGCGGGTCGGCATCGACCAGCCACACATGGGCCAGGAGCTGGCCATTATGTCGAACCGGATAGACCACTCGGGGCAAAAGGCCAAGGGACTCATTGCCCCGGATGCGCACAGGTTTGTCGGCAGCGTCAAGGTGCCATTGCTTGTAGTAGGCCAGTAACTCCGGGGCAATAGCGCGCGCCAGCAGTGCATCAATTCGCGCCTTATCGACAGCCCCGTAATGGGTGCTGACCGCTAGGGGGACGAAGCCGGCTGGTGCTTCAATGTAGGCTGACCGACCCAGCTCTGCGGCCAGAGCCTCGGCCGCGGCCTGTAGTTCGTCTTGCATTTGTGGAACCTCGATTGTGAAGCTGCCGTTCTGGCCGGTCGTCCCAGCCTCACAAGATTACTCCAACCATGACCTAGTAGCGGGGGAGCCGGTGGTACTTGCCGTCGGCTTGCCTGGACATGGATGCCAGTGGGCCGTTCGTGAGGTAGTGCTGGTGGCATTCGGCGAGCCTGTCAGGATCGATGTTAATTCCGAGGCCCGGTCCCTCGGGAACGGGGAGCACATTGTTCTTGGGCCGCAGGGGTCCGCCTTCGATGACGTCCATCGTCTGCCAGCGCATGAGTGACTGGTGCGGAAGCCGCACCGAGGGGAGGGCAGCCGTCATGTGGATGTAGGCGGTGGTCATGATGCCGGAATCACCGCTGTAGAACCAGAAATCTCGGCCCATTATGTCGCAGGCATGCGCAAATCGGAGGGTGCCGCCGATGCCACCGAGTACCGCAATGTTGGCGACGAACGCGTCCGGCGCACCGAACGCTACGGCGTGAGATAGGTCCAGTTCGTGGGTGGAGAACGGGATCGACGTGTGCTTGCGCAGCCGCGCCATGCTGTCGAAGCCGATGACCGGGTCTTCGATGTTGGCGATGTTGAGCGGCTCGAGCTCACGCAGCACCTGCCGCGCGGTCGAGAGGGACCATCCATAGTTCGCATCGAGACGGATGGTGGCCTCGTCGCCCAGGGCTTCGCGCAGGGCGGTGATCATCCGGATGTCTGTTGCGGTGTCGAGGAAACCCACCTTGCCCTCGAAGATCGTGGAGCCGTTCTCCTCGCGCTGACGAAGGCAGTACTCGACGACATCTTCGACACTGCCTACGCCTCGGCCGCCAGAGGACGGCTCCAAGTAGGTAAAGTACTCGGAAAACTCGACAGAATCATGCACGGCTCCGCCCAGTAGCTGGACCAAGGGCACGCCGAGTGCCTTGGCCTTTATATCCCAGAGGGCGATTTCGAGGCCGCCGAAGGCGCGGGTGAGACTGTCATCATTCAGATTGCGCGCCGACTGCCATTCCGGCAGACACATCCGCTCGCATGCGGCGAGGTCGTACGGGTCGGCGCCGAGCAGACGCGGGGCAATGACGTCGTCGATTAGCCGTGCGTGCTCGTGGGACGGGGCCTCACCGAGCCCGACGATACCTTCGTCCGTGAAAACTTCAATGATCGTCTTTGCGAATCCCCGGTTAATGCCTACCGACCATAGGTATCCGGGTTCGAGTGGGATGTTGACCGGGGTTGCCTTGATTTCAGTGATTTTCATTGTGGCCTCCTTCATTGAATTTTGTTGCCATGACGAGGATGCCCGTTGAGCGCCCCACCTGCATCAGAACGTCGTCGGAAATTCCCCGGTATTCTTTGGAAAATGTTCCAATAGGACCTACTGTCAGCAAGTCGTGTAAATCGTCCGATCAAGTTAGTGGAGGTGAGCGATGGGCCTTCAAAACTCGGAGCCGCGACGGGCTGGTGGTCGACCGGTGTTGGGCGGTGAGCTGCAGCAATTGGTTGATGCATGGGCTGCCCGCCTCTGGCGGTCCATCGCCATCGATGACATGGATCTGCGCCTTCTTGCGGCAAGCCGCCACTATGGCGACGAAGACCCGGCAAGGATCCGCGCCGTGCTTGGTCGCGGGCTGGACAACGAAACCGCGGATTACCTGGCGGCCAGCGGGCTTCGATTCTGTGAGGAACCGGGCTGGGTTACTGGGGTGCCCGAATTAGGGTTGAAAACGCGCCTATTCGTCCCCATCCGCTGTAATGGCGTCACCCTGGGACAGCTGTGTCTGATTGACCCGGAACGCTCACTGGATAGGGAAACCATCGCATTGGCCAAGCAGGCCGCCGACGAGGCCGGGCTGGTCCTGTACCGGCGATTGGTCCTGCATGAGTGGAAACGAAAGCGGGATGAAGGCGTCCTGCGCGACCTATTCGCTGCGGACGTCTTGGCACGGCAGCGTGCAATCCGGGAAATCAACGAAAGCGGCCTTCTGGCCGCTGCCCAGCATGTGATTGTCCTGGCAATACGGCCCAAAGACACCACTGGGGAGGTCCTGTCGGCAGGTAACGCCATCGCTTCGGCTTTGGACAGAACCGTCCGGACCGAAAGGCCGTCCACCACGCTGACCATGACGTCCGGTCACCAGGGGATTTTACTGGTCACCACCGCCCTTCCGTCAGAGATCGTTCTCGAACGTTTGTCAGCCACGCTCGTCAAGGAACTCCCTTCACACCGGCAATTCATCGTTGGCGTGAGCAGCGTCATGGCCGGGCTGGCGCAAGCTCACACGGCCTTCGACCAAGCATTGATAACCGCCCGTGCCGCCGTATTTCTGCCCTCAATGGGCAATGTGGTCCGATGGGACGATCTAGGAATCTATGCCGTACTCATGCGGCTTCCCGCGGAGGAACTCAACAACCAGGTCAGCCCACCGGCTGTGATCAGACTCATTCAGCATGGAAATGCCGGCGACTTGGCACACACCGCCGAAACCTTCCTCGACTGCGCCGGCGACACCGGGCGGGCAGCCAAGATGTTGCATGTGCACCGTTCCACGCTCTACTACCGACTTGAAAGAATAGAGAAGGTCACTGGACTCGACCTGAGCAACGGCGGTGACCGTCTCATCCTGCACCTGGGACTGAAAGCTCAGCGCCTAGTCGCAGGCTCACCACTAAGCTCCACTCACTGAACGGTGGCCCTTGGCTCTAGCTGCAAGGGGTTCGAAGGATATTACTGGTCCTTTAGGCAAATGTTCAGAAGACCTTTGAAAAGTCACGACGGCGGTCTAGAGATATGGGCTTGCGCGCTCCGTATTGTCTTGATCACAAGGATTTTGTGGCGCAAAGCAGCGCTATCAGGCCAGAGGAATTGGAGTCTCTAATGTCCGTTTGCCTTAACAGTTCGTCCATCCGCTGGGATGCCGTCAACGACTTGGTAAAGCGCCGTGAGCAGGGTTTCAGCCTTGAGGCTGGCTTCTATGCGAGTGAAGACGTATTTGCTGCGGATGTCGAGTTGATTTTCGGACGGCACTGGGTTTTCGCCGCCACAGAAGGCGAAATTCCCGAAGCTGGTGACTTCGTAACGGTGAACGTCGGCCCCTACTCGATCGTGATCATTCGGGATGACGACGACGCCATCAATGCTTTCCACAACGTATGCCGCCACCGTGGCTCCAGAATCCTCGACGAGACTAGGGGATCAGTCGGCAACCTCGTCTGCCCGTACCACAGCTGGACCTACAACACCGCCGGTTCCCTGCTCTACGCCGAATCCCAAAACGCCGACTTTGACCGGTCCCACTTCGGCCTGAAAAAGGTAAACCTGAAAAATGTGGCCGGGTTGCTGTTCATCTGCCTCTCCCAGGAACCACCGGCCGACATGGACGAGGTGGCCTCCGTAATCGAGCCCTACGTCGCCCCCCACTGCCTGCCGCGGAGCAAGGTCGCTGCCCAAGTTGACATCATCGAGAACGGCAACTGGAAGCTCGTCATGGAAAACAACCGCGAGTGTTACCACTGCGGCGTCCATCACGAACTGGCGAACTCGCTGTTCCCGATCTATGGCTATGTTGAGGGCTACATCAGCCCGCGCCTGCAGCCCGTCTTCGAGCGTTACACTGATGCACAGTCGGCCATGCGTCAGCAGTGCTCGGTCATAGACATTCCTCACGAGGCCGTCGAGGAGCTCGACACCCGCATTACGGGATTCCGTATCGAGCGCGAGCCGATCGACAACGCGGGCGAGTCCATGACCATGGACGGACGCGCTGCCTCCGCGAGGCTGATGGGCGGTTTTGAAACGGCCCGCCTGGGACGACTCGGCCTCCACCTGCAGCCGAACGCCTGGTTCCACTTCATGAGCGACCATGCCGTAACCTTCTCAGCGCTGCCGCTCGGCCCGAACAAGACCTTGGTTCGCACCACATGGCTGGTCGACCAGGACGCCGTCGAAGGCGAAGACTACGACGTCGAGCAGCTGAAGTTCGTCTGGGAACAGACCAATAACCAGGACCGCGAACTGGTCGAACGCACCCAGCTCGGTGTTGAAAGCCCCGCCTACCGGCCCGGCCCGTACTCGGCGCCGGAGTACCAGGTCGAAGCATTCTGCAACTGGTACGTATCCCGCCTCTCCGAACAACTCCCTTACTTAACCAATCAGGGCTGATAAAAAATGACTGCAACTCTCACGCGTGGAACAGCCGAAATCGACTCCGCTTCCAATGAAGTGAACATGGTTTGCCGGCAGGTCCGCTGGGTTAGCCAGGACGTGCGCACCTTCGTTTTCGAAGCCGAGGACTCTACCGTCCCGGACTTCGGGGCCGGACAGTTCCTCACTTGGTTCTTCGACATCAACGGAAAGATCGTCAGCCGCTGCTATAGCATCAGCTCCCCGCCCACCCGCGGAGCGCGCGTGAGCATCACGGTAAAGCGCATACCCAACGGCGTGGTTTCCAACTGGCTGCACGACACCATGACCCCGGGAATGACCGTCCTGGCCATGGGACCTGGGGGATCCTTCTGCCTCGAGTCGGTGCTGGCCAAGCGGCTCTTCCTCGCAGGGGGCAGCGGCATCACTCCGTTTATGTCGATGCTGCGCACTATGCATGACTTGGGCGCGGACGACGACGTTGTTTTCGTTCAGAACGCCCGCAGCCCGAAGGATTTATTGTTCACCGAAGAGCTGACCACCATTGCGCGCGACCTGCCCAACGTCCGGGTGATCAACCTGTGCGATGAGGAGGCACCCGGGTGGCCATGGCACGGTGCGGTCGGACGCCTCACCGCCCAAAGCTTGGAGGCCCACGTCCCTGACATCGCCGAACGTCTCGTCTACTGCTGTGGACCCAAACCCTACATGACGGCCATGCGGAAGGCGGCCATCGCTCTAGGCGTCCCAGAACACGCCTACTTTGAGGAAAGCTTCTCCTTGCCGGAAGCCACTTCGCCGGTTCCGCCAGCAAGTAAGGGCCGAGCAGCAACCGCCGGATTCAAAGTCGAGTTCCGTAAAATCGGCAAGTGCATCGAATGCCGACCGGACGAACCGGTACTGCGGGCAGCCTTCAGGGCTGGCCTGAATCCGCCCTCCTCCTGCATGGAGGGTATGTGCGGCACCTGTAAAGTCCAGGTCATCGAGGGCGAGGTGGAAATGCTGCACACCGGAGGCATCCGTCCGCGGGAAATCGAAGACAACAAAATCCTGCTCTGCTGCTCGACACCCAAGTCGGACCTAATAATCGACGCTTAAACAATCCAGCAGCTCAACCCTGTGACGTGGATATAAGAAATGGCTTATGCCGCTGCCTGCTCATCACTGCTGGAGACCCACTGTGGGACAGTTCGTCGAAATCCGGCAAGGAAACACAACCATGACGCACGGGTACATGGTCGCCTTCACTCCCGACGATCCCATTCTTTGGTTTGCCCCTGCTTCCCCCGGAACCGGTAAATGATCGACCGCTCGGGTGTGCGTAGAACGCCCGTGGGAGAGCCATCCCTCAAGCGTGCGGGCGCTGACACGGCCGAATGCCCGCAGGACTACTCAAAACACTTACTGATAGGACGAATCATTGTCAGGAAACAGGGGGCTGTTGCCTACAAGTAAGCCCGCGTAGTCGAAGTCATCAACGCCGCGTACCCGACGTCGGAACCCAAAGATGGCCCGGGCGTCAACTGCGGACCGTGACAACCAACATCTGTGGTTCGGATCAGCACATGGTCCGCGGCCGCATCACCCCCGTTACCTTTTTCGCAGCCCGTTCCTGTGCAGGAAGAGGGTGTGCTGGCCTGCCGGCCCCGGCGGCTTCGACGACGACCTGACCAAACAGGCCACCGCGACATCGAACCGGATCAGAGACCTGCTGACCCAGATCCATCCGGCACTGGAGCGTGTCCTTGGCCCGCGTCTGTACCACCCGGCAGTGTTGGATCTGCTACGGACCTGGCCGACCCCCGAAGCGCTCCGCCATGCCGGCGGGCGCAGGATCGGGAACAGGCTCAAGAAGCTCGCGCCGAGGATGGGTGAACGCCTTGCCGGCGAGATCATCGGCGCCCTGGACCAGCAAACGGTGACAGTGGTCGGGACGAACGCTGCGACCATCGTGCTGCCCCAGCTGGCGCGGATGATCGCCGATATCCGCGAATCGCGGGACACCGTTTTCGCCCAGGTTGAAGCCCTCGTGGAGGCCCACCCTCTTCACCCGGTCCTGACGTCTCTCCCGGCGGTCGGCGTCAGGACCGGGTGCACGGATCCTCACCGAGATCGTCGGGAAAGACTTCGCCTCCGCAGGGCACCTGGCTTCCTACGCAGGTCTGGCCCCGGTGACTTGGCGATCCGGGTCTTCCATCCGCGGTGACCACCCATCCCGGAAGGGAAACAAGATCCTCAAAAGAGCCCTGTTCATCTCCGCCTTCGCGGCTTTGAAGGATCCGCTGTCGAGGGCCTACGACGACCGGAAACGAGCCGAAGGAAAACGCCACAATCAGGCTCTCATCGTTCTCGCCCGCCGCCGCTGCGACACCCTCTACGCCATGCTCGGGACGGCACCTTCTACGAACCCCGGCTACCCTCAGCCGCTTGACGAAAATCATAGAGGGCACCCGTTACCGCGACTTGGTCCTAGGCCGTGAGATCACCGTCGAAGTCGTGGAAGTCCGCTCGGACATTGAATTCCTCAGGGTCAGCGACATAGTCTCCGTACCGTTCAATATTTCGTGCGGCCGCTGCCGCAAACTGCCAGGAACGCAACTTTGGAATCTGTCTCACCGTCAACCCGGATCTTCCCGGCAGCGCCTACGGATACGTGGGTATGGGCGGCTGGGTCGGAGGCTATGCCGAATACGTGCTGGTGCCTTACGCGGGCTGGAACCTGCTTCGGTTCCATCGCCGGGATATGCGCTGGAACCGATCTTGGACCTGACTATGCTCCCCGACATCTCCCCACCGGCTTCCACGGTGCAGTTACAGTACGTGTCGATGTTGGTTCCACTGTTTACATCGCCCGGCGCCCGGCCCGTGGTTCTGACCGCAGCCATGGTTGAACAGCTGTTCGGCGTTGTCGGAGACATGAACGAGTCGACTGGCAGAGGCCGGCTCCTTCGGCTGCGGAACCGTGCATGTGTCCAAGGCGACCCCAAGGACCAGATCGATCTAGTCCTTGGCGTGCCTGAAGTGGACTGCGGCATAGACGGCGTCGGCTGAGCCCGGGGCCGTAGACGAGGCCGCAAAGCATGGCTCCCTCTCGCTGTCCCTGGGCATCGGCTGGGCCAAGTCGCTGTCTTTCATGACCGGCCAGTGCCGGTCATGAAAGACAACCGCCAGCCCATGATGGCGATCCTGCATGAAAAAGCCTTCATCGCCAAGGACATCTAGTTCGATGACACCCCCGGCGGCTACTCGGAGTTTGATGCCGGGGCTGCAACCAAGTACTTTCTTGACCCGATCGGTTACATCCAGTCCGGTTACCAAAACAGGCTCATCGCATTTGAGGGTGTAATCGGGGCCTGAATCCGCCGGCCTGAAGCAGCGATCGGGCGATGTAGTTGGCAAGGGTCCGGGCGCCGAGGGCGGAGCCGCGGAGGTGTTCGAGCCGGCCGCTGAGTGCTTTCGTGGGACAGTTGCTGGTGCCGGGGCGGTGGAAGTATACGAGCACGTCCCCTGCACGGCATTTCAGCGTCCGACCGAGCGTAATGCCCTCGTCAGCGCAGCGGGGACGCCGGCACTGATCGCGCCGATCAGTGCTTGCATGAGCTGTTTCCCTTGGGTGCCGTAGGACTCGCGGTAGGCGGCGATGACGCGCCGGGAGGTGCCCCAGTCGCTTCGACTTCGGCGTGGTCGTCCGCAACGAACAGGGACTCCAGCCTGTCGTTCTGCTTGTCGATAAGAAGCTCATGGCCGCTGTCTCCCGGATTCCGGCCCGGGCCGGCATATCGCGGCTGGGATTGGCGTCAAGCACATCCAGATCAAACGCCGGCCATCCCTGGCAGAACGGGAAGCCACACGATTCAACCTCGCCTGCAGGAAGGCGGGTATATCGGCGACCTTCACCTCCAACCGAACGCGCAGCGATGCTCTGCAACCTTGGCTACACTTCTGCAACGACCACCGGCCACGCGGCAGCTTCGGAGGCAAAACACCCATCAGCAGGTGCAACCAACCTACGGCTGAGTACATCTAGTCGCCCGCGAGTCCAACACTCCCGGGTACAAGGCTGTCGCGATCCGCTTCGAAAAGAAGGGGGCCCAGACTGAACAAGTTCCGCCGTCTGGTGACTGGTACGAGACGGATTCTTTGCAAGGCCGGTCATAACAGGACGGGCAAGAAACTTGTCAACGCAAGGGCTTAGCAGGGCGATGCCCGGGGATACGCGGGCTTTCAACCGTGCATCCCAGGGCGTCGGTTCATTCTGTGCCGATTTTGCTTATTCTGTCTTTGCCTGGACCGTCCTGCTCTGCTCTGGCCTTGAGCAGTGCCGACGCTTCGCTCAGACTAGGGAGGCCTTTGGCCACCCTGACGATGCACCTCTCCTGGGCACCTATCGTTGGGGGAGGAAACATCGCTCACAGGACCAAGGGACCTCGCACCTCAACAAACGGGAACGTATCGAGCCGGGTGGCTCCTGTGGGGCCGATTACCACCTGTGTCTCCAGCTTGACGCATTCCCGACCCCCCTCCTCCCCGATGAGCGCCTCGGCGCACACCACCATGTTTTCTTCGAAAATTCCGTCATAGCCTGGGTCAAAGTCCGGGTGCGGCGGGATGTTTGGGTATTCGTCGGCCAGACCTATGCCGTGAATTGCCGCGGAATACCGGTTTGCGACGTACTTATCCGGGAGTTTCCAGGAGAGGTCGTTGAATTCACTGAAACTGAGTCCCGGCTTCAGGATGGAGACGTTGTGCTCTATCTGCTCCAGGGCTACCGAATAGAGCTCCTGCTGCTGCCCGTCCATTGGTACGTGCCCAATGGTCCACGATCTGGAGAGATCGGCGCAATAACCGTAGGGTCCGATCATGTCGGTGTCGAAGGCCAGCATGTCCCCTTCTTGGCAGACGTAATCTGAGCATTCGCTCCACCACGGATTTGTTCGGGGGCCGGCAGTGCAGAGGCGGGTCTCTATCCACTCTCCTCCCCAACGGATGTTTTCGAAGTGCAGCTCTGCCCATATTTCCTGTTCTGTCTTTCCTGGGACTGACGCTTCGTACATCCGCCTCATGCCCGACTCGGCGACTTTGATCGTCCAATCCATGATCTGCAGCTCAGCGTCGTTTTTGATGCAGCGGGCAAGTTCAACCACCCGTTGGCCCTCGATGGGATTGATGCCACGTGCCCTCAATGCATCCAGGCCCATCGGGTCAATCTTGTCCACCGCGACCCGTGAGCGGGAGGCACCGTGCTCGCGCAACAGGTCGACGATCTCATCGCCCCATTTAGAGGCCCGCTCGGGCCCGGTGCCGCCTGCTGCGAAGAAGAACCAACTGATCGACTGCCGGACTTCATTAACTGTTTCAAGCCGGCTCGAAAGGTGCTCCGAGTTAGGAAACGCAAAATCCACGGCGTAGCCGTCCGCAAATACCAGTGCGTAATGGAACTGGTTGTGGAGCGCCCACACGTTCATGTTGGATGAGTCGAGTGCGTAGCGAATATTGACCGGATCGAATAGGAGGATAGCGTCACAGTCGTGCTGCTTTAGGCTCTGTATTAATCTGGACTTGCGCCACGCTCTGGCAGTTTTGACTGTCTGCTCGTTAATCGGGTTTTTAAGCTCTGCATTGGAACTCGCGTAGTTGACATATTCGCGCTTTCGCTGATCCTTGAAGTAGTCCACTTGGTTCGTCAAACTCCGTTGTTTATTGCTGCTTAGGATGATGGTATGCGTTCATCCCGTGCGAAGTGGTTCGCTGGGGGAAGGAAGTCCTGTCATCAAGACCATATGTCTCCGTCCTGAACCAATCTTTAGACGGGTGTAGCAACTTTCTAATAATTCTTTGAACACAGGCGCAAGTCCCGCTGATTTGCGCCGGTCTGGAGTGTACGGCACTGCCCCTGGTGGACGGGCCCTTCGCAGATGAGCGTGGTTAGGGCAGCTGAAACTTCCGCCGCAGCGGAGTCCGCTTTCGGCGCGGCGTGGTGCGGAGAGAAAGAGGTCAGGGCCTCTTTGAATTGGTAGCGACCAAGCAAACCAATACTCAAAAGAGACCCTGACATGAATAACTCTATGTCTTGTCCCGATGGCCGCTGGTGCACGCGCGCTGATGCGCTGCTCGGTGTCGAGGGCATCCACGTCAGCTCCGTCACGGCCACCACGACAGGCCTGCTTCTTGGCGTCGAGACCGGCGAGGAAGTGGCAGGTTGTCCGGAGTGCGGCGTTGTCGCGGTTGGCCACGGACGCCGCCAGGTGCGCCTTCATGACATCCCTTGTTTCGGCAGGCCGGTGCGGCTGCTGTGGGCCAAACGCGTCTGGCGCTGCCCTGACGCGGACTGCCCGAGGACCACGTTTACCGAGGAACACCCGCTGGCCGGGCCACGGGCGAAACTCACCGCCCGGGCCGTTGGGTGGGCGACCGACGCGTTGCAGTGTTTCGACACTTCGGTCTCCGCGCTGGCTCACCAGCTCGGCGTCTCCTGGCACACGGCCTGGCACGCCATCAAGGCAGAGGCCACCCGGCGCATCGGAACCACCGGCCGGCTGGCCGGCGTGAATGCGCTTGGCGTCGATGAGCACGTCTGGTCCCACACGGGCCCGCCCGGATCCGGCATGGTCACGGGGATCGTGGACCACACCCGCGACGCCCACGGCGTGGTCCACGCACGGTTGCTGGACCTCGTCCCGGGCCGATCCGGGAAGGCCTACGCCGACTGGCTCAAAGACCGCGGCACCGGGTTCACCGCCGGCATCAAGACAGCGGCGCTGGATCCCTTCCGCGGCTACGCCAACGCGATCCGCGACGAACTACCCGAAGCCATCACGGTCCTGGACGCCTTCCACGTCGTGAAGCTCGGCTCAGCCATGGTCGACGAAGTCCGCCGCCGGGTCCAGCAGGACACTCTCGGGCACCGCGGCCGCAAAGGAGACCCGCTCTACGGCATCCGCAGGACCCTGCAGATCGGAGCCGAACATCTCTCCGACAAGCAATCCGCACGGCTCGATGCGAAACTCACTGCCGGAGACCCCGACCACGAAGTCACCCTCGCATGGCAGTGCTACCAGAAGCGCCGCAACATCTACCACACCCGGCCAGAGCGCGGCAGGGAACTCGTCAACGAAGTCATTGCGTCATTCCCGACCTGCCCGATCCCGGAAGTCGCCCGCCTCGGCCGGACCCTCAAACAATGGAAGACGGCGATCCTGGCCTACTTCGACACCAACGGCGCCTCCAACGGACCCACAGAAGCAATCAACGGCGTCATCGAAACCACACGCCGAATCACCAGAGGCTTCCGCAACTTCACCAACTACCGACTCAGATGCCTACTCGCCGCCGGCGGACACCGGCCCTACCGGATCAAATAAACCAACCATGCCTAAATGCGAAGGGCCCCTTTGCCGGCAGACGTCGGTCGCCGGCCAGGATCGACGCTTAAATCTGTTCCAAGCTGCCTGTTTCGCTCCTAAGGACGTTCCATGCCGCCGTCACCAAAACTATGCCTTCCTTCACCGGAATCTAATCATTTGTTCAATCGGGCTCGACGTAGTCGCGACACCCGTCTAAAGCTTGGTGCTTCGTGGGCTCTTAGGCTCTAAATCAACCCCAAAAGCGATGACATTAAAGGAGTTGAACTCTATGGCAACGATGAGATGCAGCGGGGACGGCAATATGGTGGTCCATGTGCACCGGTCCGCTGAAGCTGGCTACGAGGTGCACGACCTCGACCTCGACAAAGCAAATCTGGGGGTGCGAACGTTGGGGATGCTCTTATCGGCCGAACGTTAGCTGCGCCCAAACCAAGGCGCATCGCCGCTGCTGCCTTAAAAGGACAGCGGCTGCTTTCGTGCTTGGGCCAGACCCGAGAAACTCATGAGAATCAGCTATCACGCGTTCATGGCCGCTCCCAATACCAAGGCCGGCCAGTACATCGTGATGCTCAAAGGCATCAGAATTTATTACCCCTTCAACTTTCAGCAAGGAACGATGCCGGTTGGATGACGCATTTGCAGTGCCAGTCATGCCCGGATTCCCCTGAGATTCCGCCTATTCGGTAATTTTCTTGCTGTTGGAAAAATGCGAACGAGATATTGGGAACCAGGGCGCACAGGGAGGCGGAGGCCAGCTCACCAGCCACCCTTGATTTAGCTTCTGCTGCCAGCTCAACACGAACATCTTTTCGCCCTCGGAAACTTTTTCAGATGACTATTGTTGTTTCGGACGATTATTCGTGCGATACAACAAATAGATCGTCACGGAAAGCAATTACAAAGGAGTAACCCTGATGGGTAGCTTGATCGATCCCTCTCAGTCCCGCCACTTTTCCCGCCGAAGCATGCTCGTTGGTTCGGCCTTCGCGTTGCTGACACCGGTGGTCCTGG
>NZ_JAMXBJ010000017.1 GCF_023913755.1 Pseudarthrobacter cellobiosi
CGCGGGCGTCACGGTGTCGTAGTAGCCCTGGCCGATCATCTGCACAGCCGTCTTGTTCTTCGCCGCGAGCTTCCGCAGCTCGGCAAGAACCTCAACCTCGCTGAGGGCGTCCTTAAGGCGGAGGGCCACATCCTGGCGGATGCCGTTGGGGACGGCAGTATCCACCAGCGCGTCCACAGTGCCGTAGCCGACGGCCTTGAGCATGGCGTCGATATCGGCCTGGCGGCGCGCACCAATATGCCGGTCAACGAAAGTGGCCGAGGCCGAATTAACACTCACAAGGAACTCCATTACTAAGGCGGCGCAGGGTACGCCACATCGACTCGAGTTCCTCCCCGCTCTGTCTGGGACCTGAGAGTTTCCGCGCAGCCAGCTTCCGCTAGGTTGCGCTTGCACCGTCGGTGGGCACAGCGGTCCTGACATTCCGGAGTGATCCGGGACGCTTCAGGCGGACGGCCTGCCACTTTCCAGAGTTGCCTGGCCGCGGCGGTACGTGGGCCTGAGAGATTCCTGGGGAGGATTTGCTCCTACGGCGCCTGTTGTACCTACTAACAGAACTCTCCCGCCGCAGATCAAAGGCATATTCAGATTTAATACTCGATATTGTGGCGGCCGCAGATGGTCGCCACGCGGTCCAATTCTCCTACGCCCCGGGCCACCGGGCAAATGAGGTCGTCGGGGTTCAGTCCCGCAGCCGCTCCACGGCAGCGAGGAGCTCCTCAATGTCTCCATGCCTGCCCCGGCCGTCCCCGGTGGTGCCGCTTTCCCACATGGCGTTGAAATACAGCCCGTCCCCCATATACAGCACGGCTTTCGCCATGGCCGTGCCGACGTCGGCCGCGATCAGGTCCAGCCACTGCTGCTGGATGGCGGCAAAGCGGCGCCGGGCCTCTTCATGGGCCACTTCGGCCAGGCGCGTGGCGGCCACGAAGGAGCGGTCCATCGGCGAATCGGACCAAAGCGAGGAACGGATGAAGTAGGCCGCCGCACCTTCGGCTGCTGCGGCCATCAGCGCGAGGTCCTCGACGGCCAGGCGGTCCAGGCGTTCCAGCACCGCAGCGATCAGGGCTTCCTTGTTGGGGAAGTGGTAGAGCAATCCACCCTTGGACACGCCCGCCCGCCTGGCCACCGCATCCAAAGTGGCAGCCCGCTCCCCCACGTCGATCAGGAGTTCTTCAAAAGCGTCGAGGACTGCGTCGCGTGCGACGGGATTTCTGGCCATGGCTTCAATCATGCATGCTCCGGGCCCCGTTTCTTAACTGTACCGTCTGGACGGTATAGTTAACGATATGACGTTGTCCGCACAGTCCAACCAGAACACCCGAAGCACATCCACCACGGCAGCCGGTCTCCGGCCGTCGGGGCCCGCCAAGGCGCCCTGGCGCGACTGGCTCGCACTGGCCCTGCTGATGTTTCCGGTGCTCCTGGTTGCGGTGGACAACACTGCGTTGACGTTCGCGCTTCCAGCCATCGCGAGCAGCCTGGAGACAACCGGAGTCCAGCTGCTGTGGATTGTGGACGCCTATCCCCTGGTGCTTGCCGGACTGCTGGTCGCCATGGGCAGCCTGGGTGACCGGATCGGGCGCCGCCGCCTGCTGCTGACCGGCAGCGTTGGCTTCGCCGCGGTATCGGCAGCAACAGCCTTTGCCCCCAGCGCGGAGTGGCTGATAGCGGGACGTGCGATGCTGGGATTCTTCGGGGCCATGCTGATGCCCTCAACCCTGTCCCTGATCCGCAATATTTTTCCGGACCCAAACCGGCGTCGCCTGGCCGTGGCCATCTGGGCCGCCGGCTTCTCCGGCGGCGCCGCCCTGGGCCCCATCTTCGGCGGGTGGCTGGTGGAGCAGTTCTGGTGGGGCGCCATCCTGCTGGTCGCCGTGCCCATCATGCTGCCCCTGCTGGCGTTCGGCCCTGCGTTCATCCCGGAATCAAAAGATCCGCGCCCCGGGCGGGTCGACGTGCCCAGCATCGTCCTGTCCCTGCTCGTAATGGTGCCTGTTGTGTATGGCATCAAGGAGCTGGCGACCGATGGTTTCGGGGCCGCTCCTGTGGGTCTTGTTGCCTTTGGCCTGGCCATGGGCGTCGTTTTTGTCCGCCGCCAGCAGCGGCTGGCCAGCCCCCTGCTGGACATGTCCCTGTTCGGCAACCGGGTCTTCAGCACTGCCATCACGGCAAACGTGCTGGCCCTGTTCTCCTTCAACGGCTTCATCCTGTTCCTCGCCCAGCACCTGCAGCTCCTGGAGGGGATGACGCCGTCGGCCGCCGGAATTGCCATGATCCCGGCCCTGGTGGCCACAGTGTTGGCTGGGCTGGCAGTGGTGCCGCTGGTCCGGAAGGTGCGTCCGGGCTTTGTGGTGGCGGGTGGCCTGGCCCTGAGCGCCACCGGCTACGGAATCGTGGTCTTCGGTGACCACAGCTCCGGCCCGGCCCTCCTGCTGGCCGCGCTGCTGATCCTCGCCCTGGGCGTGGGCACAGCGGAAACCATTTCCAATGACCTCATCCTGGGCTCCGTTCCAGCGGAGAAGTCAGGAGCGGCGGCCGCCATCTCCGAAACGGGCTATGAGGTGGGGTCCCTGCTGGGGACGGCGGTGCTGGGCTCGATCCTGACCGCTTCCTACCAGCGCAATCTCCGGCTTCCGGCCGGGGTGGAGCAAACGGCGTCGGGCAGTGCAGTACACCAGGCGGGTGAAACTCTGGCGGGCGCCGTGGAGCTGGCCGCCGGCCTGCCTGCTCCGCTGGCCGAAGCGCTCCGCGGCGCAGCACGCCTGGCGTTTGATTCGGGGGTCCACACCACTGCGGCAATCGCGCTGGTACTGATGGCGGGCGCGGCAGTCCTTGCCGCCGTCGTACTCCGGAAAGTTCCGACGGCGGACTAGGCGCACATCTCCGGCAAGCCGGCGAGCGCACAAAAAGCGCCCGGCGCAGGAAGTCATTCCGGCGCCGGGCGCTTGTGGCCTCACTAGGGGCCGACTCTTACTTGGCGTCAGGGGCGGTGACGCTGGCGGAGGCCTTCATGGTCTCGGCGTTCACCATCCACGCGTACTGCTCCAGCTTGGCGATGAATTCGTGGAGCAGGTCCGCGGTGGTGGGATCCTCTTCGTCCACTTCGTCATGGACCTTGCGCATGGTGCCCACGGCAGCCTCAAGCGCGGCAACTATCCGCTCGATGGCGTCCTTCGTGTTGATGAGGCCTTCGGGGAACTGCGCGAGGCTGGTGGACTTGGCCACGGTGGCACTGCGGCCGTCCGGCAGGGCATGCAGGGCGCGCATCCGCTCGGCCACATCGTCCGCGAACTGCCGGGCGGCATCCACGATTTCGTCCAGCTGCAGGTGAAGGTCCCGGAAGTTGGTCCCCACAATGTTCCAGTGGGCCTGCTTGCCCTGGATGTGCAGCTCAATCAGGTCCGCAAGTACGGCCTGCAGGTTATTGGTCAGGGTCGGTGAAGCTTTCATGAATCCTCCTCGATTGGTCCAGTAGTCCCGACGCTATCAGCCACGGGATCGATCGCGGCAGGCCGGAAGCAAATTTCTCAGTGAGCTTACTAATCTCACGGAGCGAGATTAAAGAATGGGATTCATTTAAACCATTGCGCGAAAGCCGTCCACCCTCCATACTAAATGAACGTCATTCATTTAGTGACGGTCGTCTCACTGGAAGCAAGCATATGATTGAAATTTCCTGCCTCGACTCACCCACGTCCCTGGCCCGGACAACGCCGTCCGTCCGCCCTGCCCTTCGGGTGGGCGTTGTGCAGCACCGCTGGCATGCAGACACCGCCGTCCTGCAGGCCGAACTCGATGAAGGAATCGGCCGCGCCGCCAGGCTCGGTGCCACGGTGGTATTCCTGCCCGAACTCACGCTTTCCCGCTACCCTGCAGACAACTGCCCCGAAAATGACACCACGCGCCCTGCAGCGGTACGGCCCCGGCCATCGGACATCGCTGAGGACCTGCTCACCGGACCCACCTTCCGGTTTGCTGCCGAGTCGGCCCGCCGCCACTGCGTGGCTGTCCATGCCTCGCTGTACCAGCAGGCACCGAACCCGGACGGCAGCGACGACGGCCTGGGGCTGAACACTGCCATCTTGGTGTCGTCCAAGGGCGAACTGCTCGCCCGCACGCACAAGCTCCACATCCCGGTCACCGCCGGCTACTACGAAGACAAGTTCTTCCGCCAGGGGCCGGCGGCCGCGGATGCCTACGAGGTCCACGCGCCGGCAGAACTGGGCGGCGCCCGGCTGGGCATGCCCACGTGCTGGGACGAATGGTTCCCGGAGGTGGCCCGGCTCTACTCCCTCGGTG
This sequence comes from Pseudarthrobacter cellobiosi, assembly GCF_023913755.1. GTDB lineage: Bacteria > Actinomycetota > Actinomycetes > Actinomycetales > Micrococcaceae > Arthrobacter > Arthrobacter cellobiosi. The sequence goes on from NZ_JAMXBJ010000017.1 coordinate 4,303, forward strand.
GCGCAGAGATCCTGGTCTACCCCACCGCCATCGGTTCCGAACCGGACCACCCGGACTTCGACACCCAGCCGCTGTGGCAGCAGGTCATCGTGGGCAACGGCATCGCCAACGGCCTGTTTATGATTGCCCCCAACCGCTGGGGCAGTGAAGGAACGCTGAACTTCTACGGCTCCTCCTTCATCTCCGACCCCTACGGCCGCGTCCTCGTGCAGGCTCCGCGTGACGCCTCCGCAGTGCTGGTGGCAGACCTCGACCTGGACCAGCGGCGGGACTGGCTGACGCTCTTCCCCTTCCTGTCCACGCGCCGCCCCGATACCTACGGCCGGCTTACGGAACCCGTACGCCATGACCAGCCGCTCGGCGGCGAAGAGGCGGGGATTTCGGCAGGCTCAATCACCGGGTACGCCGGCTCAATCACCAGTCACGCAGGCTCAATCAACCGTCAGCAGGTGACCGCATGAGCACGTGGCGCATGCCCGCCGAAACCGCTCCGCAGGAGCGGCTGTGGATGGCCTTTCCCACTGGCGGTTACACGCTGGGCGACACAGAGGAAGATGCCCACGTTGCCCGGTCCACCTGGGCAGCTGTGGCCAACGCCGCCGTCGAATTTGAGCCGGTTACCGTGGTGGTGGACCCGGACGACGTCGGCATCGCCGCCCGCTATCTGCATCCCGACGTCGAGGTACTTGCCGCCCCGCTCAACGATGCGTGGATGCGGGACATCGGCCCCACGTTTGTGCTCGGCCAGGATGGGAGCCTCGGCGCCGTCGACTGGGTCTTCAACGGCTGGGGTGCCCAGGACTGGGCGCGCTGGGACAAGGACGCGCTGATCGCCGCCGAAGTCTCAGGCCGCGCTGGCGCCACGCACATTGTCTCCGCGCTGGTCAACGAAGGCGGCGGCATCCAGGTGGACGGCCAGGGAACCGTGCTGGTGACAGAAACCGTGCAGCTGGATCCGGGCCGCAACCCGGGACTCAGCCGCGAGGACGTGGAAGCCGAGCTCGCCCGGACCATCGGCGCAACCCAGGTGGTCTGGCTCCCGCGCGGACTGGCCCGGGACTCGGAACGGTTCGGCACGCGCGGTCATGTGGACATCGTGGCCGCCATTCCCTCCCCCGGCACACTGCTGGTGCATTCCCAGCAGGACCCCCGCCACCCGGACTTCCAGGTGAGCCGCGACATCATCGAGCACCTCCGCACCACAAGGGACGCGGCCGGCCGGGAGTGGACCATCATCGAAGTCCCCGCCCCGGAAGTGCTCTGGGATGACGAGGGTTTTGTGGACTACAGCTACATCAACCACGTCGTGGTCAACGGCGGCGTCATCGCCTGTACGTTCGGGGACCCCAACGATGACAAGGCGCTGCAGATCCTGGCGGAAGCCTACCCCGGCCGGCGTGTGGTCGGCATTGACGCCCGTGAGCTCTTCGCCCGCGGCGGCGGCATCCACTGCATCACCCAACAGCAGCCTGCTGCTGCCTCGTAGAAAGCGCTGGACAATGACCCAAACCACCCGCACGAGCACCCCCGCAGGCCAGCCTTCCGGGACCGACCCGGCCGGCTCGGCGCACGGCATCACGGCAAAAGGACTGAAGGGCGGGCAGCTGGGCCTCCTCGCCGTCGTCGTTCTTGGCATTTCCACCATCGCGCCGGCCTACACGCTGACCAGCGCCCTCGGCCCCACGGTTAATGAGGCGGGGCTCCAGTTGCCCGTTATTTTCCTGATCGGGTTCATCCCCATGATCCTGGTGTCACTCGCCTACCGGGAACTCAACGCCGATTCCCCGGACAGCGGCACCACGTTCACCTGGGTCACCAAAGCGTTTGGCCCGTGGGTGGGGTGGATGGGAGGCTGGGGGCTGCTCGCCGCCAACATCATCGTCCTGTCCAACCTGGCGGGCGTGGCCGTCGACTTCTTCTATCTCTTCCTGTCGCAGCTGACGGGTGCGCCTGAACTCGCGGACCTCGCGGCCAATAAGCCGTTGAACGTCCTGACGTGCTTCGTGTTCGTGGCCCTCGCCGTGTGGGTGAGCTACCGCGGCCTGCACACCACCAAGCTGGTCCAGTACGGACTCGTCGGATTCCAGCTGCTGGTCCTGGGGCTTTTCGTGGGCATGGCGTTCGCGAACTGGTCCACGTCGGAAACGGCCATCCCGTTCAGCTGGGAGTGGTTCGACGTCACCAGGATCGAGACGTTCGGTCAGATCGCTGCCGGCATCTCGCTATCGATCTTCGTCTACTGGGGTTGGGACGTGTGCCTGACGGTGAATGAGGAAACCGCCAACGGCAAAAAGACTGCTGGGCTGGCGGGCACCCTCACCGCCGTCGTTGTTCTGGGGATCTACCTGCTGGTGACCATTTCCACCATGATGTTCGCCGGCGTCGGCGATACCGGGATTGGCCTGAACAACGCTGAGAACCACGAGAACCTCTTCACGGCGCTGGCCTCGCCGATCATGGGGCCGTTCGCCATCCTGATGTCGCTCGCGGTGCTGTCCAGTTCCGCTGCGTCCCTGCAGTCCACGTTCACGTCTCCGTCGCGCAGCCTGCTGGCCATGGCCCACTACGGTGCGCTGCCTGCGCCGTTCAGCCACATCAGCAAGCGTTTCTCGACGCCGGGCTTCGCAACAGTGGCGGCGGGCATCCTGTCCGCTGGGTTCTACGCGGTGATGCATGTGATCAGCGAAAACGTCCTGAACGACACCATCCTGGCCCTCGGCCTCATGATCTGCTTCTACTACGGCCTGACCGCCATCGCCTGCGCCTGGTACTTCCGGAACAGCGTGTTCAGCAGCGTCCGCAACTTCATGCTGCGGCTGCTCTGCCCGGTAGCGGGCGGAGTCGGATTGTTTGTGGTTTTCCTGCAGACGGCCATGGACAGCTGGGCGCCGGAGTTCGGCAGCGGTTCGGAGATCTTCGGGGTTGGGCTCGTGTTTGTCCTGGGCATCGGGATCCTGGCGCTCGGGGCTGTGCTGATGGTGATCATGGCACGCCTCCGCCCGGGGTTCTTCCGCGGCGAAACCATCCGCCGGGACACTCCTGCGCTGGTGGTTCCAGAGTAGTTGCCCCACCCACAGCACACAGCACGGCGCCCTGCCCGGAAAGTCTCCGGGCAGGGCGCCGTTTTGGTTTCCTGATCTTGTCTCAACTGCGGTTCAGCAGCGAACCGCGGGTCACCAGAAGTGCGCTACATCCACCACCATGCGCGATCCGGATCCGGGGCCGTCCAGGGTGAAGACCCGGAACGGGAGCCGGGAACGGACACCCAGTCCGATGCTGGTGTAGCCCTCAAAGCTGCCCGCGTAGGCCACCTGCCGGAAGGTCTGGTATCCCGACACGTTCGACAGTTCGGCCTCGTTCGCCGGCCTGTATGTCGCGTTGTAGTTGCTGTCGTGGGACGGTGCATTCACAGTGACCTGGAGGAATGCACCACCCCGCATCGGGATTTCAAAACCTGAACCGTCCTGGACCACGGTCGGAACGTACTGGACCGTGTAGCCGGCAACAGGGCCGTTGAGATCAACCACCATCCGGTCGAAGCAATAGTGCTGCCCCGTCCTGACGTTGGTGACGGATGCGGTGCTCATGGCCGGGTCTGATTCAGCCAGCGATCCCCATACGAGCCCGCAATACGATGTGGTTGCCGAGGCGGGCCCCGGAGCCAGGAAACCCAATCCGACAGCCATCAAAATGACTGTCAGCCACGTATGAATCTTTTTCATTGTGAGCCACCCTTCGAGTGATTAGGTAGCTCAAGCGTAGGAGTCTCCAAGGCCACTCAAAAGGGTTGTTGCCGCTTCGGCGCGGAACCGTTAATCAGCCTTGGTTCCGGTCACGCGGGCGTAATTCTGAAGCACTTTACGGGGCCATCGAAACGCTATTAACACCGTTTCTGCACCCTGCCGTTATGCATAATAACGACGCCGGCGCGCCTCACCGGAGTGCCGCCGTCGGCCGTTCAGCCTTCGCACTCGATGCAGTACTTCAGGCCGTTCTTTTCGCGTGCAACCTGGGACCGGTGCCGGACCAGGAAGCAGGATGAGCAGGTGAACTCATCGGACTGTTCGGGAACCACAATGACGGTCAGTTCTTCGCCGGAGAGATCGGCTCCGGGAAGGTCAATGCCTTCGGCGGTGTCGGTTTCGTCGACGTCGATGACAGCGGTCTGGGCACTGCCGCTGCGGGATGCCTGCAGGGCCTCCAGCGACTCGGCAGAAGCCTCGTCGTCAGTCTTGCGCGGAGCGTCGTAATCGGTAGCCATGGCATGTTCACTTTCGTCGCTGCACGGCACCATTTCAGGCACCTCAGTGAAGCAGTTTAGGTCATTATGCCGCTACTTGGGCAACAGTGTGGCCAACCAGACAGATTTCGTTGCTTCGCCCTCTGCAGACGGGGTAATTGATGGAATCTTGAGGGCATCCGGGGGCGAAATCTGAGAGGTCGCCGTCAGGATGGATTCGCAGGCCGCTGGGGCCTTCAAAACCCACCCGAGGAGGCCGCCGTGGATACCGCACTGCCCCTCCCGCCGGCCGACGCGACGCGCTCGCCTGCCGTTCATCCCACCCGGCGGGCAGCCCGCGTCGCATCCGCTGCGGGCGAGGCTTCCCCAGCAGCACTTGGCCTGCGCGTAGTCGTGCTGGTGCCCGCTTACAACGAGGCCGGCTCGATCGGGGCAACGCTCGATGGCCTGATGCTCCAGTCCCGTCCCGCGGACCTCATCGTGGTCATCCCCAACGGCTGCACCGATTCAACGGCCTGGGAAGCGCGGAAATACCCGGTGTCCGTGATGGAGCTTCCACGATTGCAACACCGCAAATCCGAAGCCCTGAACCGGGCCTGGGCGAAGTACGCAGTCGACGCCGACGTGGTTATCTGCCTCGACGCGGATACCGTCCTGCCCCCGAACGCCGTCGAAGCCTGGTCCCGGGAGTTCAGCGCGGAAACGGGCGCGCTCCTCGGTGGCTCGTCGTCGAAATTTACGATGCAGGACCCCGGATTTCTGAGCCGGCTGCAGAAGGCTGAGTTCGCCACGTGGACCGATACAGCCCTGAGGCGTGGCCGGACCAGCGTTCTGGCAGGAACCGGCTGCGCCATAAATAACGCCGTCCTCCGACAGATCGCGGCCCGGGGCGACCGGGAAGGGCCGTGGGTCTACACCTCGCAGGTCGAGGACTTCGAGCTGACCTATCGCATCCGCGAACTGGGCTTTGTCTGCCAGGTATCCCCGGATGTCCGCGCCTACACCGACTCGATGAAGACAGTCAAAGCACTGTGGGGCCAGCGGATGAAATGGCAGGTCGGCACCGTGGAAGACTTGCTGGACCTTGGAATCAACCGGCTGACCCTGCGCGACTGGGGCCAGCAGGCCATGGGTCTGCTGGGCGCGCTCCTGAAACTCCTGTGGATCGCCGTCATTGCCCTCTCACTCTCGTTGGGAGTGTTTCGCGTCGTCCTGTTCTGGTGGCTGGTGCCAATCTTGTTCGTGGCGCTGGACATCAAGCGGGCTCTTCGGATTCCGCACCGCGACTGGAAGGACGTCCTGATGGCAGCCACGTTCTTCCCGCAGGAATTGTTCATGTGGCTGCGGTCCGGGTGGTTTCTGGCCTCCTGGTGCGCTGTCCTGACCGCAAAGATCACCCGGCGGCGGATAGACCGCTGGGAAGCGCAATACACAGCAGAGGAAATCAACTAACAAATGTACGGAATGAACACCGCCCTACCCGCTTCCGGAGCCGCTCTCGGCGCAAGCGGGCTGGCTTACACCGGCCTGGACGTCATGGCTGCCCTGCTGACCGCGTTCGGCGTGATGCTCATTGGTGCGGCCCTGCTGGGGCTGGTCCGCCGGGACAACAAGGCGCGGCCCTGATTACCGAGTCAGGGAGTCCGGCGCGCCTGCAATGCGGACTTGAACGCTGAGGCGGACGAGGCACTGCTGTTGATGCGCCAGTCGGTTTCTTTCTGGAGGTGGAACCAGACGAAGCCCATAACATCAGGCTGGGCCGCCAGATACGACACGAGCTCAGTGTTCCAGGCAGCCTTGTTGCCCCCTGCTTCGCTGGAAGCCGTCTCGCTGATCAGGATGGGAACCCCGGGTGCCAGAGTACGCACCTGGGCAATCCCCGGAGCGAAGAGATCCTGCGGCGATATCCAGCCGCTCCAGGAGGCTGAAGTGCCCCAGTTGTACCCGTCGAGGGCTACAACATCCACGTACCCGGCGCCGGGAAAGAGGCCGGCGAGATCGGTGGAACCGTAGTAGGGAACATTCGGGCTCCAAACCCAGGACACGTTGCTGGCTCCGCTGGCAGCAACAATGTCGTGAACATGGCGCCAGGCCTCTACATAGTCGCCGGGCTGGTTGCCGTTGACGCCTTCGGCCCACGGGTACCAGTTGCCGTTCATCTCGTGGGCGAATCTGAGCTGGACCGGCTGGCCCCAGGCCGCAAGTGCCTGGCCCCACTGCGTGATGTGGGCGTCAAAGTCGCCGGCGGCAATTCGGTCCAGGGAGTAGGCGGGCTGTTCCATTCCGCCGCCCCAGGCCCAAGGTTCCCAGGTGATCAGCGGGACGGCGCCGCGTGCCCGGACGGAGTTCATCTCGGCGATGGGGGGCGCCTGGAGGAAGTCCTTGTAAAAGAGAATGGTGGACGGGCTTTCGCCGGCCAGTTGCGCCACTTCATCCAGTTCGCCGCTGGCCAGCGGGCCGCCGGCCGTGGCCACCCCGAACCGAAGCGCGGCCGTGCTGACCGGAGGGAGCGTCGGGACCGGTGCTGTCACTGTGAACACGGACGAGGCCTGGATGGAAGAGGTCTTGGCCGTGATGGTCAATGATCCCGTGGCTGTGGAAGGGATGGTGATCGAGGTGCTGAAGGCACCCGAGGCCGCCGTTTTGAAGGGAAAAGTCGTGGCACCGGCGATCACCGTCCCCGTGGTGGAGGCCTTGAACCCCGTTCCGCTGACTGTGACGGCGGATCCTGCCAGTCCAGTGGCCGGGCTGAGGGAGATCCGGCCTGTGGCAGGCGCTGCCTGGGCGGCCTGGGCCGGCATCAGCCCCAAAGCCAAACCGAGTCCAACGACTACCGCGATGGATTTCAAAGTTCTGAGCATGGCGATCGGTCCCCCGCAATCGGCAAGGCGGTTTGGAAATCCGCCGGTCAGGTGGTGCCTAGCGGCACTTTCTTGATCCTAAGGGCTCGGCGCCAACCAGAGCGCGTTTTTAAGAATATTTTTGAAGAACTCATTGCACTCTGCTGGATCCTGCCGGCCGTCCCTTCTGGTGACCGAAGGTTCGACTGGCGCTGCACGAGGCAGCCCAGTCGAACCTTCGGTGCCGGCCATGTCAGCCCGGGATGTTCAGCTCAGTGTGGTGCTCTTCCGCGGCATCCAGCGCTTCCTCCGTGGCTCAGTGGCCGGTACCGCACGCACGTCGCCCGATCGAAGCCGTTACTGACCGGGAGCCCGGTAGGCGGGTGTCTTGCCCACGGCTGCGTCAATATCCTCCGGTGTCATGAGCGGGGTGAGATGAAGGTCCACGGCGCCGGTGGAATTGATCATCAGGGAAAGGGCAACAGCACTCGGCTGATCGGGAACGTCGAAGACCCCCAGGACATCCGTCTCGCCGAACGCGTAGTAGATGCATTCCAGTGATCCCCCAACCGACTCCAAGGCCTTTACAACCGCGTCCCGGCGTTTGGACCCACCCTCCTGCATCAGGCCTTTGATGCCCTGGCCCACATAATTTGCTTGGAAAAAATACTTAGTCATGGCCGATTCCTGTTCTGCTGTGCCCAGAACACGGACCTATCCGCACGCCCAGAACAGGGGATGAGTGAAGGGTTCTGGAGTTCTCCCCGGCTGGGGTTGTGGGCCGAGTCTAGGCCCTCCCCCGGGAACTGGCAACGGTCGGTTGTACCCACCTTCCAGCCATCATTCGGCAATGGCAACGAAGCCGCTCGCGGGCTTGTATTCGAGGGGCCGTTCCAGCGCCCTTGGTGGCCCACGGAGGCCGCGGGCCAGCAAGGGCGGGCGCCTAAACCGCTGCGGCTTCCAGCGCTTCGGCGCCTCTGATGGTCGCTCCTTTGGAGCCCGAGATCGAGGATCTGTGGGCCGCCTGCGCCCTGTTGTTTGGGGGCCGCCTCGGCGACGCCCTGTGACATCGCTGCCAGTGCGGCGGCGAGGCCCCCGACGCCCCCGGCCTGCAGCAGCTGACGACGGTTGATTGCGAACTTGGACATGGAAAATCGCCTCATCGAGTAACCCGCAGGGGTTGATCCAGGTTTGGGCAGGTGCGTGCATGCCAGGCGGCGTCTCGCGAACCGTTGTCGGGACCGAGGTGGGTGCTGACCGGCTCCTTGCGCAGGGGGCCGGAATGGCGCGGTACCGTCGTGCGGAGCAGACGTGGGCTAGGGGTGAGAACCGGACTGGACTGACGGATCAGTTGCTTTGGACGTCTTGAATCAGAACAATGTCTCCGACGAAGTCCTCAGTGAACAGACTGCACAAAACTGAACATCACGGAGGCAATCCGAGGATGAATGGAACCTGAACCCCTCAATCCTGGACGAAGAAAGAGCCACAGCCCGCCGACAGTACTCCCGTTAGGTCCGTCGGCAACATCGATGGTTATGGGTCGGTTCCGGATCGACTCCACTGCCGAGACAAGCCGCTCCATGTCCCGGGCAATCGCATCGCGGATCGGCAAAAGGGCCACGCTGGCGAACCCGAGAAGCACTGAATCTGGTGAGTTTCTGGTGCGTCGGAGTTGAAATGGGCCCCACCGGCCGGACCTGCGGGAGTAAAACCGCAGGTCAGAGCAACAATCGGAGCCTCCTGTCGGATTCGAACCGACGACCCCCGCTTTACAAGAGCGGTGCTCTGGCCAACTGAGCTAAGGAGGCGTGCGCCGCAAGGCGCTAGATAAGGTTAGCCCAAGTCCGCCCGCTCGTAAAAACCTCAGGCGGCGGGCAACCCGGAGCAAAAGAAGGACCCGCTTCCGGAATCGATCCGGAAGCAGGTCCTCTGAGTCGAAGGACTTTAGCCCTTCGCGGTGATCGCTGCCTGCAGGAAGTCAGGGAACGGGGTCTGCGCACTGGCACCCTTGCCCCACTGCTGGCCGTCCACAAACACCGTAGGCGTGCCGGTGACGCCGATCGCCGCGGCCTGCTTGGTTGTGAACTTCACGTACGGACGGTAGGTCTTCTCGTCGATGCAGGTGTCAATGTTCTTGGCGCCGATGTCCGTGGCCATGGTCTTGAGCCTGTCGTCGGAAAGACCGGCGGTACCTTCGGCAGGCTGGTTGGCGAACAGCGAGTCCACAAACTCCGCGTACTTCTCCGGGGACTCATTCACAACACACGCGGCAGCGTTGGCTGCACGGGAGGAGTAGTTCGTGGAGGACCGGTTGTCCAGGAACCCGAGTGCCCGGTATTCCACCGAGATTTTGCCCTCGTTGCGCAGCGCCGTCAGCTGCTCGTTGTACTGTGTTTCGAAGTTCTTGCAAACCGGGCAGATGAAGTCAACGTACAGGACCACCTTGACCGGCTTGCCTGCCTCAGCTTCGGCGCCCGGCGCCACAACCGACGCCGGCGCGGTTTTCGGGGGCTCCCCCACGGAGGCTGCGTCAACGGTGGCCGCTTCCAGCTTCGCGACGTCGGTATTGGCCAGCAAGGTGATGCCACCGTTGACGTTGCCGTTGGCCGGCGTCGGCCCCTGGTCAGCGATCGGGGCGTTCTGCCGCATCGTTGTGGTCACCACCAGCCCGACCACCACCAGGATGGCCACCACGGCCACCACAATGCCCCAGCCGATCAGCAGCTTGTTGCGCTTGTCCTTCTTCAGCTGCACCTCACGGATCAGGCGGGCCTTCTCGCGCGCCTCCGAGGTTCGCTCAGCCTTGGACTTGCGTATTTCATTTGCGGGGCTCATGTGTTCCTTGGGTCGATCGACATAGGGGGACCACTCTGTGGCGACTCCACCATTTTAGGGGACAAACCTGAGAGCTTGCGCTTTCAACTATTCCGCCCGAATAACCAACGGACGAATAGCCCCGAAGATTCCATCCTATTAAGGTGGCTTAAAGGCACAAGCAACCCCAGGGGGCCGCAATGCAAACACCCGTCCAAGAAAAACCAACAGCTGTACCTGCAACCGGCGCCGCCGCGACCAGCCACAGCACGGCTGCCACGTACGATTTCATGGTTGTCTCCAACAGGCTACCCGTTGACCGCTGCGCGCCAGGTGAGAGCGGCGACGATGGCTCCGGCTGGCGCCGCTCCCCCGGCGGCCTGGTGACTGCCCTCGCACCCATGATGACCAAGACAGACGGCGCGTGGGTGGGTTGGCACGGCGCCCCTGACGAAACCGTCGAGCCTTTCAGCCACGGCGGCATGGACCTGGTCCCTGTGCAGCTGAGCAACGACGACGTTGAGCTCTACTACGAGGGTTTCTCCAACGCCACCCTGTGGCCCCTCTACCACGACGTCATCGCCCCGCCGGAGTTCCACCGAACCTGGTGGGACGCCTACCGCAGGGTCAACCAAAGGTTCGCCGACGCCGTCGTACGCCATGCCGGCCAGGGCGCCACGGTGTGGGTCCAGGACTACCAGCTGCAGCTGGTGCCGCGGCTGCTGCGCCACGCGCGGCCGGACCTGCGGATCGGGTTCTTCAACCACATCCCCTTCCCCCCGCCGGAAATCTTCGCCCAGCTGCCGTGGCGGCATGCCATCATTGACGGCCTGATGGGTGCAGACCTGGTGGGCTTCCAGCGCCCCAGCGACGCCGGCAACTTCATGCGCTCCGCCCGCCGGTTTCTCGGCGCCAGCGTCAAGCAGCAGCAGGTGCACGTAAAGGGTAAGGACGGCGAGATCACGCACATCGCCAGGGCCCAGGCCTTCCCCATCTCCATCGACGTGGCCCAGATCAGCGAACTGGCCCACAACCCCGAGATCATCGAGCGTGCACGCCAGATCCGCCAGGACCTCGGCAACCCCAAGACCATACTCCTGGGCGTGGACCGGCTCGATTACACCAAGGGCATCCGTCACCGGCTCAAGGCCTTTGAGGAACTCCTGAACGAAGGAAAGCTGACGGTCGGCGACGCAACGCTGATCCAGGTTGCCAGCCCCAGCCGCGAACGGGTTGAGCAGTACCGCCTCCTGCGCGAGGAAATCGAAGGCACCGTCGGCCACATCAACGGCACCTACGACACCATCCAGAACACGGCCGTCCGCTACCTGCACCACAGCTACCCCGTGGAGGAGATGGTGGCGCTGTACCTCGCCGCCGACGTCATGCTCGTCACGGCACTGCGTGACGGCATGAACCTCGTGGCCAAGGAATACGTCACTGCCCGCAAGGACAACGACGGCGCCCTGGTCCTCAGCGAGTTCGCCGGCGCCGCGGACCAGCTTAAGCAGGCGCTGCTGATGAACCCGCACGATATCGACGGTCTCAAGGACACCATCATGCGGGCCGTCGATTTGCCTCCCAAAGACGCCGCCCGCCGCATGCGGTCCATGCGCAAGCAGATCCTGGAGCACGACGTCGACCACTGGTCAGCCGACTTCCTGGCCGCCCTGAACGAGAAAGTTGTCCGCGATGACTCCTGACGCCCGGCCCGCCAAGGGCCCGCTCACTTTGTCCCCCGAACTCCGGCAGGCCGCCCGGCGCATCGCCCAGACGGAGCACCTGCTGGTGGCCATGGACTTCGACGGCACTATTTCCCCTCTGGTTGACCGCGCCGACGACGCCCGCCCGCTTCCGCGCTCGGCCGCCGCTTTCGCCGGGCTCGCCGCCCTTCCACGCACGACGACGGCACTCATCTCGGGACGGGCCCTCGCCAGCCTGCGCGCGGCAGCCTCGCCCCCGGTGGACACGCTGCTGATCGGCAGCCATGGCGCCGAGGCGTGGCTGGGCCCCGGCTCCGCGGAGCTGACACTCGATGAAGCCCAGCGCCTGTTGCTGGCCGAAGTCCGCGGTGTCCTCGAAGAAATCGTTGAGCGGGCACCGGGCACGCTCCTCGAAGACAAGCCCGCAGGCGTAGTCCTGCATACCCGGCTGGCCACGGACGATGTTGCCGAGGACGCGGTGGCTGCGGCCCGTTCCGTTCTCCAGGACCGCAAGGGCGTTTTCCTGAAGAACGGCAAACGCGTCCTGGAAACATCGGTAGTCAACGCCTCCAAGGGCGAGGGCCTGACGTTCCTGCGCCAGATCACCGGGGCCACTGCAGTCCTCTTCGCCGGCGACGACGTCACGGACGAGGACGCCCTGGCACGCCTGGAGTCCGGCGATGTGGGCGTCAAGGTGGGCCTGGACTTCACCCAGGCCGAGTTCCGGGTGGAAGCGCCGGCCCACGTGGCAGAACTTCTCGAAGCACTCCTGCAGGAACGGAGCCTGGTGGTGGCCGAAGAAGAGCCCGGCACTGACTGAACGTCGGGAACATGTCCAACCTCACATGTGACCTCCGTAACATTTGCACCAATACGCCAATCGTCTGACATACTCTTGGTTGTGATGTGGCGCACAGGAACCGTGCGGCGTCACGTGATACTCCTCGGCTTCGGCCGGGGAGTACACGGCTGCAATGCCGTGGATAACTGAATTACATGAACCATTCACAACGGATCGTCCGGCACGTACCTGCCGGTGAAGGGATTGATAACTGTGGCTACAGTTACTTTTGATAACGCTACGCGTCTGTACCCGGGCACAGAGAAGCCCGCTGTTGACAAGCTCAACATTGAAATCGCCGATGGCGAATTTCTGGTCCTCGTAGGACCCTCCGGTTGCGGTAAGTCCACTTCCCTGCGCATGCTCGCAGGCCTTGAGGACGTCAACGCCGGCCGGATTCTTATTGGCGACCGCGATGTCACCGATGTTCCGCCGAAGGACCGCGACATCGCGATGGTTTTCCAGAACTACGCGCTGTACCCGCACATGACGGTTGCAGACAACATGGGCTTCGCGCTGAAGATCGCGGGCGTTTCCAAGGAAGAGCGCGCCGAGCGTGTCCGTGAAGCCGCCAAGCTTCTTGACCTCGAGCCGTACCTGGACCGCAAGCCGAAGGCACTCTCCGGTGGCCAGCGCCAGCGTGTTGCCATGGGCCGCGCCATTGTGCGTAACCCGCAGGTGTTCCTCATGGATGAGCCGCTTTCCAACCTGGACGCCAAGCTCCGTGTCCAGACGCGTACGCAGATCGCATCCCTGACCCGCCGCCTCGGCGTCACCACCGTTTACGTCACCCACGACCAGGTCGAGGCCATGACCATGGGTGACCGCGTGGCTGTGCTGAAGGACGGCCTGCTGATGCAGGTTGACACCCCGCGCAACCTCTACGACAAGCCCAAGAACGTCTTCGTTGCCGGCTTCATCGGCTCCCCCGCCATGAACCTGCTCGAACTGCCCGTGGTCGACGGCGGCGTCCAGTTCGGCGGAACGGTTTACCCCGTGCCGCGCAACATCCTCGAAGAGGCCCACGGCAGCACCGTCACCCTGGGCAGCCGCCCCGAGGACCTTGAGCAGGCCTCTCATGGTGAGGGTCTCCAGGTCGAGGTCGACGTTGTTGAAGAACTCGGTGCCGACGCGTACGTCTACGGCCACACGACGCTGGACGGCAAGGACCACGACATCGTGGCACGCGTCGACGGCCGCCGCCCCCCGCTGAAGGGCGATACCATCTACGTCCGTCCGCAGTCGGGCCACGTGCACCTGTTCGACACCAAGACCGGTCTGCGCCTGGGCGACTAATCCCCAGCTCCGGTGGTTGAGCTTGTCGAAACCCCGGAGAACACTGACAAACCGACGGCGGCCCTCCTCACTGGACGGGCCGCCGTCGGCGTTTAAGCCCTGTTTAGGCAGCCGCCCCTCTGTAGGAAAGAATTGATCCATGACCGACGAAAACAGTGCACAGTGGCACGACGAGCCCACGGACTACGCGCAGGTCGGCAAACTGCCGCGGTTCGAGGCAGCGAGCGCCAAGGATGACAAGGTACTTGCCGCTTCCAGCTCGCTGAACATCACTGCGGCGTCCGCGGATCCCGAACTCCTGGACCTGCCCTGGCACATCGCCCTGGAGGATTGGCCGGCTGAGAACCTGGCAGCGCTCCCCCGCGGCATATCGCGGCATATCGTGCGTTTCGCGCACCTGGGCGGCTCCGTCATCGCCATCAAGGAAACGTCCGAGCATGTGGCCCGCCACGAGTACCACATGCTCCGCAAGCTGGCCCGCCTGGACGTCCCGTGTGTTGTCCCGGTAGCAGTCATCACCGGGCGGACCACCCTGGATGGGCGGCCGCTGAACCCCGTGCTGGTCACCCGCCACCTGAAGTTCTCCATGCCGTACCGGGCCCTGTTCTCCCAGATGCTCCGTAAGGACACTCTGACCCGGCTCATCGACGCCCAGGCCCTGCTGATGGTCCGGCTGCACCTCATCGGCTTCTACTGGGGCGACGTCTCGCTCTCCAATACGCTCTTCCGCCGTGACGCGGGCGCGTTCGCGGCCTACCTAGTGGACGCCGAAACTGGCGAGCTGTATCCGGATCTTTCCACCGGCCAGCGCGAATACGATCTCGAGATTGCCCGGGTCAACATCGCCGGCGAGCTGATGGACCTCCTGGACGGCGGCCTCATCGAGGAGAAGGTGGACCCGGTGGCCACCAGTGAACTCATCATGGAGAGCTACCGGCGCCTGTGGACGGAACTGACCGAGAAGGAATCCTTCGAGATCGGCGAACGCTGGCGCGTGGCCGCCCGGATCCGGAAGCTCAACGAGCTCGGGTTCGACGTCGAGGAATACGCCATCAAGACCACCCAGAACGGCTCCACCATCCAGCTCCAGCCCAAGGTGGTCGACGCCGGACATCACCAGCGCCGGCTGCTGCGGCTGACCGGACTGGACGCCCAGGAAAACCAGGCCCGGCGCCTGCTCAATGACATGGACTCCTTCCGGGCGGACAACAACCCTGAGATGGACGAGGAGTACAGCGCGCACCTCTGGGTCAGCCAGGTCTTCGAACCCATCGTGCGCTCGATCCCCCGAGACCTGTCCCGCAAGCTTGAGCCGGCGGAGGCAGTCCACGAGGTGCTGGAACACCGCTGGTACATGTCCGAGGAGCAGGCCCGCCACATTCCGCTCGCCGAGGCCGTGCAGTCCTACATCGAGTCCGTTCTGCGCCACCGCCGGGACGAGGCCGCCATCATGCTTAACCCGGACACGGCAATGCTGAAGATCCTCGAAGTGGAAACCGAGGAGTCCCGCTATGGTGCCGACGAATCCATCGAAGAGTACCCGGACGTCGACGACTGACGCGGACCATGGGCCTGCCGCGGTGGCAGCACGGTTGTGTTAACACAGCCCCAACTAGGTAGCGGTAACTGTCGTTATGAGCGGTCAAAACGACACTTGCTGCTACCTAGTTTCGCGGCGGGCGGCGGCCTTTAGATGGCTTTCCCCGGATTCAGGATGCCGGCCGGGTCAAAGAGTTCCTTAATCCTGCGCTGGAGCTCCCTGACGGGTTCCGACTGCTCCAGGCCCAACCAGCGCAGTTTGTACTGCCCGATCCCGTGTTCCCCGGTGATGGTGCCGCCCATTTGGAGCGCAGCGTCGATGGATGCGTCCAGGGCAAGGTTCAGCCGGCCCATGGCGTCAGCGTCCACGGCGCTGTCCTGGCGGTCGATCCAGAACGTGGGGTGCAGGTTGCCATCTCCCGCGTGAGCCACCACCTTGAGGCTCACGCCGTGCGTTGCCGCGAGGTCTTCCAGCGCCGCCACGTAATCCACCAGGCGTGAGCGCGGCACAGCCACGTCCTCGCCTACGCGGTATTCGTCGTCCACCTCCACGCCCCGGCTGTTCCGGCGGAGCTCCACGAGCTGCTCGGCTTCCGCCGTGGATTCCGTGCTCACCGTTGCCCCGCCGGCCGCGAGAACGGAACGCACGACGTCGGCCTCCGCCGCTGCCCCGAACCCGTCAGTCTGGATCAGGAGCAGCGAACGCCCACGGGAGCTCAGGTCGGATCCGTGGAGGTCGTCCAGCTGGGCCAGCGTCCCGCCGTCGAGCAGTTCCATGATGGCTGGCTGCACGCGGGCCCGGCCCACCGCCAGGACACCTGCAGCGGCCTGCCTGAAGTCCGGGTAGAACGCGGCGATGGTGTGCACGTCACGGGGCAGGTACTTGAGCCTGACGGTAGCCCCCACCACGATCCCCAGAGTGCCCTCAGAGCCGACAAACAGCCCCGTCAGGTCGTAGCCCGCAACGCCTTTGAACGTCTGGTGGCCGGTGTGGATGAGGGACCCATCGGCCAGCACCACATCCAGCGCCAGCACCGAGTCCCGGGTAACGCCGTACTTGGCGCAGCGCAGTCCCCCGGCATTCGTGGCAATGTTGCCGCCGATCGTGGAGGAACGGAAGCTCGCCGGATCCGGCGCGTACATCAGGCCATGCACTGCGGCGGCCTCGTTGAGGGAGGCGTTGACCACGCCGGGTTCGACGACGGCGGTCTCGTCGTCCGGGTTGAGGTCAAGAATGCGGTTCATCCGTTCCAGGGACAGGACTACGCAATTCCTGCTCGCGTGCGCGCCGCCGGACACGCCTGTTCCGGCTCCGCGGGCCACAACGGCGACGTTGAGGGCCGCACACAGCCTGACTGCGGCCTGCACATCCGCCACAGACCCGGCGAAGACCACCGCTTCGGGGAGCTGGAAGTCCAGGATGGGGGCCTGGTCCACGGCATATCTCGCGAGCAGCTCCTCTTCGGTACTGACCTGCCCTGACCCGAGGGCGCCCACCAGCTCTTCAACCAAGCTGCCCACGCAGTCTCCCGTTCCGTCGTCGTTGTCGTTCTCCCCAGTCTAGGACGGTGGCACCCATCGGCCCGCCATCCCAGGAGCGGCTGTAAGCGTTTCCAGCACCGGCGGATTGTCCGTATCCTACCCATCAGTAGACATATAAATTTTCTGGTGGAAACGTTTGCAGTTTCCCGCAGCTTAGGGTCTAAGCTGTCCTCCATGTCTGTAGATACAGCGTTTACCGCCACCGCCCCACTGATGGGCCGGCTGTCCCTTATCCACGATGCCGACAACGCCCCCGGCTGGTGGCGCTCGGCCGTCATCTACCAGGTGTACCCGCGGTCCTTCCGGGACCTCAACGGCGACGGCATCGGCGATCTCGCCGGGATTACTGCGGAACTTCCGCAACTGGCCGAGCTGGATGTGGACGCCGTCTGGCTGTCCCCCTTCTACAAATCCCCGCAGCGCGATGCCGGCTATGACGTCAGCGATTACTGCGACGTGGATCCGATCTTCGGCACCCTGGGTGACTTCGACGTCATGATTGCCGAGGCCAACCGTCTGGGGCTGCGGGTCATCGTGGACCTGGTTCCCAACCACTGCTCGGACCAGCACGTGGCGTTCCAGGCAGCCCTCACCTCCCCTGCAGGGAGCCCGGAACGCGACATGTTCATCTTCCGGGACGGGACCGGGCCGGAAGGCCACGAACCGCCCAACAACTGGCAGTCCCACTTCGGCGGTCCGGCCTGGACCCGGGTCACGGGGCCGGACGGCCAACCGGACCAGTGGTACCTGCACCTGTTTGATTCCTCCCAGCCGGACTTCAACTGGGACAACCCGGCCGTGCACGCCGAATTTGAGCGGGTGCTCCGTTTCTGGCTGGACCGCGGCGTCTCCGGCTTCCGGGTGGACGTCGCCCACGCTTTGGTCAAGGCCCCTGGCCTGCCGGCCTGGGGCGGCCGGGCCGACGGCGGCAGCTCGGACGGCTTCCCCGGCCACGAGGCTCCGATGTTCGGCCAGCCGGCCCTGCACGACATCTTCCGGGCCTGGCGCCTGATCCTGGACGGGTACGGGCCGGACCGCATTCTGTGTGCCGAAGCCAACGTAGACCCACTCCCCCGCCTCGCCGACTGGGTCCGGTCCGATGAAATGCACCAGGCCTTCAACTTCCCCTACCTGCACGCCGGGCTGGACGTATACCGGATGCGCAGTGCTATTACGGACTCGCTGACTGCCCTGGACGCAGTAGGAGCCCCCAGCACCTGGGTGCTCTCCAACCACGACGTGGTCCGTCATTCCAGCCGCTTTGGTTACAACGGGTCCGGTCCGCGCGATGGCGACGGCATCGGCGCGGCCGATCCGCAGCCGGATACAGCCCTGGGCCGCCGGCGTGCAGCCGCCGCCTCCCTGTTTATGCTGGGACTGCCCGGCGCCGCCTACCTGTACCAGGGTGAGGAGCTTGGGCTGCCGGACGGCATCGATATTCCGGAGCACCTGCGGCAGGATCCCACGTTCGCACGCACCGGAGGGGCCCGGCTGGGCCGCGACGGCTGCCGGGTTCCCCTCCCGTGGCGCAGCACAGAACGGCACCTGGGCTTTGGCTCCGGCCAGGATCCCTGGCTTCCCTTGCCGTCGAGCTTTACGGACCTGGCACGGGACGCACAGGCCGCATCGCCGTCGTCGCATCTTTCCCTGTACCGGAACATGCTGGCGCTGCGCCGCGAACTGGGTTTGGGCCGCGGGTCACTGGCTTGGGCCGAGGACTGGTGCAGCGGTTCGTCCCTGGCGTACCTGAACGGCGATACGCTGGTGCTCATGAACCTCAACCACGAACCGCTGGAGATGCCGGCAGGCAGCGTCCTCGTCCGCAGCGCCGGCTCTGACTCTGAGTTCGGCTCCGGCTCGGGCGCAGCCCGCTTCCTGGCTTCCGGGGAAACGGCGTGGCTGCGGATTGGCGGAGGCGACGCAGAGTAGTGGGACTTGCGGGCATCAAGGACGTTGCCGACCGCGCCGGGCTGTCGATCGCCACTGTGTCGCGGGCGCTCAGCGGCAAAGCGAATGTGTCGGCCAAGAGCCGGCAGCTGGCAAAGGCAGCGGCCGACGAACTGGGCTTCGTCCCGTCCTACCATGCATCCAGCCTGGCCTCAGGCCGTAACCACAACGTGGGGCTGGTGGTCCCGTCCATCCACCGCTGGTACTTTTCATCCGTGGTGGAGGGCGTGTCCGGCACCTTGCTCGACGCGGGCTACGACCTCACCCTGTACAACGTGGGCGACCGGCCGGAACGCCGACGCAGCGTCCTGAACGATTTCCTGCTCCGTAAGCGGCTGGATGCGGTCATCGCCGTTGCTCTGGTCCTGAGCGAGTCCGAAATCAAACAGCTCCTGGCCATCCACCGTCCGATCGTCGGCATCGGCGGCGCCCTGGCCGGCGCGTCCACCATCAGGATTGATGATGCCCGCCTCGCCAGGACAGCCACCGAGCACCTCCTCGGGCTGGGCCACACCCGGATCGCACACATCACCGGCGATGCCGAACTGAACCAGGACTTCAAACTCCCCGGGATACGCCGCGCCGGCTTTGAGGCAGCCATGCACGCTGCCGGGCATGCTGTCCACCCCGAATGGGTAGTGTCCGCGGACTTCACCATCCAGGGCGCCTACGTGAGTGCCCGCAATCTCCTGGCCTCCACGGCCGGGCGGCCTACTGCAGTTTTTGCCGCCTCCGATGAGATGGCGATCGGGGCCATCCTCGCCGCCCGCGATTTCGGCCTGCGCGTGCCGCAGGATCTCTCCGTGGTCGGCATGGACGGGCACGAACTGGGCGAGGTCTTTGGGCTGACCACCATCAACCAGGATGCGCGCGGCCAAGGCGCTTTGGCGGCCCGCATGCTGTTGGAAACGCTCGACGCCGGCGCGAAGCGGCCTGCCAAGGGCACGCCACCGTCAGCAGCGGCCACCGACCGGGAGTACCCTACGGAGTTCCTCGTCCGGAACAGCACGGCCGTCCCGCCGGCCTGACCGTGCCCCTTGGCCCATTCTGAGCTGGGTCCGTCCCAAGAAGCTGCTATTCAGGGCCGGCCGTCAGGCCTACCCCGCCCATGAACCTCACGAAGCGGTCCAGCACCTTCGGCCAGCCGGCAGCATAGTCGGCGCGCGCTGCGGCAGGATCCTCCGCACCTTCCCAGCCGTTGTGGACCAGGCGCAGTTCGGTCCCGGATTCCACGGCCCTGAACGCGACTCGCAGCTCGGTGGACCAGATAGCGGTGGTCCCGGGATGCCAGGACGCGTGGAAGGAAAGCGGCGGCTGCCAGTCATCTATGGAGCCCCAGACCGCGGTCCTGCCGTCGTCAGCCGTTTCCACGATGAGGTTCTCTTCAAACTCAACGTAAGATCCTGCCCCGTACACACCGTGTGAATCCAGTGGCCACCACAAGTGCGTGTGATCCGTGAAGCCAGCGAACGCCTGCGCCACCGAACCCGGCACTATGACAGTGCAGATGACAGGTTCGAGGTTCTCTGCGGGCTCAACTGAAGCGGGGAGGGCGTCGTCCGCGTGGCTGAAAAGGTTATCCATGGACGCCAACTCTACGCGGCTCCAGCATTCCCCCAGGTGACGCTCTCGCACTTCCTGCGCATTTCGGGGTGACGCTCTCGCAGTGGTCTGTGTTCGGGGTGCGGTTTCCGACGGCGGCGGGGTGCCTGGGGTGCGCA
>NZ_JAMXBJ010000018.1 GCF_023913755.1 Pseudarthrobacter cellobiosi
ACCATGCCCACGATTCTCCCAGCCGCCCCTACCAGGACATGGTTATTCTGTCGGCGTTTTAAGAATTAGGGCCTGTCATTTCTGACCCACGCACCTAGTTGGAAATCCCCAGCGACTCCAGCATTGGCCTGAACTTCGCCCACGTCTCCGCCAGCTCGGCCTCCGGCTGGGAGCCATCCACTATGCCGCAACCGGCATATAACCGCACGGTATGTGGATCCTCAATCACTGCGCCACGCAGGGCGATGCCCCATTCGCCATTTCCGGCAGCGTCGAGCCAGCCCACCGGCCCCGCATACGGGCCGCGGTCCAGGTGTTCAAGCTTGCGGATCAGGGCGCCCGCCACCAGCGTGGGCGTGCCGCAGACCGCGGCCGTGGGGTGCAGCGCGTTGATCAGAGCGAGGCACGTGGGCACGTGGCCCTCCACCTCGGCGAGCTCGGCCTTGACGTCCGACGCCAGGTGCCACACGTTCGGCAGCTCCAGGATGAAGGGTTCGTCGTGCGCGTTCATGGCCTCGGAAAACGGTGCCAGCTGCGACGTCAGCGACTGGATCGCGATCTCGTGCTCGTGCCGCTGCTTCTCGGATCCGGCCAGCACCCGCTCGGCATAGTCCATGGGAATCCCGGCTTCGCCGTGCGCATCGCGGCGGTCAAGCGTTCCGGCCAGCACGCGCGCCTGGGCAGTGCGGCCCTCCACCTGGATCAGCATCTCCGGGGTGGCGCCCACCAGCCCGTCCACGCCATAGGTCCAGCATTCGCGGTACCGCACGGCCAGCTCGCGCAGCACCTGGGCGGCGTTCACGCCCGACGGAACCGTGGCCACAATGTCCCGTGCCAGCACCAGTTTCTCCAGCGCGCCGGTCCGGATCTCCGCCACGCCCGCGGCGACGGCGGCCATCCAGTCTTCCTCGCTGAGCGAGCCGGTGTGCAGGGTGGCCCCGTCGGCAGAAGGCAAAGGATGCACGACGGCGCCGCCCTCACCACCGGTGGGGACGTCACCGGAGGTGCTGCCACCGCTCAGCCAGCCGTCCAGCGCGGCAAGGGCTCCCGCTTCGGTGAGTTCGCCGTCGTCGAACCTTAACTGGGTGAGCCAGTACCGGCCGTCGCGGACGCCCACCACGATCTCCGGCACGATCAGGCGTGATACGTGGGTGGACTTCTTGGAAAACGCGAAGGAGCCGAAAGCCACCGGGCCGGTGCCGGGCAGCTCCACGGAGTCGCTGATGTCCGCTTCGAGGACCAGATGGCGCCACCAGATGTCGGCCTCAAGGAAGCGCTCAGGACCGGTGGCCGTAAAGCGGGCGATCTCGCCGAAGCCCACCAGACCGGCTTCGCGGCGGGTCCAGCAGAGGACGTCGTCCCGGACCAGAAACTGCGGCAGTCCGCCGGCGGACGCGGTGCCATCCAGGGGGACTGTGAGGGTGCGGAACGTGCTCGTCATGATGAGACAACACTACTCCCGCACGTGTCAGACCGGGGCCGGACGCCCCGTGCGTCGCTCCGGCACGGCTGGGGCGGAGAACAGGTCCGGCCGTGCGGCGCGCATGCTCGCGACGTCGTCCAGGACGAAGCGCAGGTGGCTGCGCAGCCCGTCTTCCGCAGCCGACAGGTCGCCGGCGAGGATCGCGTCCAGCACGCGTCGGTGGTGGGCCGCGTACTCCGTGATGCCGCGGTAGCCGCTGAGCCCCAGGTAGCACCTTCGCGCTGCTGATCGGCTCGTTCCTCGGCTTCGCCACGGTTCCGCTGGCCGGCTGGCTTTCGGACACGGTGGGCCGCCGCAGCATGTACCGCGCCCTGTCCGGCTTCCAGATGCTCTTCGCCGTCCCGGCCCTGCTGATGATGCAGTCCCGCAACCGCTACACCCAGCTGGCTATGGCCAAGGAAATCGGCGGCGTGCTCTCCGGCGCCTGGCCCCCATCATCGCCGCAGGCCTGCTGGCCCTGTTCACCAACTCCTGGTGGCCGGTGGCCGGAATGATGTTTCTTTACTCCGCCATCGCTTTTGTGGCCACCTTCTTCGCCCCTGAAACCACGGGACGCGACCTGACCCTCGTGGAGGATGCAGTTTGAAAGCCGTAGTTGTCCATTCCGCCGGAGACCTGCGCCTCGAGGACCGTCCGGACCCGGACTGCCCGGCCGGCTCGGTGATCGTCGACGTCGAATACGGCGGGATCTGCGGCTCGGACCTGCACTACGTCAGTCACGGCGCCTCCGGGCTGAGCATCCTGGCCCCCCCATCGTCCTGGGCCATGAGGGGGCCGGCCGGATCTCGGCGCCCGGCGA
Source organism: Pseudarthrobacter cellobiosi (assembly GCF_023913755.1). Classification (GTDB taxonomy): domain Bacteria; phylum Actinomycetota; class Actinomycetes; order Actinomycetales; family Micrococcaceae; genus Arthrobacter; species Arthrobacter cellobiosi. The sequence continues at coordinate 2,283 of NZ_JAMXBJ010000018.1, forward strand.
GGGTGTGACCGGCTTCGCGGTGGGCGAGGCTGTGACCGTCCACCCGGCCATGTACTGCGGCGACTGCCCGCCGGCGTCACCACCCGGCAGGCCGCCGTCGCCGAGCCGCTCGCGGTGGCGATCCACGCCGTCGGCCGGGCCGGCAGCCTCGCCGGCAAGGACGTTCTGGTCAACGGCGCCGGGCCCATCGGCGCGCTGCTGGTGCGCGCCGCCCGCCGCCCGCCTTGCCGGCGCCGCCAGCGTCGTCGCCAGTGACCTCTCGGAGACTTTGCTGGCAATCGCCAAGCGGATGGGAGCCGACGACGTCGTGCTGGTGGGTTCCGGCGCGCAGCTTCCCGAGGTGGACGTTGCGTTCGAGGCCTCCGGCGCTGCCCGCGCGCTGGGCGTGGTCCTCGCGGCCGTGCGCCGCGGCGGCATCGTGGTCCAGGTGGGCAACCTGCCGGCCGGGCCAGTCACTGCCGAGCTCGCCGCACTCGTTTTCCGGGAGATTGACTACCGCGGGACCTTCCGCTTCGCGGACGAGCTGGATGACGCCCTCGCGTACCTGGCGGACGGGCTGGACGTTGAACCGCTGCTGACGCACACATTCGACGCCGGTGACGTTGCCGAGGCGTTTGCCGTTGCGTCGGACCGCGGGACGGGCTCGTCGAAAGTCCTTCTCAAGATTGTCTGAGACAATTGCATGGTGAACCGAGCATCCTTGGAAAAGCGTCCGGACGAAGTAGCCACGATGTTTGACGACGTCGCACCTAAGTACGACGTCGTCAACGATGTCCTCTCCATGGGGCAAACCCGCCGCTGGCGCAGGATCGTGGTGGACGCCATGGACATGAAACGGGGCCAGCGGGTGCTGGACCTGGCCGCGGGAACCGGCACCTCCAGCGAGCCATATGCCGATGCAGGCATAGATGTCATCGCCTGCGATTTCTCCCTCGGCATGCTCAAAGTTGGCAAGCGCCGCCGCCCGGACATCAACTTCGTTGCCGGCGACGCCACCAACCTGCCGTTCGCGGACAACAGCTTCGACGCCAGCACCATTTCGTTCGGGCTGCGCAATGTCAACGAGCCCAAGAAGGCGCTGGCCGAAATGCTCCGCGTTACCAAGCCCGGCGGCAAGCTGGTCATCGCCGAGTTCTCCCAGCCCGTGGTTCCGCTGTGGCGCACCATGTACACGGAATACCTCATGCGTGCCCTGCCGGCCATCGCCATGAAGGTGGCCTCCAACCCGGACGCCTACGTCTACCTCGCCGAGTCCATCCGCGCCTGGCCGGACCAGGACCACCTGGCCGCCTGGCTGCAGGAATCCGGCTGGGAAAAGGTCACGTACCGCAACCTGACCGGCGGGATCGTGGCCGTCCACCGTGCCACCAAGCCGTTGGAATCAACGCCGGAGGGCGCAGCGGAGGCCATCGCCGCACACAAGGGCCCCGTGGCAAAGCTCCGCCGAAACATCCAGCGCTGACCTGTGAATGTTCTGATTGTCGGCGCGGGGCCAGCCGGTTCCACCGCCGCGTATTACCTTGCCAAGGCCGGCATCGGCGTGACCGTCCTGGAGAAAACCAGCTTCCCGCGCGAGAAGGTCTGCGGCGACGGCCTCACCCCGCGTGCCGTCCGCGAAATCCAGAAGCTCGGCCTGCCGCACCCTGAAGCGGGCGGCTGGCGCCGGAACAAGGGCCTCCGCCTCGTCGCCGGCGGCCGCACCATCGAACTGCCCTGGCCCGAAGTCTCGGACTTCCCGCAGTACGGGCTGATCCGCACGCGCCTTGGCTTCGATGAGGAACTGGCCCGCCATGCCCAGGCTGCCGGCGCCGAAATCCTCGAGCGGCACAGCGTCACCGAAGCCCTGCGGTCTGAAGACGGCCGCGTGACCGGTGTCCGCGCAGCGCTCCTGGACGAGCCCGGACGCAAGACGGGGGAGTCACGCGACTTCAGCGCCGACGTCGTACTCGCCGCAGACGGCAACTCCACCCGAACCGCAGTGTCGCTGGGCATCCACAAGCGCGACGACCGCCCCCTCGGCGTCGCTGTCCGCACGTACTTCACCTCACCCCGGCACGATGACGACTGGATGGAAGGCTGGCTGGAGCTCCCCGGGCGCGACGGAAAACTGCTCCCCGGCTACGGCTGGGTGTTCGGCGTCGGCGACGGCACGTCCAACGTGGGCCTTGGCATCCTGAACTCGTCCAAGGAATTCGGCAAGCTCGACTACAAGCAGGTCCTGCGCGAATGGACCGCCGCCATGCCCGCCGAATGGGGCTTCACCCCGGACAACCAGGTGGGCGAAATCCGCGGCGCCGCGCTGCCCATGGGCTTCAACCGCACCCCGCACTACTCGCCCGGCCTCCTGCTCCTGGGCGACGCCGGCGGCATGGTCTCGCCGTTCAACGGCGAGGGCATCTCCTACGCGATGGAGTCGGCACGGTTCGCGGCGGAGTTCATCATCGACGCGTCCGCTCGTTCCTTGGCTGCCGGTCCAACGCACGACGCCGACGCGCACCTCGCGGGGTACGCGGACTATGTGCGCGGCCAGTGGGGATCGCACTTCACGCTGGGCCGGGCATTTGCCGCGCTGATCGGAAAACCCGCCGTAATGAAGCTCGCCCTGCGGACCGGGATGCCCATTCCCGTGCTGATGCGCTTTGTTGTGCGGCTGCTCGCAAACCTGACCGACCCGGCCGCGAAGGGCTTCGAGGACCGGGCCATCCGCGTCCTGGAATCGCTGGTTCCGGCCACCTCCAACACCCCACCGGCATCGAACCAGCGGTATCCGCAACAAAAAGTTAGGGTTAACCAGTGACTAACTCCGCAGACCACAGCTGGACGCACGCCGGGCACGGCCTGCCGGACTCCGAACCCAGCCTCAATACCACCGCCATTGCCACGGGACTGCAGCTGCCCGCCGGCTTTGCGGCCATCGCGGAGGACGCCGAACTGGGCCCCGCCATCACCACCAACCTGGCCCGGGTGGAAAAGCAGCTGCGCGAAGCAATTGCCAACTCCGATCCGCTGGCTGACGCAACGTCGCGTCACCTCGTGGAAGCCGGCGGCAAGCGCATCCGGCCGCTGCTGACGCTGCTGTGCGCCCACCTCGGCGACGCCTCACTGCCTGCCGTGGTGCAGGCCGCCGTCGTGGTGGAGCTGACCCACCTGGCAACGCTGTACCACGACGACGTGATGGACTCCGCCCCGTTCCGCCGCGGCGCCCCCACGGCCCACGAGGTCTGGGGAAACTCCGTGGCGGTCCTCACCGGCGACCTCATCTTTGCCCGCGCGTCCATCCTGGTGTCCGAGCTTGGTTCCCGGGCGCTGGGCATCCAGGCCCGGACGTTCGAGCGGCTGTGCCTGGGCCAGCTGCACGAAACTGTAGGCCCGCGTCCGGACGAGGATCCGGTGGAGCACTACCTGTCCGTCATCGCGGACAAGACCGGTTCCCTGGTGGCGGCCTCCGGCCAGCTCGGCGCCATCTTCGCCGGTGCCGATCCCACGTACGAGTCTGTCCTGGTGGAGTACGGCGAGAAGGTGGGCGTGGCCTTCCAGCTCGCCGACGACGTCATTGATGTCACCGGCGTCAAGGTGAAGTCCGGTAAGTCACCGGGCACGGATCTCCGCGAGGGGGTGCCCACGCTGCCGGTCCTGTTCCTGCGGCGCGATGCCGCGGCCGGTGACCAGTCCGCCGTCGAACTCTTGAAGCTCATTGACGGGGACCTGACCTCGGACGCTGCCTTGGCTGCCGCCGTGGCCGGGCTCCGCGAGCACCCCGTCACTGCCGAGTCCTGGGTGATTGCCCGCCGCTGGGCCGACGAAGCCATTGCCGCACTGGCGCCGCTTCCCGAGGGTGTTGTGAAGTCGTCGCTGTCCAACTTCGCCCTGGCTGTGGTGGACCGCGCCAGCTGATTCCCTACTCTTGCAGCGGGGCCTCGGCGGGGTGAACCTGGCCGGGGCCCGCTTTTGCTTAAATGCAATAGCCCCGGTTCTCAGCAACGTTACGAGTCACACGTTGCTGAGAACCGGGGCTATATCTCCGTTCGCATCAGACCCGCCGGAGGCGTTTAGCGGATCCGTGAACAGTCTATGACAGATTTGTCACAGGACGCAAACCTCCTGTTACTGTGCGTGTCACAGGTTAATTTGTCCTTCGTGGGGCACATTGCGGCGTCCGATGGGCCTTCCGGGCTGCAGGGACGGTGAGTCCGTGTCGAAGTGCCCCGCGACGGCCGCGTTGTCCACATGCGGCACCTTGGGTCTGCCCTTTGCTGTAGTCCAAGTGCACCGTGGAACGATGGATATTGAGACTTTTCTCGGCACGCGGGCCGGCGTAACCCGGGCCTCGACGCTCCGCGGGGCCGGATTTTCCCGAACTTCCCTCGACAAGGCACTGGCGGCCGGGCGAATTCTACGGATTCGACGAGGCGTCTACAGCCTGCCCCGTGGGGCAACCGCGTTCGGACTGGCACTTCAGCACAACGCACTGCTGACCTGTCTGTCGGCCGCCCCCATGTACCAGTTGTGGACGCTTCATGAACCAAGATCCGTGCACCTCAGTCCAGGGCATAAGAGGACGCCGCTGGGGATGTTGACCCACGGCCGATGCCCCCACCCGGCCCACCCATGGCTGCCGGTGGCCGGCCTGGCCGATGTCCTGATTCATTCGTTGCGTTGCTTGCCCGCAGCGGAATCGCTGGTCATGCTTCAGTGCGCAGCCCAGAGGGGCGACATAAGCCTGGACTTCCTGCGGCGGAAGCTCCCCGGAAACCGGAATGCCCGTGCCAGGGCCGTTCTGGACATGGTGATCCCTCGGGCGGATTCCATCCTGGAGGTGCTGGCCAACTACCACTTCCGGCGGGCGGGACTCCATGTCCGAAGGCATGTGGAACTTCCCGGGGTTGGGGAGGTGGACTTTGTTATCGAGGAGTGCGTCGTGGTGGAAACCGACGGCGACACTCATCTGGAGCCCAGGCAAGTTAAAAAGGACCGAAAGCGCAACAACGCCACGCTCATCGGCGGACGTCTTGGCCTTAGATTCGGCTATGACGACGTTGTCTATCACCCTGAGCGCATGGTGGGCCAGGTGTTGGCGGTACTGGAACAGTCGCGGCAGGGGGCTTTCGGTGCGAGGTGAGTCGCGCCGTCGTGGGGCACTTTGGGCGACGTTCCCGAAGAAACTGGCTCAGGAAGCGGCGCGTCCGTGTCGAAGTGCCCCGTTTCGGCCGGACAGGGCACAAGGGCACAAGGGCCCAAGCGCACAATCGGGGAGGAGCCTAGTTTTCTTCCTCGTCGTTGAAGGCCCACTCGAACATGTCGAAGACGAATTCGGAGAAGGTGCCTTCTTCGCTCTTCCACTGGCCGCGGGCGTTGTTGCGGCGGTACACGATGGGGTCCGGGATGCCGAGGTCGCCCACACGGAAGCCCCAGGTGAACTGTTCTTCCTCGTCCTCAAGGAACATCAGGAAGCCTTCGTCATCCACTTCCAGCTCTTCGGGATCCCAGAAGTAGTGGTATGCCTCCATGATGTCCTCGCAGCCGCCCACCGCCAGGTAAAACTCGCGGAGGACCAGGGGAACCTGGAACTGGTGTTCGGCGAGGGCCGCGTCCAACTCGTCCGCAGGCAGGCCATCTTCTTCCTGCCATTCGTCCTCGAGATACGTCGGAACAAGCGCGCGGAACTTCTCGAGGAACATGTCAGTCATGCTCATATCCTAGCTAACTGCGGCGCGGTCCCGAGCCGCTACCAGCCCCATCAGCCCCACCGCTCCCAAAGCCGCCCGGGCCACCAAAGCCCCCAGGCCCGTCCCCGCCGCCGTCCCCGCCGCCGGAGCCGCGGCCGGAGCCGCCGCCGTCCCCGCCGCCGGAGCCCCGCCGGTGCAAGCCATGTACGGCGAGCGGGACATACCAGGACCGGCGCCAGGCAACCACCCGGAATACGAACACCACGGCCGCCACCGCACACGCCGTCAGTGCGTTGAAGGCCCCGGTGACCCAGAGCAGCGCGGTCAAGGCTGCCCCGCTGAAGGCCGGCAGCGCGTAAAGGTCGCGGGGGTTGAAGAGCTGGGGCACCTCGTTCGCGGTGATGTCCCGCAGCAGGCCGCCGCCCACCGCCGTGGTCACGCCGAGCAGCACGGCGGCCACCGGGTTCATCCCCATGGCCAGGGCCTTCAGCGTTCCGGTGATGCAGAACAAGGCCAGCCCGCCGGCGTCGAACAAGACCAGCAGCGAGGTGTAACGCTGCACGCTGGAGTACAGGAAATACACCAGGACGGTGGCCAGTACCGGGGGAACCAGGTAGGCGGGGTTGGAGAATGCTGCCGGAGTGGTGTTGAGGATGATGTCGCGGATGACGCCGCCGCCGAGGGAGACCAGGGATGCCAGCAGCAGGGAACCCACCAGGTCGAACTGTTTCCGTGCCGCCAACAATGACCCGGAGACGGCGAAGAAGAAGACCCCGGCCAGGTCCAGCCACACCAGGTCGATGTCGAACGGCAAAGTGTCGAACGGCAATGTCATGTGGCGTCCCGGCGGTTTCATGGTGGGCGGACAGGGCGGCTCCAACGTTACGCTAGCCCCTATGAATAACCCGATCATGATCGCCTGTGCCCACGGGACGTCCAGCCCCCAGGGCGCCGCGGAGGTCAACGCCCTGCGCGCAGCCATCGCCGCCCTGCGTCCGGGCCTGGACGTGCTGGAAGCCTATGTGGACGTCCAGCAGCCGGACCTCGTGGACGTGGTGGCGGGACTGCCCGCAGACTCAAGTGCCGTCGTGGTGCCTCTCCTGCTGAGCGTGGGATATCACGTCAAGGTGGACATCGCCCGGGCCGTAAAGAGCCGGCCGGGCAGCCTGGCTGCCGCGCCGCTCGGCCCGGACCCGCGGCTCGCGGCCCTGCTGGACCAGCGCCTCCGCGAAGCCGGCGTGACGGACCGTGACGCCATCGTCCTCGCCGCGGCCGGGTCCTCCAACCCGAACGCCGCCGTCAGCGTGGAAGAACTCGCCGACCAGCTCAGGGCGCTGCGGCGCAACCGGATTCTGTCGGCCTACGGTGCCTCCGCCCAGCCGTCGGTGCCCGACGCCGTCGCCATCCTCCGACTGGAACTGGCCGGGGGCGCCGGGGCGGGGGAGTCCGCGGGGGCCGTGGACGACGGCGGCCGCGTGGTGATTGCCTCCTACCTGCTCGCGCCGGGATACTTCCACGACCAGCTGGCCAAGGCGGGTGCCGACCTCGTGACGGAACCACTGCTGCCGTCCCCGGTGCTTGCCGAGATCGCGCTGGAACGGTTCGACGCCGCCGTCGCAGCCGGGTGACCCTGGCAGGCCGAAGGCCCCGGAATGCGCCTCCGAGGAAGCGCACTCCCGGGCCTGACCGGATACTGCGATTAACTTGACTGCAGGCACTGTTGTGCTGAGGGCATACGGATCAGCAGCTGAGCGCCACTGCGCCGGTGAGTCCGTTCGGATCACTCGCTGTGCAGGTGAAAATGACAGTATCAGCCTGTTTGATCACTAGGGTGATTGACGTCACCGTCAGCACCGGGTTGACGCCTGTCCAGTTGTTGTTCGGGCAGCCGGCTTCGGCGCCACTCACTGTCTCCTCAGCCGTCAGCACGACTGGAAGTGTGGTGAGTCTGAGGGTCCCGTTCTTGACAGCATCGCTAGGAATTGGAGTGGCTACCGTTGCCGGTCCCACCAGCACCTTGTTTTGTCCTGGTGCGACGTTTCCGCCCTGGTTTTGGCACTGGTAAACGGCAGTACCCTCAACCGAGACAGTGGCCACGAGATCTCCATTTCCAAGGCCCGCGAGTACGGCTTTACAGATCGTTGTAGCAGTTGTCCCGTCGGCCGAGAGGGTCACCGTACAGACGGGGGAGCCGCCACGCTTAAAGTGCGGGCTGGCGGCTTGGGCTGCCGACAGGCCTGTGGCAAACACCAACAGGATGGCAGCAAAAAGCATTAAGAGGGGTCGGAGGTGGGATTTCATGGTTACTTCCTGGGGGCTGCAATGGTTTCAAACAAAAGATTTCGAGTTTCATCGATTCAGTTGTGCCGGCCTCGATGCCGCCACGACCGATAACAGGCCCAGGTTCCCAGTACGTACCGGGGCCAAACTCTGCGCAACTTCCCAGCTAGCCGCGCGTCAGGCACGGCCGATAGCAGATATTGACTTTTTCGGAATTTCTGCTAGGGCATGCCCAAGACTACTCCCGGCCGCGTCCCTCGTCCATGGGTCAACGGTGCCATCGGCCCCCCTGGACGAGGGACGTGGCGAATCACAACACCTGGCCTTCTTCAAGGGCGCTCGGCGGTTCGTGACGAATTGTTTCCCTAGGTGACCTCGCGTTTCCAGACCTTTGTGACGCGCTTCGACGGGCACCTACAGTCGATGCATGACTGATACAGCTCTAGCCGGAGCGTCCGTGGACCCCGCCGCCGCCAAGCGCCCCGCGCGTGCCTCCCGCCCCGCTGCAAAGCCGCACGGGCAGTGGAAAGTGGACGGCAAAACCCCGCTGAACGCCAACGAAACCTGGAAGCAGGAAGACGACGGCCTCAACGTGCGCGAGCGTATCGAGACCATTTACTCCAAGGACGGCTTCGACGCCATCCCCAGCCAGGACCTCCACGGCCGCTTCCGCTGGTGGGGCCTGTACACCCAGCGCAAGCCCGGGATCGACGGCGGCAAGACCGCGACGCTGGAGCCGCACGAGCTGGAAGACAAGTACTTCATGCTCCGGGTCAGGATCGACGGCGGTGCGCTGACCACCGAGCAACTGCGCGTCATCGGCCAGATTTCCGTTGATTTCGGCCGGGATTCCGCCGACCTCACGGACCGCCAGAACATCCAGCTGCACTGGATCCGCGTGGAGGACATCCCCGAGATATGGAACCGGCTTGAGGGTGTTGGCCTGTCCACCACCGAGGCCTGCGGCGACGTGCCCCGCGTCATCCTGGGCTCGCCCGTGGCCGGCATCGCCAAGGACGAGATCATCGACCCCACGCCGCTCATCGCGGAGTTGGGGGAGCGCTTCATCGGGAACCCGCTGCTGTCCAACCTGCCGCGCAAGTACAAGACCGCCATCACCGGCCACCCCAGCCAGGACGTGGTGCATGAGATCAACGACTTCGCGCTGGTGGGCGTCCGCCACCCCGAACTCGGCGTCGGGTACGACCTCTGGGCCGGCGGCGCGCTGTCCACCAACCCGATGCTCGGCAAGCGCCTGGGCGCCTTCGTGAAGCCTGAAGAGGCTGCCGAAGTCTGGCTCGGCGTCACCAGCATCTTCCGCGACTACGGCTACCGCCGCATGCGCACCAAAGCCCGCCTGAAGTTCCTGATGGCTGACTGGGGACCGGCGAAATTCCGCCAGATCCTCGAGGACGAATACCTCGGCTACAAGCTGGCCGACGGTCCGGCCGCGCCCAAGCCCACCACTCCGGGCGACCACATCGGCGTGCACGAGCAGAAGGACGGCAAGTTCTTCATCGGCGCCACCCCGTTGGCCGGCCGCCTGTCCGGCGCTCAGTTGATCAAGCTCGCGGACACCCTCGAGGCCCGCGGCTCCTACCGCCTCCGCACCACGCCACACCAGAAGCTTGTGGTGCTGGACGTTGCCAAGGACCACGTGGAACCGCTGGTTGCCGAGCTGGACGCCCTGGGCCTCTCCGCACGCCCGTCCGTGTTCCGCCGCGGCACCATCGCCTGCACCGGCATCGAATACTGCAAGCTGGCCATCGTGGAAACCAAGGTCACGGCCGCCACCGCCGTCGCGGACCTGGAACGCCGCCTGGCGGACCTCGCGGAGTCCGGCGAACTGCCGCACGCGCTGTCCCTGCACATCAACGGCTGCCCCAACTCCTGCGCCCGCATCCAGACCGCGGACATCGGCCTGAAGGGCATGATGCTGCCAACGCCCGACGGCGACCCCTCCCCGGGTTTCCAGGTCCACTTGGGCGGCGGGCTGGCTTCCAACAGCCGCGAAGAGGCTGGTTTGGGACGCACCGTCCGCGGCCTGAAGGTGTACGTCGAGGACCTTCCGGACTACGTGGAACGCGTCGTCCGCACGTTCGTGGCCCAGCGTTCCGAAGGCCAGACGTTCGCCGAGTGGGCCCACGCAGCAGACGAGGAGGCCCTCCAGTGAGCAAGCACGCATTGGGAGTTGACCCCGTGGTTGAGACTGTCGAAACCCCGGCACTCCGCACCCACGACGAGCTGAAGGTCATCGCCGAATCCGGCGCTGCCGAACTCGGCTGGGACGCCCCCGCCCGCGACGTGATCGCCTGGGTGGAGCGCAACTTCGACCTCTCAGCGGTCGCCGTAGCGTGCTCCATGGCCGACGCCGTCCTGCCGGCACTCGTCGCGGACCAGATGCCCGGCGTCGACGTCCTGTTCCTGGAGACCGGTTACCACTTCCCGGAAACCTATGCCACGCGTGACGAGGTGGCCGCGAACCTCCGCGTCAACGTGGTGGATGTGATGCCTGAGAACACCGTGGAACAGCAGGACCGGCTCCTGGGCAAGGATCTCTTTGCCCGCGACGCCGCCCAGTGCTGCGCCCTCCGCAAGGTGGCCCCGCTGCGCCGCACGTTGGCCGGCTACGAACTCTGGTTCACCGGCGTCCGCCGCGACGAGGCCCCCACCCGGACGAACACCCCGCTGGTGACCTGGGACGAAGTCAACGGCCTGGTCAAGGTCAACCCGGTGGCCGCATGGACGTTCGACCAGCTGGTCCAGTACTCCGACGACAACCTCCTGCCCGTCAACCCGCTGCTTTCCCAGGGTTACCCCTCCATTGGCTGCCAGCCCTGCACCCGCAAGGTGGCGCCCGGAGACGACCCCCGCGCCGGCCGCTGGGCAGGCACCGACAAGACAGAATGCGGACTACACGTATGAGCATCGAAACCACCAACGAGGACCTGGAGCTGTCTGTGCTGGAACTTGACGCTGATTCTCCGAAAGCGGCGCATCGCGCGAGCGAGGAACGAGCGAGTGTGTCTAAGCCGCGTGGAGAAGCAGTGACAAGACTTTCCAGCCTGGACGCACTCGAGTCCGAAGCGATCCACATCATCCGCGAAGTCGTGGCCGAGTTCGAGAAGCCTGCGCTGCTGTTCTCCGGCGGCAAGGACTCCGTGGTGATGCTGCACCTGGCCACCAAGGCCTTCTGGCCGGGCAAGGTCCCGTTCCCCGTGCTGCACGTGGATACCGGCCACAACTTCCCCGAGGTCATCGACTTCCGCGACCGGACGGTGGAGCGGCTGGGACTCAAGCTCGTCGTCGGAAGTGTCCAGGAGTTCATCGACCGCGGCGAACTGGCCGAGCGTGCCGACGGCACCCGCAACCCGCTGCAGACCGTCCCGCTCCTGGACGCCATCCAGCAGAACAAGTTCGACGCCGTCTTTGGTGGCGGCCGCCGCGACGAGGACAAGGCCCGCGCCAAGGAGCGCATCCTGAGCCTCCGCGACGAGTTCGGCCAGTGGGACCCGCGCAACCAGCGCCCCGAACTGTGGAACCTCTACAACGGCCGCCACACCGTAGGCCAGCACGTCCGCGCGTTTCCCATCAGCAACTGGACCGAGCTGGACATCTGGCGCTACATCGAACGCGAGAACATCGAGCTGCCGGGCCTGTACTACGCCCACCGCCGCGAAGTGTTTGCCCGCGACGGCATGTGGCGTGCGGTGGGCGAGGTTTCCCAGCCGCTGCCGCACGAGGAAGTCATCATCAAAACCGTCCGCTACCGCACCGTGGGCGACATGTCCTGCACCGGTGCCGTCGAATCGGACGCAGCCACCGTGAGCGACGTTGTGATCGAAGTTGCCGCCTCCACCATCACCGAACGTGGCGCCACCCGTGCAGATGACCGCATCTCCGAGGCAGCCATGGAAGACCGCAAGAAGGATGGGTACTTCTAAATGAGCACTGACACATTGGCCGCCGAGCTTGAAACGGCGCTGCCCACCACGCTCTTCCGGTTCGCCACCGCCGGATCGGTCGACGACGGGAAGTCCACTTTGGTGGGCCGCCTCCTGCACGACTCCAAGGCGATTCTTGCTGACACGCTCGACGCCGTTGCCCGCACCTCCGCGGACCGCGGCTTCGGCGGCGCGGGTGCCACCGGCACGCAGGCGATCGACCTGGCCCTCCTGACGGACGGCCTGCGCGCCGAGCGAGAGCAGGGCATCACCATCGACGTGGCCTACCGTTACTTCGCCACGGACCAGCGCAGCTTCATCCTGGCCGACTGCCCCGGGCACGTGCAGTACACCAAAAACACGGTGACCGGCGCGTCCACGGCGGATGCCGTCGTCGTACTCATTGACGCCCGCAAGGGTGTCCTGGAGCAGACGCGCCGGCACCTGTCCGTGCTGCAGCTGCTGCGGGTGGCGCACGTGATTGTGGCCGTGAACAAGATCGACCTGGTGGACTTCAGCGAGTCCGTGTTCCGTGAGATCCAGGCCGACGTGCAGCAGGTGGCCCGCGAACTGGGCATCGGCTCCGCCGAGCTGGGCAGCGCGGACCACATCGATGATCTGCTGGTGATCCCGGTGTCCGCCCTCGACGGCGACAACGTGGTGGACCGTTCCGAGCGCACCCCCTGGTACGACGGCCCGGCCCTCCTGGAGGTCCTCGAGACCCTGCCGGCCGCGGACGAGATCGACACGCAGCTGGAGAGCTTCCGCTTCCCCGTGCAGCTGGTTATTCGGCCGCAGGGTGCGCTGGCTCCCGACGCAGTCGCCGGCGGCCTGGACGTTGAAGCCTTCCGCGACTACCGCGCGTACGCCGGCCAGATCACTGAAGGTTCCGTGAAGGTGGGGGACTCCGTGTCAGTGCTGACCCCCGGCCAGGCCGCCCGCACCACCACGGTGACCGGCATTGATTTCGCCGGCGAGTCCCTGCAGGAAGCGTTCGCCCCGCAGTCCGTGGCGATCCGCCTGGCGGAGGAATTCGACGTCGCCCGCGGTGACACCATCGCCGCCGCCGGGACCTTCCCGGAGTCCACCGCCGACCTGTACGCCGCGCTGTGCTGGCTGTCGCCGAAGCCGCTGCGTGAGGGTGCCAAGGTGCTGGTCAAGCACGGCACCCGCACAGTCCAGGCGCTGGTCCGCAGCGTCAGCGGCAAGCTGGACCTGGCCACGTTCAAGCTCGAAGGTGCGTCCAGCCTGGAGCTGAACGACATCGGCCACGCGCAACTCCGGCTCGCCGCGCCGCTGCCGCTGGAGAACTACCTGCACCACCGCCGCACCGGCGCGTTCCTCGTCATCGACCCGCTGGACGGCAACACGCTGGCCGCGGGCCTGGTCAAGGACCACCCGGGCGACCACGAGGACGAGCGCTACTCTATCTAAGTTTCTGCCGAAAACCGCGGCTTGTTCGCAGATTCTGGCCTTCACGGGCCGGTTTTGCGAACAAGCCGCGGTTTCGTCGTTTCCGTATCCTTAACATTGGGAGGCGCGGCGTGGAGACCATCAACAGCAAGCTCATCAGCTGGGCCTCGATCCTGGACGCCAAGACCCGCGAGCAGGCGCTGGCGACGTCCACGCTGCCGTTCATCTACCCGCACCTTGCCCTGATGCCGGACGCACACCTGGGCAAGGGCGCCACCGTCGGCTCGGTGATTCCCACCCTGCGCGCGATCATCCCGGCCGCCGTCGGTGTGGATATCGGCTGCGGCATGATCGCCGTGCGGACCCAATACTCTGTCAAGGACCTGCCCAAGGACCGCAAACGGCTGCGCGAGGACATCGAACGGGCCATCCCGCTCTCCGCGGGCCATAACAACAGGAGCATCCAGCACACTGCCGAACCGCGCCTTGCCGAGCTCCGGAAGCTGGCGGCGCAGGCCGGCTTCAACCCGGCCCAGTATCTGGCCAAGTGGGAACTCCAGCTGGGCTCGCTGGGATCAGGCAATCATTTCATCGAGGTCTCCGCCGACGAAACCGACGCCGTCTGGCTGTTCCTGCACTCGGGCTCGCGGGGCGTGGGCAACAAGATCGCGCAGCACCATATCGGCGTGGCCCAGCAGGTGACCCGGAAGCGCGGGACCAGGCTGCCCGACCCGGACCTCGCCTACCTGGAGGAGGGTACCAGCGAGTTCGCCCGGTACATCAAGGAACTTCGCTGGGCGCAACACTTCGCCCTCCTGAACCGCGAGGAAATGATGGACCGCGTGATCATGCAGTTCGGGCACTGGGTGGGCGGCCATGTCAAGGAGCGCGAGCGGATCAACTGCCACCACAACTTCACGCAGCAGGAGACCCATTACGGCAAATCCGTGTGGGTATCGCGGAAGGGGGCGATCAGAGCCGAGCACGGCGATCCGGGACTTATCCCCGGGTCCATGGGGACGGCGTCGTACGTGGTGGAAGGACTGGGGAACCCCGTCTCGCTGAACTCCTCCCCGCACGGGGCCGGCCGCGAATACTCCCGGACGGCTGCCCGCAAAACGTTCTCGCTGGCCGAGCTGAAGACGGCCATGCAGGGCATTGAGTTCCGGGCCACCGAGGCGTTCATCGACGAAATTCCGGCGGCGTACAAACCGATCGATGTGGTGATCAGGGACGCGGCGGACCTGGTCACGGTGCGGCACAAGCTTCGGCAGTTGATCAACGTCAAGGGGGACTGAGCGGGACCCGGAATGTGACGTTGCATGAACCCGCGTGACCCCCCGTTTCTGCTTCATTGAATGGGTTTATGTCACTCCCTATGGTGAAACAATGACTAGTTCCAAGCCCGGGATGACCCGCATCGTGGCAGGCGAAAGCGCAGTACCCCAGCGCAAGCGTGCCATCGAGGCTGCCCTGGCGATCGGGCTGGTGTTCCTGATCGCTGCCGGCGCCGTTGTGGCGTCGTCCATCTCCCGTAATACGGCGGCAGAGGCAGCCAACCCGGCACCCACTCCGGCCGCAGAACTGAAGCTTGGCTACTTCGGCAACCTGACACATGCCCCCGCCCTGGTGGGCGTGAAGCAGGGGATCCTCGCCCGGAACCTGGGCAACACCAAGCTCAGCATCGAAACTTTCAACGCGGGACCGGCCGCGATCGAGGCCCTGAACGCCGGTGCCATCGACGCGGCATACATCGGCCCGAACCCGGCCATCAACTCGTTTGTCAAGAGCGAGGGGGAGTCCGTGAGCGTCATCGCGGGCGCCGCAGCGGGTGGCGCACAGCTGGTTGTGCGTCCCGAAATTAGCTCGGCGGCGGACCTGAAGGGCAAGACGCTCGCCTCGCCTCAGCTGGGCGGCACGCAGGACGTGGCGCTTCGCGCCTGGCTCGGCTCGCAGGGCTACAAGACCAACGTGGACGGCAGCGGCGACGTTTCAATCAACCCCACGGAGAACGCCCAGACGCTGAAACTGTTCCAGGATGGAAAGCTCGACGGCGCGTGGTTGCCTGAGCCGTGGGCGTCCCGTTTGGTGCTCCAGGCCGGAGCCAAGGTCCTGGTGGACGAAAAGGACCTCTGGGACGGCTCGCATTCCGGCAAGGCCGGCGAGTTCCCCACCACCATCCTGATTGTGAATAAGAAGTTCGCCGCCGCGCACCCGGACACCGTGAAAGCCCTGCTGCGCGGCCACGTGGAGTCCGTGGCCTGGCTGAATGACGCGCCTGCCGCAGAGAAAACAAGTGTCATCAACGGCGCCCTGCAGGAATCGGCAGGCGCGGCGCTTCCCGCCGATGTCCTTGACCGAGCCCTGCAGAACGTGGTGTTCACGGTGGATCCGCTCGCGGGAACCTACCCCAAGCTCCTCGAAGACGGCGTGAAAGCCGGCACCACGAAGCAGGCGGACATCACCGGACTGTTCGACCTCCGTGTCCTGAACGAAGTCACCGGGACCGCCGAACGGGCCTCCGCGGCCGGCCTCGGCCAGGACTGACCGTCACCTACCGCACCAACTACTTAAGGACGGGACCATGCCAGTCGTACTGGAAAACCTAGGCAAGCGCTTCGGCGACGGCGCCCCGGTGCTGGACGACGTCAACGCCAATATCGGCGCGGGCGAATTCGTAGCCCTCCTCGGTGCATCCGGCTGCGGCAAATCCACCCTGCTGAACATCATGGCGGGACTGGAGGTCCCGACGTCGGGCGCCCTTGAAGTACCCAGCGACGGAGCAGCCTTTATGTTCCAGGACGCTGCCCTCTTCCCCTGGCTGACGGCGCGGGAGAACATCGAGCTGGCCCTGAAGCTGCGCGGTGTGGGGAAGGCTGAACGCCGGATCAAGGCCAACGAGCTGCTCGAGCTGGTGCATCTCGGCGAGGCGGGGGACAAGCGTCCGCACGAGCTTTCCGGCGGCATGCGCCAGCGCGTGGCACTGGCCCGTGCCCTGTCGCAGGACCGGCAGCTGCTGCTGATGGATGAGCCGTTTGCCGCCCTGGACGCCATCACCCGCGACCTGCTGCACGACGAGCTGGAACGAATCTGGAAGGAAACCGGGCGGACAATCGTTTTTGTGACCCACAACGTCCGCGAGGCCGTGCGGCTGGGCCAGCGTGTGCTGCTGCTGTCGTCCCGGCCCGGCCGCGTGGTCCAGGAATGGGCCGTCACCGAGGAACACCGAACCGACGCCGGCCTGGCCGGACAGCTGACCGGGGTCATCACCGCCCGGCTGCGGGAGGAGATTCGCCGCCATGCCAAATAACCCCACGCCCCTCGCCGAGACCGAACCGGTGGTCGAGAGCAGGCCGGAAACCCGCAAAGTCCACGCCGCCCTGACCCGAACTTCCACCGGGCATGAGGACCTGCGCGAGCTCGAGGCCGGGCTGGATTCGCTCCAGTCCGACGCCGCGCGCAAGCACCGTATCGACTGGAGCCGTGTGCTTCTGCCCGTCGCGGCCCTCGTGGTCCTTGTCCTGATCTGGCAGTTCTACGTATCCCTGGGCCTCAAGCGCCGCGACCTTGTGCCCGGTCCGCTCGACGTCCTGGGCCAGATCGGCATCCTCTGGGGTGAGGCCAAACTGCAGGAAGCGGTGTGGACCTCGCTGCAGCGCGGGCTGGTCGGGTTCCTGATCAGCGTTGCCATTGCCACGCCGGTGGGGTTGCTGCTGGCCCAGGTTGCGCCGCTGCGCCGTGCCTTCGGGCCGCTGATTTCCGGCCTTCAGGTGCTGCCGTCCGTAGCCTGGGTGCCCGCGGCCATCATCTGGTTCGGGCTTACTGACGCCACGGTCTACTTCGTGGTGTTTATGGGTGCGATCCCGTCCATCATCAACGGGCTGATCTCCGGCGTGGACCAGATCCCGCCGCAGTACCGACGGGTGGGCACCGTCCTGGGTGCGAACCGTTTCCAGATGGCCGTACAGATCATCTTGCCTGCCGCGCTGCCCGGCTACCTCAGCGGGCTCAAACAGGGCTGGGCGTTCTCCTGGCGGTCGCTTATGGCCGCGGAAATCATCGCCGTGGGCGGCACCATCGGCTTCGGCCTCGGCTCCATGCTGAACCAGGGCCGCGACTTGGCCGACATGACTATCGTGATGTCCGCAATCCTGCTGATCCTGGCCGTCGGTATCCTCATTGAGCTGCTGGTGTTCGCGCCGATCGAGAAGCGCCTCCTCCGCAGCCGAGGCCTCCTCTCGGGAAGCACCCGCTAGGCCGCACCGGCAACGCCCCGCAAAACCCAACCCCCGCGAAACCTAACAGCAGAGCCCGACGGCGAGTCCCGCCGTCGGGCTCTGCTGCTGCTTCCGCGACCAATGTGGGTCTGGCAGACTGGCGCCATGACCGTAAGCTTCGTGTGCCGCACCGAGTCCGCACTGCCCCCGGAGCGTCTGTTCGACCTCGCGCGCAGCGTTGACGCCCACGTGGACTCGCAGCGGGGTGCGGGGGAGCGGGCCATTGCGGGAGTCATGTCCGGGCTGATCGATGAAGGCCAGGAAGTGCCCTGGCGGGCCCGGCACTTCGGCGTTCCGCTAACCATGACCAGCCGCATTACAGCGCTGGAGTTTCCCGCCAGCTTCACGGATGATCAGGTCAGGGGGCCGTTCAAGTCATTCCGCCATGTCCATGAGTTCCAGGCCACTGAGACTGGCAGCATCATGACGGACCGCGTCGAATTCACCGCGCCATTCGGCATTCTGGGGCGCCTCGCTGAGCGGCTGATTCTCCGCGGTTACCTGCAACGCCTAATCGCGCACCGTGGCCGGTTCCTGGCGGGCCCTTGGACAGCATGAAGCGTCCTTAACGGGAAGACGTCGCGGAGCGGCTGGATGCCGTGGTGGTGGAGTTCACCAGAATGATCGTCGAAACCGAGGCGCAGCAGCGGACCATGTTGAGGCTTTCCCTGGAGCAGCCGGGGGACGGGCCCGGAGCCTGCCCTTGCGGCAGGGGCGTGCGATCGCCTGGATCTCGGAGGCGCTTGCCCCGCTCCAGGGCCAATGGGCCGGCCAGGATATTCAACGGCTGGTCCTGGCGATCCGCAGCGCCACGGGCATTGAATCCCTGGTCTGGCTGACGGACGTCGGCGGCCTGAGCAGGGAATATGACGCGGCTCTCGGTCCTGAGGGGTATATCTTGGGACTTATCCGGAGTCATCAGGGCGGGCGTTGCGCGATGTGAGGAAGACCATGGAACGTGCGGTGGGGGCAGGCGGGGGCGTACTGGCGGGGATAGGTTCTACGCCACTGATCGAGCTGGGCAAAGTGGTACCGGCGGGATCGGCCAGGGTGCTCGCGAAGCTGGAGTTTGCGAACCCTACCGGGAGCATGAAGGACCGGATGGCCGTAGCCGCGATCAGGGGTGCAGAAGCCCGCGGCGACCTCAGCCCGGGTGACACCGTCGTCGAGTACACTGCCGGGACAACAGGCATCTCGCTCGCGTTGGTCTGCGCAGCCGAAGGTTACCGGCTCCACGTCGTTTTTTCGGACGCGTTCAGCGATGAGAAGCGCCGCACCATGGAGGCGCTCGGAGCAACGGTCGAGGACGTGCCAAGCGACCACGGAAAAATCACGGAGCAGCTGATCAAAGCGATGATCGCCCGGGCGGGTGAACTGAGCGCGCAGCCGGGCCATTGGGCCTGCGACCAGCTCAACAACCGGGATGCGATCACGGGTTACCTCGCCTTGGGCCAGGAAATCTGGCAGCAGTCCTATGGCCGCGTCGACGCTTTCGTCCAGTTCGTCGGCACCGCCCACTCGATCCACGGCACGGCGCGTGCCCTTCGCGCCCACCTTCCCGGGCTGCGGGTCGTCGCCGTCGAGCCGGCCGAGTCTGCCGTACTCTCCGGGGGCCCGACGGGCTCGCACCGGATCGAGGGGACCGGCATCGGCTTTATTCCCCCGCTTTGGGAGCCAGCGGAGGTGGATGCGATTGAACGGGTCTCATCCGACGAAGCGATGGCGATGAGCCGGCGGCTTGCCCGCGAGGAAGGCATCTTTGCCGGGACCTCCTCCGGAGGAAATGTCGTGGCCGCGCTGCGTGTGGCCGAACAGCTCGGTCCAGACGCAACCGTTGTCACCGTCATGGTCGACTCCGGCTTCCGCTATCTCAGTACCGGTCTTTACGGGCAGTAGCCAGGAATCGCATCGCGCGGCCGGAATACGGGGTATCCCATCGTTCCGTCGGACCCTTGTTCTGGTCCGGGCATCTTCCTAGACTCTGGAATAGGCCGGCAGGCGGCCGATTCCGCTGATGTTCTTGAGGAGACTGCAATGGCGCTTAACTTTGGAGTACTGGCACTGGTCGAGGCCAAGCCGGGCAAGGAGCAGGACGTCTGGGACTTCCTCAGCGGAGGCCGTGACATCGTGGCCACCGAGCCGGGCACTAAAACCTGGTACGCCTTCCGCGTCGACGAAAACACCTTCGGCATCTTCGACACCTTCGAGACTGAGGAAGCGCGGCAGGAGCATCTCAACGGTGCCATCCCGGCGGCGCTCGGCGAACACGGCCCAAGCCTCCTGGCCAGGGATCCCAACATCCGGCTGATCGAGCTCATCGCCGTGAAGTAGCCCCGAACCGGGACAGCACCGAATGTGACGCCCCGTTACCTTACGTGAACTGGTGTTTCCGCTGCCGTTGTTGGTGAAACGGCGCGGCCCTACCGTTGATTCATGGCAATTCAGGATATTTACCCCACAGCACTGCGGCTGCTCGGCCGCCCCGTGCTGGTGGTGGGCGGCGGCCCCGTGGCTGCACGCCGTGCCAAGGGCCTGCTCGACGCCGGTGCGCAGGTCACCGTCGTGGCTCCCGTTGCCTCCGCCGCGCTCCGCGAACTGGCCGACGCCGGCCTCCTCACCTGGGAGCCACGCACTTACCTTCCGTACGACGTCGACGGCGTCTGGTTCGTCCAGACGGCCACCGGCGATCCCGCCGTGGACACCCAGGTGTCGGTCGACGCCGAGGCGCAGCGCATCTGGTGCGTCAACGCCTCCGACCACGAAGCCTCAGCCGCGTGGACGCCCGCCGTCGCCGTGGTGGATGACGTGCAGATCGCCGTGAACGCCGGGGGAGACCCGCGCCGTGCCATGGCCCTGCGTGACGCCGTCGCCACCGCACTGGAAACCGGCGACCTCCCGCTGCGCCGCCGTCGTGCGTCTGCGGGCTCCGTCGCCCTTGTGGGCGGCGGGCCCGGCGACACCGGCCTCATCACCGTCCGCGGCCGCCGGCTCCTCGGCCAGGCCGACGTCGTGGTGGCAGACCGCCTCGGCCCGCGCGAACTGCTCAAGGAACTTGCCCCCGACGTCCGCGTCATTGAGGTGGGCAAGACTCCCGGCCACCATCCCGTGCCGCAGTCCGAGATCAACCGCATCCTCGTGGACGAAGCCCTGAAGGGGCACCGCGTGGTCCGGCTCAAGGGCGGCGATCCGTACGTCCTTGGCCGCGGCGGCGAGGAAGCCGAATACTGCCGGCAGCACGGCGTCGAGGTTGAAGTGGTCTCCGGCGTCACGTCCGCGATCTCCGTCCCGGCCGCCGCCGGCATCCCCGTGACTCACCGCGGGCTGGCCAAGGGCTTCAGTGTTGTCACTGGCCACGAGGAGCTGTCCGAGGTCCCCGCCCGGGCAGATCACACCATCGTCCTGCTGATGGGCGTGGCCGCACTTCGCGACTCCGCCGCTGCCTTGGCCGGCGCCGGTTTGCCTCAGGACACTCCAGTTGGCATCGTTGAGAACGGCTATCTGCCGAATCAGCGCGTGACGATCGGCACGCTCGGTTCCATCGCCGACCAGGCGGAAGCCACCGGCGTCGCAAATCCTGCCGTGATTGTGATCGGCGACGTTGTCCGCGTCAGCCCGTTCGCGCCGTCGCGCTTCAAGACAGCGGACTACAGCACCACCACCCCGAACAAGCCCCGAGTCCTCACCACCTAGCCCTCACCCTGAAACCCATCGATTGCTCCGCAACCGCCCTTATGAGGCCTCAGAAGGGCCATTACGGAGCAATCGATGCAGAAGAAAAGGAACACAGCCGTGTCATCAAGCACCTCCGTAGGTTCTGCCGAGCGTCCGCTGCGCGTTGCCGTTGTGGGCTCCGGCCCGGCCGGCGTCTACGCGGCGGACATCCTCACCAAGAGCGAAGCCGTCAAGAGCGGCGAGCTCACCGTGAGCATCGACCTCTTTGACCGCTACCCGGCACCCTACGGCCTGATCCGCTACGGCGTGGCCCCGGACCACCCGCGCATCAAGGGCATCGTCAACGCCCTGCACAAGGTCCTGGACCGCGGAGACATCCGCTTCTTCGGCAACGTGGATTACGGCACGGACATCTCCATCGAGGACCTCCGCACGCACTATGACGCCGTCATCTTCGCCACCGGCGCCATCAAGGACGCGGACCTGAACATCCCGGGCATCGAGCTGGACGGCTCCTACGGCGGCGCGGACTTCGTCTCCTGGTACGACGGCCACCCCGACGTCGCCCGCGAATGGCCGCTGGACGCCACGGAAATCGCCGTCATCGGCAATGGCAACGTGGCCCTGGACGTGGCCCGTGTCCTGTCCAAGCACGCCGACGACCTGCTGGTCTCCGAGATCCCGGACAACGTCTACGCCGGCCTGAAGAACTCGCCCGTCACGGATGTGCACGTCTTCGGCCGCCGCGGCCCGGCCCAGGTCAAGTTCACGCCGCTGGAGCTCCGCGAGCTGAGCCACTCCAAGGACGTGGACATCATCCTCTACGCCGAGGACTTCGAGTTCGACGAGGAATCGGACCGCCAGATCCAGAGCAACAACCAGACCAAAACCATGGTGGGCACGCTCACCAACTGGATCGCCGAGCAGCCCGAGGACCTCTCCGAGCTGACCGCTTCCCGCCGCCTGCACCTGCACTTCCTGCACAGCCCGGTGGAGATCTACGACGACGCCGCGACGCCGGGCAAGGTTGCCGGTATGAAGTTCGAGCGCACCGAGCTGGACGGCACGGGCAACGCCCGCGGCACCGGCGAGTTTGTGGACTACCCCGTCCAGGCCGTCTACCGCTCGATCGGCTACTTCGGCTCGGCGCTGCCGGAGATCGAGTTCGACCACAGAAAGGGCGTGGTACCGAACGACGGCGGACGCGTCCTGGATGCCGCCGGCACCCACGTGCCGGGCATCTACGCCACGGGCTGGATCAAGCGCGGACCGGTCGGACTCATCGGCCACACCAAGGGCGACGCCCTGGAGACCGTGACGTACCTGCTCGAAGACCGCGAAAACCTGCCGGTTGCCGCCGTTCCCGAGGCGGACGCCGTCGTCGGACTCCTTGACGCCCGCGGCGTGAAGTTCACCAGCTGGGAAGGCTGGCTGGCCCTGGACGCGCACGAACTCGCCCTCGGCGCCGCTGCCACGGAGGCCGGCGGATCGCACGGTGTTGAGGTCAAGCGTGAGCGCATCAAGGTGGTGCCGCGCGAGGACATGGTAGCCATCTCCCGCGACGGCGTAGCCGCGAACGTCTAGCTTCTGAATAAGCTCCCGCACTACAGCGCGAACAGGCAGCTAATGACCGCAAACCGCAAATTTGAGGTCATTAGCTGCCTGTTCGCGCTTTTTTCGTCCGTGGCTCTACATCCTGCCGAACCGGGCCCGGACCAGCGCAAACAGGCCGTAGCAGATGAAGCCCGCACCGATCGCGACGAGCAGGTGCGGGCCGAACGGATGGTCGCGGAGTGCCTTCAGACTGCCGTCCAGCCCGGTGGATTCCTCGGGACTCTGCTTCCCGGCGGCGATAACAAACAGCAGCCCGGCCAGGTTCAGCGCGATTCCCTTAGCCACGTGGCCCGTTACGCCCAAGGTATCAATCAGCCTGCCGCGGCGGGTGCCCTCGAACCGGAGGAGCTCGTCCTTGAACCCGCGCCGGACACCCTTGACCACAAAGTAGACGCCCACGCCCATGGTGGTCAGGCCCACCGCCACCAGCACAGGCAGCCCGAACGGAGCGTCCAGGAGGGCGGTGCTGATATCCCGGGTGGTGTCACCCGAGTCCCCGCGAATCCCGACGGCGAATCCGGCGAAGCTGAGCCCCACGCTGCCGTAGGCAATGGCCAGGCATCCTGACGAGATCAGTTTTCCCAAGCGCTGGGCGTTGGGCAGGCGCCGCGCGCGGAGCGTGGCCTCACTCAGTTGCCACAGCGCAAGGCCGGTGCACGCCACCACACACGACCACAGCACGGCCGGTCCCCACGGGTTGGCGCCCAGCTGCTCGATGGCACCGGTGGCTTCCGCTTGCCCCGGCTGACCGAAGGCCAGGGCGATGGCAATAAAGCCAACAATGATGTGCAGCAGCGCCATCACACCGAATCCCGAGCGCGCCACAACGTCCAGCGCCTTGGTGTCCGACGCCTCCTCGACGGCGTCTGCCGCCTCGCCGATGGTGGATTCCCCGTCTGCCATTGTTAGCCGTTCGTCGGTCGTTACGGGTGCGAAGTGCCGGCTCCGGGCCAGGTCATGTGCGTCTGTCCATGGCGACGATGTTACGCCCAACCGCCGGGGAAGTCGGACTTTCGGAACATTGGTAAGTGTGCTTACCATGATGTGTCCCTGACCTAAAAGGGGCACGGCCAGCGAAGACCGCACCAGCGGCATTTCGGAACCAGTTCGACGTTAGGAAGCCACAACATGGCAGGAAATTTTTTTGCCCGGTCCATTCACGATCTGAGCGCTGCGGCATGGTTCGGCGGCGCGCTGATGGGAGCCATCGGTCTGAACGGGGCGACGGCAGAGGCCAAGGATCCGACGGAACGCACCCGTCTTTCCAGCGCGGGCTGGATGAAGTGGGCTCCGATCCAGACGGCGGCTTTCGCCTCCCACCTGGTGGCTGACCTCGCCATCGCGTGGGAGAACAAGGGACGCATCGCGAAGCAGGACGGCGTTGCCCGCGATACCGCGATCAAGACGGCGGTCACGGTTGCCGGCGCCGCCGTGACACTCTACGCCGGCATCCTTGGCAAGAAGGTGGAGAAGCTCGCCGACGAGGGAGCGAGGGGCGCCACCGAGCCGAATCCCGGAGCGTCCGAGGAACTGCAGTCAGCGCAGGAGCAGCTCAAGATGCTGCAGTGGGCCATTCCGGCTTTCGCCGCCGCCGTGATTATCCTCGGCGCCAAGCACGGCGAGATGCAGCGGCCCAAGAACGTGTTCCAGGGCCTCCGCCCCTAAGCCTTGATCCACCGATGTTGCTCGGGGCGCCGACGGCGGTTTAAACCGAGAATGCCCGTCTTTTCAAGGAAAATGGAGCTTGTCTAGAACCCAT
>NZ_JAMXBJ010000019.1 GCF_023913755.1 Pseudarthrobacter cellobiosi
CTACGTCTGCCGCGAAATTCATCCCATCCTCATCAAGATCCAACAACGCCACCAAACCCTTCAACAAGCCGCTTGACAACCATAGGAGCATCGAAACCCGATCTCTACAGCTCGATCGCCGATGCTCTGCCCGTGTAGCTTTGGAATATCAGCACCCTGCCTGAGGACGCCATGGACTTCTACGCCATCAACGCACTGCGTGAAAACCACGCAGGGTGGTCCCTGCTCCGCGCCCAGAACGCCCCGCTGGCCGTCAGTTTCTTCATCAAGGCCTTCACCGGGCCCAACCAACGGGACATCGGCCGTCAGGAACTCATCGACCACCTCGACGATGTCCTGTTCGGTCTCCGCGAAGTCTTCGGCGAGGACAGGTTCCCCCGGCCGGCCGGGGAGTACCTGGACGAGTGGGCGGCCCCGGAACGCGCGTGGCTGCGGAAATACTACGTGCCGGGCCAGGACGAGCCGCGCTACGATCTTACCGCCGCTGCCGAGGACGTGGTCCGCTGGGTGGAGAGCCTGAGCGGGCGGGACTTCGTGGCCACCCAATCCCGGCTGACCAGCATTTTCGCCGTGCTGAAGGCCCTGGTCCAGCAGTCCGAAACTGATCCGGAAGTAAGGCTCGCCGAGCTCCAGCGCCAGCGGGACGGGATCGACGCCGAGATGCAGCGCATCCGCGACGGCAACATCCGCGTGATGACGGCTCCGGAAGCCCTGGACCACTTCCAGCAGCTGACCACCCTGGCCAAGGACCTGCTCTCCGATTTCCGGGAGGTGGAGCAGAATTTCCGCAAGCTGGACCGGCAGGTCCGCGAACAGATCGCCACGTGGGACGGCACCCAGGGCGAGCTGCTGGCCTCCATCTTCGCCAACCAGCAGGACATCAGCGGCTCCCTCCAGGGCCGCACCTTCCAGGGCTTCTGGGACTACTTGATGTCCCCGCAGCTCCGCACCGAACTGCGGGACCTGCTGCAGCGGGCCACCCAGATCGACGCCCTCGCCAAACTGGACAACCTGCACGCCGTGACCAACCTGCACCAGGACTGGCTGCCCGCCGTCGAGCAGACCCAGGCCACAGTCCGCCAGCTCTCACAGCAGATGCGCCGGCTCCTGGACGACAAGGTGTTCCTGGAGAACAAGCGCATCATGCAGCTCGTCAGGAGCATCGAATCCGGCGCACTGGGCACCCGGGAGGTGCCGCCGTCGGGCGTCTTTTTGGAGATCGCGGCGCAGTCCGTGGACGTCGCGCTCCCCTTCGAACGGCCGCTGTATGAGCCGAGCCGGCGGATCATGGTGGACGACGTCGTGGTGGCGGCAAACGATACGGAAGTGGACGCCGGCGCCCTCTTCAGCCAGTTCCATGTGGACACGGAACGCCTGAAGTCCAATATCGACGATGTCCTTGCCGGCGCTGAGCAGGCCACCCTTGGCGAGGTGGCGGCGGCGCATCCCCTCTCGCAGGGACTGGCCGAAATCGTTGCCTATTATCAGCTCGCCACCGAATCGGACTGGGCCTCCATCAACCCGGTCGAGTCACAGCAGTTGTCCTGGCAGCTCCCGGACGGCAGCATCCGGGAAGCCACCGTCGAACAGATCATCTTCGTGAGGCCAGCATGACCACCACAGACGCACCTAAAACACACAGGCCCGAGGAACTTCCCGGCGTCGTCACCAGGCTGTTCAAAGGCGTGGTGTACGCCGAGTCCGACGAGAAGATCTGGCAGTCGCTGCTGGGACTGTCCTCCCACGTCCGCGACTACGTGGCCGTCCTTGGCCTTGACCTGATCCTGGACGAGTCGGAGGGCTACGCGTTCCTGAAATCCCGCGAGGACCCGGACGGCACACTGCCGCGGCTGATCCCCCGGCGCCCGCTCACCTTCAACGTCAGCCTCCTCCTGGCGCTGCTCCGCGGCCGGATGCTCGAATTCGACACGAACAGCAGCGAACTGCGCCTGATCATGACCGAGCAGGACATCGCGGACATGGTGGCCGTCTTCCTGCCCGAATCCAGCAACGAGGCTCGGATCCTGGACCAGCTCGGCACGAACATCAAGAAGGTGGTGGAGCTGGGCTTCCTGCGGAAACTGCGCGGCCAGGCGGGCACGTACGAGGTCGCCCGGATCCTGAAGGCCTACGTGGATGCCCAGTGGCTGGAGGAATTCGACGCGCGGCTGGCCGATTACCGCGCTTCGCTCACCGGAACCGGCACCGGCAGCAAGGAAGAGGACCGCACATGAGCACCGAGACGGCCACCGCCGTTAAGGGCGGCGCTGACCAGCAGGAGATGCTGTTCAGCCTGGATGAAAAAGCGGACGACGCCGGCACTCCCCCGGGCTTCCGGCTGCACCGTCTGGAGCTGCTCAATTGGGGCACCTTCCATCATGAGGTGCGGACGTTCCGGCTTGACGGCTCGAACAGCCTGCTGACCGGCGACATCGGCTCCGGGAAGTCGACAGTGGTGGATGCCATCACCACCTTGCTGCTGCCGGCCAATAGGATCGAGTACAACAAGGCGGCGGGCGCACAGAAGAAGGAACGCACGCTGATGTCGTATGTGCGCGGCTTCCATAAGAGCACCCGCAGTGCCGGCGGTGAATACTCCAAGCCTGTAGCTCTGCGCGGCACCGGCAAGCTCACAGTGGTCCTGGGCGTGTTCCACAACGCCGTCCTGGGCAAATCAATCACCCTGGCCATCACCCTCTGGGCCACCCAGGAGGCCGGCCAGCCCAACCGCTTCTACTCGCTGGTGGAAGGCGAGCAGTCCATCGCCGGGGACTTCGCCAACTTCGGCCAGGACCCCGCGAAGCTAAAGAAGCAGCTCCGGGCCGCGGGTGCGTCCATCCATGAAACGTTCGAGCCTTATGCGGCGGCGTTCAAGCGGCAGTTCGGCATCAGCGGAAACCAGGCCATGGAGCTGTTCCACCGCACGGTGTCCATGAAGCAGGTGGAGAACATCACCAACTTCGTGCGCACCAACATGCTCGAGGAAGACGACGTGGAGGCCCGGATCGGCAACCTCATCCACCACTTCGACGATCTCAAGAAAGCCCACGACGCCGTCCTGCGCGCCAAGGACCAGATCGCCCTGCTCACGCCCATCACCGAGGGCGCCGCCCAGCACACCGCCCTGAGCCGGGACGATGAATTCGCCCGCCAGCAGCGGGACCAGCTGCACCCGTGGTTCACGGACCGGAAGCTGCAGCTGAGCCTCGAGCACCAGACGGAACTGCAGAACACCGGTGCGCGGCTGCAGGAGGACAGCGGCAAGCTGGCCACCGAAATCACCCAGCTCCGCCTCGACCTGGCCGCCGTCAAGGAAGACATCCGCAGCAACGGCGGCGGGCGGCTGGCCGCCATCGAGGCCGAGGCCGCACGGCTGGGCGAAGAGTCCCGGTCCCAGCGGGTGCGCTTCGAAAAGTACGCCGAAGCTGCCGCGGACCTCGGTCTTCAGGCCCCGGCCGACCGCGTCCAGTTCGACGCCAACCGGGCCCGGCTGGCCGACGTCGAAAAGGAACTCGCCGCCGCAGCCAACGAAGTGCAGGACAGCCGCACCGAACTGACCATGACGCGCACGGCGCTCACCGGACGCGCCACTGACATCGCCGCGGAGCTGACCAGCCTGCAGGCGCGCCCCAACCTGCTGCCGCGTCCGCAAGTGGAGCTCCGCCGTCGGCTGTGCGACGGGACCGGCATCCAGGAATCTGAGCTGCCGTACGCCGGTGAACTGCTGCGCGTCCGCGACGGCGAAGCGGCCTGGGAAGGCGCCGCCGAACGCACCCTGCGCGGCTTTGCGCTGTCCCTGCTGGTGCCGTCGGAGCACTACGCGGCGGTGAGCGGCTGGGTGGACGGCAACAACCTGCGCGGCCGGCTGGTGTACCTGAAGATCGGCGAATCGTACGCGCCGAAGCGGGCCGAGGCGGGCACGCTGGCGGCGAAGATCGCCGTCAAGCAGGGGACGCCGTTCCGCAATTTCCTGCTGGACGAGCTCAGCGGCCGCTTCGACTATTTCTGCTGCGACACGCTGGAGGACTTCCGCCGCCGCTCCAAGGCCCTCACCGCCAACGGCCAGCTCAAGGGCGGCCGCGGCCGGCACGAGAAGGATGACCGGCAGGACCTGGCGGACCGCCGGAACTACGTCCTGGGCTGGGACAACCTGGACAAGATCAGCCGTTTCCGTGCCGAACAGGACGAGGTCCAGGGCCAGCTCAGCGTGGTGGCCGGCCAGCTCTCCCGGGTCAACGATTCGCTGGGCGCCATCGGCCGGCAGAACCAGCAGCTGGGCATCATCGGAGCGGTGTCCGACTTCGCCGAGCTCAGCTGGCAGCTCACCGCACGCCGCATCGAGGAGCTTAAGGCGGAGAAGGCCCAGCTGGAGTCCACCAGCGATGTGCTGCAGCAGCTGACCGCGAAGGAAACCGAGCTCACCGGAAAACTGGAACGACTGCAGGTGCGGGCCGATGACATCCAGCGCCGGATCGGCTCCAACGAGGGCGCGGCCAAGGACATCGTCGAGGCGATCGCGGACTGCCGCAGTGTCCTGAGCGAGACCCCGTTGACGGACGACGGCGGCGTGCTGGCCGCCGTCGCGCGGCTCGCCGCCGCGGAACTCGCCGGCAAACCGCTCACCTACAAGAACACGGGCACATTGGAAAGCGCCGTCCGGTCCGGGCTGACCGACACCATCGACGCGCTGTCCAAGCAGATTGCCCGGGCCGCCGAGAAGACTGTCCGGCTGATGGCCGAGTTCCGGAACAAGTACCCGAACGAGACCACGGAGATCGACGCCGCCCTCGAGTCCGCCGGCGACTTCGGCAAGCTGCTGGAGCAGCTGGTCAGCAACGATCTGCCGCGCTTCGAGGCGCATTTCAAGGAGTCCCTGAACCAGAACACCATCCATGAGGTGGTGGCGTTCAACGCGTTCCTGGACAGCCGCCGGCAGGACATCGTGAACCGGATCGGCGAAATCAACCTGTCCTTGGCCGGGATTGAGTACAACACCGGCCGGCACATCCAGCTGGAGCACCAGAACAGCACCGACCTGGACGTGCGGCAGTTCGGGATGGACCTGCGGGCCTGTTCGGAGGGCACCATCGGCGACGATGACCAGTACTCCGAGCAGAAGTACCTTCAGGTGGCGCGCCTGATCGAGCGGTTCCGGGGCCGGGACGGATACACCACCCTCGACGAGCGCTGGACCGCCAAGGTCACGGATGTCCGGAACTGGTTCACGTTTTCCGCCTCGGAAAAATGGACCGAAACCGGCGAGGAATTTGAACACTTCACCGATTCGGGCGGCAAGTCCGGCGGCCAGAAGGAGAAGCTCGCCTACACCATCCTGGCGGCCGCCCTGGCATTCCAGTTCGGGCTGGCGTCCGGCAAGGGTGCCGGCAAGAACGCCGGCAGCGGGCGCAGCTTCCGGTTCGTGGTGATCGATGAGGCGTTCGGCCGCGGCTCCGACGAGTCGGCCCGGTACGGGCTGGAGCTGTTCCAGCGGATGAAGCTGCAGCTGCTGATCGTCACTCCCCTGCAGAAGATCCATGTGATCGAACCCTTTGTGTCCCATGTGGGGTTCGTGGCCAACACCAACGGCGACGATTCGCAGTTGCGGAACATGACCATCCAGGAGTACCGGGACGAGCGGGCCCGGCGTGCTGGGTGACAGGATTTCGGGTTCCCCTCCTGGCCGGGCACAGGCGGGTCGGGCGCAGGGCTGGACCACACTGGCTGACCTGCGGGCGCAGTCGCTGAAGGCCTGGGGCAGCGGTGCGCTGCTCCGCGAGGTGCTGGAACCGGGCGGACTGTACCCCCGCCGTCGTCCATTGAAACGTCCGACGGCGGCGACGCTCCGGAGTGACTACCCTACGGCGAGTGCGTGGGCGGCTGAGTTGTTCGGCGCAGTGGGTCCGTTCAGCCTGGAAACCGCAGAGGTGGGTCGCACCACGGTCGGGGCCAACCACCTTCCGGCGGCGGCGGTCTTTGCAAACGCCCAGGCCGAGATCGGCTTTGTGGGTAAGGCGCAGGATGCAGCCCGGTTCGTGGAGCTTGCCGGGAGTCTGGCCTCGCTCCACTCCTTGTTCCGCGGGTGGGCGCTGAAGCGGCCGCTCAAGCTGCTGGAACTCGGGGCTGACGCGCTGACAGCCGCCCGGGTGGCCCTGTGGCTGGAGAACAATCCCGAGCCCGGCATCTATGTGCGGCAGCTGAGCCTTTCCGGTGTGCACACCAAGTTCATCGAGAACCACAGGGCGGTGATCAGCGAGCTGGCCATGGTGCTGCGGGCTGATTCCGTACGCGCCGAGATTGAGCCAGACGAGGACTCTCTTCCGGACTTTCCCGCTGAGCCTGGTTCGCTGCTGGGGCTAACGCCGGCCCGGACGCCGGCAGCGCGCTTTGCCGCAGGGCACGGCTTCCTGCATCCGCCGGAACTGGTCAGGTTCCGCATGCTGGATCCTGGATTGCCCCTGCTTGGCCAGGCCCGCGATCTGACCCTGACCGCAGAGGCCTTCAGCACCCTGAGCCTGCCCGTCACCAGAGTCCTGATCACGGAGAACCTGGTCAATTTCCTGGCCCTCCCCGAGCGCCCGGGCACGCTGGCGATTTACGGCGGCGGTTATGGGTTCACGTCGTTACGGGACGCCACATGGCTGCGCCACTGTGAGGTCCTGTATTGGGGCGATCTGGACACCCACGGGTTCCGGATCCTGGACCAGCTCCGTGCGGTGCATCCGGATGTGCTGAGCGTGCTGATGGATGAGGCCACGCTGCTGGCCCACCGCGATGCCTGGGGCAGCGAGCCGTCGCCGTCGAAGGCTGTGTTGAGCCGGTTGACGGCTGAGGAGTCGGCGCTTTATGAAGGACTCCGCAGCGACTCCTTCGGGACGGCGGTCAGGCTGGAGCAGGAGCTGATCCGCTGGGACTGGGCGCTGGCCCGACTCTGTGGTTGAGCCTGCCGAAACCGAGCGTGTCGAAAACGGAGCTTATTCCTTCGGTCTCGCACGCCGCTTCTGGACCGGGGGAACGTCCAAGTCCGGCACAGTCCGAAGCATAAAACGATCAAAGTGAGGCACCGTAAATCCGCGGTGGGATACGTCAAGCTCGATACCCACGGAGCGGAGCTGCTCTTCCAGATCATCACGGCCCGGGAAGAGAGGGCATCCATCGCATGCGCCTTCAACGCCAACTTCAGCGAGTGGGGCCAGACCTTCACCGGCCCCCGCCTCGCGGCGGCCATCGTGGACAGGCTTCCGCGGCCACATCATCAACACCGAACCGATTCCTACCGCCTCAAAACCACCCGCCAAGCACAGAACGGATAAGCCCGGCCCCGCCGGCGGCAAAGCAGGAAACCCCTCCCCGGGGGCCAAAACAAGCGACTAACCCGGGGCCAAATCAACTTGCTATTCCTAGTCGAGTCTGCGCAAGAGCACGTGGAAGTCATTCAGGAACTCATCACGCCCGATGACAATTTCCGGGGTAGCGCCTGCATTCGGGGTGTAGGGGTTATTCACGGGGTCCATGTGCACGATTTTACAAAACTTATCAAAGCTTTATTGATTTCAAATAAAGCTTTGATAGCTTAATAAAGCCTGGCAGCGGACAGGCTCGCACTGGACGAGCCCAGCGAAACCACCGCCGGGCTTCTGGATCTCGACACGCTCCATCACTGGCGCTCGCTCGAGCCTGTCGAACCCCCGGTTGTAGGCATTGCCGTGTAATTTAGGCATAACATCACCCCGGTCCGAGGACGCCCATGAAAAGAGCCACCACAACGCCGCGCTCCTTTAGCCTGCAGCGTGAATGGTCCGGGGCGTTCACGCTGATGCTCCTGGCCCTGTTCATCGGCGCGGCAGTCACAGTCGTGGGAGTCCGGTTTGTGGTGAACGAGATGGAAGCTGCGACCGGGCGGCTCCAGGCCGAGTACGGCAGCGTCTCTGAGCTGGCCGCCGCCCTTGAGACGCATGAGCAGCTTGGATACCAGCTGCTCGCGGCGGCGCCCGTGAACAGGGAGGCGTTTGTCCTGGAACAGCAGGACATTGAGGCACTCTTCCGTGCGGCCGCCG
The DNA here is from genome assembly GCF_023913755.1 of Pseudarthrobacter cellobiosi. Taxonomy (GTDB): domain Bacteria; phylum Actinomycetota; class Actinomycetes; order Actinomycetales; family Micrococcaceae; genus Arthrobacter; species Arthrobacter cellobiosi. The sequence goes on from NZ_JAMXBJ010000019.1 coordinate 8,055, forward strand.
CCGTCCCGGTCGCGGACGAAGGCCGGCCCGAGGCCCTGTCCGCGGCACAGCAGGACTGGCAGGCCGGCTTGGAGAACGGCGGGCTCTGGGGTGACCAGGTACTGACGCTCACGGGAAACAACGTGGCTGATGCGCGTGCCTTCGCCGCCGCAAGCTCGAAGGTGCGGACGCAGCTGGCCGCCGTCCAGCAGTCCTCGCTCCAGGCGCTGAACAGGGGGCTCGTGGACACGCGCGAGCTCGAGGGCCTCCTGGTGATTGGCCGGTTCGGGCTGTTCGTTGTGGCCATCGGCGCCACCCTGTACTTCCGCCGTCGGATGGTCAAGGACCTGATGCGGCCCGTCAACAGCCTCCGCCGGGGCGTCCTGAAGCTGCAATCCGGTGACTACAGCCATCGCCTGGAAGTTGCCCGGCGGGACGAACTCGGCGAGGTTGCGGTGGCCTTCAACGGCATGGCCGCCGCGCTCCAGGACAGCCACAAGGCATTGACGTACCGGGCCACACACGATGACCTCACCGGGCTCGCCAACCGTGCAGCCCTGGCCGAGCGACTGCTGGCATCCTTCGAACCGGACAGCGACCGCCGGACCCGGCACGAGGGCCTGCTGTTCATCGACATCGACGATTTCAAGGACGTCAACGATTCCCTCGGCCATGAAGGCGGCGACGCGCTGCTGGCCCAGCTGGCCGAGCGGCTGCGGGCCAGCGTCCGCAGCCACGACCTGGTGGCCCGGCTGGGCGGCGACGAGTTCGCCGTCGTCGTTTTGGATAACGACGACGGCACTCCGGCAACGGGGCCCGTTGCCGAACGGATTTATGAGGCGCTCAGCGAGCCGTTCGTGATCGGCGACCGGTCGCTGCGGGTGTCGCTGAGCATGGGCGTAGCGCAGCGCACCGCCGAAACGGCGGACGTGACAGAGCTGCTGCGGCAGGCAGATTCGGCCATGTACCGGGCCAAGCAAGGCGGCAAGGCCCGGTACGAAATCCACGGCGGGTCAACCCCTGTGGTCGAACCTGTCGATACCGTCGGCGGCTGAGCCCGGCAGGCTCGACCACCGGCAAACCCGAAACCCCGGCTACTCCCCCGCGCCGTGGAAAGGTGGTTTGCCGCTGCGATTTCCAGGTGCGTCAGGTCGGACGCCACGGTCACGAATGTGAAGCCCACCGCGATCCGCTGGCGCGCGATCTCACCGCTGGCGGTGTGAATAGCTGCGATCACGCCGGCGGTGGTCATCAGTTCAACGGAAAGTCCCTGACCTCCAGCACGCTCAGCGCGCTTTCCATCAGCACGGCAGTGGCCAGGAGCAGCAGGACCACCACAATGACCTGGGAGTGCACTCCAGAATATTCTCTGAATAACCCATCCGACATGCGGTTACGCCCGAATAGCTGACATAACCCCATAGGTCGGCAGGAAGAACAAAAGCCCGCCGATCCATAAACACATATCGCAATCAGGAGATCACCATGGCAACGCACACCGGCACCCGAACGGCAGCCCGCACCAACGTCCAGAAGGCATCGATGGTTGTCGGTGCAGTATTCCTGCTGGTCGGCATCCTGGGCTTCGTTCCGGGCATCACGGCCAACTTTGATGAACTGCACTTCGCAGGCCACCACTCCGAGGCAATGCTGCTGGGCCTCTTCCAGGTCTCGGCCCTGCACAACATCGTCCACCTGATCTTCGGCGCAGCGGGCATCGCCCTGGCCAGATCTGGAGCCGGCGCCCGCGCCTTCCTCCTCTACGGCGGCATCATCTACTTGGTCCTGTTCGTCTACGGCCTGGTGGTCCCCCAGGATTCGGCCGGCAACTTCGTCCCGCTGAACGGCTTCGACAACGTCCTGCACCTGCTGCTCGGCGTCGGCATGGTTGCCCTGGCCGTGATCCTTACCAAGGGCCACGCCAAGGCACGCGCCTAAGGCAGCACCTCCCGCAATGGCCCCGGCTGCAGCTTCCCGCTGCTGCCGGGGCCATTCCCGTGCCGGGGTTGCGGGCGTCAGGCCTCCAGCGTCAGAAGGGTTTCCGTGGCACCTTGGCGGTGCAGGCTGGCCAGGGCGTCCGAGTACGCGACAACAAACCTTTCGTCGTCGATGAGGTCGCCGAAGACCTCACGGTTGGAGATGAAAGCGAGCGGGTCCTGACGCTGGCGTCCGGCAGCGGCCATGAGGCTGTCTTTCAGCCGGTCCACCACGTCGATCGGATTGCCTTGCTCGTCCGTTCCTTCGTCATACCGGGCCCAGCTCGCAACGATGGCCGCTGAACGCCGGATCTCTCCGCCGTTGTCGAGGTTGATGCGGACCACCGGCAGCAGCCACTTGGGGATCCGGTCGGAGCTCTCGGCGCAGAGCCGGGCCAGGGTGTCGCGGACGTGTTCGTTGGAGAAGCGCTCGATGAGCGTGCGCTTGTAGATCTCGAGGTCTATCCCGGGTACCGACTGCAGTGTGGGGGTTGCCTCCTCGTCCATGTAGCCGAGCAGGAACCGGGCAAACAACGGGTCCTGGGCGACCTCGTGGGCGTAACGGTAGCCGGCGAGGTAGCCGAAATAGCACATGCCCTGGTGGCTGGCGTTGAGCAGCCGCAGCTTCATGAGTTCGTACGGCTCCACGTCGTCCACAAGCTGCACGCCCACGTTTTCGAAGGGCGGGCGTCCGAGGCTGAAGTGGTCTTCCAGGACCCACTGCTCGAAGGGTTCGCAGACTACCGGCCAGCCGTCATCCACCCCGAATTCCGCGGCGATGGCCCGCCGGTCCTCGTCAGTGGTCACGGGAGTGATCCGGTCCACCATGCTGTTGGGGAAGGGCACGTGCTCTCCGATCCACGCCCCAAGCTCAGCGTCCTTGAGCTTGGCGTAGGACGTGAACATCATGCGTGCTACATCGCCGTTGCCTTGGATGTTGTCGCAGGACATGATCGTGAACGGTTCCAGTCCACGTTCGCGGCGCCGCGACAGGGCTTCTGTCACCAGGCCGAAAGTTGTCCGTGGCGCTGCTCCCGGCTCGAGGTCATGGATTACGTCCGGGTTTTCGGCGTCGAATTCCCCGGTCACGTGGTGGAAGTTGTAGCCGCCCTCGGTGACCGTGAGTGAAACGACCCGGATGTCCCCGGAGGCCATTTTCTCGATGACGGCCTCGGGGTCCTCGGGGGCGAAGAGGTATTCGATGATGGACCCGATGACCCGCCCTTCCCGTGTACCGTTGGGGTTCTTCACCACGAGCGTGTAGAGGCAGTCCTGGTTGTCCATAACCTGCTTCATGCGCGCATCGCCGGGCAGGACGCCGACGCCGCAGATGGCCCAGTCACGTGCGAGACCGGAGTCCATCAGCCGGTCCAGATACATAGCCTGGTGGGCGCGGTGAAAGCCGCCGACGCCGAAATGGACGATTCCCGCCGTCAGGGCTGAGCGGTCGTAGGACGGTTTACCCAGGGCTTCCGGGAGCCCTGGCAGGGTGGCATTGGTGAGCGGTTGCATGTAATTAAGCCTTTCGGAGCGGGCTGAAAGAAACGGGGTGCCTTACCGGCCGGGGTAGACGACGGTTTTGAGCTGGCCGGCCTGCTTGCCTGCTTTGAGTGCTTCTTCGGACTCGGCGAGGGTGTATTTGCCGGTGACGAGGATGTCCAGGTCCACTTTCCCGTCGGCGATGAGCTGGATGGCCAGCGGCCAGGTGTTGGTGTAGCGGAAGACGCCGGAGAGCCAGATTTCGCGGTTCTGGATGTAGGAGATGGGGAGTTCGACGTCGTCGGCGCCGAGCCCGACGAGGATGACTTTCCCGGCGGGTCCGACGGCTTTGATTCCGGAACGGACGGCCTGCGGGGCGCCGGATGCGTCGATGAACGCATCGACGTCGAGCCCTTCCACGCTGTCCGTTATGGCGTTGAGCGCGTGCGTGGCGCCGTGCTCGAGGGCGAAGGCGAGCCGGTCCTCGGCGATGTCCGTGATGTAGATTTCGGTGGCCCCGAAGGCGCGGGCGGCTTGGGCGGCGATGATGCCGATCGGGCCGGCGCCGGCGATCAGGACCCGGCTGCCCGGTTTGATTTCCGCTCGTTCGCAGGCCCAGAGGCCCACGGAGAGGGGTTCGATGAGTGCTGCCGCCTCGTCGCTGACACTGTCCGGGATGTCGTAGGCGAAGTCGCTCTGGATGGTGACGTATTCGGCGAAGGCGCCGTCGATCGGCGGGGTGGCGTAGAACTCTATGTCCGGGCACAGGTTGTAGCGGCCGGCTTTGCACTGCTTGCAGGTGCGGCAGGGGCGCTGCGGTTCCACGGCGACGCGGTGGCCGATGCGTCCGGTATCCACGTCGCGTCCGACGGCGGCGATCCGTCCGGAGAGTTCGTGGCCGAGGATGAGCGGATGGTCCACCACGTAGTCCCCGATCCGGCCGTGCTCGTAGTAGTGGACGTCGCTGCCGCAGACGCCGACTGCGGCCACCTGGACCAGGACCTGGTCGGCGTCGAGCCGCGGGACGGGCAGGGTTTCCATGGCCATCTCGCCCTGGCGCTTCAGGACGGAGGCGCGCATGGTGGCCGGCAGTTCGGGGTGCGCCAGGGTGCCGGACCGGGCGGTGGGTGTTGTCATCGGAAGTACTCCTCTAAGAATCGAAAGTGGGGATGGCCGGCTACTCGAGGCCGTTATTTCACGGCGCCGAGGGAGAGGCCCTGGACGAGCTTGTCCTGGGCGGCGAAGCCGGCGAACAGGACCGGCACAGAGACCACGACTGCGGCCGCGCAGACCTTGGCGAGGAAGAGGCCCTGGCTGGAGACGAAGCCGGTGAGGAACACGGGGGCGGTTCCGGCCATGACACCGGTGAGGACCCGGGCCAGGAGGAGTTCGTTCCAGCTGAAGATGAAACAGATCAGGGCGGTGGCGGCGATGCCGGGCATCGCCACGGGAGCGACGACCTTCCGGAGGGTGAGGAGCAGGCCGGCGCCGTCGATCTGGGCGGCTTCCAGCATTTCCACGGGCACCTCGGCGAGGAAAGAGCGCATCATCCACACGGCAATGGGCAGGTTCATCGAGGTGTATATCACGATCAGGAACCAGATGTTGTCCAAAGCACCGACGTTTTTGGCGAAGAGGTAGAGCGGCAGGATGGCGGCGACCACGGGCATCATCTTCGTCGAAAGGAAGAAGAACATGACGTCGGTCCACTTCTTCACCGGCCGGATGGACAGTGCGTAGGCGGCCGGGATGGCCAGGACCAGGACCAGGACCGTGGAGAGGATGGAGGCTGTGGCGGAGTTGATCAGCGGAGGCCAGGGACTGACCCCGGAGCTGGCTCCGAAGAACTCCTTGTAGGCGTCCAGGGTGAGGTTGGCGGCTATGGAAGGCGGGTTGGTGGCGGCGTCGGTTTCGGAGTGGAAGGACGTCAGGATCATCCACAGGACCGGCGTTGCGAAGAGCAGTGCCAGCAGCCAGGCGGCGAGGCCGGCGGCGGTGTTGTTGCGGGTGGGATCCATCCGGGACTTGCCGCGGCGGCGTGATCCGGTTTTCAGGGCCGTGGGCCCGGGGACCGTGTTGCGGGGTGCGGCAGGAGTGAGGGTGCTCATCGTGCTGCCTCCTTCTTGAAGAGCGAAAAGACGGTGCGGAGGGCGAAGGTGGCCACGATGATGGTGCCGATGACCACCACGACGCCGGCGGCGGAGGCCAGGCCGTATTCGTTGGCGAAGTAGAACGTCTGGTAGATGGCGTAGGGCAGGTTGGCGGTGCCCAGGCCGCCGGAGGTGAGGGTGAAGACGGCGTCGAAGTTCTGCACGATGTAGATGGCTCCGAGCAGTCCGCCGAGCTCCAGGTACTGGCGCAGGTGCGGCAGCGTGAGGTGCCGGAAGATGGCCCACGGTGTTGCGCCGTCCATCTGGGCGGCTTCCACGGTGTCCATGGGCCGGGACTGCAGGCCGGCGAGCAGGATGAGCATCATGAACGGGGTCCACTGCCAGACCAGGGAAATGATGACGGCCATCAGGGGTGCCTGTGACAGGAGGTCCGGCTGGGGCGGGGTGCCGCTCCCGGAGAGGGACCAGATCCAGGTCAGGGTGCCGTTGATCAGGCCGTAGACCGGGTTGAGGATGGCATGCTTCCAGATGAGCGCCGCGGCGACCGGCACCACGAGGAACGGTGCGATCAGCAGGGTCCGTGCCAGTCCGCGGCCGATGAACTTCTTATCCAGCAGCAGCGCCAGTCCCAGGCCAATGACCAGGCTGGCCAGGACCACCGAGACGGTCAGGATGATGGTGGTGACGATGGCCTGGCGCAGGTCGGCGTTGGTAAGGACCTCGAGGTAGTTGTCTAAACCGGCGAATCCGGTCTGGTCCGGGCGGAGGCTGTTCCAGTTCAGGAACGAGATGATCAGGGTCACGACGAACGGAAGCTGGGTGACGATGATAAGGAAAATCAGGGCCGGCAGCAGCGGTGCGCGCCGCGCCCAGGCCAGAGCCCGTTCGCGGGACCTGGCGGTCTTGGAGGATTGAGGTGCGCTGTGCCCAGGGCGGGAGGTGCGCGCCGTTGCGTTAGTCATGATGGACTCCTGTGGTGCTGCGGCCCGCGGGTAAGCGGGCCGCAGCACCGGGTGGTGGGGATATTACTTTTTGTATTTGTCGCCGATTTTTTGGGCGGCTTCCTGGCCCTTGGCCAGCGCCTCGGCCACTGTGCCTTGACCGGCGATGGCGGAGCTCACGCCCTGGGAGACGGTGGTCCCGAGATCCGCGAATTCCGGGATGCCAACGAACTGGATACCGACAACGGGACGTTCCTGCACGCCGGGGTTCTTCGGATCGGCGTTCTCGATGGCGGAGCGTTCCGCCTTGAAGAACGGCGCGGCTTTCTGGAACTCGGCGTTCTCGTACGTGGAGATGCGCTTGCCGGAGGGGACCTTGGCCCAGCCCAGCTTCGAGGCAACGAGTTCCTCATACTTTTTCGAACTTGCCCAGGCAATGAACTTACCGGCAGCATCCTGCTTCTTGGAGGCCGCCTGCACGCCCCAGGACCAGGTCCACAGCCAGCCCGAGGAGTCGGTCTTCTTCACCGGCGCCTGGGCGTAGCCGATCTTGCCTTTCACTGGGGACCCCTCTGCTTCCAGGGCGCCGGCAGCGGAGGTGGCGTCGTACCACATGGCCACTTTGCTCTGGCTCATGTTGTTCAGGCACTCGGTGAACCCGGCCTGCGCGGCCCCTGCTTCACCGTGCTTCTTCACCAGGTCCACGTAGAACTCGGTGGCAGCGGTGAATTCAGGAGAGTTGACCTGGGCGTTCCAATCCTTGTCGAACCAGGTGCCGCCGAACGTGTTCACCACGGTGGTCAGCGGTGCGAAGACCTGGCCCCAGCCCGGCTGGCCGCGGAGGCAGATTCCCTTCATCCCCGGTGCTGCACCATCAGCCTTGGCCGCCAGGTCTGCCACCTCGTCCCAGGTCGGCTTCTCCGGCATGGTCAGGCCCTTGGACTCCAGGATGTCTTTGCGGTACATCAGGAAGGAGGATTCGCCGTAGAACGGTTCGCCGTAGAGCTTGCCATCCTTGCCGGTGAGGGATGCCGTGTAGGCGGGGAGGATGTCGTCCTGGTTGAACTCGGCATCCTTGGCCACGTTGTCCAGCGGCGCCAGCCAGCCGTTGGCGGAATAGAACGGAATCTCGTAGTTGGACAGCGAGGCAACATCGTACTGACCAGCCTGGCTGGAGAACTCCTGGCTGATCTTTGCCCGAACATCATTCTCGGGGAGCACCGTGTAGTTGACCTTCACGCCGGTTTCCTTCGTGAAGTTATCCGCCGTCAGCCGCTGCAGGTCTTCCATCTGCGGGTTGTTGACCATCAGGACGTTGATGCTGTTCTGCTCGCCGGCGGCAGTACCACCACCGGCACCGGAACACGCTGAAGCTGACAGTGCGATACACAGGGCACCGGCCGCCACCGAAGCGGCACGCAATTCAAGACGCATTAAGGACTCCTTTGTTCTTATGAAATCGGGGAACCAATCCATGCGGCGCGGCATGCCGCCGGCCACAGGATTGGATGGGCGTTCGGGCCCAACTGCTTAGACCTGGTTCCTCACCAAAGCCTTTCTGCACATTTGAGCAGACGCAAATCGCTCATCTGTCATGTGACTCTAGTCATATATACTCATTTGAGCAAGAGGCTATTACTCAAATGTTCGAAGGAGGCGCCCGGATGACCGAACGGTCCCATAAGGAATTGCTCGCGCGGATCGGCCGCGAGTACTATCTGGAAAACCGCCCCAAGGTCGAAATTGCGGCCAGTCATGACCTCTCCCGCTTCCAGGTCGCCCGGCTTCTCACCGAAGCCGTGGAGAGCGGCATCGTGGAAATCAAGGTACATTTTCCCTCCCACCTCTCCGGTGCGGACCTGAGGCGGCTCGAGTCGTCGCTGAGCATAGGCCAGGTGATCGTTGCCGACACCACAGGCGGGGAGATCCAGGCCCGCGGCATCCTGGCGAAGGCCGCCGCAGCGGAAATATCCCGCCAGGCGCCGGTCGGCGGGACCCTGGGCATCTCCTGGTCCCGCACCTTGGATGCGGCCTCCCGGCTTGTCAAGGAGCTTCCCCGCTGCGATATTGTCCAGCTCGCGGGCGCCCTTCCGGCAGAGGCAGACAGCAACCCCCTGGAACTGATCCAGAGGCTGGGCCAATTGAGCGGAGGCCTCACCTGGCCGTTGTGGTCACCCTTGGTCGTTGAAGATCCGACGACGGCATCTGGGCTGCGCCGTCAGCCCGAGATCGCCGGAGCGCTGGCCAAGGCTGACTCGCTGGACCTGGCCGTGGTGGCGATCGGCGCCTGGAAGGCCGGTAGCTCCACAGTCTGGGAACGCGCCGACCCCAAGGTGCGCCAGGATGCTGTGCAGGACGGCGCTGTCGCGGAATGCTCGGGCCGACTCCTCAACGCAGCAGGGATTCCGGTGCAATCCGGGCTGGACGAACGGATCATAGCCGTCACCGTGAAGCAGCTGCAGCGCACCCCGCGGGTGATTGCCATCGCCCAGGGAACAGCACGGACAGACGCCGTGAGGGCCGTGGCCAAGGCAGGCTTTGTCACCACGCTGATCGTTGATGAGCCGCTGGCCAAAGCCCTGTATGACCAGATCGATCAGGAGAATAGTCAATGAGCGTTGTCATCGGTGTGGATTCCTCCACGCAATCCTGCAAAGTCCTGGCCGTGGACGCCGAAAGCGGGGATGTCATTTCTTCGGGGGCGGCAGCCCACCCGGACCGGACGTCGGTGGACCCGCAGGTCTGGACAGCCGCCCTGCGGAAAGCTTGGCATGCTGCCGGTGCGGACCGCCTGGGCGGTTCTGTCGCCGCTGCCAGCATCGGCGCCCAGCAGCACGGGATGGTGGCGTTGGACAGTTCCCGGGAACCCGTGCACGAGGCACTGCTGTGGAACGATACTCGCAGCGCCGAAGACGCCGCGCGGCTCCGGGATGAACTCGGGCCCGACGGGTGGGTAGACGCCGTCAATCTGGTTCCTGTCGCTTCATTCACCATCTCCAAACTGGCGTGGCTGGCACGGAACCAGCCGGACGCCGCCAGCCGCGTCGAGCAGGTGGTCCTGCCCCATGACTGGCTCAACGGGGCCATGGCCGGCGAATTCACCACGGACCGAAGCGACGCCTCCGGCACGGGCTACTTTTCCCCGATAACGAACAGCTACCGCCCCGACCTGCTGGAACGCTTCTTCGGACGCGCTCCTCAACTTCCGCGCGTCGTTGCCTCCCATGAACCGGCAGGAACCGTGCGGGAAGGATGGGGCATCGACGGCGCCCTGCTGGCGGCCGGGGCCGGGGACAATGCCGCAGCCGCGCTGGGACTTGGCCTGCGCCCCGGCGAAATCGTCGTCTCCATCGGAACCTCCGGCACGGTCTTCACCACCACGCCGTCGGCTGTGCCGGACCATACCGGCGCCGTGGCAGGTTTCGCGGACGCCACCGGCAACCATTTGCCCCTGCTGGCCATGCTCAATTCCGCCCGCGTCATGGCCGCTACCGCCGCCATGCTCGACGTCGACCTGGCAACGCTGGACTCACTGGCACTGGCTGCCAGCAGCGACGCCGGCGGGCTCGCGTTCCTGCCTTACCTGGACGGTGAGCGCAGCCCCAACCTGCCGCATGCCACCGGATCCCTCACCGGACTCACCAGAAGCAACATGACCCCACAGAACCTCGCCCGCGCCTCCGTCCTGGGAGTACTCAACTCCCTGGCGGACGCCATCGACGTCCTGAAGCAGTCCGGCGGGATACCGGACAAGGTTCTCCTCATCGGCGGAGGCTCCAAATCCCAGGCCCTGCGCCAGGCCGCCGCCAGCATATTCGGCCTGCCGGTGGAAATACCGGCCACCAGGGAGTACGTGGCGCTTGGCGCTGCCAAGCAGGCCGCCTGGGCAGCTACTGGGGAGCTTCCCGACTGGAAGCGAAGCATTGAAGCTGCCTACGAGCCCGACGGCGACTGGGGCTCCGGCGTCAGGGAACGCTACGCCGATGCCCGCAGGAGCCACTACGGGGTCTGAGCGCCTTCATGAGGTTGGGAGTCAAGCACGACGTCGTCCTGCCGCCACTGCCGCCCGGGCCCCGCCGCCGTGGATGGTTTCACAGACCGGGGTCCGGCTACTGTGCGAAGAGCCTCAGGGCCCCGTCGGCCACGAGCTCAAGCCGGTGGTCGGCGAGGAAGTGCCCCTCACCGGGCAGGATCCGTTGCCGGCCTCCGCGATGTGCATCCGTACCCCACGCACATCTATCCACCGGTGGGTCACGCCGGCAAGGTGCGGCATGGCGATTCCGGCGACGATGCTTTCTGCCTCTTCCATACACCGAAAGCACTACGTCCGTAGTAGTTTTGTCACTGCTTCTATAGTGGAACCTATGTCTACCCGCAGGAGAGTGCTCGACGCCGCCGTAGAGCTGCTCGGAACGCGGGGCCTGAGGGCCCTTACGCACGCCCGTGTGGACCAGGCGGCCGGAGTGCCGAAAGGCTCGACGTCGAACTACTTCCGCACGCGCTCGGCCCTCCTGACCGGCGCCGTCGAGTGGATTGCGGAGCAGGATCGTGGCGCAGTCGAAGGGCCGGCGAGTCTGCCCGCCGATGTTGACGCGTTTGTCGCCCAACTGGCCGGCGGCGTCGAGATGATCACCGGCGCATTCCGGACCCGCACCATTGCACGGTACGTACTGTTCCTCGAGGGCACGCACGACGACGATGTGCGGCGTCCGCTGCTGGCTGGCCGGGCGCAGTTCCAGACAGTCGTTGAAGCGGCAATGGCGCACCTTGGAGCACCCGACCCCGCAGTGGCAGCGACAGCCGTCATGTCAGTGTGCGAGGGCCTGAACATCCACCGGATCACGGTGGATCCCGAAGCGGAAGTGCTGGCGCCCATCGAGGCCGTGGTGCGGGCGTTCGTCCCGGCTGCGGGTCCGAAGAGTTCCTCACGGTAGGCGCGCATGTGCGGCACGACGCCTGCCGGCCCGCCACCCCATGGATCGACAGTTTTTGTCACGCAGTTAACCACCCATTCACGCCGTCCTTACAAACTGTCCAACCGGCCTGCCTACGGTCGAAGCCATGGATAACATTTCACGTAGATCCCTCCTTTCCGCCAGTCTCGGGGCCGGGCTCGTCGCCGCCTGGCCGGGTGCCGCCGTCGCCGTTTCCACAGCGGACGACGCCGGCCTCCGCACCGATCCGTTCCTGCTGGGCATCGCCTCCGGCGAGCCGTGGCCGGACGGCTTCGTGATCTGGACCCGGCTGGCTCTGGACCCTCTGGCGGAGGACGGCCAGGGCGGCATGCCCTCCCGTAACGTCGCGGTGGCCTGGGAAGTGGCCGAGGACGCCGGCATGCGCACCGTAGTAGCCCGCGGCGTCGAGCAGGCCCGGATCGAAACCGCGCACTCGGTGCACGTCGAACTCAAGGGCCTGCGGCCGGGGCGCGAGTACTTCTACCGGTTCCGCACCGGCCGGCACGTCAGCGTGGTGGGCCGCACGCTCACCAGCCCGGCGCCGCACGAGACGCCGGCGGCGCTGGCCATGGCGTTCGCCAGCTGCTCGCAGTACGAGCACGGCTACTTCACCGCCTACTCGCGGCTCGCCCAGGACCACCCGGACCTGGTGCTGCACCTCGGCGACTACATCTACGAGTACAAGAAGGACAGCTACGTGATCGGCGGCGGCAACCCGCGCGACCACCAGGGCCCCGAAACTTCCAGCCTGGCCGGCTACCGGCAGCGGCACGCGCAGTACAAGTCCGACGCCGATCTGCAGGCCGCGCACGCGGTCGCGCCGTGGCTGGTGGTGTGGGATGACCACGAGGTGGACAACAACTGGGCGGACGAGATCCCGGAGAACAAGGACGCCGCCCAGCTCAACGACACCACCGAGCGGTTCCGGCAGCGCCGCACCGCCGCGTTCCAGGCATACTACGAGAACATGCCGCTGCGGGCCTCGTCAGTGCCAGCCGGGTTCGACATGAAGATCTACCGCACAATCCAGTGGGGCCAGCTGGCCAACTTCCACATGATGGACACCCGGCAGTACCGCGACGACCAGCTCGCCGGGGACGGCTGGAAGAAGAACGTCACCGAACGCCTGGCCGAGGACCGCACCATCACCGGCGCCGAACAGGAGAAATGGCTGCTGGACGGCTTCAAGAACTCCACCCAGCGCTGGGACATCCTGGGCCAGCAGGTCTTCTTCGCCGAAAAGGACCGCAACCAGGCGCCCGAGATCGACGACGTCTCCATGGACGGATGGGACGGCTACGCCGCCTCCCGCCGCCGCATCACCCAAGGCTGGGTGGACGCGAACGTCCGCAACGCCGTGGTCCTCACCGGCGACGTCCACCGCAACTGGGCCAACGACCTCAAGGTCGACTACAAGGACCCCGCCTCCCCCGTGGTGGGCTCGGAACTCGTCTGCACGTCCATCTCCTCCACCGGCAACGGCACCGGCTCCACCACGGACCCGGTCATGGCCTGGAACCCGCACCTGAAGTTCTATAACGACAACCGCGGCTACGTGAACACCCGCATCACGAAGGATGCAATGACCGCGGACTTCCGGGTGCTGGACTACGTCACGACGCCGGGATCCCCCGTCAGCACGAAAGCCTCCTTCGCTATCCAGGACGGAGTGCCGGGGCTGGTCGTTGGTTGAGCCGGTCGAAACCCGGGGGTGGGCTCGACAACTGTTTTTTAGCGGAACGTCCGGCCGGGCGCACACCGGCCGGACGTTCCGTCGTGCGGCATGACGGCAGGCGGATGTGCGGTGGGACGGCTAGGGCTGGACAACTTTCACAAGTTCTGACCGGCTTCCTGTCTGCAGGTCCTCGGTAAGGACCAGCGCACCGACCTCGGGGCAGTGATATTTATGCTCCCGGGAATTCTTTTCGAGCGGCGTCCAGTCGTAAACCTTGATGCAGTCGGTGTAGGTGCGGGTTTTCGTGGCGACGGTCTCGCCGGTAGCGACGACGTCCCGCATGTCTTCTGCATGACCAACGTAAAATTCCTGCCTATAGGAATCGCCAACGCGCTGCTCGGCCTTCATCCAGATGCCGGCTTTTGCCCCATCTTTTCCGTGGAGAAAGCTGCCGGCGTGGTCCAGCAACATCCCATTCCAGTAGTTGTTCACGTCCTCGCCGAAGTACCACACGTCACCGTTTTTGTGTTGTGCCAGATAGTCCCGGGTTTCCTCTACGAGCTGCCCGTTCTTGTATTCCTTATCCAGATAGACGACCGTCTCAACGCCCTCTATGGTCTTGGTCTCCTTCAGGATTTCGATTTCAATCCTCTCGGTGACGCTTCCCTGCTCGGTGGTCTCGTAAGTCATCTTTTTGCCGACGGGGAGGGCAAAGTGTTTATTGGTGATTTTGGTGCTGAAATCGGCAGGGTTGACCTGCGGGGTGTACTCCCCGGCCCGGCTCCTTTTGGTGTTTTCGGAGACAAAAAGTGCCGCCCCGCCAACAACAAGCAACAGGACGACGAGAGCAAAGAATATTTTGGTTCGTTGATTCATGACCTTTCCCACTCCTTCTGAGTAGAAATTCCTGCAGGGGGTCAGAGCACCGTTGCTTGCCCATGGCCATACGAGAAAGGTAGTGCAGTCCGTCCTGAACCTGAACCCCCTCGCCCAACACTCCGCATGGAGAGGCACCGCCCCGCAGCGTCAGTGAAGGTACGACCTGCCTCAGCGAGCGGGAAACCGCCCCACATTGCCGGACGTGTGGATCTTCGCCGCTTCGCCCGGCAACAGCGCCGCGAAGGCGTGGCCCGGGCCGACGGCCAGTGCGAGACGGCCGGAACGACGACGGCGGACGTACGTCACGCTCGGCGGTGCGGTAGCCGTCGGCTAGCGGCAGCCGCTCCCTTAACCGTGCCGTGCCCCATGGCACACGTTGCGCATTGCACCGCCTTCCGAAGAAGAACGTGGCCGAACGCCTCGCCGAGGACCGCACCATCACCGGCTCCGAACAGGAGCAGCACAGGCAGGTGGCACGACGGCTGTTAGGATTCCCGGGCGGTCCGCCTTCCCTACCGACTCGTGGGGCGCAGAATGTATCGGAGACAGTACTCGACGCTCTTCCTGGGGCGCGCGATTCCCGAGACACTGTAGCCTGCGGCGTCGGGCTGATTCGACGCCCTGAACTCCCGCCGGCACGACGGCTAGACGCAGGCGGGCTGGTAGGCCGGGTCCGCTGGGCCGGAGGGCTTGCCGAGTGCATGGGCCACTATCTGGTGTACCACGGGGTCGTTCGGCGTCTGGTCATGTTCGAAGACATCAGCCGGGCACTTGTCCTGGATGGTGATGTTGGTTACCTGCCGTGCCGGTCCGTCAAGGAACTGGCTGTTGTACGGAATGACAACTTCGTCGTAAACCGTGGAGATGACGGTATAGGACGGTCCCGCTACAGTATCGCCGATGGAGTTCAGCTTCTGCATGAAAGCCGATCCCGCCTGCTGGTCGGCGCAGGCAGCACAGCCCAGGCCAGTAAAGTCCGGATCCGGAACGAAGCCCGGCGGCGGGATGATCACGCCTTCTGTGCCGTGGTTGGAGGGGGCGATGCCGATGAGCTGGTGGACGTATTTGGCTCCGCCGAGGAAGCCCATGTAGTAGCGGGGCATCATGCCGCCCTGGCTGTGGCCCACAAGATCCACTTTCCTGGCGCCGGTGGCGGCGCGGACCGCGTCCACGAACGGGGCAAGTTCCTGTGCCGAGTCGGCCACCGGGGCGGTGGCATACACGCCGTTCGTCTCGCCGTAGTTGAGGGCGAAAACGCAGTGCCCGGCGCTCTTGAGGTACGGCGACAGGGTGGACCAGTTCTTCTCCATGCTCTCGAAGGTTCCCGGCACCAGGATGACCGGGTACGGATGCTCGGCGGTCGGTTTGCAGGACCAGTCGTTGGCTCCCGGTGGGGAAACCTCAACGAAGTCCGCTTGGGCGGGAGCCGTAACCAGGGAACCGGCAAGGACGGCGGCCGCGGTGATGGACAGGGTCCTGGAAAGCAGTGACATCGAAACCTCTTTGTTTATGTGTCAACGGGGTGGGGCCGGCCGGTGCTGTGGTTCTTCGTGTCAACCAAGCCTTGGCCGGGGGTTCTCACATGCTAGGCAGACTGAAAGCCTTTGCGGCACAGGCTGCACGAATGTGCGCACGAAAAAGGGCTCCTCAGCGGAGCCCTCTTCCCTCGGCAAACACCTCCGTCCACCTCATTGTTACTGGTGAGTAGGCTTTAGTCCCGCATCGGGATCCCAGACGGACCAAGAGCGCGTGCACAAATGTTCACTGCTGGCGCAGCCAGCCTTCGGCCGTGGCGGGACCGGGGCTTGTGGCGTGGCGTGGTCTATTGGGTAAGGTTCCCGCGACTGCTCTTTGCCAACTGCCGGTGTGGCCCTCCCCCGTACAGGGCCGCCCCGTCGGCGTTTCACGGACCAGAATGCCCGCATTCGCCGTTGAGTTTGAAGTCCGACCATGCCGGGCTCGAGAAGTCCGTGAATTCGTCCGTCGTCGCGAGCAGTGACCGCAGCGTACTCGTATCCGAGTGGCTGCCGTAGCCGGGCGTGACTCCCGGCGGGTCGGCCACGTCGCCCAGCGGATGGCTCTCGAAAGCGGTTCCGCTCGCGCAATCGTATGACTCCACGATCGGATGGATGGTCGCCGAGGCGGAAGGAGCGAATCCCAGCGACCCGGCAAAAACGACAGCGAAAACCGCCAGTGATTTCTTGGTTGTGTTCATTTTCTTTCCCTTAATTTTAGCCCTTTTCGATTCAATGAGGTCATGGTCCGGCGACGAGAATGTCCTCAATGGCTTCCTCGCAGCCCGGCACGTGCGTGCCGGCATGGACCTGCGAGAACCTGCTCACAATTTGGCCCGCATTATCGAAACCAAAGAAAGCGGCAGCCCCTTTGATCTCGTTGATGATGGCGGGAACGGCCCCGGGTCCGTCAGCCACGGCATGGTCCGAGATGCCCAGTCCGGTGCAGGCGGCGTGCGGGTCGGCAATATCGGCTGAGGCAGGGACCGCCCCTGCAAAAAGCACGACAAATACTGCGGCAGCCGCGGCAGCGGAGGTGCGTTTGATGTTCATAAATATCTCCTGGAATAGGGCTTCGGCGAAGCCCCATATCCACGGCGGAGTAGGATATGGAACCCCGCCAGTGAGGCCATTCTCCGCTCGGAGGATGACCCCCGCAAGAGGGCCGGAAAACTCCCCGGTTGGCTCCCGCCAAGGGTCCGCGCCGGTGCCGAAAAATGCCTCCAGGTTGTCCTTGTCCAACAAACGCGTAGCACTTGTTAGGCTGGAACCTCCATCACCACTTAGCGAGGCAAAAAGTGCACCAGGACGCCGTCCGGTTCCTGTCCCAGCCGGTGGCCGCCCAGCCCGGCTCACCCCTCCGCGTGGCGGTGTACTCCCGGATCGCCGAAGCCATCCGCAACAGCCTCCTGACGCCCGGCTCGATGCTCCCCACCGAAACCGAGCTCGGCGCGGACATGAAGGTCAGCCGCACCGTGGTCCGCGAAGCACTCATGCTGCTCGAAGAGGACGGCCTCATCCGGGCCCGCCGCGGCGTCGGACGCTTCGTCTCGGACACCCTCCCCCGCATCGGCATCGAACGGATCCGCCCGTTCGAGGAAGTCCTCGGCGGCCCCGGCCAGCACCTCGAAATCAAACGCATCCAACGCGAGCGGCAGCCCGCCTCCGAATTCGTCGCCCCCGGCGTCGGCGTGGAGCCTGGCGCCGACTGCTGGCTCTGGGAATCCGTCCTGATCCGCGACGGCGAGGCAATCGCCCACCTGCAGGAAAACATCTCCGCCCTGCCCGTGAGCCTGGGCAGCAGTTCCGCCGCCGCGCCGCTGGACATAGACGACGACGGCGGGAGCACCCTGCTTGCCAGCCTGAACAACCGCTTCGGCAAGGTTCTCGGGCCCGGCGAGTGCCAGATCAGCCTCAGCCAGGTGGGGCCCAGCCGCGCCAAGCTCCTCGACCTGAGGGCGCCGGATCCGGTCCTCGTGCTGACGCAGTACGTCAGGCACGCGAACCGGCCCTTCTACCTGGCCAAGTGCCTCATCGCCGCCCGCGCCGGGCACCTATCGGTGATGCAGTCCCTCCAGTCCTGACTCAGACCGCTTCCAGGGCTATGGGCAACCGCCGACTGCTTTGCAGGCGTTCACGCGGCCATGTTCCCAGTAGGAGTCTTGGCCGGTAATCTTCTCGGCGGTCAGTTCGACGTTGGCGCGGACTGAGATGTTCGTGGCACCGGGGTGGGAACTCCAGGCCAGCGCGGCAGTGGCGGCGACGACCGCTGAGGACATTGAGGTTCCATTGCCGACGTCGTATCCCAAAGAGCGGTTGTACTGCGCCCTGAGGACGAACTCGTGGTTCGGGAACGTTGAGTAGACGTTGGCCCCCGGCGCTGCGACGTCCACCCAGCTGGCTCCGTAGGTGGAGAACGATGCTTTGTTGTCGAAGTTGTCGGTGGCGCCGACGGCGATGACGTTAGGGTACGCGCCGGGGTAGATCTTGGTCTGGTTGCCGCCGTTGCCTGCGGCCGCAACGAGCACCACACCCTTGCTCCACGCGTTATTGACGGCGGTTTCGAGGGTGCGGGACGCCCGCACCCCGAGGCTCATGTTGATCACCTTGGCGCCGTTGCTGACGGCCCAGTTGATCCCGTCCGCAAGGCCTGAGCTGGATCCGATCCCGCTGTCGTTCAGCACTTTTCCGTCGAGGATGGTGCATGCAGGGCACGTCCCGGCCACGCCCTGGGTGTTGTGGCTGGCGGCAACGATGCCGGCCACGTGGGTACCGTGGCCGTAATTGTCGTCACCAGTTTCCCCGTTGGTGAAGTTGGCCCGTGCAGCAACCTTCGGGTTGATGTCGGGGTTGTCGTTGGCCACACCTGAGTCGAGGACAGCAACCTTGATGCCGCTTCCGGTGGTGAAGGTCCACGCTTCGACGGCGTCCACATCGGCGTCCGCCGTGCCTGCGGCTATTTTTATGTCGCCTTTGGTGTTGGTAAAAGGCTGACCAACATTTTGCAGGGCGTACTGGCTCGGGAAGTACTGGTCGTTTGTAGCGGCGGTAACCACCAGGTCCGGCTCGGCGTACTCCACGGCCGGGTTCCGGCTGAGGGCGTCAATGAGTTGGAGTTCCTTACCGTCCGGCACTGCGATGAGATGGACGCCGGTACTGCCAATCCCCGGGCCGTCGCTGAGGCCATGGCGGCGCAGTACCCCGGCCGCCGACGCATCGTCTCGGAACTTGACCATGATCTGCCCCGCGATCAGCGACGGCTCGGGCACTGCGTTGCCTGGGCCTGCGAAAGTGATGGCGCCGAGCCCCATCATGAGCGCTGCGAGACCGGCGATAACTGTTTTTTTCATGGGGTTATCTTGCTCCAACAGTCACCGGCTGGATAGGGCGGCGCGGCAAATCGCCCTACCTAATCACACAGGTGCGGGCACCGCGGAGGCAGGTGCGGGTGTCAGTATCAGAAGTCCGCTGTACTGGATCCCGCGGAAGTGGGGGGCGAGTGCAGAGGACTGTTGACTCGGGTTGTCAGAAGTCCCGTGCACGGTCATCCGAATCTTCAGAAGTCCCGTGCACTAACAGCAGCGGCTACGGAGTTGGAACCTTGGCGGTCTTCGTTGCCGGCCATGAGCTCCCGCTCCATCTGGGCCAGGGAAGCCATAACGTTGAAGAAGAAGCGCCCGGAAGCGGTCGTGGTGTCGATCGCATCGGTGAGGCTGATAAAACCAATGCCGCTGTCGCTTAACCCGCCGGCGAAGTCCAGCAGGTCTTTAACCTTGATCCACCGATGTTGCTCGGGGCGCCGACGGCGGTTTAAACCGAGAATGCCCGTCTTTTCAAGGAAAATGGAGCTTGTCTAGAACCCATTGACCA
>NZ_JAMXBJ010000021.1 GCF_023913755.1 Pseudarthrobacter cellobiosi
AAAGGCCGGCACCTTTCCAAGACAAGGAAACCGGCCTCGGGCCATTACGGCTCAAACCTGAGGAACCCTCAAACAATTACCGACCCACGCACCTAGGTAGCGCTAACTGTCGTTTTGAGCCTCCAAAACGACAGTTAGCGCTACCTACATGGGCGGGGTGTCCGGAATCCCAGACAAGAGCGGCTTCGCAGGTCTTGATTTAGGGTGTGATTTAGTTATCCAATAGTGAAACAAAGTTTCATGTGATGCACATCTCTCATTCGGCGCTACACTATGAACCGATTTAGTACCGCACACCCCTGCAACAAAAGGTAAAGAACATGCAGCTCAAGTCCCTGGCCCAGGCCAAGATCGCCGCCAAGGCAGCGGCAATCCTGGCCGCCGGCGCACTCACCCTCACCGCCTGCGGCGGCAGCAGCACCCCGGCTGCGACCGAGGGCGGAATCCAGCTCATCAACGCCGGCAAGCTCACGGTCTGCTCCGACGTCCCCTACGAGCCCTTCGAATTCCAGAAGGACGGCAAGATCGTAGGCTTCGATATCGACATTGCCAATGAAGTAGCCAAGGATCTCGGCGCCGAACTCAGCATCGTGGACAGCTCCTTCGAGGCCATCGAGACCGGAACCGCCCTCACCGGCTGCGACCTCTCCATCTCCTCGGTTTCCATCACTGACGTCCGCAAGTCGGTCATGGACTTCTCCGACCCGTACATGGACGATGACCTCACCCTCGTGGCCACCAAGGCGTCCGGGATCACGGACATCAACAGCGCCAAGGGCAAGAAGGTAGGCGTCCAGCAGGCCACCACCGGCGCAAAGTACGCCGCGGAGAACGGCATCGACGCCCAGCAGTTCGAGGACAGCGGCCTCCTGGTCCAGGCTCTCCAGGCCGGCACCATCGACGCCGCCCTGGGCAACCAGTCAATCCTGGCCTACGCCATCAAGGATGACGCCAAGTTCGAGCGTGTGGATGACTACGCCACGGGCGAGAAGCTGGGCATCTCCATCAAGAAGGGCAACACCGCCATGGCCGAGAAGGTCAACGGAACCCTGAAGCGACTGGCCGGCGACGGCACCCTGAAGAAGTTCGAAACCACCTGGTTCGGCGAGACCGCCAAGTAGCCGGCGCTTCGGACTGACCTTCACAGCCCTGAGAACTACGCCGCTGGGGCCCCTGACGAACTGCGCTGCAGCCCGCCCGGGGCCTCAGCCACGCAAATGAATGTGAGCACCCCATGGCAATGACCGCACGTCAACGGGCCAAAGTGAGCCTGTATGTCCAGATCGGCATCTTCGTTATAGCCGTGGCCGCGCTGGTCCTGGCCACCGACTGGAAGACCGTCGGCAACAGCGTTTTCAACTTCGGCAAGATCGGCCCGATGTTCCCGGACATCTTCCTGGTGGGCCTCAAGAACACCCTGATCTACACGTTCCTCGGCTTCGTCGTGGGCCTGTCCGGCGGCCTGCTCCTGGCCCTGATGAAGCTGTCCAGCTTCCCGCTGTACCGCTGGATCGCCACGGGCTACATCGAGTTCTTCCGCGGCATCCCGGCGCTGCTGGTGTTCATCGCGTTCGGCTACGGTGTCCCGCTCGCGTTTGGCGTCCAGTGGAACGTCACCCTGATCGTCATGATCTCACTGGGTATGGTGGCTTCGGCATATATCGCTGAGACCCTCCGCGCCGGCCTGCAGGCTGTGCCCAAGGGACAGCTCGAAGCCGCACGTTCGCTGGGCATGCCGCAGTGGCGGGCCATGGTGTCCATCGTCATTCCGCAGGCGTTCAAGATTGTGCTCCCGCCGCTGACCAACGAGGTCATCCTGCTGACCAAGGACTCCTCACTCATCTACGTCCTGGGCCTGACGGCGTCGCAGTACGAGCTCACCAAATTCGGCCGCGACGGCATCTCCAGCCTGGGCGCAGGCCTCACGCCGCTCCTGGTCGCCGGCGCCTTCTATCTGGTCATCACCATCCCGCTGAGCCTCCTGGCCCGGAAGTTCGAAAGCCGCTCCGCGCGGACCAAGCGATAGGCAGGACAGTCATGAACGACGTCGTAATTCACTCCCGCAATCACACCGGTCCCGTCCATGCCGCCGGCGTGTCCATCAAAGACCTGCGCAAATCCTACGGGTCCAACGAGGTCCTCAAGGGCATCAGCCTGGACGTGGCCCCCGGCGAAGTGGTGTGCCTGATCGGCCCGTCCGGCTCCGGCAAATCCACTCTTCTGCGCTGCGTCAACCTCCTGGAGCAGCCCAACGAGGGTGCCATCCACGTGGGCGGCTTCGAAGCCACCGACCCCGACGTGGACATCGACAAAATGCGCCGCAAAGTGGGCATGGTGTTCCAGCAGTTCAACCTGTTCCCGCATCTGGACGCCAAGCGGAACTGCACCATCGCGCAGACGAAGGTGCTGAAGCGGTCCCAGGAAGAGGCCGATCAGGTGGCCCAGCACAACCTGGAGCGCGTGGGCCTGGGGCATCTGTCCGACCGTTTCCCGGACCAGCTTTCCGGCGGCCAGCAGCAGCGCGTCGCGATCGCCCGGGCGCTGAGCATGGACCCCGAGCTGATGCTCTTTGACGAGCCAACCTCCGCACTGGACCCCGAGACCGTGGGCGATGTCCTCTCGGTCATGCGGAACCTCGCCAAGGAGGGCATGACCATGCTGGTGGTGACCCACGAGATGGGCTTCGCCCGCGAAGTTGCCGACCGCGTCGTGTTCATGGACGGCGGCGTGGTGGTGGAGGAAGGCGTGGCCGAGCAGGTCATTTCCGCACCCACCCAGGCTCGCACCAAGGAGTTCCTGCGCCGCGTCCTGGACCCGACGCACATCGAGATCGAGGAGTAGGCCGGCGCCGCGCGCCGCTACCGACGCGCTGATTACCTGCTGACGCGCAGATGCCCTGTCGCTACCCAAATACGGGCAGCGACAGGGCATCTGCGCGTCACAGGGACTTTTGCGCGTCGAGAACCGCAGAACGGGCACGACGCCGGGGCACGCCTGCCGTTGCCACCATGTGTTCCAGCTTTCGTGGCTCCATGAGATCAGCCCAGTCCCACCTCATCACGTTGAACCCAGCGGCCCGGATCCGGTTCTCGCGCTTCTTTTCCCTTAATACCGCCTGCGTTGCTGTCCTCCCCTTGGGACCGGAGCCTCGAACCCGGCAACATGGATCAGCGAAAGGCTGTAGGACTCCCCCGCAGAACCGGACAACGGGTCCGCAAAGGCAATGGCGGCGAGGATCCTTCGTCTGGCAGCCGCGGAGTAGGTCGTCCCAATTGCCGCAACCAGCTCATCCCTGGTCAGGGCAGGCAGGCGCAAAGTCCGGTCAGGTTTGAGCCACTGGTCCAGCGGCACAGCCGTCTCCACGAACGGCATGAAAGGCAGGATCAAGCACAGTGCGGATGCGGCCCGTGACGAGCATGCCCTCCCGCCGTACGACGGTTAAAGCACCGGAATCAGCGAAGTGGCGCACCGGCATGTTCGTATTCGATGCGCACATTCTCTGGCGCGCCTGGAATATGGTCTGCACCAGCGATTATCCGAGTCGCCATTGGACAACCGCGTCGGGAACTAACCAGCTAGGACTCCTCCGACGGCGCCGGCCACAGCGGCCTTGATGCGGGCGTGGAGGGCGCGGAGGCCAACACGGTCGGTGCGGACTTCGATGATGCTGCGCCCCGTCAGCGGTGCGGCGAGGGCTTCGGCGAGTCCCGCCGTCGTAATTACCGAGCAGTGCCCGACGCCGTACGCTGCGGCGAGTGCCGCGAAGTCCACGGTGTGGGGGGTGGCGAAGAGGCGCTCGACGGCGTCAGTGTAGCGTCCGGATTCACGCACAGCCCCGTGCTCCAGCAGATCGAAAATGGCCCCCCCGGCGTCGTTCAGCACCACGATCCGGAGCCCGGGTTCGGGTTCGCCGGACCCCAGGAGCAGGCCGCCAGCATCGTGCAGGAAAGTAACGTCGCCCAGCAGAAGCGTGGTGTCCTGGCGGCCGCCGAGGGCAATCCCGGTGGCGGTGGAGATGGTGCCGTCGATCCCGGCCAGGCCACGGTTGGCGTAGACGGTCGCGGCTGGCTCGGCGGCGGGGAGGCCAGCCAGGTCAACATCGCGGATGCCGTTGGAGGATCCCAGCATCAGCTGGCCTCGGGCGTGCTGCCAGACCTGGGCGCCCACGGAGGGTCCGGAAGCGGCGGGCTCGGCGGCCAGGACGCCGTCGAGCGCGTGCTGTGCGGCGGCCCCTGCCAGCAGCCAGGTATCCAGCCAGTCGGACGGGCCACGGCCGGCGAAATCGGCGAGATCGGCCAGGTTCTCCAGCGGAAGTTCCGTGCGCCGGCCCGGCTGGTACCAGGCCACCGGAACCGGCTGGTACAGCGCGGACGGAACGTCGGCACGCTCCAAAAGTGCGGCAACCGGGCGGGACAACGTGGGCCGGCCAAACATCACCACCCGTTCGATGGGCAACGCCGCAGTCGGTCCGAAGTGCTCCAGCAGCAGCCGGTACGGGCCCACGGCGTTGGGGCCGAAGCGGGCGTTTGAGGATGGTTCCGCGAGCAGCGGCAGGCCGTGTGCGCGGGCGAACGCTTCGGCGACGGGCCCGGCGTCGTGCCCTGCCAGCACCACGGTGCGCCATTCCGCCAGCGAGGCAGGGGCGGGCGGCAGGTTCATGGTGAGCGGGTCGGTGCCGATCCGGAACCGGGGATGCCCGGCCGCCGTCGGAAGCCCCTCTTCCGGCGCGGGAACCAGCGGGTCGCGGAACGCCAGGTTGAGCTGGACGGGCCCGGGCGCGAGGTCGGAAAACGCGCCGGTGGCCGCGGCCAGCGCCGTTTCCACTGCGCGCAGGGGGCTGCTGCCGGCCGGGACGTCGGCAGCGAAACGCACGTGCTCGCCGAACAGGTCCAGCTGGATGGTGGTCTGGTTGGCGCCGGTCCCCTGCAGCTCTTCGGGCCGGTCAGCGGACACCACCACCAGCGGGACGGCCGCGTGGTTGGCCTCCATAACGGCGGGCATGAGGTTCCCGACGGCGGTGCCTGAGGTGGTGAGGACGGCCGCCGGGGAGCCGTTGGACAGGGCCAGGCCAAGGGCCGTGAAGCCGGCGGAACGTTCGTCGATGCGGACCAGGAGGTCCACGCGGCCGGCAGCTTCGGCCTCGGCCAGGGCGTAGGCCATGGGGGCGGAACGCGATCCGGGCGAGACCACCACGTACTGTACGCCGCCGTCGATCAGGGCATCGACGGCGATCCGCGCGGCGGCGAGGGAGTTCAGGGAAGTCACCGAACCAGTTTGCCATCCTGCGGACGGCCGAATGTCCCGGCACTGCCGCACGCTTGTACTAAGCGCATAGACTCGGACCAGAAGGAGAATCACATGGCAAAGGGCCCCACTGTTTACCACGTCGCCGAACGCGCGGGCGTCTCCATCGCAACCGTCTCGTTTACCTTCCGGCAGCCGGAGAAGGTCAAGGCGTCCACACGCGAACTGGTGTTGGCGGCCGCCGACGAACTGGGTTACGTGCCCAGCGCCAGCGCCCGCGGACTTGCGCGCGGCAGGACCGGGGCCTTAGGTCTTTTCGCCTACGACTACCTGCTGGACCCCGCGGGCGGCCCCGGCGGGCCTGGCGGCCTGGCCGGCATGCAGGGTGGGCTGCCGGGCGGACTGGCCGGCGCGCAGGGTGGGCTGCCGGGCGGCGTGCCGGGAGGGCTCTCGCTGGATCCAGCCGCGGAGTCCCCGGCTGCGGACCCTGAAGGCGGCGCCCCTTTGGACGGAGACCGCGAGGAGGGGAACCTCCGCCTGTTCCCCCTGTACGTGGACGAGGTCCAGCGCGGTGTCGAACTGGAGTGCTGGCGCCGGGGGCAGGCGCTGCTGGTTGGCGGCGGCAACCCTGCGAACAACGAAGCGGTGCTGTCGGACATTGCCGGCAGGGTTGACGGGCTGGCCGTGTTCCCGCGCTCGGTTCCTATCGAAGCCCTGGCCCGCATAGCCCGCCGCATCCCCGTGGTGGAGGTCTCGGAGAGCCTGCGTAACCGGGGTATGGACCATGTGACCGTGGACAACGCGTCCGGAGCGCGTGCAATCACCGAGCACCTGATCAATGTGCATGGACTGACCGAGCTGATGTTCATCGGCGCCATGCCGTCCTCCGACAACGACGAACGGCTCGAGGCATTCCGGGGCGCCCTCGCCGATGCGGGAGTGGTAATGCGGCACGAGCCCCGGTATCCCGCGGGCGGCGAGCTCGCCGTCGCGGAAACTGTCCGGACCATCTGCCAGCAGGGCTCCCTGCCGCAGGCCTTTGTCTGCGCCACCGACCAGGATGCGCTGGTTGTTATGGATGTGCTGGCCGCGTGCGGCGTTAATGTGCCGAAACACGTGGCCGTGACCGGCTTCGACGGCATCGCCGCGGGGCGGGTCATCCGGCCCTCCCTGACCACAGTGCGGCAGCCGATGGAACGGATGGGACGGACCATGGTGGAGATGCTCCTGGACAGGCTGGACCACCCGGAGAAGCCCCCGGCGGATCTGAAACTGCCCGTGCGCGTGGTGCTGCGCGAAAGCTGCGGCTGCCAGCCGGTCTAGGCCTGCGAGCCAGGAGCGCCAGCACGGCCACCGCACAACGGCGGGGCCTCAAGTGTCCGTTTGCGCAGGTGGCGCCACAAGCACACGCGGGGCCCCAAGTGTCTGCTCGGGCGGTGGGGCCCAAGTGTCCCTTCGCGCCCAGCAGTTCAAGAAACTTAGCGCCAGCTGTTGCCAAGATCACATTCAATGCGCTTAGATTGACCTTACGAACCGAATCAAAGCGCTTAGATATTTCCTCGCGGGATGGCTCCACCTCTCCTGCTCCCTCCGCGCCGTGCCACCTGCCGGCCCGCGGAACCACGAAAGGAACAATGATGATCCATCCGAATGCCAAGAAGGCCGCAGCCGTAGGCATCGCCGCCGCACTGCTCCTGACCGCCTGCGGCAGGGACTCCGCCGGCCCCGCCTCATCGTCTCCGGCCGAAGCCATTGCCTCCGGGCCGGCGTCGGGCACCATCACCTTGTGGGCGCAAGGCAGCGAAGGCGAGGCACTGCCCGCCCTGCTGAAGGAATTTGAGGCCGAAAACCCCGGCGTCAAGGTCAACGTCACGGCCATCCCCTGGGACGCCGCCCTGAGCAAGTACCAGACCGCCATCGCCGGCGGCACCACCCCGGACGTCGCCCAGATGGGCACCACCTGGATGGGTGACTTCGCCGACTCCTTCGACGCCACACCGAAGGAGATCGAGACTGCCGAATTCTTCCCGGGTTCGGTGAAGTCCACCGAGGTTGAGGGAACCACCTACGGCGTGCCCTGGTACGTTGACACCCGCGTGGTCTACTACCGCAGCGACCTCGCGGAAAAGGCCGGCATCACCAAGGCGCCCGAAACCTGGGACGACTTCAAGACGCTCGCCACGGCACTCAAGGAGAAGGCCGGGGCAAAATACGGAGTCCAGCTGCCCGCCGGCGTCGCCGGCTCCTACCTGGACACCCTCCCCTTCCAGTGGTCCAACGGCGCCAAGCTGATGAACGACGACGGCACCAAGTGGACCCTCGACACCCCGGAAGCGGCTGAGGCGCTGAAGTACTACGCCAGCTTCTTCGCTGACGGGCTCGCCTCCAAGGCCGTGTCCACCGGAACCACTGCCGAAGCATCCTTCGTGGACGGTTCCGCCCCCATGATGATGAGCGGCCCGTGGCACGTCGGCCTGCTCAACAAGGCCGGCGGCCCAGGCTTTGAGGACAAGTACAAGGTTGCCCCTATGCCCAAGGAGAAGACCTCAACGTCCTTCGTGGGCGGTTCCAACATGGTGGTCTTCAAGAAGTCCAAGAACCGCGACGCGTCCTGGAAGCTCCTCCAGTGGCTGTCCAAGCCCGAGGTTCAGCTCAAGTGGTACAAGGCCACCGGCGACCTGCCCTCGCAGCAGAGCGCTTGGAAGGACCCGTCGCTTGCCGGCGATAGCAAGCTCTCCGTCTTCGGAGACCAGCTCAAGTCCGCCAACAACCCGCCGTCCGTTCCCACCTGGACACAGGTTGCGGCAGCCGCGGACAGCGAAATCGAACAGATCGTCAAGGCCGGCAAGGACCCCGCCGAAGCCCTGAAGTCCCTGCAGCAGACCGCGGATTCGATCGGCACCGGGAAGTAACAGTGGCTGCCACCAACACGATGCCTGCCGGCACCTCAAGGGGTGCCGGCAGGCCTCCGGCCAGCGCAAAGGCCAGGCCAGGCGGCTCGCGCCGGCGCCGCAACGCCGTGACGGCATGGCTGTTCGCAGCACCATTCGTCCTCATCTTCGGCATCTTTATGCTGGGGCCGCTGGTGTCGTCGTTCCTGATGTCCTTCACGGATTTCACCAGCCGCGACATCGACAACCCCTTCGCCGTGGGATTCGTCGGGCTTGACCAGTACGCGGCACTGTTCCGGAATCCACAGTTCCTGCACTCGATCCTGAACACGGCCTACTTCGTGCTGGCCGGCATCCCCCTCACCACCGTCCTGGCCCTGGCCCTCGCGGTCGCCCTGAACAACGGCATCACCCGCTTCCGCACGGCCTTCCGCGTAGGTTTCTACACTCCCGTGGTCACCAGCATCGTGGCCGTGGCCGTGGTGTGGCGCTTCATCCTCCAGCCGGACGGCCTGCTGAACCTCATCCTCAGCTGGGTGGGCATCGCGGGGCCGGACTGGCTCAACAGCACCACCTGGTCCATGCCGGCACTGATCCTGCTCGCTGTCTGGCGCAACCTTGGCACCCTGATGATCATCTTCCTGGCCGGGCTCCAGACGGTCCCCGCGGACATCCTGGAGGCCGCCGAGGTGGACGGTGCCAGCGCCTGGCAGCGGTTCATGAAGATCACGCTGCCGATGCTCCGCCCCACCCTGCTCCTGGGCACGGTCCTGCTGTCCGTTGGCTTCCTTCAGTTCTTCGAGGAGCCGTTCGTGATGACCAAGGGCGGCCCGCTGGACTCCACCCTGTCGGTCAGCTACTTCACGTTCAACCAGTTCGGGTTCGGCAAATACGGGCTCGCCTCCGCCGCCAGCTACGTGCTCTTCGTGGCCATCGCGCTGTTGAGCCTCATCCAATTCCGAGCCCTGCGATCCAAGGACTGAGGACATGACCATCCCGGAAACCGCACCAACCATCCCCCGCGCACAAGCTGAACGCACGACGGCGGGAGGCACCCAGGTGCCAGCGTTGCCGCCCGCCCCGGCCCGCCGCCGTCGTACTGGCCGCCGCGTGTCCGCGCGCCGGGCGCTGATTTACGCCGCCCTCATCGTCGCCGTGACCGCAACACTCCTGCCGTTTGTGTGGATGCTGCTCGGCGCGTTCAAGACCCAGGGCGAGCTGCTCCGCCGGCCCATCACCTGGTGGCCGGAACAGCCCACCCTGGATAACTTCGTAACCTGGTTCACCGAGCTGCAGATCGGCACGTTTTTCCTGAACAGCGTTGTGGTGGCCGTGTTCACGGTGCTCGGCAACCTGCTGTTTTGCTCGATGGTGGGCTATGCGCTGGCGAAGATGGATTTCCCCGGCAAGCGCTTCCTGTTCCTGCTGGTGATGGTCATGCTGATGGTCCCGGGCGTGGTGACGTTTGTGCCGCTGTTCGTCCTGGTCAGCAAGCTGGGAATGGTCAGCACCTACCCGGCCCTGATCCTGCCGTTCCTCGCCGCGCCCATGGGGGTGTTCCTGATGCGGCAGTTCATCGCGGGGATCCCGGATTCGCTCATTGAGGCCGCCCGGATCGACGGCGCCGGCGAGCTGCGCACCTTCCTGCGGATTGTGATGCCGCTGTGCGGACCGCCGCTGGCCACGCTCGGCATCCTGACCTTCCTCGGTTCGTGGAACAACTTCCTGTGGCCGCTGGTGGTGGCGCAGAGCGAGGACATGTACACGCTGCCGGTGGCACTGTCCCTGTACTCCACGGGCCAGAACGCCACGGATTACGGCCTGCTCCTGGCCGGCTCGGTGCTGGTGATTACGCCCATCATCCTGCTCTTCGTTGCCCTCCAGAAGTACTTCATCCAGGGCGTCGCGGCCACCGGCATCAAGTAGCCGCTCCCCCGCCCAACCTCCCCGAGAGAGCCACAATGACTGCACCAACCCAGAATCACGCACGCCCCGGGACGGCCGCCGCCGACGGAAACGCCGACGAAAAAGTCTTCCGGGACCTCAACGGCAACGGGATCATGGATCCCTTCGAAAACCCGGACCTCAGTCCGCAGGAACGCGCTGCCGACCTGGTTGCCCGCCTCAGCCTCGAGGAAAAAGCCGGGCTGATGTTCCACACGGTCATCGAAACTGGCCCGGACGGATCCCTGCTCGAGCAACCGGGCAACATCAGCAAGTCGCCCACCAGCACGGTGATCCTCACCAAGTTCATGAACCACTTCAACGTGCATGCGCTCGGCCCCGCCCGCGAAGCCGCCCGCTGGAGCAACGCCCTCCAGGAGCTTGCCGCGCAGACCCCGCACGGGATTCCCGTGACCATCTCCACGGACCCGCGGCATGCGTTCATCGAAAACTCCGGCGTCTCGTTCACCGCCGCCCACTTTTCGCAGTGGCCCGAGCCGATCGGCCTGGCCGCGGTGGGCAGCGCCGAGCTGATCCGCCGGTTTGCCCGGATCGCACGGCAGGAATACACCGCCGTCGGGATCCGCGCGGCCCTGCACCCCACCGTTGACCTGGCTACCGAACCGCGGTGGTGCCGGCAGGCGGGAACCTTCGGGCAGGACTCGGAGCTCAGCTCGAAGTACGTGGTGGAGTACCTCCAGGGGTTCCAGGGCGATGAGCTGGGGCCGGACAGCGTTGCCTGCACCACCAAGCACTTCCCCGGCGGCGGTCCGCAGCGCGACGGCGAGGATGCGCACTTCCCGTACGGCCGCGAACAGGTCTACCCCGGCGGCCGCTTCGCCGAACATCTGGCCCCTTTCCGGGCCGCGATCTCCGAAAAGACCAGCGCCATCATGCCTTATTACGGCATGCCCGTTGGCGTGGAACTCGACGGCGAACCCGTCGAGGAAGTCGGCTTCGGCTACAACCGGCAGATCATCACCAACCTGCTCCGGGACAAGCTCGGCTACGACGGCGTGGTCCTCAGCGACTGGGAACTGGTCAACGACAACATCGTGGGCGACCAGGTCCTGCCGGCCCGGGCATGGGGCGTTGAACAGCTCACCGCCCCCGAACGCATGCTGAAAATCCTCAACGCCGGCGTGGACCAGTTCGGCGGCGAGGAATGCAGCGACCTGCTCATCGGGCTGGTCCGCGACGGGCTGGTCAGCGAGTCGCGTTTGGATGAGTCCGCGCGCCGGCTGCTGCTGGTGAAGTTCCAGCTGGGCCTGTTCGACAACCCGTTCGTGGATGAGGACGCCGCGGCCAGCATCGTGGGGAACGCCGAATTCCGGCGCGAGGGACACCGGGCGCAGTCCCGGTCCGTCACGGTGCTCACCAACGGAACGTCCGACGTCGGGCCCGCCCTTCCGCTTTCCGGCTCACCTGCCGTCTACCTGGAAGGTATGGACCCGCTGAGTCTGGACGGTTTCGGCATTGTGGTGCAGGACCCGGAGCGGGCGGACGTTGCGCTTATCCGGCTGCACTCGCCCTGGGACCACCGCAACGACCTGTTCCTCGAGGAACATTTCCATGCGGGGAGCCTGGACTTCCCGCCCGGGCTCGTGGCACGGCTGCGCGCCCTGGCGGAGAAGGTACCACTGGTCATTGACGTGCGGCTGGACCGCCCGGCGATCCTCACGCCCTTGACCGGATTCGCCGCGGCCTTGGTAGGTACGTTCGGCGTTTCGGATACTGCGCTCCTGGACGCCCTGTTTGGACGGGTTGGGCCCGAAGGACGCCTGCCGTTCGAGATCCCGCGGTCGATGGATGCCGTGCGGGCCTCCCGGTCCGATGTCCCCGGCGATACCGCCGATCCCCTTTTCCCGTTCGGGCACGGCCTGAGCCTGCCGGAGCCGGCAACGGCAACGGCAGCATCGGCGAAGGCCACCAATACAACGACGTAAGGACAGACCCCATGAACCAGCACGTTGAGCCGAACCCCAGAATCTCCAGCGCCACCCGCCGTCAACTCCTGGCCGGTGCGGCCGCGTTCGCCGTCTCGGGCCTCGCCGCAGCCACCGCGACACCGGGCTACGCCGCCCAGCTTGCGGCATCCACGGCATCCGGCGGGGCATCGCCGCTGTCGCGTCCGCGGAACAAGGAGGGCATCGACCGGAAGATCATCAACCGCTGGGCGCACGACACCTGGCAGTCCCTGGTTGCCATGACCGATCCCGCAACCGGTCTGCCGGCCGACTACATCGGCGAGTCCATCACCGCGCCGAAGCGCAGCGGCTTCACGTCGCCCACCAACATCGGCGGCTACATGTGGAGCACCGTGGTGGCGCGGGAGCTGAACATCATCAGCGCCAACGAGTGCCCTGCGGCTGACGCGTACGCTCACCACGTTGGCCGGACTCAAGCATCACGAACCCAGCGGCATGCTCTACAACTGGTACGACGAAGCCACGGGTGAGGTCATTACCATCTGGCCCGAGAACGGGAACCCTGTAGCGCCGTTTATGTCCAGCGTGGACAACGGCTGGTTCGCGGCGGCCCTCATGGTGGTCCGCAACGCGGAGCCGAAGGTGGCCGGCCTGGCCAACACCATCCTCGGCAGGATGGACTTCGGGATCTTCTACAACAAGGACGCCCGGCCCGGTGTGGCCGCCGGCCTGCTACGCGGCGGGTTCTACGACGTCAAACCGCCGGCGGAAACCGTCCAGGGCAACTACCTCGGCAAGGGCCCTGACGTTTTCTATACGATGAACCACTACGACGTCACCAATTCCGAGCCGCGCATCGCCACCTACATCGGCATCGCCCTGGGCCAGCTTCCGCCGGCGCACTACTTCGCCACCATGCGGGTCTTCCCCG
Source organism: Pseudarthrobacter cellobiosi (assembly GCF_023913755.1). Lineage (GTDB taxonomy): Bacteria > Actinomycetota > Actinomycetes > Actinomycetales > Micrococcaceae > Arthrobacter > Arthrobacter cellobiosi. Next base: position 12,939 of record NZ_JAMXBJ010000021.1, read on the forward strand.
ATACGTGCGACTGGTCCTGGCAGGAGCAGAAGCCGGTGGGCGAGCACCGGACGTACCAAGGAATCGACGTCTTCGAAGGCGCCTACACCTACCGCGGAATGCGTATCGTGCCGAGCTGGGGCGGGGACATGTTTGAGTCGCTGATGCCCGATCTGTTCGTCCCGGAATCCAGCTGGGCGCCGAAGGCCTGGGGCGTCAACCACCCCCTCACCGTCCGGGCGCAGCGCGAGTTCGGCCTGCACGACGCCAAGTACGGCTACTGGGGCTTCTCCCCCGCCAGCCACCCCAACGGCGGGTATTCCGAATGGGGCATGGACATCCTGGGCATGAGCAGCGACGGCTACCCGTCGGACGTCGAACGCACCAGCATTGACGTCGGCTTTCAGGGCTGCCGGCCCGCCACCAACCCGACGCCGGCCTGGGGCGACGGCGTGGTGACTCCGCACGCGGCGTTCCTCGCCATGGAATACGAACCCCGCGAGGCGTACGACAACCTGGTGAAGATCGAGAACAACCTCGGCGCCTACGGCCAGGGCGGGTTCTTCGATGCCGTGGCCGTGAAGTCCGGCACCATCGCCCGGCGTTACCTCTCGCTGGACCAGGCCATGGTGCTGGGCGCCATCGGCAACGTGTTCGGCAACAACGTGATCCGCCGCAACTTCGTCCAGGGCGAAGTGGAAGCGGTCATCAAGCCGCTCATCGCCGACGAAGAGTTCGGCGCGGGCCTGATCGGCTAAGACGCTCTCTCACTTAATGTCGCTTTAAACCAAACGCTCTATCACTTCCTGTCGCAGGAGCAACGGGAAGTGAGAGAGCGTTGGCCGAAAACCCGCAGGAAGTGAGAGAGCGTCCTGGTACGTGGGTGAGGCTAGGCGTCCGCGCGGAACACCTGGATCACCGACGGACGTGGCGCGCGCACCTGGCCGGGGGCCGGCGTCGTACCTGCCTTGACGTAGTCCGGGAAGAAGGACACCTGCGCATCGAACGTGCCGTCCTCGCCCGGGTGCTGCACGGAGACGAACACCGTGCGCTCCTCGTCGTGGATGATGGGTCCGCAGGTCTCGCCATCACGGGGCACGGCCAGGAACTGCTCCACCTTGCCGCGCTCGGGTCCTTCCACGGTGACCTTGAACAGGCCGTCGGCCTTCTTGATGCCGGAGGGCGCGCCGTCGGTGGAGATCCACAGGTTGCCCACGGAGTCGAACGCGAGGTTGTCCGGGCAGGAGATAGGCGAGACCTGGTCCACCGGGAAGCCGGAGAAGTAGGTGACGTCGCCCTGCTTGGGATCGCCGCAGACCATGAGCAGGTTCCACGTGAAAGTGGTGGAGGTCTGGTCGCCGGTTTCGATGATTTCCACGATGTGGCCGTCGCGGTTTTCATTGCGGGGGTTGACCTCGGTGGCTGCTTCGTTCGAGCCCACACCGCGGTTGGAGTTGTTGGTGCAGGCCACGTAGACCTTGCCGGTGTGCAGGCTGGGTTGCACGTCCTCGCAGCGGTCCATCTTGGTGGGGCCAACCTTGTCGGCAGCCAGGCGGGTGTAGACCAGGACCTGCTCCACCGTCATGTCCTTCACGGCAGACTTGCCGTCCACCACCAGGGGCAGCCACTCGCCGATGCCATCGAACGCACCGTCCTTGGGGACAGCTCCGGTGCCGGTGATCTCAGCGGCCGGTGAGTTGCCTGTGAACTTGGCGACGTACAGGTTGCCCGCGGACAGGAGGGTCATGTTGTGCTTGCGGTCACCCTCGATGTACTTGTCCTTGGAGACGAACTTGTACAGGTAGTCGAAGCGCTCGTCATCGCCGGAGTAGGCCACCACGTGACCGGACTCGGCGATGATGACGTTGGCGCCCTCGTGCTTGAAGCGGCCCAGGGAGGAGTGCTTCTTCGGGGTGGAGGTGGGGTCGAACGGGTCGACTTCCACGATCCAGCCGAAGCGGCTGGCCTCGTTCTTGAAGTCGGCATTACGGGTGTCGAAGCGGGGGTCGTCCAGTTCCCAGCCGCGTGCGGTGGGCTTGGAGGTCAGGCCGTAGCGCTTGTCTTCAGCGGACGTGCCCGGGGAGACAAAGTAGCCGTTGAAGTTTTCCTCACCGGAGAGGATGGTGCCCCAGGGCGTGGTGCCGCCGGCGCAGTTGCCCAGGGTGCCCTTGATGAAGCGGCCTTCGGGGTCCGCGGCGGTCTGGACCAGCGGGGAACCCGCGGCCGGACCGGTCAGTTCGTACACCGTGCTGTTGAGGAAACGGCGGTTCAGTTCGGCGCCCTTGACGTAGGTCCACGGCTTGGCGGTGTTCTTGCGCTCGAGCTCGACGACGGAGAGGCCGTGCGCGGCCTGGCCCACTGCCCGCTTCTGGTCGGCAGGCATAGTGGCCGGGAACATGATGTTCTCGTTGGTGTACTCGTGGTTGGCGAAGAGTACGGCGCGGCGGCCCTTACTGCCCGGGACCTCGAGGATGTCCGTGTAGTCGTTGTTGTAGCCGAACTGCTTTTCCTGGGCGGCGGCCGTCTGGTTGTTCAGGTCGAACTCCGGCGCGTCATTGAAGATGGGGTCGCCCCAGCGGATGACCGGCTGCCACGTGAAGCCTTCCGGAACCGTGACGGCGTCGACGGCGGCATCCACCGGAGCGATCGGCGTAAACTTCAGCTTCGACGTCGCGAAGCCCTCCTTCGCGGCGGGGGCCAGCCCGGGGCCGCCGGCAACTGCCGGTTCCGCGGAGGTAATGGCGCTGCCAAGTACGACGGCGAGCGCTCCGGCGGCGCCGAAGCCCAGGGCGGCGCGGCGGGACATGGTGGCGGACGCGATGTCCCGGAAATAGCTGTTGGAGCTGGTGTTGCAGACATCGCCGGCGCAGGCGTTGTCGCACTTCAAGGCGCAGGTGACTGCGCTGCGCTTGCCCTTGGTGTGGCCGAGCATGGGCAGCAGGGTGAACTTGCGGGCTGTCGTTTCAGACAAGGGGTGCCTCCAAATTTACGATCGGGTCCCGGCCACCCTTTCAGCCTCTTCCGACGCCCAGCCGTCAGCCGGGTGAAGTTCCGGTTAACCGGCGGTGACCTGCAGGGATGTGAGAGAGGGTTGCCCAAAAACCCGCGTTAAGTGATAGAGCGTCAGGGGGCGAGGAGGGCATGGACCCTGGCGAGCCGGGCCAGCCACCAGTCGCGGCGTTCCGCGGAAGCCGCAAACTGCTCCAGCAGCCCGGCGTCGGCGGCGACATCGCGGAGGCGGATGGCGCCGTCGTCGGCCACTAACGGATCCCGCGTGATGTCCGACTCAAACAGGGACACGGTCCCCAGCCCGCACGCGTAGGGCAACTCCGGCAAGGAAGCTGCCAAGGCCAGCCCCGCACGGATGCCCACGGACGTGTCCAGCGCGGAACTGACGACGGCGGGGAGCCCGGCCTGCGCCACGATGTCCAGCGCGCGCCGCACTCCCCCGAGCGGCGCGACCTTAACAACCAGCAGATCCGCCGCGCCGGCCCGCGCCACCTTAAGCGGATCGGATTCCTTGCGCACGCTTTCGTCGGCGGCGATCAGCACCGGAATTCCTGCGGCGCGCAGCTGCCGCCGCACCTCGGCGAGCCCTTCGATCGAAGGCACCGGTTGCTCGGCGTATTCAAGGCCGACGGCGGCGAGCCGGGTGAGTGCCTCGACGGCCTCCGCGACGTCCCAGCCGCCGTTGGCGTCGACCCGGATGGCGGCGTCCGGCAGGGCGGCGCGGACGGCGGCAACCCGGGCGGCGTCGTCGTCGAGCGTCTGCCCGCGCTCGGCAACCTTGACCTTGACGGCGTCCACCCGGCCGAACCGGGCTAGGACGTCGGGCACCCGGTCCGCCGCAACGGCAGGCACCGTGGCGTTGACGGGGATCACCGAACGGACGGGCGACGGGAAGCCGTGCCAGCCGGCCTCGATGGTGGCGGCGAGCCAGCGGGAGGCCTCGGCGTCGGCGTATTCGGGGAACGGGCAGAACTCGCCCCACCCGTGCGGGCCGCGCAGCAGCAGTGTTTCGCGTTCCATAATGCCGCGGAACTTCACCCGCATGGGCAGGCTCACCACATGCGCGTTGGCGAGCAGTTCGTCCAGGGAAGGAATGGCGGCGGGCATGGATTCACTGTACAAGCAGCGCTAGATCCACTTGTTGTGCTTGAAGGTCCAGTAGAGCCCCAGACCCATGGCAACCATCAGGCCCAGGGCAAAAGGGTAGCCGAAGACCCAATTCAGCTCGGGCATGCTGGTGAAATTCATATCGTAAATGGTCCCTACCAGCGTGGGCGCAAACAGGATGGCCGCCCACGACGAAATGCGTTTCACATGCTCACTCTGGGCGAAGCTGGATTCGGTGAGCCTGCGCATTTCGTCGTTCTGCCGCCTGGCTGAACTCACGCACGAGAAGCGGAACAACACCGTACGGGCCCTGCCGAAACCCTGACCTCTTGCTCCTGAAAACCCCGGGGCCATCTTTTACGGCCTCACCCGGAGTGCAGGTACTTCTGCAGGAGGTATGAGGTCTGCCGGGCGCAGCGAATGATCTGGCGCAGGCGGTCCGCTGCCAGCCGGGGCAGGACCCGGGCGGGCTCAGATTCGAGGGTCTCGTGGCGCAGGGCCCGTTCCAGCTCCATGGCAAGTCCGGCCAGGCGCTCCGCGCCCACCATCTGGCTGGAGGTCTTGAGGCTGAGGACCGCGTCCATCGCACCGACCAGGTCGCCGGTGGTCAGGGTCAGACGCAGCTTTTCAGTCCTGTGGGGCAGGTGTTCGATGAAGTTCTGCACGAACACATTCCACACGCCGTCATCGTCCTCGAGCTCTGTCCGCAGCCTGTCCAGCACTGCCGGATCCAGGAGGGGCAGGGCGTTGCCGTCGTCCGGCGCCATTGCTGTCCTTCCTGCCCCGAGAAGCGGTGTATGGATTGACGTCTCGTAGGTCCCCCATTCGACGCTATGCGGCCGGGGATGCCGAAAGCATCAGTAGTGGGTACTCGACTTTTCAACTCATCGGCACTGCGTGGCAGATGAGCTGTCCGTCCCTTCCAACGCATATCCATATAGGTATACAATCGCGGTATGGCACGGGCAGCAACAACGGCAGATACGTTCAACGCGGTTGCTGAGCCCCGCCGTCGGGAAATCCTGGACGCCCTTACGCAAGGCGAGCGCCCGGTCAACGAGCTGGTGGACCTCCTGGGCCTAGCGCAGCCGCACGTGTCACGGCACTTGCGGGTGCTGCGCGAGGTGGGCGCCGTCGTCGTGCGTGACGAAGGCCGGCAGCGGCTCTACCGGCTCAATCCGCAAGCCCTCAAGCCCATCCACGACTGGGTGGCCAGCTACCAGCACCTCTGGGAGGAGCGCTTGGATCTCCTGGACGACGTGCTGGAGGACCTCAAAGAAGAGCACTGAAAGGAGCAGGACAATGGCACAGGCAAGCAGCAGCACCATGGACGTGACGTTCCCCAGCGACACGGAAATCCTGATCACGCGGACCCTCAACGCGCCCCCGCATCTCGTTTACCGGGCCTGGACCACGCCGGAACTCGTCAAGAAATGGTGGCCCGGCCGGCGGGGCGAGATGACGGTGGCGGACATGGACTTCCGGGTCGGCGGCGCGTGGCGGTACGTCATGGTGGCGCACGGCGAATTCGAAGTCGCCTTCCACGGCACGTACCGCGAGATTGTGCCCAACGAGCGGATCATCCACACGGAAGTCATGGAGACTCCGGGCACCGCGCCGGACAGCGAGGAGGGCGCCGTGCTCAATGCGGTCACCTTTGACGAGGCCGACGGCGGCGCCACCACCGTGCGGATCCGCACCGACGCGGGCAGCAAGGCAGTCCGGGACATGATTGCGCAGTCCGGCATGGAAGGCGGCGTGCGCGAGCAGTTCGAGATCATCGAGGAGCTGGCGGCGTCCCTCACCTGAGCTTCTTCCACCCCAACTGAGTAGCGCTAAGTGTCGTTTTCAGCGCCCATTACGACACTTAGCGCTACTCAGTTCGGCTGTTGTTACGCTTTGCGGTGTGATTTCCCTCAAGCAGGCGCCCTGTCTCGAAGTGCACGCGTGAGCGTCCCGGCGCAGGTGGTCAACGCCCGGGCGTCCACCGTTCCCCTGTACGCGGCCGGCTTCGTCACCGCGTTCGGCGCCCACAGCATCGCCGCCGGCATGGGCGCCCAGAGCGAGAACATCGGCCTGACGCTGCTCAACCTGGGCATCCTGCTGGCCCTCTATGACGTTTCCGAGGTCTTCCTCAAGCCGGTCTTCGGCGCCCTGAGCGACCGGATCGGAACCAAGCCCGTCATCGTCGGCGGCCTCCTGGCGTTCGCGGTGCTGTCGCTGATCGGCCTCTGGGCGGCGAATCCGCTGATGCTTGGACTGGCGCGGCTGGGGCAGGGCGCTGCGGCGTCGGCCTTCTCGCCGGCGTCGTCCGCGATGGTTGCGCGGCTGGCGGGAGGCAAGAAGGCCGGAACCTACTTCGGCCGGTACGGTTCGTGGAAAAGCCTGGGCTACGTCATCGGCCCGCTGCTGGGCGCGGGACTGATCCTCGCGGGCGGGTTTGCCCTGCTGTTCGGGGCCCTCTCGGTGCTGGCTGCGGGCACCGCCGTGTGGGTGCTGGTGTCCGTTCCGCACTTGCCGCCGCTCCCCCGGCAGCGTTACACCGTTTTGGACCTTGCCCGCCAGGTCACCGAACGGCGCTTCCTGGTTCCCACGCTGGTGCTGGCGGCCTCGACCGGAGCGCTCGGCGCAGCGATCGGATTCATTCCCGCCCTGGCCACCCGGCACGGCCTTGGCCCGGTTGCCGGCACGGCCGCGGTCAGTGTCCTGGCCATCACGTCGGTGCTCACTCAGCCTTGGATCGGCAGGCTGCGCGACGCGCACCGCATCAGCGATAACCGCGGGACGACGGCGGGACTCCTCCTTACCGCCGCGGGCGTTGCACTCATCGCCCTCACCCCGGGCCCGGTCACGCTGTTCATTGCCGCGGCAGCCATTGGCGCGGGCGTCGGCCTGGCCACGCCGCTCGGCTTCGCGCATCTGGCCGACACCACGCCGCCGGAGCGGATGGGCCGGACCATGGGTTCGGCGGAACTTGGCCGGGAACTCGGCGACGCCGGCGGGCCGCTGCTCGTGGGTGGCATCGCCACCCTCACCGCGTTGCCGTTCGGTCTCGGGGCCCTGGCATTGCTGGTCGCGGCGGCCAGCCTGCCGCGCCTCCCGAATGCTCCCCGGCCAAAGTAGGTAGCGCCAACTGTCGTTTTCAGCCTCCATAACGACACTTAACGCTACCCAGTTGGGGGAAAGCGCCGCCGCGCCAGGGTCCGGGCGCATCTCACACGCGTTAGGTAGACTGCAGGAAATACCGCACGCGGGAGGAAACCACAGCATGAACCGCAAAGCCACAGCGCTGGACGTCGCCAAGCTCGCCGGGGTGTCCCGCAGCGCGGTGTCGCTGGTCCTGAACGGCCGCGGCGACGGGAATGTGGCCAAGGAGAGCCAGGTCCGGATCCGTGAAGCGGCGGCCACCCTGAACTACACGCCCAACGCCATCGCCGTGAGCCTGCGCAACCGCCGGTCGCGGATCATCGGGATCGTCTCGGACCAGGTGGTCACCAGCCCGTTCGACGGCAATATCATCGCCGGCGCGGACGCCGTGGCCAGGTCCCAGGGTTTTGTCACCGTGGTGATGGATACGGAGCTGGACGAGACCCGTGACGAAAGTGCGGTGGCCACGCTGCTGGACCGCCAGGTGGATGGGCTGATGTATGTCACCGTGGGCCTGCGCCCCCTGCACGTCCCGCTCAACATGCTGCGCGTACCGTCGGTGCTGGCCAACTGCTTCGATGACCGACCCGAGGCCGGCGTTCCCGCTGTCATTCCGGATGAGGTCCGCGGCGGCCGGGAGGCGGCAACGCACCTGCTGGAGCTTGGCCACCGGGACATCGCGTTCCTCGCCGGCGACAGCATCACGCCCGCCGCCCCGCGCCGGATCCAGGGTCACCGGGACGCCTTTGAGGCCGCCGGGTTGCCGGTTCGGCCGGGCCGGATCCTCCAGGTGGGCTGGGACATCGACGCCGGGTTCCACGGCGCCATGAAGCTCCTGGACGGCGTGGCTGCGCCGGAACGGCCCACCGCGATCGTGTGCGCGAACGACCGCCTGGCCATCGGCGTGGTGCTCGCGGCCAACCGGCTGGGCCTGGCAATCCCGCAGGATCTCTCCATCATGGGATACGACGACGAATTCCGGATCGCGTCCACCATGGTCCCGGCGCTCACCACCATGGCCCTCCCGCTGCGGGAGATGGGCGCCGCCGCCATGACCGGGCTCCTCCGGGAACTGTCGGAGGAACCGGAGGATAACGACGACGACGACGGCGCCCCCGCCGAACACGGCCGCCCCGGCCAGACACTGGTCCCGTGCCGGCTCGTGGTACGCGAGTCAACCGGCCCGGTCCCCGCCGGCCAGTCCTGACCGCGGCCAGACGAACAGCGCGAACAGACGAACAGCGCGAACGGACACTTGAGGCCCGGCTAGTGGGGCCTCAAGTGTCCGTTCGCGCTTGACCGGAGTCCTTGCGAAACCCTTCGCTACTGAGGCTGTTCCAGCTTCCAGACGTCCGCAGCCGTACCCTCGGGAAGCCCCAGCACCCACCGCTCGTCGGGCGCCGGATAGGCGCGCAGCGTGGTGGCCACCGACCCGCTCCGGTACACCTCCACCAGCGACGCGTCCACAAACACGCGCAGCTCCTCCCCCGCCGCCAGCGCCCCGCTGAACACCACTTGACCGGAGTCCGTTGATCCATCGGCCACCAGGGAAAGTTCGACGACGGCGTCCGCGGCCAGCGCCGCCGGCCCACCGCTCACAACGGCCTCTGCATACGCCGGCAGCTCAACGCTCCCGGCACCCTGCGAAGCCAGCTGCGCGCCACGGTAGGCATCCACTTCCGGCGCGGGTGCCACGGCCAGGGCACCGTCCACTACGGACAGCAGGCGCGGATGGGTGAGCACACCGGCCCAGCCCGCGGCGTCGATCTCGGCCTGGCTGCGGCCCCGGCGGCCGTCCCGTCCCGGTCCTTCATTGGCCCAGCCCCACAGCAGCGCTTTGGGCTCCGCGAGAGCAGCAAGAGCAGGGGAAGAAGCAGGAGCACCGGGAGCACCGGCACCGGCGCCGTCCTGCAGCTGCACGATCTGCGGCGCGTAGAAGTCGCGGCCCAGGTCGGACTTTCCGCCGGTCTCCGGGGAGAATACCGGCAGCCCGGTGGCAGGGTCCTCGGCCAGGGAGCCGATGAGGTGGCCTACGCCGTTGGCGTGCTCGTGGTCGTCGCCGGAGAGCCACAGCGAAAACATCATGACCCACGCGTCGCCGCCGGACGGGGATTCAACGGAGGAAACGGACGGCACCCGCACCAGCTGCGGGCATTCCCAGATCTCGGCCGGCGTGTGGGCAGCAGCGACCGGGTTCTCCGACGTGAGCCAGATGCCCTGGTACTTCCAGTCGGACAGGTCCTCCACCGTGTAGAGCAGGAGTGCCGCGTGGCCGGAGGCCAGACCGGCGCCCTGCATGGCGTAGCGCTTGCCGTTGAAGCGGAAGATGAACGGGTCGCGGACCGCCGTGACCATAGGATCGGCCGGCATGGACGCCGCGACGTGACCGTCCTGTTCCCAGGAAACGAGGTCCGCTGAACCGTGGGAGATGACCACCTGGGAGTGTCCGCCGTCGCCGCGGACGCCGGAGTACGCGGCGGTGGGGACGCCGCCGTCGTCCGTCACCACACCGGTCCAGCAGCCGTACTCGTCCGGCCCGCCGTTCTGGGGGCGGAGCGCCACGGGGTACTCTTCCCAGCGGACCAGGTCCGCGGAGCTGAGGTGGCCCCACGCGATCTTGTGGTGCCGCGCGGACGCAGGGTTGTACTGGAAGAAGACGTGGTACCGGCCGTTGAGGTGGCTGATGCCATTGGGGTCGTTGATCCAGCCCTGGGCGGGGCGGGGGTGGAAGTGCGGGAACGCGGGGTCGGGGTGGGCGGCGGCCAGGCGGGCGAAGTCGGTGGCGGCGAGGTCCGGGGATGACATGACGGTGAGCCTTTCAGACGTGTGGGTTATTTGCCGCTGCCGGCGGTGAGGCCGTCCTGCAGCGCGCGCTGGCCGAAGATGAAGACCACCAGGGCGGGGATCATGGACAGGACCACGCCAGCCAGCACCACGGAGATGCTGCCCGTGCCCAGGTTGCCCTGCAGGGACACGAGGCCCAGCGGCAGGGTGAAGTTCTGTTCCGAGATGGTCATGATGAGCGGCCGGAAAAACTCGTTCCAGTGGAAATTGAAGGCGAGGATGCCCACGATCGCCATCCCCGGAATGGCCAGCGGCGCGTAGACCGAGCGGAAGGTCCGCCAGGGTGTGGCGCCGTCGATCGACGCCGCTTCCGCGAGGTCGGTGGGCAACCCCATGAAGTACTGCCGCATCAGGAAGGTGCCGAACGCCGTCGGGATGGCCGGCAGGATCAGCGCCAGGAGGGTGTCCGAAAGTCCCATGCCGCGGATCAGCATAAACACGGGCACGATGGTCACCTGCACCGGCACCATCATGGTGGCCAGCACGATGGAGAACAGGGCCCCGCGGCCGCGGAACTTCAGGTTGGCGAACGCGTAGCCGGCCATCGCGGCGGTGACCATCTGTCCCAGCGCGATGAGCCCGGTGACCAGGGCGCTGTTCAGCACCAGGAGGACGATGTCCAGCTGCTGGAAGACCTGCACGTAAGACGTGAAGTCCGGGTTCCAGGGAAAGAACGACGGCGGCAGCTTGAACGATTCCGACGGCGACCGCAGCGAGGTGGACAGGGTCCACATCACCGGGCCCAGGGTCAGGACGGCCGCGATCATCAGCAGGACAATGCGGAGGACCAGGTTCCAGTTCGGCTTCCGCCGGGACCGGGCAGGCACGGCAGGGGTGCGGGTGGATACACGCTCTGTAGTGGTAGTCATGGCTGGCCTTACTGGTAGAAGACGAATCGTTTGCTGAGCCGGAACTGCGCGGCGGTGATGGCCATGATGATGAGGGTCAGGATCACGCCGATGGCCGAGGCCTCGCCGAATTCCAGGCGCTGGAACGCGGATTCGAAGATCACCATCACGGCGGTGCGGGTGGAGTCCCCGGGCCCGCCGCGGGTCAGGACGTACGGCTGGTCGAACACCTGGAGCGCGCTGATGATGGCCATCACGGACGCCAGCAGGGTGGTGGGGCTGAGCAGCGGCAGGGTGACGTAGACATGCTTGCGCCAGCCGGTGGCGCCGTCCAGCGAGGCGGCCTCATAGGTTTCCACGGGGATCGACGCCAGCCCGCCGATGAACAGCAGGAAGGAGAACCCGAAGTTCTGCCACACGTATACCAGGATGACGACGGCGGCGGACCCGCCTGGGGTGGTCAGCCACGGCACCGCGGGGATGCCGGCGAGGGACAGGAACCAGTTGACCACGCCGAACTGCTCGTTGAAGAGGTACCGCATAAAGATGGACACCGAGGCGGCGGAGAGGATCAGCGGGAAGAAGAACGCCGAGCGGAAGAAGGTCCGCAGCCAGGCAGGCATCTTCTCCTGCACCATCACGGCGAGCGCCAGGGCCAGGCCGAGCTGGAATGCCACCGCCACAATCACAAACACGATGGTGTTCAGGAAGGACACCCGGACCGTGGGGTCCTGGACCACTTCGGCGAAGTTGTCGAAGCCCACGAACGTCGGGGCGGAGATGATGTCCCAGCGGAAGAACGCCAGGACCACCGACGCCGCGATGGGCACCAGCGTGAACAGGCCCATCCCCACGATGGTGGGGGCCAGGAAGATCCAGGCAAGCCAGCGCTGGCTGTGCCGGCCGGACGCGGTGTGCGCGGTGGCGGGCGTTCCGGGTTTGACGGCCTTGGCGGCCTGCTTCGGCCTATCCCGGCGAGGGATGGTGGTGCTCATGACTGCCTCCTCAGGGCCAGTTCAAGATCGCGCTGCATGGACTCGAGGGCCTGCTTGAGCTGGCGCTCATCGCCGCTGACGGCCAGCGAGACGTTTTTCATCAGGGCCGTTTCGACGGCGGCCTGCTGGGGCGGCGCGGGGATGGGGCCGGTGGTGGGGTACTTGTCCAGTGTGTCGTAGAAGACCTTCCAATGCGCCGGGCCTTTACCGGCATACAGCGCCTCGTTGACCATCGAGCGGCGGGCCGGGGTGGTTATGGGGTTGGGGAAAATCAGTTCCATGGCTTCACGGCTGGCACTGAACTTGATCCATTCCCAGGCGGCGTCCTTGTCCTTGGCGGTCTTCATGATGGCGTAGCCGGCCGTGCCGAACTGGTGCCGCTGGCTCCGCCACTTGGGGAAGAAGGCAACGTCATAGTCGTTCTCCTTCATGCCGGCTTCGTGCAGGCCCTGGACCCAGTAGCCGCCGGCCGGGGTGGTGCCGATCCGGTTGGAGGCGAAGAGTCCCACCAGGGAGCTGCCGCCGCCTTCTTCGGGCCGGACGCCGAGGCCGTCCTTGACCAGGCCGCGCAGGTAGTCGAAGGTCTCGAACACGCGGGGGTCGTCGGCGTTGGGTTCCAGCCACTGGTAGCCGCCGGAGCGAAGACCGCGGGAGGGATCGTTGGCGTAGAAGGAGTCCCAGAGCCAGTTCCCGCCGGCGGACCGGGTCTCCTTCAGGAAGCTGGTGTCGTTGGCGTAGAGCCAGGGCACCACGCCGCCGAAGAGCCGGTTGGTCCAGTAGTACGGGGTGAAGTCGGCCGGCCGGGCTTTGCGCATCGCGGCGAGGCTGTTGCGGAAGTCCACGTTGGTCCAGTCGTCCGCCGGGCGCTCCAGCCCGGCCTGCGCGAAGGCGGTGGTGTTGTAGTACATGTTGGCGGCGTTCCAGTCCATGGGGAGCTGGAAGAGGCTGCCCTTGTACATAAAGGCCTCCACCAGGCTGGGGTGGACGTCGTCGAAGAACTCGGCCATGTCCGCGGCGTCGCGGCGCAGGTATTCGTCCAGCGGATGGGCCAGCTTGTCCGCGAAGAGCTGCGCGCCCTCGGTGGCTACGTAGACGACGTCCGGCGGGGTTCCCGCGGCCACCATGGTGAGGATCTTGGTGAAGAAGTCTTTCCAGTCCACGGCCTGGATGGCCTGGACCTTGACCCGGATGTCCGGGTGGAGGCGGGTGAACGCGTCGATGACACGCTGGCGTGCGGCGGCATCGGCGGCTGTACCCATGATGGCAATGCTGAGGCTGTTGTCGCCCCGCCCGGGAATATCGGTTCCGGAGAGCCGGGGCCACGATGCCACCGTTGCTCCCACAATTCCTGCTCCCAAGGCGCCCAGGGCGGTCCGGCGTGAGAGCTCACGCAGGCGGCCAGTTGTGGCACCGGTCATGTCAATTTCCTTCCTAACACGTGTGAGGTAGCTTAGAACGCGGACCTAACACGTGTCAAGTGTCACATTCGGGTTGCTGGCGTTGACGCTGGCCAGCCTCGGCGCACGCCCAAAAGTTACGCAATTCGGTCAGCCCGGGCCACAAAACAACCGTGCGGGTCCTCCCAGTTTTTTGTGACACCCTTAACCGATGACCATTCCACGCCAGGCACCACCGCGGACCCCTGCCCGCCCCACCCCGGGCTCCGGCTTTATGTTCGCGTTCGCCTGGCTCGCCTGCGTTGTGGGCCTGATCGCCACGTACTACTACTTCGTCCAGACCAGCACAGGCCAGTTCATCGATGAATCCGCGCTGGTTGAGGCCGTAGACATCCACGGACCCGCCGGCAAGGCGGCCACCGAGTTCCTGGACTGGCTGCCCACCATCTCACTGGTGGTGGCCGCCGTCGTGGTCCTGTTTGTCACGGTGATCCGACGGCGGTGGACGGCTGCCGGGATTGCCGTAGCCGCGTGCATCGGCGCGAATATCGCCACGCAGGTCCTGAAGGAAGTGCTGCCCACGCGCCCGGACAAGGGTGTGGTGACTCTCGAACTGAACTCGCTGCCGTCCGGGCACACCACCCTGGCGGCATCAGCTGCGGCGGCGGTGTTCCTGATGGCGTCGCCGCGGTGGCGTCCGCTTGCCGGTTTTGTGGGCGGCACGTTCGCGATCGCTTCCGGGGTGTCCACCCTGATCAACCAGTGGCACCGCCCGGCCGACGTCGTGGCGGCCTTCCTCCTGGTGGGCGCATTTATGATTCCCGCCGGCTGGCTGATCATGCGGAATGGCGCCGCGTGGAACGTGTGGGACGGCTTCGGCAAGCACGTGGGCTCGGCGAAAATCTGGCTCACGCTGCCGGTGGTGATTGGGCTCGCGTCGGCGGGGGTTGCCGTTTATTCGCTGGCCAAGATCGCCCCGGGGCCGCTCCAGGAGGACAGCACCACCAACTACTTCTGGGCCGGGATCTCGCTCATCGTGATCGCCGGGTACCTGGCCACCGTGGCCACCACGTCACTGTTCGCATATGCCGCAGGACGGCGGGACGCGCCGGGGCGCTAAGCCCGCCGTCGCCCGTTCTGACTCTCAAAGTGACTCGCATCAGCATCGTCAGTCGCGGAACATACGGCGTCAGGTGATCTTGCGCCGGTAGACCACCACTGCGAAGACGTAGGCGAGGACGAGGATGCCGACGCACCAGGCGAGCGCGATCCAAATGTCGCTGCCGACCGGACGTTGGGCAAACAGCATGGCCCAGCTCCGCCGCAAACTCGAACCCGACACCGGAAACCCCCGTCATCTCCTCACCGAAGCTGGCATCGGCTACAGATTCCAGCCTTAGTGTGCAGTCATAACGAACGTGTCGGGCAGGCGTTAAGGATGCGTTAAGATCCCGTGTTTTCCTGCAAAGGGCCCTTGGCCCGGTGCTACGCTCCGTTGGTTATTCACCCCAATCCCGCCTGCGCGGGGTAAAGAAAGTAACCCGTTGACTGCACCCACCCGTTTCTCCATTCCCGCCAGCGTTCCCAATCCCGAACGCGACGGCGGACCCGGAAACCGGCTCACCCGGTGGCTGCTCGAACACACCGTCCACCAGCCGGTGGGCCCGGAAACTGCGGAGAACCAGGCCCCCACCCAGAGCTGGTGGAAGGTCATGTGCCTGACCGGGGTGGACTACTTCTCCACCCTCTCCTACCTGCCCGGCATCGCCGCCCTCGCCGCCGGGGCGCTCTCCCCGCTGGCCACCCTGCTGATCGTCGGCCTCACCCTGCTGGGCATGCTGCCGATGTACCGAAGGGTGGCGCACGAAAGCCCGCACGGCCAGGGATCGGTGGCCATGCTGGAAAAGCTCCTGCCGTTCTGGCGCGGCAAGATCTTTGTGCTCATCCTGCTCGGCTTCGTCGCCACCTCCTGGATCATCACGATCACGCTCTCCGCGGCCGACGCCACCGTCCACATGCTCGAGAACCCCTACCTGCCGCACTTCCTGGAGAATCAGGCGGTACTCATCACCGTGGTGCTCCTGCTCATTCTGGGCGGGGTGTTCCTGCTCGGCTTCTCCGAAGCGGTGGCCGTCGCCATCCCCCTCGTCGCCATCTTCCTCGTGCTGAACGCCGTCATCATCGGAATGGGACTGTACGACGCCGTCACCCAGCCGGGTGCCATGGCTGACTGGACCGCGGCGCTCACCTCCTCCGGGACCGGCTTGGGCGATATCGCCGGACCCGCCCTGCTCGCCTTCCCGCTGCTGGTCCTGGGCCTGTCCGGTTTCGAAACGGGCGTCAGCATGATGCCACTGGTCGCGGCCAACGGCGCCACAGCCGAGGAACGCCTGGCCGCCCGCGTCCGCAACACCCGGAAACTCCTCACCACCGCCGCCCTGATCATGAGCGTGTACCTTCTGGGCAGCAGTTTCGTGACGACGGTGCTGATCCCCGCCGAGGCCTTCCAGGCAGGTGGCGAGGCCAACGGCCGCGCCCTCGCCTACTTGGCGCACGAGCTGCTCGGCAACGGCTTTGGCTCGGTATACGACGTCAGCAGCATCCTGATCCTGTGGTTCGCCGGTGCCTCCGCCATGGCCGGACTGATTAATATCGTTCCCCGCTACCTTCCGTCCTACGGCATGGCCCCGGACTGGTCCCGGGCCGTGCGCCCGGTGGTGCTGGTGTACACCGCCATCAGCATCCTGATCACCATCGGTTTCAACGCCGACGTCAACGCCCAGGCCGGTGCGTACGCCACCGGCATCCTGGCCATGATGGTCTCCGGCGCCGTTGCGGTCAGCATCTCCGCCGCCCGCAGCAAGAGGCGGCGCGCCGCCGTCGGCTTCACCATCCTGACCCTGATCCTGCTGTACGCGCTGGGGGCCAACGTGATCGCCAAGCCGGACGGCATCGCAATCTCCGGCTTCTTCATCCTGGGCATCATTGTGGTCTCGCTCGTCTCCCGGGTCAGCCGCACCACAGAACTCCGGGTCCACAAGATCGAGTTCGACGACGAAGCCCGCTCCTTCATCACCGACACGCTCGATTTTGACGGGCGGATAAACCTGATCGCGAACCGCCCGCAGGCCCGCGATGCCGCAGAATACCGTGAGAAGGAAGCCGAGCAGCGGGAGAACAACCCTGTGCCGGGCACTGCCGATGTGATCTTCCTAGAGATCGAAGTCACCGACCCCTCGGGCTTCAGCGACGTCCTCGAGGTGCGCGGAATCGAAGTGGACGGACACCGCGTGCTCCGCGCCGAAAGCCCGGCCGCTCCCAACGCCATCGCCGCCATCCTGCTGGCCCTCCGCGACGCCACCGGCGTCCGGCCCCACGCCTACTTTGAATGGGCAGAAGGCAATCCCCTGGCGCACCTCATGCGCTACCTGCTGCTGGGGCGCGGAGACACCGCCCCCGTGGTCCGCGAGATCATCAGGGAAAACGAACCCGATCCCGCCCGCCGCCCCGGCATCCACGTAGGCTGACGGGCATTCCGATGACCGCACGGGGCGGAGCCGCCGGGGTGAAGGGTCCGGGCCGGGCGCGATGGACAGGCAAGGCAGGCAAGGCAGCCAAAACGGCCAGGGCCCGCAAGGAGAGCGCCATCCGGCGGGCCCTCTCGCACCCCGTCCGGTCGGTGCCCCTGGCATTCCTGGCCGTCATCATCCTGGGTGCAGCCCTGCTGATGCTGCCCGTTGCCCGGACCGGCAGCGATCCCGGAGCCGATCCCCTGATGGCCGCCCTGTTCACGTCCGTGTCGGCTGTCTGCGTTACCGGGCTGATCACAGTGGACACGGCCACGTACTGGACCCCCTTCGGGCAGACCGTGATTCTGGGACTGATCCAGGTTGGCGGGTTCGGCATCATGACGCTGGCGACGCTCCTGGCCCTGCTGGTCCGCAAAAGCATCGGCCTCCGCGGCCAGCTCGTGGCGCAGTCCGAAACGCACACGCTCAACCTGGGCGACGTCAGCGCCGTGCTGCTCCGCGTAGCCCGGCTCATGGTGGGCATTGAAGGTGCCACCGCCGTGGTGCTGACCGGACGCTTCTGGCTGGCCTACGACCAGAACCCTGCCACGGCTCTGTGGCACGGTGTGTTCCACGCCGTCTCGTCGTTCAACAACGCCGGGTTCGCGCTCTACAGCGACAACCTCATCGGCTTCGCCGAGGATCCCTGGATCATCGTCCCCATCTGCCTGGCGATCATCGGAGGCGGCCTCGGATTCCCGGTGATCATCCAACTGCTCCGGGGAAACCTCAAGGCCCGGAACTGGAGCGTCCACCTCCGCCTGACCATCTACGGCACGCTGATGCTGCTGGTTCTTGGCATCACGCTTTTCGCCGCGTTCGAATGGAACAGGGACGAAACACTCGGCGGCCTGTCCCTGACCGGGAAGCTGCTGGGTTCCCTGGCCGGCGGCGTCTTCCCCCGCACTGCCGGCTTCAACAGCATCGACTACGGCGCGGCATCACCGGAAACCCTCATGGTCACCAACATCCTGATGTTCATTGGCGGCGGCAGCGCCGGCACCGCCGGCGGCATCAAGATCACAACGTTCCTGGTACTCGGTTTCTCCATCTGGAACGAGGTCCGCGGCCGGGACGAGGTGACCATAGCCCACCGTTCCATCAGCGCCTCGTCCCAGCGCCAGGCCCTGTCCGTCGCGCTGCTCGGGGTGGCAGCGGTGGTGGCTGGCACGCTGGCGCTGCTGATGGTGACCGACTACAGCCTGGAGAAGGTACTGTTCGAATCCATCTCCGCGTTCGCCACCGTGGGGATGAGCACCGGCATCACCTACAACCTCCCGCCGGCGGCGGAATGGGTGCTTATGGCCCTGATGTTCCTCGGCAGAATCGGCACAGTGACGGTCGCGTCCGCTCTCGCCTTGTCCTCGCGGCCCCGCCTTTACAGCCTGCCTGAGGAACGCCCCATCATCGGCTAGCGCCAGCCGCCGTCGTCGGACGTTCTGAAAAGTACGACGGCGGGAACTCGCCGGGGCGCTGAGCGCGGCAGCCGCCGTCGGGCACCGTTAGAGGCGCCCTAAGCGTCATCCTTGCCGATCTTCTGCGTCCCTACCGGCTCGCCGTCCGCCCCGTTGGTCCGCCTGTTGATCAGCCAGGTGATAAACCAGAGCACCACCCCGATCGCCATCAGACCGCCGGCGATCTGGTACTGGATGACGTTGCGGCCCACCCACGGTCCGGCGAGGAAGGCACACAGCAGGGCGGCAAGCAGCGGCAGCTGCCCGGGTGACGTGAAGAACACCTTGCGGTTGGGGTCCCTCTTGCGGCGGAGGACCAGGCAGGCCACGTTCACTACGGTGAAGACGCACAGCAGCAGGAACGCCGTGGTGCCGGAAAGGTTTGCCACGATGTTGCTCTTGGCGTCGCTGGTGACGTACCAGATGAGCCCGAGCGCGAGGACGGTGGAGAACAGGATGCCGGCCCACGGGGTGCGGCGGCCCGGCAGGACCTTTCCCAGGGCAGGCGGCAGGACGTTCTGGCGTGCCATGCCGTAGATCAGCCGGCTCGCCATCAGCATGTTGATCAGCGCGGTGTTGGCAACGGCGAAGACGGCGAGGAACGGGAAGACCCTGTCGATGGGGAAGTCCGGCGAGCCCTTATGCACTACCTCCAGCAGCGCGGCGCCTTCTGCTTCCCTGATGTTTTCCAGCTCGGTGGGCGACAGCACGCTGACCACCGAGACGGCCACCAGCATGTAGAGGAGGACGGAGATGCCGAGGCCGGTCAGCATGGTCCGCGGGAAAATCTTCTCGGGGTGCTTGGTCTCCTCCACCATGTTCACCGAATCCTCAAAGCCCACCATGGCAAAGAAAGCAATGGAGGTTGCTGCGGTGACCGCCAGGAACAGTCCCTTGTCCTGGTAATCGTTGAACACGAAGATTTCGCCTGGGTTCCCGGTGCCCTGCGTCATAACGTAGAAGCCGACGCCGATCACGATGCAGAGGGCGATCATCTCCACCAGCGTGAGCACCACGTTGAACTTCACGCTCTCCCCCACGCCGCGCAGGTTGATCGCGGCCAGGAGGAGCATAAATGCCATCGCGACGGCGGTGATCACACCTTGCGCGGGCACGTCCATCCAGCCGTTGATCTCCAGGCCGCCGAAGAAGTTCTGGGCGAGGACGTTCGCGGAGGTGGAGGCGCTGGTGATGCCGGAGCAGACCACGGCGAAGGCCACCAGGAACGTGACGAAGTGGATGCCGAACGCCTTGTGCGTATAGAGCGCCGCCCCTGCTGCCTGCGGGTACCGCGTGACGAGCTCGAGGTAGGAGAACGCGGTCAGCGTCGCGACGACGAACGCTAGCAGGAAGGGCAACCAGACGATGCCGCCCACCGTCCCGGCCATGGTTCCGGTGACTGCGTACACGCCTGCGCCGAGGATGTCGCCGACGATGAACAGCAGGAGGAGCTTGGGGCCCATGACCCGTTTGAGTTCGTGTGTCTCTGCCTCCGGTTTTGCCGGAAACAGGTCATCTGAAGTGGTGCTCATCGCCCTGACCTCCACACTCAACACGTCAAACGTGGCCTACTTCAGGGTGATCCTTTCGCGTTCCTTTGGCAACGGGTAAGCCGGGCGCGAAATGCCATCTCGCGCAGGGCGTTTGTGGATCCGCCGATGCCGCAGCTAATCTCAGCTGACAAAAATCTTGAGGAATTACCCGGCGTAAGTTGCGTCTGGTCCGGGAAGGAATTCATATCAGAGCCTGGGGGCTCGCAAGGTCGGCGGAATACCGCACAAATTCTTAGGGGTCTCACATGAGCAAAGTAATCGGACGCAAGAAGCGCATCATCATCACCACCGCCGCAATGCTGGCCATCGGCGGCGGCGCAGCCTTCGCTTACTGGTCGGCTGCGGGAACCAGCAACACGACGACGACCGCCGCTGGTGTCGCGGAGAACTTCACGGTCACCAGCTCGGTTGCAGGGCGCCCAGCCGGCTGAAGTTCAGTCCCATCGGCGCTCCGGTCCCGAAGAACGGGTTCAGCGTCACCGTCTCAATTCTTGATGCCTTCGAAAACCAAACTCAAAGCACAGCGACAGTTACGCTCACGTTCACAGGTCAACCGCCTACAGGTCCCCAGAACAAGTGCACTGTGGCTATCCCGACTCCCAGCCAGGCCGGTTCGGGTACGTTCACCGGCCTGACCGTCAACGGCATCAAGTCGGACTGTCAGCTTACGGCCAGCAGTCCCGGTCTCCAGGGCGATGTGATCAACTTTGGTTCTGCCTGACCTGAAGTTTCTTCCGCTACGACGCAGCTACTGTCGCCGATAGTCAATCAAAGTTAGTAATTCCGCCGGTGCCGCAGCCGCGGAAGCACGACGGCGAACACGCCAGCCGCGGCGAACCCCAGTATGCCCGTGGCTGAGACCGCGCGCGGAGGGGTGGCCTGCGCTGTCGCCAGGGAAAGAATTTCACCCCGCTGCAGGTATTGTCTTGCAATAACCATTACCCGCCGAACGTTCCGAGTTCCTGTTTGGTCTAGTACCGCGTGCTGTAATCCACGTAATTGATGTGCGTCTAGTGCTTTGCAGAGTTCCATTCCCCAATCGAACCAAGTCTGTGCCCGGAAGGGGGATCCTAGGTAGCGTGGAACCCTTTCCGCGTAATCGAGGTAGGACCGGCCGAAGAGCTCGGTCAGCATGGCCTCTTCACCCAGGACACCCCGGTGTTCCACTATCAATTCGGCCGGCAGCGTCGCGAGGACCCAGGATGAACCGGCCAAGGTTCCTGCTCCCAGTTGGATGAGCCACCAGCCGACGTACATGGGATGACGGGTGATTGCATAGGGACCCGTGGTGACCAGCTCCTCCGGCCGCTCCAGCGCGAATGGACCCGCCGTGCGGTGCCGCCGTTCAGCCAGAGCCCAAAGATTAAGGCCGACGCCGGCGAGCAGCAGTCCCGCCCCCGCCATCCGGTGGAGGGAGGGGGAACCGGGAACCGGTACCGGACGGAGCCGGGCAAGGAGGAGATCCAGGACAATCGCGGCCACAACAGGAAGCGGCAGCGGGAGGTTGTCGTAAAACTCCTTCCCCCGCCGGACCAGGGAGCCTCCAGAGGGGGCCGTCACCGTATCTCCACTGACGGGCGGGCAGCGCCCGTCGCGCCAGCCGGGCGGGATGGTCCTGTGGTCGAAATAGCCGGAAGATGCGCGGCCGGCTGGACCGCCCGGGAATTAGTCACCATGCAGAACTATCACCCAAAACCAGTGCGTTGATCGCGACGAGGAGCATGAAGTGTGCAAGGTTCCAGCCTTGGGATGGACCTGCACGGTAGTCGAATCCCTTGTACCCTACGCATCCTCGGGCCTCTACCCTGCGGGTTCAGGGCTCGGACAGGGATTCCGGAAGCAGTCCGAGTTGTCCGAGGAACTCCATCTGGTCAAAGTAGAAGTGGTGGGCTGTGATCAGGCCATCTTCGACGTGGGCGACGTCGCAGCTCCTCACTCGGATGCTCTTTCCGGTGGGAGGCAGGCTTTCGCCGGACGGCGTGGTCAGCGGTCCTGTGTTGGTTCCGACGACAAAGCCCTCATCGATCGCCACATTTCCAGCCTCGTACCTTTGCGCGTACTCATAGGTGATATCCGGGAACGATTCCCCGAATTGCGACAGGTAGTTGCTGATGGCTTCGGGCCCGACGAGCTTGCCCTCCTCGGGCGTGAAGGCCACCGCATCAGCTGAGTAACACGCTGCCTGTGTCTCTTTGTCCCTCGCCGTCATGGCAGTGGTTAAGCGGTCCATTGCATCGCGTGCTTGTCCCATTTTTAGACCTCCGTCTATGTCCGGTGGAACGGAAAGGTCAGGCCGCTCTGTGGCTTGGCTTCAGTTAATGCAGACGCCGATTCAAGTACACGCCGGGCGGGGAAGGGTGTCAACGGCTTTGGCATTGGCACCATTTGTGCGGGATTTTGAACGGGATTAACACCCTCGTGGAGGAAGAAGTGGCAGGGTCTGCCGCAAGCAATGCAGAGCACAGTCCCGATTCCGTCGTGCATCTGACCGCCTCTCCATAGGCAGATGCTGGGGCTATGCGGCCGCCAGCGTCCTGGGCCGGGTTCTGGCTGTGGATTTTGGCGGTGCGTGGCGGCGTTGTGCTGTCGATATGTGTCGTGACTGCCGATGGACTGTGTCCTCTGACTGTTATGCGTCCATGCGGGATCGTGTGGGCTGCTGTACTAGGCGAAGGGCAGTTTCTACCTCGTCGTATGATCGTTGGCGCGCATTCGGACGGCGACGACTGAACCGGATGCGGCGGTGAGTGCGGCGACGGCGGCGATGGCTGCGGGAATCCCATACAGATCAGCGAGGAGACCGGACAGGAGCGCCCCGATGGCGAAGCCGCCATCACGCCAGAGCCGGTAGACCCCGACAGAGCGGGCCCGCCAGGTTGGGTGTGCGACGTCGCCGATTGCGGCCAGGAGGGCGGGGTAGACCATGGCCGTTCCGAGTCCCAGGAGGACTGCGGCGACGAGCCAGGGCCCGAAGCTGTGGGCTGCCGCAACAATTGCCAGGCCCGCCCGAAGCTGACGAACAAGACCGGAAAGAGGCCCCAGGCGAGGCCGTCGTTGAGGTTGTTCACCAGGCCCGCCTGGCTGGCCGCGGAGAGTGACCGGTCTTTAAAGCTGGTGAGTGTGACACCTGGCCGGTAGTGATAATGATGCCGGATGCACCGGTCAGCAGCTTCGGGGAAGGACATCGTGGATCCAGCGAAGGAGAGAGGGTCAGTAGTTCCGCCGGTGCCGCAACCGCGGAAGCACAACGGCGAACACACCAGCTGCAGCAAACCCCAGCAGACCGGTGGCCGAGACTCCCGCACCCAGGGTGGCCAGCGCCGTCACCCCGGAGAGCAGGACGGGCCCGCCGGTTGATCCCGCATCGGCGATGAACCGCCACAGCCCCAGGAACTGGCCGCGTCCGCGGTCGGGCGAGAAGTCTGCGCCGAGGGTCATGATCAGTCCGGAGCTGATGCCGTTCCCGAAGCCGATCAGCAGCGACGCCAGCAGCAGCCCGCCAAAGGACGCAGACATGGGAATGAGCAGCATCGCGATGCCCATGATGATGGTGGACGGGATGGCCACGAACAGCCTGCCGCGGCGGTCCATTACCTTGCCGGCCGGGTAAAACACCAGCATGTCGATCGCCCCGGACAGCCCGTAAATTACGGAAGCCTGGGCCGGATCCATGCCCAGATGGTCCGCCCACAGCGGGATCACCACCTGGCGGGACGCGCGCAGCGCACTCAGCAGCAGGACCCCCACCCCCAGCGTCAGGAACACGCGGGCATGCGAAACCGCCACATTCCGCAGCGTCGGCTCCGGACCCTTGTGGCCGCCGTCGGGCGCTGGCGGGACCACCAGGTCCGGGATGGTTACCGCCAAAACGGCGGCGGCCGCCATGCCCACCACCCCCACCCAGTACGCTCCGGCGATCCCGGCGAACTGCATCACGCCGGCACCTATGAACGGCCCGATGAAGACGCCGATCCGGCTGACCCCGCCCAGCGTCGACAGCGCCCGCGCCCGGAACTGGACGGGCACCGCCTCGGTGAGGTACTTCTGCCGCGCCAGGCTGAAGACACTGGCGGCCATCCCGACGACGGCCATCGCCACCGCGAGCAGCCACAGTCCATTGGGAATCATGGATGACATGGCGGCGGCCGCGAGCGCCAGGGCACCCACAGCCGCGGCGCCGACGATGGACCAGCGTTCGCCGAACTTGAGGGTGATGAGGGAGGCCGGCAGGTTGAAAAACCACGAGCCGAGCCCGATCAGCGTGACGATCAGAGCGGAGACCGCCACCGAGGCGCCGAGGTCACGGGCGGAGAGGACCACCACCGGGAGGACCGCGCCTTCGCCGATGCAGAACAGCAGCGCCGGTCCGAAGGCGGGTATGGCGATGCTTCGGAAGTTGAACGGCTGTGGGGTTCCTGGCGAAGTCATCAGATTTATCTTATGCCGCGGGAAATTCGCCAGCTTTTAGGGGGTCACAAGCGGCCCCGCGAGGACTAACGTTTGCCTTGTGGGGCGCTTCCGCCTGCCCCTCTCAGCCAAGGAGGTCTCATGGGTGAAGTGTGGATCCGCACCATCAACAACGGTTTGGTCCGGGCCGACAAAGTCACAGAAATCGCATCCACCCGGGGGTCCCTTCATGAGGACCAGGGTTTTGCGCTGAAGGTCATCGTGGACGGCAAGGCCCACGTCGTCATTGACGACGGCGGTCTTCCGGGCACGCTTCCCGAACGGCTGGAACACGCGCAGCATCTG
Organism: Pseudarthrobacter cellobiosi; assembly: GCF_023913755.1. Lineage (GTDB taxonomy): Bacteria > Actinomycetota > Actinomycetes > Actinomycetales > Micrococcaceae > Arthrobacter > Arthrobacter cellobiosi. The sequence goes on from NZ_JAMXBJ010000021.1 coordinate 37,593, forward strand.
GAGGATGCCCTGCTGTTCGCCCTCGACGAGGCCCGCGAAGCCGATTCATCCATGGTGGTCTTCTTCGATCCGGAGAACGACCGCTGGGCCCTCGCCGCGGCGGCGGAATTGGCCGGCGGGATTCCCGCCGTCGGATAACCCCCGACGGCGGCCCTCCTTCAAGCGCGTTGTGGCGCCCGTTCGCGCTAAGAAGAGGGCGTGCTAAAGGGAGTTCGCGCTAAGGGCGTGGGTCAGGCTGCGGCGTGGCTGAACTCGGCAGCTTTGGCGGTGACGCGGCGGGGCGGGAGGATGCTCAGCGTGCAGTGCGTCTGCTGCGGGTCAATCCTGGCGGGCAGGTGATGGGTCTCGGAGCAGACCTGAAGCTGCCGCAGGGCTTCGGGATCCACGCGGGCGTTGCGCACGTCCAATTCCAGGTCCAGGTTGTGCTTCAAAGCGTTTGCGCGTTTCACCACCACGTAGAGGGCCTGGATGCTGTGAACGGTGACGTGGCCCTTGGCGAGGACCTGGGCCTTCGCGTGGTCGAGATCTATACGGACGAGAATGCTGAGCTTTTCGGACAAGATGATCATGCCTTCCTTGCTTGGCTGCGACGCTGCAGCCGGGGAGGCCGCGACGCTGCAGCCAATGGCCGCGCCTCTGCAGCCTCATCCAGAGTAGGCAACGAATGTGATGTGCGCAACATTTGAACTCAGATATGTCGCGCACACCCCAAGCGCCTACCCGGCCATCCACAACAGGACGCCCCCACTTCAGCCACCAGACAACTTTTGTCACACGCAATTCACCGGGACTTCTGACGGATCCCGTGGTTGAGCATGCGGCCGGTAGTTGAGCCCGCCAGATGGTTGAGCCTGTCAGTAATGATTGATGTGGGGGTCGGGTTGGTCTGACTCAGAGCCTGTCTGACGCTTTGGCTGTCTTTATTTCGATGCGTCGGCCGG
>NZ_JAMXBJ010000022.1 GCF_023913755.1 Pseudarthrobacter cellobiosi
AGGGAGCCAACAATGCCTTCGTATCTGATGTCTTGCCGATGCTGAAGGACGTGGGGAAGGTGATGCCGGCTAAGCAGGGTTCCGGCTTGGTACGCGTGCCTATTCCATATGACTGTGGACCTGTTCGTCACGCTGCCTGCCGCTCTATCGATGCTGAATAGCTCCACATTAGGCGCGCGGAATCGGTACGCACCGTTCAAGAAGCCTCTTCATCATCGCTGTGCCCTCGTCTTCAGGGGTTCTTCCCTTGGAGATGCCCTCGTAAACGCCATCCGAGTAATGCCGGTAGTCGGGGCTTGCGTTTGCTTTCGCCCTGAGCCGGCGCCAAAGGCACTCGTACTGACGATGGGGTTCTCTGCCGCACCAATCGCAGGAGGCGATGTCGGCTTCTTGCGGCTTTTCCTTCTTGCGCGTTGATGACCAGGAACTGGACGTCGGTTCCCGGTGGTCCGGATACCGGTGCCCGGTCATGATGACCACGGCGTCTCTTGCAGAAATCTCCGTTCCCACCAGCGCAACGTCTACTGCGTCTGTCCGCGTCAGCTGGCGGCGCTGATGCTGGCCAGGAATGTACCCGTCAAACGTCGGCTGCTGGCTCTCTGACGGGTCCTGGCTGCATGGTCCGAAGCCGTTGTCCGCGCACAGATGGACCTGTGTGAGAATGCCATCAGCGAGGGGAATGCGCGCTGTCACCGGTATGGTCACGGACTTCCAACGGGTCTCCAGCTCCAGGAAGGCGTCACCGAAAAAGCCGGTCCTGCAATGAGCGCACCCGTAGGCCAAGTAGGTTTTCCCTGCCTTCTTCGAGTGGTGCATCCGCAACGGAGCCAGTGGCGGAATACTGCCTTTGCCCGGAATTGCTGCGACGTCGCCCGCAATCAGAGTCTCGATGCGTTCGGTGGGCCATACAGGAAAGTCTGTCCGAGTGGCCTCAGTTGTCTCCTGGCAACGGGACCGGAGGGACGCAGCGCTTATCCTCCAAATTGTGGATGGCCGTTTGCAGGCCCAGCAGCTGTCGGTCAGATGCTGAATCGTCACCGAGGTTATCCGCGCCTGAACCCGGTCAAGATACAGCCCCAGCAGGAGAGCAGTAACGTGTGCGTGAAGACCAACCGCCGCTGCCTGCTGGAACGCTTTCTCCGCCAGAACATCAAACGGAGCATCGTCGCCCTCGAACACGACATGGGGCACGCCGGAACGCCTGGCCTCATCCCTGTTTCGCCGGTGGACGTACCAGAAGCACTCAACGCCGTCAGCGGCATAGCGCTCCTGTCTGCGCCTAAACTCACCGGCGAACTGGCGCGACCACTGGACCTCCAACGCCAGGCGCCTGCCATTGCTCTCTGCCAGGACATCCGCCGTCCACGCCCGACCTTCTGCGCTGCATTCCACACTCACCTGCCAGCCCGCATCTCTTGCGGCTTGCGCGATCAGAGTTTTGATCATGCGATGTTGAGGTGACTCGTTCCAACAATCGGTGAGGCCGCACCGCACACCGGCCTTGTGGGCAAAATGCTTGAGGCCGCGCCTGGACGTGCGCGGGATTCCAGGCACCCCGCACCGCATGAGCAAAGACCGGCTCTTGTACACGCTCTTCATCAGATCCCAGTGCTCATCTGTGGCTAAGTAGGATTCGATTCGTTCCCCGTCGAGAAACGCCACCAGCGGCATGAGCCCCCCTTACTGCCCGCGGGCATTTGACTCACACTAGCCACAGGCACCGACAGAATGCTGCACCCGTAACAACTCATTCGGCTGCTCCCTATAAATCGGGGGTGCCTCGTGGTGCAGGATCAGGGTGGGATGAGTTTGAAAGCCCCTGGAGCGGCTGGTGTAACTTTCTCCCATGGACCTTTCTGCCTTGGATGACTGCCAACTCTGCCCAGCCGCTGTCTCCCAGATCATCGACAGCGGGAAGTCCTGATGGCAACACGGCAGCGCCGTACCTGGAAGGCGGCAGCCAAAGCCAAGCAGGAGTCCAAAGAGCTGGGGGAGCTGCGCTCTGTCGAGCCGGCTTCACGCCGCAGCGATGGATCACCCAAGGTCGGTCCCGGCCAGGTCTACGCGGTCAGTTCGGGAAAGGTCTTCCACCCGGCCTGGTGCAACTCAGTGGGCAATGTTTGGAATGAGAACCCCAAGAGGCTGCTGGTCATCGAGGAGACCAGCGTTGGTACCCGGAAGGCCTGCAAGGGCTGCGACGAGCCGTTGCAGGCCTGAGACTGCTTACTACGCCTGGTCAGGGTCCCAGTCATCGCGCGGGTCGCGCTTTTCCAAGGTCTCGATCAGCGAGTTGAACCCGTCGTCTCCGGTGGATTCAGATATGACGCGCAGCTGGCCAGCCACCTCCCGCCACATGCCCGCGTACCAGACTGTGGGGTCAGTGCCGTTCTCACGGAGGAAGGCGTCCAGGGTGGACTTCCGATAGACCAGGCGGGAGCCTCGTTTTTCAACGACGGGACCCCGGCTGACGTAACGGAGGTTGCGGAGGAACTTCGCGCTCACCTCGAAACCGACCGGGCCGCTCAGGTAAGCCGCGGCCTCCTTCGAGGTCATTTCCATGTCCCCAGCGTCCAATTCGGATTCCATGATCTTCCCTCTGGTCTCTGATGCTAATCGTGCTGCTGCACAAAGATAAACGGCCGGTCCCGAGTCGCGGTAGGGTGCTGGTACGGGGGCGGACGAACCCGTGAGGCTAGTGATGGGTGGGGACATGCCCTGGACAAATCCGGATTTCGATATCAAATTGCGAGACGAACTGGTTCCGAGGATCGCGGCCGCACTACGTGAAGCAGTACCGGGCGCCACACATGCCCACATACACGTCAACGACGTGGAGACGGACGCCCCGTGTCTTTACGCAGGGGTCATTCTGAATGCGGAGGGCACGCGCATTGAGATGGAAGACCCCGGCGCGCTGGAAAATCAGGTCATCAATGCCTTGGTGGATGTGAAGACCAAGAACTCATGGGACGGTTATTCGCTTGCCCTGGACTTGGTTCGGGGTGTCGAGGTGGACGACATTTTCGACCTTATTACTGATTGACCTGACGTAGATCCATCCAAATTCAGACAACTCATCGCGCCCCGATCATCGAGCATGGATGGGTGTCTGCTCCTGAGCGGGGCCCTGCGAAACAGAGCTTCCCCCACGCAATTTTTTCTGGACGCCCGCCGTCAACGAACTGACACAGCGTACGTCAGCAGTGCGCATAGAAGAACCGAAAGGGCACCGTGGATCTACCCGACATCTTGAGCGACCAGAACGTGAAGGCGGCCGCCAGGCTGCTGCATCGTTACTACCACGAACCCGACAAGAAGGGGCTTCTCAGCACTGGAAGCCACTTCGATGAATGGACGGGCCGCGGAGACACAGCAAACAGAGACGTCATCACGGACAGTGACGCCGTGGCAGTGTCCATGCTCAGCGTCACCGTCCCGGCAAAAGCCATGGTGGGGCTCGCTGAACCGGAAACAGCAGCGCGCATCACAGAGTTGCTGAAGCAGATCCCCACCGATGTGCCTCTGAGCAGCCTCAGCGGCGAAAAAGCAGCAGCCCTGCTCACCGGCCGGGGTCCTGCCGCCCTGCTGTGGAAAGAACTCCGCAGGAAAAAGAACAACCGCTGGGGAATCGGCGCCACAACCGCAAGCAAGATCATGGCCAGGAAACGGCCCCACCTCATCCCCATCTGGGATGAGGTCATTGGCCTGGTCATCGGAGCGGACAGCTCTGATGACCAGTGGATGAACTGGCACCGGCTCCTGACCGACGGCACCGGCCTGCCCGAGCGCCTCGCGGAAATTCACCGGCTCTCAGAGGTGGAACGGCCACTCTCTGAGCTGCGGATCATGGACGTGATCCTGTGGCGGCACGGGAAGGACCAGGGACTCGGCGGACGCCGCGGGACAGGCCGCAGGTGAACGAAGCTGTCATCCCACACCCGCCGTTCTCCTCGTCTTATGGTTTCGCCATGACAGACAACGACGAGTACTTGCTCAGCAGGACCTTCACACCACGTCCCTTCTTCATTCCTGGTGCCCCGGATGAAGAAGCAGCGGAAATCATTTATGCAGGCGCTGCCAAGAACCTCCACGGCGAAGCGGTGCCGGCAGCACGAATCCAACGACTCGACTACACGCACGAAGGGAGGACGTTGCTCGCTGAAGTCGGTCAACAAGAGCCGCGCGGCGAGGGCACAGTAATGGCAATCTATGGGCCATCCTCGCTACGAAACCTCTATTACGTGGTGACCTTGAGCCGTGGCATGTACGGAGAGGATCCGATCATGGTTGGTTCCAATGAAGTGAGCAGAGTCTACGAATTCTGCTGACTGAGGGCGCCAGCCAACTACTAGCCCGTGATGACTTCAGACTCAACTTCCTGGTCGCGGGGGCCGGGGAGGTCCTTGGGAACCAGATCGGCATCTTCAGGATGGTGAAAGAGCCAGTTGCGGGCGTTGGCGATCGTGTGGCCATTGAAGAGATGCGCCCACTCGGTTGAGCCGGCCTGCTCGTGGTCATGTCCGCCGCTGAGGATCTCGTTCCTAAGCTCTTCCTTTGATCTGCTGGAGGCGGCGGCCTCCTGAAGCAGGGGTATCGGGCTCGCCAAAAGCAGACCAACTTCTCTGGTCAGAGGAATGGTGATTCCCCAAGCTGTCCAAAGCCCCACACCGGCAAACACGTCCTTTAGGTCCGGGTCAGGTACAAGTGCAACCGGGGTGTCGCACGTCAGCAACTTCTCCGAATCGAACCTGATAAGAGCCCAGGGGCGCCCCATGAAGTAGGGCATGAGTCCCGGAACCAGTCCGAGTATGTGTTGGACATGGCCCACCGAAGTGGTTTTCATGGTTATCCCATCCGGCTGAGCAGCCTGCTGCACCAGCCGATCCACCACGTCGTCATCAAACTCTTTGGCCGCCTTGCTCAGCGTATCTCGAACACCGTCCGCGCCCATGTGGGCGATCACCTTGGACAGCACTGTTCCTTGGATCTGGTCCATAGAGGTTCGGGTGTCCGGCCCCCGAAGGAACTGAAACGCGAGGAAGGTCCCGAGGATCTCCCGGTCTTCAGGGGACAGCGGCCAAAGGCCCTCGACCGCCTTCTTGATGACAGAAGACGCCTCAGCTTCCAACCTCGACAGGTCCTTCTCAAAGACGTCGGCTCCGTCAGGATGACCGGACAAAGCGTAAAAGTTCGTCCGGACAGTCGCATGAGTGGTGGGGATAACCAAGCGCTTTCCATCCCGACCAGCCGCACCTACTTGCGGCGTGCTGTCCGCACTTTCCTTAAATCCGAAGCCATTCAAATAGAACTTTGGAACCGTGTGGTGCCGCTTGCTGACCCCCATGTTGACCGTACCTTTCTTTGATCCTATCCAGTCCAACAGTGACTATTATCGCTGTTCCCTCAGAGCAGGATCGTCAACGCTCGTCCGCACGCAGCGAGGGCGCAGACTACGTCCCATGTCGTTGGGCTGATCGTGGCCACTTTTGGCTACGTCTGGACACCGATGCATAACCAAACCCACTTTTGGCCCAAAGCTAGGTGATTAGCGACCAAGAACGGGCCGGTTGTGGCCATGTCGCAGCGCTCCGGTCAGCTATGGGCGGATCATGGGCAGAAGCTGGGCTTTTTGTGACCAGAAAACAGCCAGCCACAGAAGCAGAGCCCGAGTGCAGCCAGAATCCAGATAATCCTCTGCTGTGCTGGATCATTTTGTGTACTTCACGGGCCAGTGCTGGACATCTCTGGTCAATATCTGGTCACACATGGGCGCAAGCTTGCAGCTTTCGGGCTGCAATTTTTTTCTCACCGGCACTCTGGCGAGTGCCATGCAGGGGTGGATGCACGGTGCCAAAAGAGCCGGGGGAGGGGGCGGTTGGCGATGCACTTGGACGCATTGCCCCACTGCCCGCCAGGGACTCCGGAGTCCGGTTGCCCTCGAGGGGAAAGGAGCCTGCAAGGAGTGTTCCAGACGTCTTTTCCCCCTCGTGACCAACCGTGCAGCAAAGTGTCCCCGGATCCCCTGGCGGGCGAAGAATGAAGGGGTGTAGGACGGGGCCAAACAGGATGGACGTCCAGTCAGATGACAGCCGCCAACCACCCACTCCGAGGACGCGCTGAATGGAATATAAGGTTGTCTACTAAGCCCTGCGATGCGGTGTCCGATGGCATGCTGAGGACGCTGCGCAGACGGGACTCACCCGCCCCTGGCATGCAGCGCTTATCCGGGGCTGTGAACCTCCGTCAGAGCCCGATAGGGGAGAGGCAGACGCAAGACCTGATGCGCCCGGAGAAGGCCGTGCAGCAGTGTCGCTCCAGCCCTTTGGCGTCCGCTGTGAGCAATTGCGCCACAAGCTGTGGCACAAAGTCGACGGGACCGCCGCGGCCTCCTGGCGAACTGTATTGGAGCTGCCGCCGGCGACACTGGGCAGCCCTGGGGAGTGCTCGCGGCTCTTCATGGAGCAGTGTCTGAAACAGGATCCGATGTCCTGCGAGGAAGCTGTGCAGCGACGACGTCGCGACCGCTGAAGCGACCATGGAGCAACCTCCGAAGCAGCGCCATGAGGGCGTGTGCAGCGACCCCTGCGGGCCGGTGAACCACCAGTGTCGCAAACGTGGGTAGGACTGCTGCGCAGCCCCCTCGCCACCACTGTGGCGCCGTCTTCGTTCCTCAGCCATCACCCCAGCGGCACCTCGTATGGGACCACTGCTCCTGCGTCACAGTGTCCTGTTGACATCAGAATCAGGTGAAGGCCCAAACCCGGTGTCCACTCCTTCGTCGGGACCCCCTAGCGCTGCGTGGCAGCACGCTTTCCACCGGGTGCCACGCACCTAAAAACCCGGTGGAAAGCCATCAGCCTTCAACCGCCGTAAAGTAGCTCCACTTCAACCCTCCCTTCCACCAGTGGAAGCCATAAATGGTCTGGTTGAAAGGATGTGGTGGAAACTACTTTCCTGCGATGAGCGGCTCAAAACACGTGTCCACCGGGTGCCATGCACCATAAATCCCGGTGGACACTCAACAGCCTTCAACCCGCGAAAAGTAGCGCCAGTTTCCACCCAGTGTCCACGAGTGGACAGCTAATAGGGGTGGGTGGAAACAACAGAGTGGACACTACTTTCCGAGTTCCTACCGGGTGCCATGCACCTAAAGACCCGGTAGGAACTCAAAAGCCTTCAACCCCAGTAAAGCAGCGCCACTTCCAACCCACCCCCTACGAGTAGGAACCATAAATGGGTGGGTAGGAATCAAGTGGTAGGCGCTACTTTCCTGCGACATGTCAACAGAAATCCCCCCGATCTTCCGCTAAAGCTACAGATGCGAGGGAACAAGAGAAAGGGCATAAGGGGGGATGGCACCTCGCTACGCTCGGTGGTCGGCACAGCCGACATCCCTTCGGTCGCTGCGCTCCCTCACCCTCCGCTGCGCTCCCTCACCCTCCGCTGCGCTCCGGGCCCCCACTGCGTTCGCTGGCGCTCTCTTGCCCCACCAACGCTGCGCGTCGTTGGGGTGCCCCTGGAGCCATCGCTTCGCGAGTGGCACCAGTTCCCGATGACCGCTGTCGCGGCCCTCGGACAGAGCCTCCCGTGACGTTGTCCCAGGCGTCTCTGAGCAAAGCAGCAAAGCCAGTGCAGACGCCTCGCGGCCCTGTCGTCCGGGACAGGAAGATCGGCTAATGGCTGATGGACTGCAGGGGTTCCACTACGATCTGGTGATCTTCGCCGAAGACCACCGCCAGGCTGACCGCGTGATGATTGAGCGCCGCGGATACGAGGAAGATCTGAAGCAATATGGCGTGGGGGAGTACAGCATCGACGCCTACCCATCTGACGGCTGAGAGTTGGAACCCTCGAGGTGGATCCCAACTAAGGACCGGGAAGGACCAACAAGAGAAGGAAGCCCCAACCGAGTTAACCGGGCGGGGCTTCCTTCTGGTCGAGCCAAAGTTATTGCGCAGCCATGTGCCGCTGCACTTTCACCGCGGTGACCTCGGGGAGCTTCAGGTTCGACAGGCGGACCACAGCTTCCGGAGTTACGCGGCCGCGTTCTTTGTCCAGGGCGACGCGGAGCTGCGCGGCACGGATACCGCGGCGGATCTTCATCGCCTGAGCCTCTCGAGCCGAGACTTTGGAGTGGGTACCTTTAGTCATGGTCGGCCTCCTTCGTGGATTCATTGTCTCCTGATCTATCAGGGTCGTCCACGGCGGACTCACCTGTGGTTCCACATCCCTGCTATCAGTCAGATTCTCATCGGTCTCGGTGGCCGCCACCGTGAACCCGGGCCCTCTGTTCCCAAGAAAGATGGATAGGTCGCGAGTGTGCGTCGACAGCCGAAAACCGCCTTGTTCGTCGTCGTGGACCCGGTAATGAAGACTCAATCAGCGACCCAGCCAGGTGACCTAAATTCTGACGTCAGGAACGAACACGATGATTCGACCAAGACATAAATCCACTGCAGGCTGCCGACGGAGCTTTTCAGAAATGATTTCGGTAAATGCGTTACGGAGAAGTGGCTCCTCAACGGGTGTGACCAAGCGCTAGGCTGTCAGCGACGTTGATGCAACAAGAGGAGCTCCGTGAGTTCAGAAATACCAGAACACCTGCTGGGCACACAACAACATCGGAACGCGCGACCTCAGCGACTACCTAGTCCACATGACTACGACACCTCAGGCGCTGGCAAGCATCATCACCTCCGGCCGCATCGAGGCTCGAAAGCCCTTTGGTCTCGGCCGCGGCCTCCATATGGTCGAAGACAAACACAAAGCTGCCTGCTTCACTGAGATGCCCCTGTCAGAACTTGACCGCCTAAGAGACCGCCGTAAGTCCTGGGGTATCGCCTTCAGACGGGATTTTGTGCTCAAGCAGGGCGGCCAGCGCGTTTGGTACCTCGACATCGACAAAGCGCCCTATCAGGCTATCCACGGCCTCAAAGAGACGGCCTTCGAGAATCGCGACTGGGACAACCCCATCTGGGCCATCACACCCTTTGTCGATCAGCGGAATCCGGGCAAGAGCTACACCTTCGACTGGGAACGCGAATGGCGAGTCGTTGGTGGCCTGAGATTTGACCTTGAAGACGTAGTCCTTCTCATAGGCCTCGACGGCGTTGAACCGCTCTTTCACGAGAAATTCACCATCGGAGCGCCGTACTACGACGCTCGCGACATGACCTACCAATGGGCCGCAGACACCATCCCAGAGGTCGGCGCAAACATGGACGCAATCCTCGAAGAGTTCCACATAACCTTCCTAACGCCAGACAATGCTGGAATCCCGTACGACAGTGAAGATGGGTACATGTGGGCGGGGTGCGCTACAGCCTATGAGACTGAGGACGCACTCGAATATCTGTTGCCGGAGGAGACCCCGTGGGAAGTCCTCCAGGCACTCGCCGAGCACCTCAACCCGATCAGCGTTCGATGGGCCGAACGTGAAGAAGTCGACTCGCGCGGCGACGACGATGACGACCTGGATTCTGCTGGAGCTCCTGACGAGGAGGACTCCACCTTCCAGCTACCGAACTGGAGCCTGTGACCGCACTCATTTATGGGAAGAGCCGAGCACCTAGGGATAAACCCCGTGCGACGTGACGGCGTCGCCTCGTTGGTCACTAGAGCTGGTCGCGAAGAGCTCGCTGGGAGGTTAGCCGACACACCTGTTAATCGTGATTCACATCTGGTTGAATGTGGATGACTGATCTTGACAATCCAATGAGACTCCAGCCGGAAAGATCACAGCATGACAAAAACCATCAAGGCCCCTGGTACCTACCGCGGTGGTGCCTACGGCATTGCTGCGGCTAATGCTCGACTGCCTCTTGATTCTCGGCAGGCTGAAGATTTGATGGACAGGGCCGGCAACGTTACGGTGACGATTCTCCTAAACCAGGAAAACTACTTGCGGCACGTCATCGCCTCGGCCACCGATGGCTCGTCCACCCCTGAGCTCTACGCCCACCGTGCAGCGTTCAGTTTCGGCCGGCCCTTTGCGTGCGCGGCAGAAATCACCGGCGCATCCGGTCCGGACTTTATGGTTTCCTACACCACTCACATTCGCGAGTTTCTCGACGACTGAACGCGGTTCTTCACAAAACCCGGGATTGTCCACTCTAACCACAGCGTCTGCGAGCCGAACCGGAATCTAAGCGGGCAAGCGCTGCCCCATCCCCGATGAGGTTTCCGTTTAGCCATTCCCCGCCTTGCCTGGAGGCGAGTCCAAGTGAGTGATGTTCCTCTCCTGGTTGGAGCGGTAGAGCCGTTCGGCCCGCACCGAGATAAGTCCGTACACCCATCCGGACATGCGTGGAACGTCCGCTCATCACTGAGCGAAGATGACCCCTTTGTGGCCTTCCCGTTTCATTGCCACCCGGTGCTCGTCCGTACCAGATACGGGTTTGCACGGGCGGCTCGGCGGGCGTTTTGCGTCTCCTCCGTGCTGGGGGCGACGGCTGCTAAAGCGGCGATGTTGCGGGCCGCGTTGACATCCCTATCGAGTACGAAACCACAGTCCTGACATTCGAATGTTCGTTCCGCAAGTGCAAGTTTGGCTTTCACTGCGCCGCAGGTTGAACACGTTTTGCTTGTTGGCGCCCACTGATTGATGACTATCAGCTGGGATCCGCCCCAGAACGACTTATAGGCGAGAAGGCGACGGATCCCGGCGGGGGCCACGTCGAGTATTGAGCGGTTGAGTCCGGCTTTGGCGCGAACATTTTTGCCTGGCAAATCCACTGTCCCGCGGGATGACCGTGTCATACCCGCGACGTGGAGGTCTTCGATTCCAATGATCGCCCACGTATTGACGAGGTGGTTCGTCAGGTCATGGGCGTGACCTTCTCTTTGGCGTACTTCGAGATGGGCTAGCCGGCCGATCTTTCCGACGAGCTGCGCCCGGTTGCGGGATCCTTTCTTTGATCTGGCACGTGCCGTTTGTAGGCGTGCAAGCTTTTTTGCATGTAAGGCTTTGATACGCGGGTTGGTAATCAGGTCCCCGTTTGAGAGGGCAGCGGTAACCTTCACTCCTAGATCAACACCAACGATTCCGGCAGCCCTCTTTCGGTTCGACAGCCGGGGCATCGGAATTGTTTCTTCCACGGTGAGACTGGCATACCAACGATGGCCGCGACGATTGACCGTAACGGAAGTGACCTCAACGGAGCCGGCGCGAATCTTCCTCTGAAGGCGTCTTGCATGGTCATGGATACGGACTTCGCCGAAAGTCGGGATCCTTAGTCGCCGAGTTGTCGTCAACCGGATCCCTGGTGACTTCCGGTCATGCGTGATCGTGAAAGAGTCTCGGGCAACACCCCGCTTCTTGAAGCGCGGGTACCCGACTCGCCGGCCAGCATGGGCTTGCTGAATGGAAGCGATCCAGTTCTTCCAAGCCTCGTCTGCCTGTCTCATCCCACCGACAAGCGCACTCCGATTCACCGCGTGAATCCAAGGCTCATGTTCCCGGCCGTCACGACCAGGCAGTAGGGACCCATTGCCGGCCGTGTCCCGGTGGGTATTCCGAATCGTGGTGAGCCAAGCATTGAAGTCAGGCGTTGACGGGATGGGGATCTTGATGTCCCTGCGAGCTTGCTCTTCGGTGAGCGCCTGCTCGTACGTCGCAAAAGCTACCTCTTGGAGCCAGAGCCGGTGGCTACTGCGTTTCGCTGCAATCGCATAGTTGTACATATATCGCGCGGCGCCCGCCCACTGGGAAAACTGTTCGGCCTGCTGCGGTGACGGATCAAGTGTGAGGCGGTATGCGCGGTAAATGACAGTGGTTGCCGTCGCGGTCAGCGTGCTCATGACGCCAAGGTAGTCCCAGGAAACGCCAGGGACCAGTCTCGTGGTCGCCAGAGCAACTGCAATCGGTCGTGTCAATTCTGGGCCACTATCGTCCGAATTGCGCTCGTAAATCAACCTTTTACGCACATATGTACAGGAGCGCTCCGCTGAACAATAGATCTTCGAATGAGTCTCGGTTGGCTGACTTAGGACGAGATTCGAAAGCTATTGATGGGCCTGTCCAAATTTGAGGATATTACGCGTCATGCACCAATTGTGAAGTCACGAGGAAGCCCTGCCGTTGCTGTGTGGCTTCAGCAATAGACGATTAGTCAGCCTCCAGCGAGAATGGGAGCAGCAAGGAGGAAATCCATGACCAGCCGGAGAAAGTACGACCCGAGGAGCAAGGAGCAGGTGTTTGACACGCTGCGGCGTGAGATCCTTGCAGCTCGTTTGAAGGTCACACTCGATGAGCAGTTGGGCCGCACGACGTCCTCGACGGTGAAGCGACTGTCGAAGATGAAGCTGCCGCCGCTCGTCCGGGCGTACTGCCCGGTTGAGGTCCCAGCGGTGATGGAGCCGGGGCCTACCGACTGCTGACGCTGATCTCGAGCCCAGATGCAACTTCGTATAGCGTGAGTGGTCCTGCCGCACTTGAGGACCCGCTGTCTGTTGTGCTGGCGGGCGATCCACACGTCGAATGGCCGGGCGTGCTTAATGCGCAGATTGGGTTGAACGCCGCGGTGGGCGTACATCAGCGGATTTGTTGCATAGCCGCAAATGTACGCCCACCGGGGCATTCCCCACTATTAGGGGACGCCGGGCATGGGTTGAGGGGTTGCACTCTTCATTCGATCCGGTGACCAGGTTGAGCTCTCCTCGACGCCGGGTGTTGTGACGGTGGAATCGCCACTCCCTCCGGGTGCCTGACTTGCCCTCTGGATAATCACGCCAACCGTGAGGAGCGCTGCAAGAATTGCAGCCAGAATCAGTCCTGCGGCCCTACGCCGCTTGTCCGTGCCGAGGTGCGCGAAAGTCATGGTCTCGACCTCCTTCGATATGAACTAGTACATCAGGTTGAACATGCTCAGCACGTCGCTTGAGTTAGGTGTTGCAAGCAAAAGTGGCCTGCCAACCGGCATCCTGCGGGATGTCACTGCGTAGACGTAACCCAGGTTGTAGTTGATGATGTCTTTCAACCAAGGTCCGCCACTGGCCCCGCCAGTCATATCGCAGTAGAGAGCCGAATCAGTGCTGCTGAAAGCAAAGGCTTCAGAAGTGCCATCACAGTAGTACGGAACCTCTCCGGTATAGGGCGCCCCGGCGGGCCACCCCCAAATGCGCGTGTTGCTCTGTGTGCGTGAGTTACCCGTCACAAGTCCGTTGCCGCCGGTCACGTTAACAAGCTCTTGTCCGTTCCGTGGCTGGAAGGACACAAATGCTTGGTCGTGTGACCAGTCACTACTGTTGATCCATGAATTGAATGTACGCGCCATTTCGTAGTGCCAAACGCCGTAATAGCTGTTGGGGCCGTTGAAATAGGCGGGAGCGAAGGCAAACTCCTTGAAAAAGCCTGATCCTGGACCCCCATGGACGCAATGGGCTGCGGTAATGACGAGATTCTTATGGTTGCTATTGATTACCGAACCGGAGCATACATAGTCCCTCCCATCGTACGGATTGTAATAGAACAACTTACCTGCCGTGGAAGGGACAGCCGTCGCAGCGAGAAGACCTGGTTGATCAGGATTGTTCAGTGGAGCAACTGGTTCCGTCGCCTTGGTAGCCTTCTTTTCCTTGTCCTTGCTAACGTTATCCTGGGCTTCGGCGAGACTAAGCGGAACGGCCGCGGAGGCTTCCGGCTCATCCGCAAGAATCGCCTTCTTCATTCTCTCCGCAGTCCAAGGTTTGGCTGACGCGAATTTGTCCAGAACTGGCTTCGAAATGCTTTGCGTCTGATCTTCATTGGGAAGCGCAATCTTCCCGCTGTCTGGTGCGGCCCCGGCAACCGCGGGACCCGAAAAACTGAGAGCCAGCACCATAAAAATGGTGCTAGTCATGACCGTACCTTTTTTCCGCACAGATATCCCCAACTCTTTGCCGATGCGATTAGGGCGCACTCGATCCCCAATCGACATCTTCGGATGACTTCTACTCGCCGCGCCGCCTACGCTGCTAGTTTCTTCTCCGCCTACAAATGAGGATTCACGACAAAGTCATGGCTCTGTCGGCAGTTGGGGAGAATTCTTGTCCCTTAGTTAGGTAACAGGAGAGAGCTTAACATTTAAGTCTCCTTGTTAAAAGAGCTTCGCCATTCTTTTCGGCCACCTATGTCACCCCGGCTTGGTTCACGCTCGAAGGGAGGAACGATTCTGTGCAAACCGCTCAAGAACGGCTCGTTCGCGAGCAATACTTGAACCGCGGCGGTCGAGGTAGGTGCCGCTCTTGCCTAAGAGGATGACCTGCGGACGGCGGGCCCTATCTCTGGCCCGCCGTCCGGTAGATGACGTACTACCTCAATTTAGGACAGTGTCGGCATGCCCTCGCTGACTGGGCCGGAAGGGCGCCTCTCGAAGACTCATCCGGCCCGGTAAGCCCCATCTGGCATGGTCATCGTGTGATCTCCTTCTTCGCTGCTGGTTATCGTGTGCACGTTCGATTCATTCACGGATGGCGTGCCAGGTACGGAGTAGTCCCGGCGGCATCGTGCGCCTCCCAGGCTGAGCGGCGGACAAAGCCGCGCGCCTTCCGCTTCTTCTTCATCCATGG
Organism: Pseudarthrobacter cellobiosi; assembly: GCF_023913755.1. Lineage (GTDB taxonomy): Bacteria > Actinomycetota > Actinomycetes > Actinomycetales > Micrococcaceae > Arthrobacter > Arthrobacter cellobiosi. The sequence goes on from NZ_JAMXBJ010000022.1 coordinate 14,548, forward strand.
CGTGCCGCCACCAATTCCGTTGTCGCCGTATGGGTCCCAATCCCAGTTCCCTACATCGAGCAGATAGTCGAACTCGGCGAGCGCCGGTTCGGGGCCAACAATCCACTGGGCGATGCCCAGTTCCTTGTCTTTGCCGTTGCCGCCGACCGGTACTATCCAATCGCCCGGATCGACGAGCTTTTTCAGGCGTCCGGTGAACACCCTCATCGCTTCGACCGAACCCTTCGGATTCACCCGCTTCTCGTGTGCCACGAAGAGCTGATACAGCATCTCGAAGGGGAGGAAGTCCCGTTCAAAGCCGTCTCCGTATTCTTCCCAGAAGGCCACAACCTTGTCTGAGTCCGCACGAAACTCCGCTTTCGCCTTCGCGACACTCTCCGGCTCACTGAGCTTCGTATAGGCCGGCAGCTCCAGGAGTGCCATGTACGCGAACCACTCCCGCACTTCTGCACGTTTGACGTAATCGTTCTTGATGGCAGGATTCTTCTTCATCCCCGCAAACCGCTCGGGAAATTCGATGAACATCTGGCGGTCGTACATAGCCTCCGTCTTGTCCTTGTGCTTCGGGAACTCGTTCAGGCTCGCAATGGTGCTCATGATCAACTGCACCGATATTGGATCCTTGTGTTTGCGATCAAGCAAGATGGGGTCTCTCGAGATCACCTGCTTGAGTACAGCGGCATTCTCGATGAATTTGCCCACGTCATCTTCATCCACGAGATTCAGACGCTTGCCGACTGCCGAGCTGAGGGAGAACTGATCCGCAAACTTGCTCGGCGGGATACTGGTCACCAGGTGCGATCCAACGATCGCTCGAATCAACTCAAGGATCGTGCCCTTACCGTTCAAGCCGTCCCCGATGAAGTACACGAGGACTCGCCAGTCAACGGCAGGGCGCAGGCACATACCGATGACCTGCAGGACCAACGTGCGTGTTCCCTCGTCTGGGATCACTTCGCAAAACCAATCCCAAGCGTTCCAAACGGTACCGTCCTGGTTCACGATTTCCGGCACCGGAGGTCCTACTGAGGGCAGACGTGTTGCAAACTTCGACAGGGTCACTCGCTCAGGACCAAATGGGGTCCGCTGGCCAGTGCGGTAGTTGTACCAGCAGTCGTTCAATGGCAGCTCATCAGGGTTTACCAGCTCAGGTTCTTTTGGCACCCGGCGACGCAATGCCAGTTCGACTTCCTTGTGCCAATTCCGATCACCGGTCGGGCGGAGTTTTCCCGCCAGCTGATCCAGGAGACTGAGATCGGAGCGTCGGTAAATGCCAGTGTGATCACCCTCGTCCTGGTAAAACGAGAGCAGACCGAGCCCATCATCTGCTGATGTGCCGCCGGGAGTCACATCGCGGATGGAAAAAGCCGACTCCAGCAGAATGGCGGCTTGTATCGGCTGCAGAGTCTGGAATGAATGCAGCGATTTCATTCCGGCTACCTTGCGGGCCGCGTTTTGCTTATTAAGTACTTCCTCTGTTTTCTGCACACATACTGAACCGAGCTTATCTAGTCGGATATTGCCTACGCTTTTGGCAGTGTAGTTGGCACTTTCGACGAGAATCTCATCAAAAGTAAGTAGCAAGCTGCTAGAATTGTCGTCAGCGCCGCCAAACGCTATTTGAGCCGCCTCGTCACTGACGGGGCGGTTTTCTTTTGCGATCACGGCTATGCACGTCCGAGAGCTGTAGTGAATGTCGAGACGATGATGTCCCTCTGCTCAGGCCTAAAAGGCGGGGCAGCGGCGGCCATGCGGCGCGCCCAACTCTTCAGATCGCTGTCAGAAGCGACTATGGGAATGGGTGTGACAGCGGCGTCAAGATCCGGCCTGGTGACGTAGATCTTGCGTCCATCCTTGACGGCGGGTAGACGGCCGGCCTTGATGTAACGGCGGAGGGTGATGACGCTGCGGCCGCTGCATACAGCAGCGGCGCCAAGGTCGAGACGGGTAACGGCAGGCATTTGATGCTCCAAGATGAAGATGGGAGCACAACGAGAAGCCATCTGCGCGATCTTGGTGCTCGGGCCTGCCGGCGCCTGCACCTGACCCATGAGGGGCCTGCATGATTCCCGTCAAGAAGCCTGCTGGCGATCGTGACGTGACGTCGACCTAAAAGGGAACGTCTGCATTGTTGTTTAAAAGTGCACGAGTCTGCCGACGTCTGCACCTGGCCGCGAGGACCCGCACGATCTTCCCGTCACGACGCCTGCCAGCGATCGTGACGTGACGCCCCCTAGGAAACGGGGCGTCTGCACTATGTTCTCCAGCTAACACGCCTGCCGACGGCGTTAGCCTGGCCCCTAAGGGCCTGCACTTTTCTTCAGCCACGCCGCCTACCGACGAGCGTGACCTGATGTTCAGTTGCGCACTTGGGAATTCCAAGTAACAAAACCATATCATCACCTTGATCATCTTTGATAGGCAAATCGCGGACACCGGCGGCAATTCAAATGTTTAGTGTTACGCCACAGTTACCCCTCGAAGATCGGAGATGCGAATGCTTGATTGCTCGGGCGGAGGGGAGTGGGAGGCATGTCGCACTAGCGAATTTAGGGTCTGTGCGACATGGTTTCCCTCGAGTTATCAACGAAAACAGCACCTTGTCGCACTGTCGCACACGTTTGAAAGTTTTCTTTGGGGACGGCTAATGAATAGGCGTCTTTAAAGTAGGTTCTTTTTTCAGTGCTACAGTGCGACACTTTGTTTAAATATGCTCAAATATCAACAAAAACTCCTGTCGCACTTGGTGTCGCACAACCTGTCGCACACCAATGTCGAGTGTGGGTGTGCGACGGACTTCGCGGGGAAGTTGCTGTCCGCCGGCAGTCAACTCCTCTGCGACCCTTCAGCTGAGCATGGCCCGTAGGCGGCGCGGCACCTGACCGCGGTTGTCTGATTCCGAGCTCGCAGTCAAAGGTATTCGAATATATGTTCTATATTTAACCCGTGATCAAGCGAGGTACTCCTGAGGACTCCGAGCGCATGTTTGCCCGGATCCATGCGGAAGAGAGCCGTCCGATTGATGATCCGGCTCCCATCAGGGAGTTCCCGAAGTATGGCCGGCCCTTGGTGTACGTGAGCGGAATCTATGGCAAGGCTGTGGGATGGACCCGCAACTATGGCTTGATTGAGTGGCTCGACTCATCCAGCAAATACCATGTTGGGTGGGCACATTCGTCCAGTATCAAGCGGGTGAAGCCTGACGAGTGGAAGGGCGCCGGCGGGCTGTAGCGAGCGCTGGCAGTTGTCGCGCTTAGGTGGCGCGGTTTGCGACGGTCTCTGGGCCAGTAACGTCTGCTTCGCAGGGACCTGCACCGACCGGAGCGATTTCGCCGGAGGTCTTGAACTGCTCCGTTTCGACAAGGCAAGCTACTTGCGTCGGCCGCCTCGGTGACCTCTGCCTTCCCGCCACCCTGGCAGGAGGTTGTTCAGCTGATCCTCCTTGGCCGCATCCATTCTTCCAGAACGGTAGTCAGTGCGCTGCCCATGCAGCCACACACCCAACGTGCGTTCGTGGGGATCGTCCGTCTTCTGGTGCCGCGGCCAGTCACCGCCCGCAGTCCTGACTCTCTGGATCTCCTCCAGCCGGTGTTGCCACCGCGACTCATCCTCGGCTTTACGGCTTGAGGGCTTGTCCCAGCCGGGAATCACCGCCAAGGCATCCCGATACGTGGGGGAGAGGCTCCCCTCGGCGGACTGCCGGCGGCGGTTTGCCAACCATGCCGCCAGCGCACGCTCTCGAGGTGTCTTTCCATGGCTGACCGGCAGCCGGCCCTGGGCTTCATGGAAGGTGATGACGTCGGCGAGGTTCCGCAGGCCTGCCTCGGATATCCGCGGGGCTGGCGGCGCCAGTGCCGCTTTGTGCGCTTCTCGGATGCCCAGGTCGGCCCTCGCAGCAATCTGGAGGTGATACCGAACGGTAGTTTCCGCAACACGGGCCGCGGCGGCGATCTTCGAAGTCGGAATGCCCTGCCGGTACATCTGCACCCACTCCGAGTCAGGTGCGCTGCGTCTCCGTTCAGTCATTGCGGTCCAGAATCGCCCTTAGGTCGGCGGCACGTTTCAGTTCGGCAACTACGGCAGAATCCCTAAGTATCCCGAGTCTTCCCTTCACAACTTCCCCCTTGGGTTGAATTTTGACGGGTCGCACCGGCCAGAGAACCTGCGCGGTTTGATTCCGTCCTAAGACTAGGGGAAAGCAGCGCGGCCCTGGCGAAGCGTCGCACGCCAGCTCCTCTCGCCCTTTCGCCATCGTTCATACCCTTGGGAAGGCGGGCCCGAACATAGGATGGTGCGGTGACCGATGAACCGAAGAAGCACCGCTTCCTGACCATTGAGCAGGCCGCGGAAGAACTCAATGTGAGCCCCAACCAGATCCGCGCTCTGCTAAAGGCGGGGGACTTGCGCGCTATCCAGATCGGCGGGCGCGGGCTCTGGCGCGTCGCTGCCCTCGATCTTGAGCGTTACATTGCCGACGCCTACAGAATCACAGCCGAGAGGATCGCGGCCGGAGGCTTCCCGGACGAGGTGCAGCCTCCGTAACGCCTTGGCGCATTCATGGTTCCCTGCAATCTACGATCATCGGGTCAACCATTGGGGGGAACCATGCAGTACAAACGCGCAGCAGGGATTTACGTAGCCGGTATCTGCCTTATTCTCGGCGGCCCGCCTGTCAGCTTCATCGGAACATCTTTCGGAACTTGGTTCGCTTTCAATAACCCGGCCACCACTATGAGCGGCCTATTTATCGGCGTGGCTGTGTTCGGGGGCCTGCTGGGCATGGGACTGCCCCGGCTTTTGTTGACTCGGTGACCTGCCCTAGGGATTGGTTACCCCGTGAAGAATGAGCCTCAGGCTGTTTGGGATGGGTTCTGGCAGTGCAGCTCGTGCCCGATCGTGGTGCGGTAGTCGAGCCCGGAATGGCGGCGCTGGCGGTTGTAGAAAATCTCGATGTAGTCGAAGATCGCGTTGGCCAGGTCCGTCCGGGTCTTCCAGCGGTTCCTGTTCAAGAGCTCGATCTGCACGCTGGACCAGAAGGACTCCATCATTGGGTTGTCATACCCGTCCCCAATCGTCCCGAACGAGGGCATCAGGCCGGCTGAGCGGATCCTGTTGGTTAAGGCCCAGGACTTGAACTGGACGCGGTGTCGGCATGGACGATGCCGCCCGGGACGGGTCGGCGGTTTCTAATGGCCATGTCCAGGGCGTGACGATCAAGGCAGAGTCCTGGCTGCGGTCGATCGACCACCCAACGATCCTGCGGCTGAAGGTGTCCATCACGGCACAGCAGTAAACCTTGCCCTCCCTCGTCGGATGCTCGGTGATGTCCATGACCCAGAGCTCGTTCGGCGACAGCCTGTGGAATTTACGGTGCACGAGATCGTCGCTGGTGGCGATGCCGCACAGGCGTTTGACCTTGGCCGGGCCAGGCAGCCCGGCGATTCCGGCCACGCTCATCAGCTCCGCGGCCAGGTGCTCGCTGACTTGCAGGCCCATGCCCCGTGTCAGTTCGGCGTGGATCCGGCGGGACCCGTAGGTGCCGCGGCTGGCCGTGTGCACCTCCCTGATGATCCCGGTCAGCCATTGCCGGCGCATCCGGGTCGGTGACAGCGGCCTCTTCCGGTACTTGTAGTAGCCGGGCAAGGAGTCTACAAAACCTGGGGGCAGTCAGTCCCCAGTTCCGCACGTTTTTTGCGGTCGCTGGCATCAGCGACAAATTTTCGAACTGGCGCGCCCTAGCGGGGGCGTCACCCGGGTGGATGTGCTCAACATGGAGAACTCGCGGCTGGGAAACGGCGTGCTTGTCTGGCCTGGTGAACCGCCGCTTCGGATCGAGCCGCTCGAAATCCGCGGGAAATAGCTGGGCTCTGGTCCTGGCATTGGACTTGACTAACGTTGGCTGGCTACCGCATCGATGGTGGAAGCTCGTCTACAGCGCGGGCAGCTGAGTCCCAGTGCCGCACGTAAAACGACTTCGCGGCCCATGTGTACAACGCCCCTTGAAGCGCAGTCTGAACGTCGTCAGTACGGCTCAGAATTTCGTAGAACGTTTGGCTGCTGGGACTGAAGTTACCACCGTACAGACTGGCTGCGGCTGCTAGTTCATTTTGGGTGTATCCGAGGGCGGTTGCCGCCCCTTCCCACACTTCGGTGATCACCCTGACGGCCTCTTCTACATCCTTCCGCGCGAGAGCTTCCTTTGGCCGCTCGTGCGCCTCTTCTGCTTTCTTTAAGGCATGCAAGTTTTCCTTCGAATCTTCTTCGCGGTAGGCGGCGAGCCGAGCCCTATAGGCCTTTAGCGACTGTTGGCCCGGCATGGGCTCTGCGGTCAGCGTAGAGAGACGAGACTCGAACCTGAGTAGCAGCTCGATCATTCCGCCGAGCAATCTAAAAGCACCTGTCCGTAATGAGTTCGCCGACCGCTTCGCACCGACCAGCAAGGGCTCGTCGTCCCACCCGTACTCCTGGTCGTCCCACCCGTACTCCTGGTCGTCCGGCCCTGCACTCACACGGTTTTTGAGGTCTTGGAATAGCTGTTGCCTGAAAGTCCAATCGGCATACATGTAGTCCACGAGCGTGAAATACTGCTGGACATCTGCCCAAGAACCTGGGACGGGTAATGCGGAGTACCGTCCGGCCGTATAGTCAAGCAGTGACCACGCGGATTGCCGATTCAACCCTCGGAATTCGTCTTCGTGGGCAAGTGTCCGAGCCCGCAATCGCTGTGAAATCCAGGGCGCCAAGGCATGCGCAAACATGCGCAGTCGGATGTCGGTGGCAGCGGACTGAATCGTCACCGTCGTTGGGATACTCTTAATCCGGTCTTCGTAGGGTGCTATCAGCGCCAACCCATGAAGTGACGACAGGGCGTCTTCAACAAGCAACGCGGCGCCATCGTTGCTAATTCTTGCGACAAAAACGGGGAGCGTGGCGCTTTTCCAGTATTCCTCGTGTTGCTCGATTTGAACTGACCGAGCCTGATTATCGGTGAAGTAATCATCAGTCCCCTTTGACTGAAATCCAGCAACGAAGGCTGTCGCGGCTCCGCGCTTATCACCGTCTTCCCTCGTAAGTGTCGCGAAACCGACGAGATCGATTCCAGAGTCCACGTCCTGAGGCCAGGGAAAGTGATACACCTCCATAGTGCGCAGTGCCTTCTCAAGGAGTGCCAATGCCTCTGCCGATGACTTCATATTCCCGGGTGTTCCGGGGAGCTCGCCTACCATCCCCATAGCCTATACAGCGCTACTCGCCGTTGGAGCAAACGTCCTTGGCAGGGCTATTCGTTCCCTGGCGCCCTTCGCTTGAGCAGGACCAGCGACGGTCCGCCGTCTGATAGCTCCCGAACGTCTTCTGCAAGCGCTTGCCGTGATGCGGCGAGTAGGCGCTCAGTGATCACCCCCCCTGCCAATGCGACTGCTCCACGACCGGGTTGATCCGGCAGGCGCGGAGACGGTTCCGGCCGCGGTTCGGGGATGGCACGCGTCGTGTTGATCGTTTAGCGGCATTTCTATTTATTTCTTTCGTCGGCGCGGAGTAAGCTCACCAAGCAAGTCGTAAAGCCCCGGGCGGCGTTCCATCGCTGTGGAGACAAGCAGCAATTCAGGTCCGGACTTGGCGTTCTAGTGCGGTCTCGCGAGAATCGATCCTCGCGCGGCGCGGGAAGCGTGCTAGACGTTACCGGTAGGTTTGGGATCGTGGAGACTTTCAAGCGGACCCCGCTGCAGCTGTTCAATCTGCCCCAGAATTTCGTAATCCCTTTATTTCAGCGCCCTTACGTTTGGAAAGAGGTCGAGCAGTGGGAGCCGTTGTGGAAAGACATTCGTCGTGTCGCGGAACTCCGGATCGCTCAGCCGCACGTCAACGCCACACACTTTCTCGGAGCCGTCGTGATCCAGTCACACGAGGCTCAGAGTAAACGCCTAACCACGTGGAACGTGATTGACGGCCAGCAGCGGCTGACCACTCTGCAAGTTCTTGCTGACGCGACACGCTCTTTGCTTGCACAGGCAAACCTCTCGAAGCTCGCCGGTCAGCTCGAAGACCTGACCCACAACTCCGAAAAGTATGTAGAGGACGGTGACAGTCCTCTCAAGCTCCGCCACCTGAACAAGGACCGGGAGCCCTTCGATGAACTTATGACCGCAGATTCGCCTGTCGACTATGAGGAACTCTCACACTCGGACTCACAGATCGTTGCCGCCCACCGTTATTTCTCAACTGTCGTAGAGCAATGGCTAGGGGTGCGGGACGCTGATGATTACACGCCCAAGGCCAAGGAACTGACCAACGTTCTCCTGGACGGTCTGCAACTTGTGTCGATCGAGCTGGAGGCGGCAGAGAATTCGCAGGAAATTTTCGAGACACTCAACGCGCGAGGGACGCCGTTAACGGCCGCCGATTTGGTGCGCAATTTCGTGTTCCAGCGCCTCAACGGTGAGGGCGGCGACACCAAGAAGGCGTACCGCGAGGACTGGCCCTTCGAGACGAAATTTTGGATGCGGGAGGTGAGCGTCGGTCGAAACCTCGTAAGCCGCAGTTCCCTCTTTCTCAACCAATGGTTGGTGGCAAGGACTGGCGAGGAAGTCAGTCCGCAGGCCACCTTTTACCGGTTCAAGTCATGGGTGGAACTGGAATCGGGTCAGAGGATGGCCGCCTTGCTGCCGGTGATCAAACATCAAGCCCAGCAGTACCAGACGTGGACCGAGGATGCAGCACAACTTGGAGGATCGTTCGATTCTGCCGTGATGGCTTTCTATCGAATGCGAGCAAGCGGCGTCGAGGTTTTGAAGCCGTTGCTGATTTGGCTGTATGAACCGGGGCGAAACCTTCCACAGGAGAGCATCGACAGGATCGTTCAGGCTGCAGAGAGTTGGGTGTATCGTCGCCAGATGCTCCGCCTGTCGGGCAGCGATCTGGGACGCATCGTCGCCGACGTCATTGCGGCCAGCACGGGAGTTTCTACCGGCGAATTGCCGGGGCGTGTGATCGGTCACTTAACTCGCCTCAATGTCACCAGTACCTATTGGCCCGGGGACGACGAAGTTCGGCTAACCCTCGGCACGGAGGCTGTGTACTCTCGTTTTCCACGGGCCAGACTGCGTATGTTCCTCGAGGCCATCGAGGACCACTATCGCGCCGAGACTGGGCAGCCGCAGATTGAGCGTAAGGGGTACCCGATCGAGCACATCCTGCCGCGGAGCTGGAAGGACACCTGGCCGGTCGAGACCCCGGAGGCTGACGAGGCACGCCAGGCAAGGGTACACCGGCTTGGTAACCTGACCTTGCTGACGAAGTCCCTGAACTCCAAGGTCTCCAACGGGCCTTGGCTAGCCAAACGCGCTGCGCTCCTGCAGCACAACACGATTACGCTTACGGGCCGGGTGGTCAGCAAGACGGAGCACCACGATTGGGACGAATCGCTCATCGACAATCGCGCCGTAGAACTGATCGACGCAATTCTCGATATCTGGCCCGTCCCGGAGGGCCATCGCGGCAAGGTTGTCGACCCTCAAACCAAAGCTGGTGATTGGGTCGAGCTCAAGCACCTGATCGAGGCCGGGCTCCTGGGAAGCGGCGACACTTTGTCGGCGACCCACAGGGACTTCAAGGGCAGAGAAGCGGTGCTAACGTCCGATGGTGCGATTGAGCTCGATGGAAAACGGTACACGTCGCCGTCTGCCGCTGGTCACGCCCTACGAAAGAAGGCGACGAACGGCTGGTACTTCTGGGCTGTGGGTGATGGACGACGACTGCGTGACGTCCGCGCCGAGTTCCAGAACATGAATCGTGAAGCCGTCTTCGACCTAACATAAGCCTCGCCTAAGGCACCGACCGACCGCCGAGGGGAGGCGAGAGCCGTGCCTCGCGTTCGTCGCGGAGACCCGGCGGCAACTGGTGGGTCGTGAGACTTCAAGAGGACGGCCAGACGACAACTGAGTTCGTCGTTAGTGGACCGCAGGTCCAGCGAATAGCAGATAGCCGAGATGTGTCCCTCCAGTGTGATGTGATACTGGTGTGAACCGACACGACCCGCACCTTCGCGCCGCGCACGTCAAGGGGGATTACTGCCTATGAGCGGCGTCGATACCGTCCGCGGCATCAACTACCAGCACTGCCAGGCGATTCTCATCGCTCTAGACGTAGCCGCTGACGACTCGGTGCTCGGGATCCGCGTCGAGGGGGCCGTTGACGCCCTGGACCTGGAAGTCATCGCGAATGCCCCTGGCGGGGCCGGACCGTTCGTGGTTCGCGGATTGCAAATGAAGTCTCGTCTGCAGCCTCACACGTGGGCGCGGGCCGAGCTGCTCGCCATCGTTCACCGGTGGGCTGAACTGCCCGTCAGCGCGGACTCGGAATTCTCTTTGCTCACGGACGGCGCTCTCGGGCCTTCCGGGTACGCGGTTGCTGCTGCGTTGGACGAAGCTCGCGACGGCAAGTACGACGCCATCGCAGAGCTTCTAGGGATCGATGTCGAAGACCCCTTGTGCGCGGTCATGGGGCGTGCGCGAATTGTTTCGGAACCGGGCTCGGTCGAGGCACTGCTCCTCTCGGCCGAGATGGAGATCATGGCCCTGCTTGACACTGGACCCACTCATCCAGACGCCGAGAAGGACGCTTCAGGCCGGGTCAATGAGCTGTTCCGGGTCATCTCTACTCGCTCGGGTCTGCCGGACTTGGACGACCGCTTCATCTCGAGGGACGAAATTGTCGCCGTTGTCGGCGACATCGCTCGACTTGCCGAAGCCGACCGCTGGACTGGTTCCCTGGCCGCGGAGTACCTGACTGCGGTGGCGTCGGAGCAGATCGACGACCTCGTCGTGCCGACGTTGAGCGCCAGCTGGCAGAGCCCACCCATTCGGCTGGAGGACCTCGCTCTTGTCAGTGGCCCACTCCTGATGACGGGACGGACCGGTTCGGGCAAGTCCACTCTGGCGCGTTTGTGGCGTCGTGGTGCCGCATGTGCTGGTGGGAAGGTTGTCGTGTGTCACGCCGAGGCGTATCTGGCGCAACGGTTAGACCGGTTGGTGGCCGATGCCGTGGGTACCGCGGTGGGTCGAACGTTGTCGCGCGGGGTGGGCCGCCAGGTACTGGGGGATCCGAGTGTGACCGTGATCCTTGATGGTGTTTCTGAGCTTCCGCAGCAGGTCAGGTCCGAGCTCGCCGCCGACCTTCGTACACACCTTGCAGGGGCCCACGGGTCACGGGTGGTCGGGGTCGGGCGCGACGAGGGGGTTGGCGCGACCGTTTTCCCGGCCTCAGTGACGGTGCAACGGTTATACCCGCTTGCGTTCGGTCGTCCGGAGAGGCTCACGTTGACCGCGAAAGTGCTGGGCGAACCGGAGAGCGGCGTCTCTACGCTCGTTACCGTCGACGGTGGGGGGCCAGCCGCTCTGGCGGGATCCGGTGGAGGCGACATAGAGGACTTTTCTCCTCGCTGCTACGAGGCGTTGGCGCAGGTTGAACATGCGTTGGCCGATGCCGCCGGCAATCCGATGCTGCTCGAGCTAGCCCTGCAACTGGTGGCCGGTGGAGTCCCGTTCACCGACCGGGCTTCAGTGTACGAGTTGACCGTCTCGCGAATGTCTGACCGCGCCAATGGCGGCGACGTGCGCCTGGCGGTCGCTGTGCTCGGCGTCGTGTTCGCTGAGCTTCTGGATGAGGGACGGCGGTACGCAAATCCGCTGGAGTGGGAACGCATGATCGCCGGAGCCGCAGTGTTCCTTGAGGAGCGCGGCGTTGCGACCGATGTCCCCGCCATTCGCGAGGCGGTCGCTCGAAGCGGCCTGGTCAACGCCGTGATCACCGGGATTGGGCACACAACGCTCCGAGTGCCTGTTCACGACTCCTTTGCCGACTACTTCGCCGCTCGTGCACACGCAGACGGACTGGTCCTCCTACCAGAGACCCTGCTCGAAAATGACGAGAACCGTTTGTGGTTTTCCTCCCAGATGCGGATGCTCAACGACTCGGAGGTACTGGCAGTGGCCAAGCAGTTGCCGTTTTCCTTGGTGCGGGTCAGTGAGTCGGACCACAACACCATCAGCGGGCAGGCGCCCGGAATCGTGGCCGCCTTACTGAACGCTGTCCTTCCCGACGATACGGACGTCGAGGTGACAATGTGGCGGACGGCGAACGGGAAGACGATGGCTCAGGCCGGAACTGGAGCCACAACGTGGGTCGACCCGGCGCAGGCCCCGGCCGTCTTCGCGGGTCCGACCGTGGTGGCCGAGGACAGCGATGGGCCTACCGCGGTCGCGGTGCGACTGTGGCGACTTATCCTCAGGCAGCGGCTACGTCGCGATCGTCGGTTGCGGCCACGAGCCCCTCAGTCGCGTCAGGAAGCCTGCGACCAGCTGAGCGCACACTGCCGCGAGGTGATCGCTGCACTGACAACAGTCCTGGCTGAAGTCGCACCACCCGGCACGATCAACCGCTTGCGGGAAACCATCGGCCCACTCGGCATGACCGGCGTGGTCTACGAACGTCAGGGCCGCGGCTTCGGTCTAAACGGGTGGCCGGTCAGGTATCGTCACTCAGAAGCCGTCGATTTAACCGCTGCGTCTGACTCCTCCCCGCCGTCTGAGGAGCGAACCGGTGTATGCTCCGCGTGGACCGACGTGGTGTCCCGGGTCTCAACGTCACCGGAAGTCACCGCTGCTAAGGCTGTCGGTGAGGCGGTCACCAAACTGACACGAAACCACTGGCTGTGAAGCAGACGACTCGCGGAAGGCGCATCACGTGAACCCTGGAGAAGACACCTCCCCCGAACTGTGGTCCGCCATCTGGAGGTTGGCCGATGCCTGGTCGCAAACCCCTGTGGTCCAGGAGATCGCGGCAACGCTGCCCCGGAACCGCCCGTTGGATGAACGAGGAGACAAGGCGGTCGGCATTCCTGCGCTCGTGCAGCACCTCGAAGTTCGCGCCGGCATGATGATGAAGTCCCTGATGTACGGCAGTCGTATCCCCGCCCTGCTTGATCAGCCTCTCGTCGCTGGGTTCGGGATGCCTGCGGTCGGACAAGACGAGTTGGACAAGTGGTTACAGATGGCTGCAAAGTTGGAGGGCGCGCACCGGATCACCTTGGGTTGGTTGCGCTCTTCACTGGCAGGGTACCCGATTCTTCTTGCGCCGCAGCTGGCGCCCAGCACCCCACTGACGACCGGGGAGATGACGCCGCGCTACATTTGGCCCAGGGAGGAGTTCGCTTACGGCCTGAACCAGCGGGTTGCGCCGCCTTCAGTGCCGGAGCTGCTCGGCGCGGACTCGATGGGTGCTTCACAACTTGACCAAGCTGCCCGCGACGTGAGTCAGGCGCTGACGAAGTCCCAGGCGTGGGTCGACTTTGACAGTGCACTGCATGCCTTGGACGACGCCGCGAAGGTGGCGTTGCGAGCGGCTCGGCGCGAGCTCAAGGAGCGCCTGTCAGCCGAGGCCCTAGATAACCACGAGCCGAATCTCGCTCTACCGCGTGCCGAGTACCGCTCGCACTCCATGAACGAGGTCGTCGAGTCGCTTTCGGGTCCGGCGCGTGTCTACGCCGATGCGTTCGGCGAGGTCGATCGGCTGCTAGACCTTAGCCTGGGCGACATCTTTGGCGAGCTGGCCCTGTTCGGCGAACCATGGCGGGTCCCGGTATTCAATGTCGAGACTCCGACGCCCGGAGAACCCATCGTCGGATTCGAGACGAAACCCATCGGACCATTCCTGACCACCGGTCAGATTCTTTGGCTTACGACTGAAGCAGTTGCGGATGCGGTCAGGATCGAGTCGCACACGATGAAAATGGACCAAGTCGAAGGCATGCAAGACCACTTCGAAGCGCGCGTACTTCTCAAGACCGGCGAGGCGTGGCCCGCGCCGACCATCCAAATACCGAGCAATGACGACCTGCACTAGCCGAACACCCTCGAGCGCGCAGATGCGTCTGGCGGAATTCAACTCCGGCCCGCATGGAAGGTTGCCGCGCATCCCCGCTGGGGCGGGTCGCCTTGCGCTAGGGGTGTCGGCACAAAGCATCCGGACATCGGCAGCTCCGAACGTCCGCGCGCAGCTCCGTCGCCTCAGATCTCACGCACATAGCGCCAGAGGTTGTTCGGCTACGGGACGTGGTGGAGTTCCGTCACGGAATAACGTCTGCTAGCCAGGGCAAGAAATGAGTGCTCCCGAGGCATGATCGATCGCGAGCTAAAAGCATCGGGCTAGCCAAACCGGGACGTAAGGTGGCCGTGGCCGCCAATGGGCCACGCCTGAAATGGTTGTACAAGGTCGCCATGGCCCGTCGAGCTTGCCGCAGTGCACAGCCAGGGGGAGACGGTCCAGCGTCCGTATGTGTGTGCCTCACAAGTCACTTGGATGTGGCTTTTTGGTGTATGTTCATCGGGTGCAGCGGCTGCGCTACCTGGAAATTTGCTCGGATATACTTGTCCGGCTGGCTTGCGCGGCCGTCGTACACGCCAGTCGTCAGGTGGTGACGATGTACTTTGGGTTTGGCCAGAAAGTGGTCAAGTGGGGGATGGATGACTTCTTACGGCTATCGCGTTGGACTTTTTCATGTGACGGAGACGCGTCGCAATGACCCACTCGACATGTCCTTCTTGGTCGGCGGCCGGCCGATTGGTGAACTCATCGCCGAAGAACTCAAGGCGATAGTTGGACTAGGCGAGCGCGACGAGAAGCGCTCCACTTATTTCTCACTTGACTCCTTGCGGCAAGCTGGGTGGCTTTTCCGGATGTACGGGTCATCGGGCACCTTCGGCAGTGCGGCGCGGGTGGTCGACACCAACACGCACCAGCAGGTCGATGGCAAGGACATCGGTGAGGACGAGGCTGTGTTGAGGGCCGCACGCATTTTGGCGGTGGTGCCTCCCAGTGAGAAAGTTTTCCTGGCGGCCTTCGAAGTCCAAGGCAACGGCAGTTTGATGACCCACTTCTTCTATGCACTCGACAAGGGTCTACGTAAGCACATGCTCACGCTCAGAGGCGAACATGACATCGCCGATGGGGTTGGGTGGGAGAACTATCTGAGTCGGGATGACGTGGGTATACAGGGTGTGGACCTAATACAGCACGGTGACGCAGTCGATGGCGCTCTGGTCGACCCGGCCGGCGTTCGCGGACTCCGGCTGTACTTGAACATTGATCCAGGTGGGCCGAAGGCAGTGCAGATTCTTCGGGAACTCAAGAGGCTCCTGACGGGTCACCCCAGCATTGACCTGGCGCCGGTGCTGGGCGTCCACGCCGACGGCTTTGACGAACAGAAGATCGTCACTGTCAAGGACGGCAAGCAGCGAACGATCAACGTCACAGCTGGTTGGCCGCGCTTTGTCTACCCCATCGACGAGCAGACCCGCCCGAGCGACCAGGACTTCGAAGATGCCTGTCAAGATGTACTGGAGGAAGTCCTTGAGGTAAAGGGAGTTGTCCGTGACCCGGGATGGTGGGCCGTCGGACCCTGGTCTTAGACTCATCGCTAAGCGAAGGAGGGAACCATGGGCCGCGAAGCAGACCTTGCGAGATTCAGCCTGAAGCAGCTGTTTGGCCAGGTGTTTAGGGGGCTGCGCCGTACTGAAGCGAGCCATATCGCTTGGCCGACTCGGTTGGTAGTTTTTTTTGTTCCTGTCGCCGGAGGGATCCTCGGTGCGGTCTTCGGCGGCCCTCTAGCCCAACCAACGCTCTCTGCAATACTGAGTGGCAGTGGCCTTCTCGTAGGGTCGATGCTCACGTCCTTCGTGTTCCTCGCAAACCTGCGGATCAAAATGTCCGAAACGGTTAGCCTCAAGCGCAATGGGCGCCTCGCCAGAATGGTAAGTCAGACCGCGGCTGCCTGCCTTTACATTTCCTTCCTCGCGCTCTGCATCGTCGGAATCGTTCTCACGGCCCTCGTCCTTGGAGGCACTCTGCACACGGGGTGGCTCGGTCGTTTCGGAACCATCCTCATAATCGCTCTTGGTCTGCACATCGTCTTGCTTTTCCCTACAGTGGTTCGCCGTTTGTTCGGCGCATACTTCGAGGTATTCAGTGCGGACTACACGCAGGCGTCCCTCGCTGCGCTCCGCGAAGGCGAGAAGGACGCGTCATAGGCCTAATCTGATCGTGTCGAAGTCTGCTCCGCAGTCGGAACTGGGGAGACGACGGACGCCGGAAGCAGTCGAGTGACCGTCGCAGCAGACGATGCCGCCGTGCCGTCGCCCTTCTCGTTCAGAGGTGGAACTGCCAGGTCTGAGAGAATATCCGAGGAGCTGTCCGCCTTCGCGGGCTCGGCGGCTCACGTACAGCAGATCGCCGCCCGGCAGTCTGGTCAAGAGTGAAGGATCCCCGTGCCGCATAGCTCCATCAACCACGCTCGAATCGTGGCGCTCATCTGGAACATCGCTGACGACCTGCTCCGCGACCTCTACGTCCGCGGCAAGTACCGCGATGTGATCCTCCCCTTCACAGTGCTGCGTCGACTCGACAGCGTCCTAGGTCCGACGAGTGATGCCGTTATGACGATGAAGAAGATGCTCGACGGTGCAGGCATCGCCGATCAGGATGCGCCGCTCAGGGACGCGGCTAAGCAGGACTTCTACAACACTTCGGGGTTCTCGCTGCAGGACCTGCGCCACATCTCCAACTCGACCCGTCTCCGGCAGAATTTCGAGGCGTACCTGGACGGGTTTTCCCCCAACGTGCAGGAGATCATCGACAACTTCGAACTTCGAAACCAGCTCCCCCGGCTCACGAAGGCTGATGCCCTCGGATCATTGATCGAGAAGTTCCTCGCGCCTGACCTTGACCTGTCGCCGACAGGCCTCGACAACCACGGCATGGGCACCGTCTTTGAAGAACTAGTGCGCCGCTTCAACGAGGAGAACAACGAAGAAGCCGGTGAGCACTGGACCCCGCGTGATGCCGTGCGACTGATGACCCGGCTGATGTTCGAACCGATCGCAGACGCGATCCCTTCGGGCACGTACCGTCTCTATGACGGTGCGATGGGCACCGGCGGGATGCTGACTGTGGCAGAGGAGACGCTGCACCATCTCACGGAACCTGCCGGCAAGAAGGTCTCTACCCACCTGTATGGGCAGGAGATCAACGCCGAGACGTACGCGATCGCCAAGGCCGATCTCATTCTGAAGGGTGACGGCAAAGCGGCCGACAACATCGTTGGTGGTCCCGAGTATTCGACGCTGTCGAACGATGCCTTCGCTGGCCAGGAGTTCGACTTCATGCTCTCGAATCCGCCCTACGGCAAGAGCTGGAAAACCGATCAGGACCGCCTCGGAGGCGCGAAGAAGATCATCGACCCGCGCTTCGTGGTCACGCACGATGGCGACAGCGAGTTCTCCCTCGTGACGCGAAGCAGCGACGGGCAGCTGATGTTCTTGGCGAACCTGATCTCGAAGATGAAGCAGGGCACCGAGCTGGGCTCCCGGATCGCATCGGTCCACAACGGATCTTCACTGTTCACCGGCGATGCGGGACAGGGCGAGAGCAACATCCGCCGGTGGATCATCGAGAACGACTGGCTCGAGGCGATCGTCGCGCTGCCACTCAAGATGTTCTACAACACCGGTATCGCGACCTACGTCTGGGTGCTCTCCAACCGCAAGGAAGAGCGCCGCAAGGGCAAGGTTCAGCTCATCGACGCCACCGGATGGTCTACGCCGCTCCGTAAGAACCTCGGCGAAAAGGGCGTCGAGGTCTCTAAGACTGACGCCGATAAGGTGCTCGAAGCCTTCACCGCGTTCGACCAGTACGAGGACGCCGATCGCTCCAAGGTGTTCGACGGAGTCGACTTTGGCTACCACAAGATCACCGTTGAACGACCGCTACGCATCGTCGGGGTGGACCCGAACCGCGTCTACACGGCCAAGGAGATCAAGCAGCTCAAGGAGGATGGCGTGCGCGACGAGGCAGCGCCGCCCATCATCAAGAAAGCGCTCCCGCATGCAGCTGTGCCCGACCCGCTACACGGCCGCTATAAAGCCATCGTCGACGGGCGCACTCGCGTGGTGGAGTACGAGCCCGACACCGAGCTTCGCGACACCGAGCAAGTCCCGCTGACCGAACCGGCAGGTGCACACGGCGACGGTATCGAGGCCTTCTTCCGTCGCGAAGTCACCCCCTACGCCCCGGACGCCTGGATCGACGAGTTGAAGACGAAGATGGGCTACGAGATCTCATTCACCCGCCACTTCTACAAGCCCGCGCCGATGCGCACCTTGGCCGATATTAAGGCGGACATCCGTGAGCTTGAGGCGGAGACAGACAACCTGATCGCCGAGATCGCGGGTGAGAACTGATGTTCCGCGACCTTCCGCGCTATGAAGATCAGAGGCGGACAATGATGCCCTGGTGCCCGTCGGTGCCTGCGCACTGGAGGATGTCGCGCAACAAATTAGTGATGGCCGCGAAAAGGAAGATGGTCGGGGCTCAAAGCAGTGAGTATGACTTGCTCTCTTTGACGAAGGCAGGCGTCATCTCGCGTGATATTAGCACCGGAAAGGGGAAGATCCCGGCATCGTTCGACACCTACCAGATGATCGAGTCTGGCGACTTGATAATGTGCCTTTTCGACGTTGACGAAACGCCGCGGACGGTGGGACGTGCTCGGAAACGCGGCATGATCACCGGAGCCTATGACCGATTCGTGGTGGCGGACAATGTCCTAGCCGAGTATGTCAAGTGGTTCTACTTGTCCGTTGACGACGTCAAGGGATTTCGGCCCCTGTATCGAGGGTTGCGAAAGACAGTTCCGCTTGACAAGTTCATGGCGAGCCAATTTCCGCTACCCTCGCCGGCGGAGCAGACGGCGATAGTGAAGTACCTCGCCCACGCGAACGCCCGCATCGACAAGGCCATCGCCGCCAAGCGCCGCCTCATTTCCCTGCTGGAGGAGCAGCACCGCGCTCTGAACATGGAGATCCTTGAGGGTTGTGCTGGGGCCGAGGAAAGTTCGGATCTATGGCCGAAAAAGCGCCTCAAATGGGTGACGCGGCTCCAGCGTGGTTATGATCTTTCAGCCGAAGCGCGCGAGCCAGGCCCATTCCCAGTGATCTCGTCAGGTGGAACGATCGCGACGCATCGTGAGTCTCGGGCGGCTGGTCCCGGCGTAGTGATTGGTCGCTACGGTTCGACGGGAGCCGTCTTTTTCGTTGAGACGAGCTTCTGGCCGCACAATACTGCACTTTTTGTGACGAACTTTTATGGAAACGATCCTCGTTGGTGCTATTGGCTTCTTCGGTCGATTGACAAGACGATCTATGCGGAAAAGTCTGCAGTTCCAGGTGTCGACCGGAAGGACCTTTACGAAATCGAGGTGACTGTCCCTCCCATTTCGGAGCAGCGGCGCATGGTTCGCCTGATTGAGCAAAATCACTGGGAGCTGGAATCGCTTGTGAGCCGATGCCGAGACGAGATTTCACTTCTCCAGGAGTTCCGCACGCGTCTCGTTGCAGACGTTGTGACAGGGCAGGTCGATGTTAGGGCGATCGCAGCGACGCTGCCTGACGCGTCCGAACCGATCGACAATGCTTTCGCGGAACTTGATGATGATCTTGAGGAAGCATTGGTTGGGAGCGAGGCGTGAGCATGCGGCGACTCAACGAGGAAAGCCTGGAGACGCTCATCGTCGCCCAGATGAGAGACGACGGCTGGACGGAGGGCGCATCAGGCGACTATGCCGCTTCTTATGCTCTCGACCTCGGCCACTTCGTAGCGTTCGTTGAGGCGACTCAGCCCGATCTCGTCGAACCACTCGGTCTCGCGACGGAGTCTCCCACGCGCCATAAGTTCCTCGCCCGCCTGCAGGGAGAGATCACCCGTAGGGGCGTCGTTCACGCGCTGCGCAACGGCATCGATCACCTTGGCTTCCACCTTGACCTGTACTACCCGACGCCTGGGGCGGGCAATGCGAAGGCAGCCCTCCTGTTCAATGCAAACCGGTTCGTCATCACCCGACAGGTGCACCACAGCGTCAGCAACCGAGGTGACGCTGTCGATCTCGTGGCATTCGTCAACGGTCTGCCGGTGTTCACGTTCGAGCTGAAGAACAACATCACTAACCAGACCGTGGAAGATGCGGTGCAGCAGTACCAGCGCGACCGTGACCCCCGTGAGCCGCTGTTCGCGTTCGGACGGACAATCGCGCACTTCGCGCTGGACGACCAGCGCGCACGGTTCTGTACGGAGCTAAAGGGGACCTCGTCATGGTTCCTGCCCTTTGACCAGGGGTTCAACGACGGCGCGGGGAACCCGCCTAATCACGATGGGGTCATGACGGACTACCTGTGGCGGCGAGTGCTCGCGACCCAGAGTCTCGCAGGGATCATCGAGAACTACGCCCAGATCGTCGTCGAGAAGAACTCGAGGACCGGCAAGAAGGTATCGAAGGCGATCTTCCCCCGGTACCACCAGCTTGACGTGGTGCGCCGGCTGCTCGCCGATGTCGAAGCACGTGGTGCGGGTCGCCGCTATCTCATCCAGCACTCCGCGGGAAGCGGCAAATCAAACTCGATCGCTTGGCTGACTCACCAGCTCACCGAGGCCACGCACGCTGGTCGCATCGCGTTCGACTCGATCGTTGTGGTGACTGATCGCATCATCCTCGACAACCAGCTCACTCAGACCATCAAGTCGTTCCTGCAGGTCGGGTCTACCGTGGTCCACGCCGACCGGTCCGGAGATCTTCGGCGGGCGATCACGGCGGGCAAGAAGATCATCGTCACCACTGTGCAGAAGTTCCCGTACATTTTGGACGATATCGGCGCGGATCACAGTGGCCGGACCTTCGCGATCATTATCGATGAGGCGCACTCGTCCCAGGGGTCGAAGACCTCTGCGGCCGTCTCGCGTGCGCTCGGCGGCGTCCAAGCCGATGAGGAGGACACCGTCGAGGACCGGATCAATCGGATCATCGAAGGCAAGAAGCTCCTGACGAACGCGAGCTACTTTGCGTTCACCGCGACGCCGAAGAACAAGACTCTCGAGATGTTCGGCGAGCCGGTCCCCAACGCGGACGGGGGCACCGGTTTCCGGCCGTTCCACTCGTACACGATGAAACAGGCAATCCAGGAGGGCTTCATCGTCGACGTCCTCGCCAATTACACGCCGGTCGGCAGCTATTACAAGCTTATGAAGACCGTCGAGGACGATCCCGAGTTCGACGTCAAGCGCGCCTCGAAGAAGCTCCGCGCTTACGTCGAGGGCAACGAGCACGCGATCGGACAGAAGGCTGGCATCATGGTCGACCACTTCCTCGCTCAGGTGGTTGCGAAGCGCAAGATCGGCGGCCAAGCCCGTGCGATGGTCGTGACCTCGTCGATCGCGCGGTGCATCGAGTACTTCCATGCCATGCGCGATGCACTTACCGCTCGCAAGAGCCCGTACCAGGTAGTCGTCGCGTTCTCCGGCGAGCACGACTACAAGGGCATGAAGGTGACGGAGGCTAGTCTGAATGGCTTCCCGTCCAGGGCGATCGCCGAGCAAGTGAAGGGCGAGCCGTATCGGGTTCTTGTCGTCGCGAACAAGTTCCAGACCGGCTACGACGAGCCGCTTCTTCACACGATGTACGTCGACAAGACTCTCTCTGGCGTACTGGCTGTGCAAACGCTGTCGCGGCTCAATCGATCGCACCCGGCCAAGCACGACACATTCGTGCTCGACTTCGCCAATGACGCCCACGACATCCAACGGGCGTTCGAGCCGTACTACCGCACGACAGTGCTGGCAGAAGAGACGGATCCCAACAAGCTGCATGATCTCGTCAACGACCTCGACGCGTTCGGCATCTACACACCGGAGCAGGTCGACGAGTTCGTCCGCCGTTACCTGGCGGGAGAGACCCGTGACCGCCTCGACCCGCTGCTCGACGTCTGTGTCGCCAAGTACATTGAGCTCCCCGACGAGGACGAACAAGTGACGTTCAAGGGCAACGCGAAGGCGTTCCTGCGCACCTACAACTTCCTGTCAACGGTGCTGCCGTACGGCAGCACCGAGTGGGAGAAACGTTCCATCTTCCTCGACCATCTCGTCCCCAAGTTGCCAGCCCCCAAGGAAGAAGACCTCGCCGCCGGGATCCTCGAGAACATCGACCTGGAGTCGTACCGCGCCGAGAAGCTCCGTGCGATGAAGATCGTGCTCGAGGACGAGGACGGCACTCTCGACCCTGTCCCGGCCACCGGTGGCGGACACCGCACGGACCCGGAGCTCGAAAGGCTCTCCGCGATCGTGAGGAGCTTCAACGATTACTTCGGCAACATCGAGTGGAATGATGCAGACCGCGTCGAACGTTTCATCACCGAGGAGATACCGCGGCTTGTGTCTGAGGACGAGGCCTACCGGAACGCACAGACCAATAACGACCCGGTGAACGCCCGCGTCGAGAGTGACCGGGCGCTTAGCCAAGTGATGCTTCGACTCATCGCCGATGACACCCAGCTCTTCAAGGAGTTCCAGGACAACGGCAGCTTCAAGCGATGGCTCGCCGAGGTCGTCTTTAATGCGACCTACCGAAAGGGCGCGTGATCACCGGTGCACCCTGCAAGTGATCGAGACGCCGTGATGTCGGCGTCGCTCATTTAAAGTCCTAACGCACCGCCCCGTGCGACCCGAGCGCGTTGAGACAGAGAGAAGAATCCTCCATGGCCTACGAAGACTTTACGGGACGCTTCAAAGAAGTTCGGTCGCAGCACAACATCATGGCGCTAGTGGGTAACGGGTTCGATATCCAAGCGCTGTCAGGAATCGGATCGCTCACAGACACGAGATATGAGTCTTTCTACCACTACTTGAAGTACCGGAAGTTCGACGCAACAAACCTCATACTCGAGCGCATGGAGGCCTTGCGGGCTGACGGTGCCGAGAATTGGAGCGACGTCGAAAACGCGATTGAGTCGCTCCGGACGGTCGATCAAGTTTGTCCCGAGCGCGTCTCTGGGGACGTGAGGAAAATCCAACGTGAGTTTGCAAACTTTCTTGATCAGGTCGCTACCCCGGACGTTCTCTCGCGTCTCGGTGAAGATGCTGTTTCGCAGAAAAAGACGATGGTCAGCTTCACGGAGTTCCTTGGCGATATCGAGGACCCAGATGAATACAAGAGGCTGGGTCTGATTAAGAGGCTCGGTATTGGGGATGTCTTCAACTTCAAGTTCGTAAACTTTAACTACACGACTCTTCTCGACGACTTCGTATACCTCGACCAGGAGCAGTTTGATCCGCATCCTCACAAGTGGTCAGACCGGAACATCTACTTTCATCCAAATCCCCGAGGTCACGAAGGTGGACATGAGGATTCCGGGTTCCACATGGTCGCGTACTTGGTGTCGGACGTGGTCCATCCCCACGGAATTCAATACACGCCGAGATCGCTATTGTTTGGTATCGACGAGGCGGAGGGGGCTGCCCGAAAGCTGTCTAAGCCGTACTGGGCACAGAACAAGGTCAAGTACGCGGACCTGTTCTCCACGACTGATCTATTTATCATTTTCGGCTGTTCACTCGGCGATACCGACCGGTGGTGGTGGCGGGCCATCGTCGACGGGCTTCGCGGCAATGACGACGCAGACCTGATCTTGTACTGGCGGCGTGGCGCGAGGGATGAGCACCTGACAGCGCGGGGGTTGCGACAGCGGTTCGCAAAAGCCGCTGGATACGCAGGGGATCCTGACGTCCGGAGGCTTCTGATCGAGAGGGCCCGCGTCGTGCTTTACGATGACGGGCCCGAGCGGGCTTGGTTGAACACGAACGCAACCTCGCCGCCAAGCTGGGCCGAGCTTTAGGCTGCCGGCCGGCGAGTTCGCCCTCGCCGGGGCTTCATGCCGCCGGTTGCCGGCTGATTCCTGGGCACCTGTCCCAGATAGCTTTGGTGGGTCTAATGGTCAGCTGCGTGGGGCTTTTTAAGACCGGGTCCGTGAACTGGACGTCTCTTTTGTGTGCCGCTGTCTTGAGGCCACACATTTTCGCACGCGCGCTTCTTCGCAAAGATCATTTGTCCCCAGTTCCTTGATCTTCTGGCGGCTCTGCGCGGGCACAGCGGCGCCGGAGGCTTCTTCCGCAGCGCGGAGCAGGTCGATCATAGGACCAGAGTCTGCAGAACTCGGGAATGGTGTCTTTTTCCGTGCGACGTTGGGGGAGTGCGGAAGCTACGAACTCGACGTCTCCTTGTAGGTTTTGTTGCTGTCCGGGGGCTGGATCTTGTTACTGATGTTCCCGGCGACGTATTTATGATGGGACCTCATCGGGGGGCAGCTTCATCTCGGCCAGAGCCTTCTGGGCCGGCGTCGTGGTTCAGTTCCTTGTCCAGAGTGACTTTCCGACGCGCAACAAGGATATTGCGGCGGAGCCTGGCGAACATCTCATCCCTGCGCTCAAGGCTGATTTTCTTTCGCTCAGTCACAGTTGTCACCCTCTTTCTAAGGTTCATTGTCTCCGGATTTATTAGGGTCATCTATGGCCGACTCGTCTAATTGGCCATCGGTCCAAACGTCTCACTCGTTCTCCGCGTCCTGAGAATGGTCCTCCGAAGCGGAGGTGGACGCGGTCATCCAACAGTCCTCACACAGCGTGAACTTAGGACCCTGCTGCCGCCCGAGCGAAGGCTTCCTGTAACAGTTCTCTGTTGGGTTTGCCCGTGGCCGCATCTGTCTTGTTATAGGCGAGCGGACTCG
>NZ_JAMXBJ010000023.1 GCF_023913755.1 Pseudarthrobacter cellobiosi
ACCATGCCCACGATTCTCCCAGCCGCCCCTACCAGGACATGGTTATTCTGTCGGCGTTTTAAGAATTAGGGCCTGTCATTTCTGACCCACGCACCTAGTGGCGGCAAAGGTCCATAAGGTAACGGCTCCCCGGCTCTCGCCGGTCAGCCTGGAGGACCTGACTGAAGATCCGGCCCCGGACTTCCGGCGTGGTGAAAGGTACGACGGCGTCCGGTACAGCCGGGCGGCCGCCGACGGTCTGGAGCTGAGCGGCACGGATTTCGCCGAGTGTGAGTTCCAGGGCGTCTCCTTCAACGACACCCAGCTCCGCGGGGCCACCTTCCGGGACTGCATCCTGTCCGAGCTGTACGCGCCGGTGTTCCGGGCCGCCCGCTCCACGTGGCGGGACGTGCACCTGAATAATCCGCGGCTGGGCTCGGCTGAGCTGTATGAGACCGGTTGGCAGTCGGTCCGGATCGACGGCGGCAAGCTGGACTTCCTGAATCTGCGCGGGTCCAAGCTGACGGACGTTGTCATCAGCGACTGCATCATCAGCGAACTGGACCTCGGTTCCGCCTCCGGGACGCGGGTGGCGCTCAAGAACTGCACCATCGGCACCCTGGATCTCACCGGCTCGCGGCTGAAGGACTTTGACCTTCGCGGCACGGACTTCCGGACCATCAGCGGCCTCGGCAGCCTGGCCGGCGTGGTCATCGACGACTACCAGCTGAGCCTGCTGGCGCCGCTCCTGGCCGGGCACCTCGGCGTCCTTGTCCTGTGAGTGTAGTCTTTATAGAACGAACGGTCGGTAAATAGGGCGGTCACTGGACGGCCCCGAAGATTCCGGCTCCCTGGCGTAAAGGATTTGTTCTTATGGTCGAGGCTTTTCTTGTTGGCGGCGTCCGCACTCCCGTGGGCAGGTATGGCGGTGCGTTATCGGCGGTTCGCCCGGATGATCTGGCTGCACTGGTGGTCCGCGAGGCCGTGACCCGTGCCGGGCTGGATCCGGACAGTATCGAGGAAGTCATCCTGGGCAACGCAAACGGCGCTGGCGAGGAGAACCGCAACGTGGCCCGGATGGCAGTCCTGCTGGCCGGGCTTCCCCTCCACATCCCCGGCATCACGGTCAACCGGCTGTGCGCCTCCGGGTTGAGCGCCATCATCCAGGCCAGCCACATGATTAAGTCCGGCGCCGCGGACGTAGTGATCGCTGGCGGGGTGGAGTCCATGAGCCGGGCACCGTGGGCCCAGGAAAAACCCGCCACGGCGTTCGCCAAACCGGGACAGATCTTCGATACGTCCATCGGCTGGCGCTTCGTCAACCCCCTCTTCCAGAAGGGCGGGCTGGCGCGGGACGGCAAGATGACGTACTCCATGCCGGAAACCGCCGAAGAAGTGGCCCGCGTGGACGGGATCAGCCGCGAGGACGCCGACGCCTTCGCGGTCCGCTCCCACGAGCGTTCCCTCGCCGCCATCGCCGCGGGCCGGTTCAAGGACGAGATCGTCCCGGTGACGGTCAAGTCCCGCAAGTCGGAAACGGTGGTGGACACCGATGAAGGCCCGCGCGCCGGCACCACCCTGGAGGTCCTCGCCGGACTCCGCCCCGTAGTCCCGGGCGGTTCCGTGGTCACCGCCGGGAACTCGTCCACGCTGAACGACGGCGCTTCGGCCATCATCGTCGCGTCCGAGGCCGCCATCCAAAGGCTCGGCCTGACACCGCGGGCCCGGATCATCGACGGCGCCTCCGCCGGCTGCGAACCCGAAATCATGGGCATCGGCCCGGTCCCGGCGACGCAGAAAGTGCTCGCCCGGAGCGGCCTCAGCGTTGTTGACCTGGGCGCCGTCGAGCTTAACGAAGCGTTCGCCACACAGTCGCTCGCGAGTATGCGCCGGCTCGGGCTGGACCCAGGCATCGTAAATAACGACGGCGGCGCCATCAGCCTGGGGCATCCGCTCGGTTCCAGCGGGTCACGGATCGCCATCACGCTGCTGGGCCGGATGGAGCGCGAGGACGCCAAAATTGGCCTGGCAACGATGTGCATCGGCGTGGGCCAAGGCACCGCGATGCTGCTGGAGCGTGTCTGATGCCCGCCCCGGACAGCGCGAACGGACAAAGCGCGAACGGACACTTAAGCACCCTTGACTTCGGCACCCTCCTGGTCGAGGAGCGGGATGACCGTGTGGTGGTCCTCCTCAACCGCCCCGAGGTCCGGAATGCCATTGACCAGCAGATGGTGGACGAACTGCACGTGGTCTGCGCTGCGCTGGAGCAGAATCCCAAAGTCCTGATCATCTCAGGGGTCGACGGCGTCTTTGCCTCGGGTGCGGACATCGCCCAGCTGCGCGAGCGGCGCCGCGATGATGCCCTGCAGGGCATCAATTCAACTATTTTCGTGCGGATCGCGAAGCTGCCCATGCCGGTCATTGCCGCCCTGGACGGGTACTGCCTGGGCGGCGGCGCCGAGCTCGCCTACGCCGCCGACTTCCGGATCGGAACGCCCAGTGTCCGGATCGGCAACCCTGAAGCAGGGCTGGGGATCCTGGCCGCCGCCGGGGCCAGCTGGCGCCTCAAGGAGCTAGTGGGGGAGCCATTGGCCAAGCAGATCCTGCTCGCGGGCCTGGTCCTCCGCGCCGAGGAGGCTCTGGCTGCCAGCCTCATCACCGAAATCCACGAGGCGCCGGAGCTGATGGATGCCGCGCACAACCTGGCGGACCGGATCGGACGCCAGGACCCGCTGGCCGTGCGGATTGCAAAGTCGGTTTTCCACGCCCCGGCCGAAGCCCACCCGCTGATTGACCAGCTGGCACAGGGGATCCTTTTTGAATCCCAGGCCAAGTTTGACCGCATGCAGGCTTTCCTCGACAAAAAAGCAGGCAAGAAATCAGGCGACAACGAGACAGAGAAGAAACAACCATGACGAACCCGAACCTTCCCGCAACTGTCGGCGTCCTGGGCGGTGGCCGCATGGGCGCGGGGATCGCCCACGCGTTCCTGATCAACGGGGCCAACGTCTTGGTGGTGGAGCGCGATGAAGCGTCCGCCGAAGCCGCCCGGGAACGGGTGGAATCCGCTGCCGCCAAGACGATCGAACGCGGAGCCACCGACGTCAACCTTGATGAGATGGTGTCGCGGCTCGCTTTCACGGTGGATTATGACGACTTCAAGGACCGCCAGCTGGTGGTCGAAGCCGTTCCCGAAGAGTGGGGCCTGAAGGTCACCTCGCTCCGCGGCATCGAGGAGCGCCTGGCCGATGACGCATACCTGGCCTCCAACACGTCGTCCCTGTCCGTCAACGGACTGGCCCGCGAACTCAAGCGGCCGCAGAACTTCCTCGGCCTGCACTTCTTCAACCCCGTCCCCGCCTCCACCCTCATCGAAGTGGTGCTCGGCGAGCAGACGTCCCCGGACCTGGCTGCGGCGGCGAAACGGTGGGTCGAGGCACTCGGCAAGACCGCCGTCGTCGTCAATGACGCACCCGGCTTTGCCTCGTCACGGCTGGGTGTGGCCATCGCGCTGGAGGCGATGCGCATGGTGGAGGAGGGGGTGGCGTCCGCGGCGGACATCGATGCTGCCATGGTCCTGGGCTATAAGCACCCCACGGGCCCGCTGAGAACCACGGACATAGTGGGCCTGGACGTGCGGCTGGGCATTGCCGAGTACCTGCATTCGACGCTGGGGGAGCGGTTCGCGCCGCCGCAGATCCTCAAGGATAAGGTGGCCCGCGGAGAGCTTGGACGGAAAACCGGCAAGGGATTCTTCGACTGGGCTGAGTAGGATTTCCGGGTGACCCTCTTTGAACCCATCACCCTGACCGGCCGGCACGTGATTCTTGAGCCGCTGAAGCGAGATCACCATGACGGTCTGGTGGCGGCCGCGCAGGATGGCAACCTGTGGAAGCTCTGGTACACGTCTGTCCCGGCGCCGGACGGGATGGCCGCGGACATCGACCGCAGGCTGGCGATGCAGGATCAGGGGTCCATGCTGCCGTTCACCACGCGACTGATCGATCCTGCCACCGGCGGCCCGGGCCGGATCATCGGCATGACCACTTACTGCAATATCGACGCCGGCACGCCCCGTGTGGAGGTCGGTTACACGTGGAACGCCGCGTCGGTCCACGGCACCGGCACCAACCCCGACTCCAAACTCCTGCTGTTGCGG
The DNA here is from genome assembly GCF_023913755.1 of Pseudarthrobacter cellobiosi. GTDB lineage: Bacteria > Actinomycetota > Actinomycetes > Actinomycetales > Micrococcaceae > Arthrobacter > Arthrobacter cellobiosi. Next base: position 4,142 of record NZ_JAMXBJ010000023.1, read on the forward strand.
CACGCGTTCGAAACCCTGGGCTGCGTGGCCGTGGAGTTCTGTACGCACTGGCTGAACCTCCAATCCAGGGAAGCGATCGCCAGGCTGGGTGCGAAGCAGGACGGCGTGCTGCGCAGCCACCGGCGGACCAGCGACGGCGTCCTGCGCGACACCGTGGTGTTTTCAATCCTGGAGCACGAGTGGCCCATGGTCCGGAACGGGCTGGAGCACCGACTCGCCAAGCACGCGTAACGGCCGTACCTCCGAGTTTTTGTCCAGATAAACCCCTCAAACCGTCTGCTAAATGGCGATATCTGGACAAAAAACCGGGAGGGGCTAGCTCAGAACGTAGGCGCGTTGGCTGACCAGTGAGGCATAGTAGCCCAGCCGGTAGCCCTCCCCGGTGGGATGGAAATTGGCGGGGTCCAGGATGTTGGCGGCGTTGAAGTTGATCCATGGCGCGGCAGAACCCACGCCGTGGCCTGCAAAGGCGCCCGTGACGTCGACGAATTGGGATCCGGTTACGCCGGCGACGCCTGCGATGACGCCGTTAAGCCCGTCCACCATGGGGTTGGCCACCGGGGCGAACGGGTGGTCAGGGGCGAAGAGTCGCGGATAGCCCGTCAGGACGATCTTGGCGTTGGGCGCCTGGGACCGGATGAAGCTGACCATTGTGAACAGTGACGTGGCCAGGGTACCGTCCGTCAGTTTTGCCTGCGTGGCACCGAGGGCGCCTCCGCACTCGGCTGACGACGGCGCCGGGAGGCAGGCCAGAAGTATTCCCGTGGTGCCGACGTCGTTTGCGCCGACCGTAATGGTGATGACCTCTGCGCCAGTGACGCTGGACGGCAGGTTGCCGGCCACTGCTCCAGATGTGTACCCAGAACACCCTGCATTCGCGTTCAACTGGACACCCTTCAGGTTGTCCGCAATGACTGGATACCCCCTGCGGCTCACAAAGCACGTCCGGTCCGTGTAGGGTGCCGCACCTTGCCCGGCGGCGTAGGAATCGCCCAGCGCCACATAGTCGGTTAGTGGCGACTGCGCCGCTTCGGCCGAGATGGCTGCGAAGCCCAAAGCCATTGCCATGGTGGCGAGGCCGGCCGCAAAAGCTGAGCGCCGCCGTCGTACTGTTGAAATTGCCATCGAATTTCCCCTTTGACTATCAATTGGACCAATGAGACGGGCATATAACAGCCACGGTACGCCTAGCGCAAGGGCCCCGTCACGGGCCCGGAGTACGCGTTTTTGTGCGCGGCCACCTGCCCGCGGTACCTGTTCCACTACGTGCCAATCGCGTGCCGGCGGCGGCTTTTGTGGTTAGCTGTCCGGGTGGAGACGACAGGCGGAGCCGTGGGCTGGGACGGGGCTGTGAATGCCTGGCACGTTGCCGGCCGCGTCTATCGGATGGGGCGCCGCGAATGGCTCACCGAGGCAGGTTGGCGGCAGGCGCACGACGACGGCGTCCGCACCGTGATTGATCTTCGTAACTCCCGTGAAGCGCAGCGCCGGGATGCCGACCCTGCCGTGGCCGAAGCGGCCTGGTCCGGCGTCACGATCGTCGCCGCACCCACTGAAGAACCTGATGATCCGCGGTTCACCGCCGTCTGCGGACCGTACCTTAATGATCCCGCCCACTATCTGTACAATGTCAGGCTCTACCCGGAGAAGTTCGTGGCGGTGTTCCGAGCTGTCGCCGCAGCCGAAGCCGGCGCCGTCGTCGTTCACTGCGCGGCGGGCCGGGACCGCAGCGGCATGGTCGCGGCCATGCTGCAGGACCTCGCCGGCGACACGGACCAGCTCATTGCGGACGGCTACGCCAAAGCCGCCCGAGGCATCAACGAACGCTTCCGGACGCACGGCCCGCCCCATGCTGGCGAACGCTACATCGACGACGCTGAGCTGGCACCCCTGCTGGAGCGGCGCGGCCGGACCGTGGTGGAGTTTGTCCGGGAGCTGGAAACACGCACCTTCCTGCTGCGCAACGGCCTGTCCGAGGCCGAACTAGAAGCGGTCTCAAGCCTGCTCGGCAGCCGGGTGTCGCCATGAATTCCATGAACTATGTGGCGGCGTCGCTCGCGGTAGCAGGAGTGGTGATGCTGGTTGCCGGGCCGTTGTGGGCCGTCCTCGCTTCAGACTTCGGGACAGCGGAGGAGAACTTCGGGCTCGGCGACGGGACCGTCGACGGCGCGTGGCTCCCGGGCCAGATCTTCCTGATGGTGGGCGGGGCAGTTTTGTGCCTGGCCGCGGTGGTCGCCGCGTATAGGGCACGGCGGAGGGATACAGATGAATAGAACGAAAGCGACGGCACACAGGTTGAAACGCGTATTTGCAGCAGCAGCGGCTGCCGGAGTGGCACTTTCCGTGGGGCTCGGAGCCGTGCCGGCCTGGGCGGCTGAACAGCCGGCCGTTGAGCCGCCGCCGATTGCTTTGCCGGCCGCTTCGCCGCCGGACGCTGTGGAAAGCCCGACGGCGGGTGGTTCCGGAGTCAGTGACGTCCAGCCGAGCGACGCGAAGCCCAGCGACGCCGGCCTTCGGGAAGCCGCCCTCCGCGATCTTGGCCTCACCCCAGACGAGTTCGCGGCTGCCGGCCAGCTGGGCAAGCAGGCCGCAGGCGTTGCGGCGGCCCTGCGGGACGTCCCCGGCTACCTCGGAACCCGGCTCCACGGCGGCAGCATTCTGGTTGCCGGCACGGGGGCCGAGCTGGAGGCGGAGGTGGCCCGGCTCAGCGTGACCATCCCTGCCGTGACCCTTGAAGCGACTCCCGCCGCGCCGCCGTCGGACGCTCCCACTGAGGAAACCGACGCGCCGGCCGCAAGCGGCACCCAGTCGACCGGGACCGAACTGGCTCGGAGCACCCAGGAGCTGTACCAGGCGTACCTCCGCGACGTGGGCGCGGCAGGGTTGCAGGCCGTGGCGTACACGGGGAGCAGGTTCGTAGTCCGTACGGGCGGAATCAACGGGTCCGAGGCGACGGTGCCTGATTCGGCCAATGCCGGAGATTCGAGCCTCTCCAGCCCCAACCCGGACGGCAAGATCTCGCCCGCCGAGTTTGTGGCCCGTTACGCCAACGTGGAGCTCGACGCCGGGGCGCCGCTCGCGCCGCAGGCCGACCTTTCCGGCGGCCAGGGGTACTTCACCGACATCGGAAAAATCTGCTCCGCCGGCTTCTCAGTCTTTGACCCGGCAGGCCTGCCGGGCGTCCTCACGGCCGGTCACTGCGCTGACGACGGCGCCGCGGCAACGGCCACCGTGGAATTTCCGCAATGGAACCGTGGCGGCCTGCTGGGGACCTTCGGGTTCAGCCAGTTCGGCGGACCCGGAAACTCCACTGTGCTGAATCCGCTGGACCTGACCAACCCGGGCAATGTGGGCACCGACGTGGCCGCGATCGGATCCATCCGCGCAGACCTGGACCCGCTCCCCGCCGCCAGTACGTGGAACGATCCTTCGCAGGCCGGCCTGGACGTCAAGATCATCGGGGCGGCCAACCCGGTGGTGGGCCAGCCGGTCTGCCGCTCCGGCCGCACATCAGCATGGTCCTGCGGAACCATCGACGAGGTGGGGATCTACGTGGTCCAGGGCATCACGTCGGCCCCCGCAGACCTGCGGGCCTTCAACGGTTTCCTGTCCTTCGATGTCCAGTCCAGCGGCGGCGACTCGGGCGGGCCCTGGGTCAGTGGGAACTACGCGGTGGGCACGCACTCGGCCGGGGACACCCCGGATGAGAATGGCAACTTTGTCAAAAACTTCGCCGTGGCCGCCACCCTGCAGGACTCATTGGCCGTGCTTCCCGGCTACCAGCTGGAACTTTTCCTCAACAAGCCGACGGTGACGTCGCCCGCGCCGGGGGCAACGTTCGACGCCGGCCAGACCGTCACCGGCACGGTGGCCGCGGCTCCGGCGTCCGCTGTCGCGGCGGGTTCGAAGGTCAGGATCACCGTGAGTGGCCAGGCGCCCATTGAGGTTCCCGTGGATGCCGGCGGTGCGTGGTCCTATGCTGCCCCCGCGGTGGCCGGTCCGCTGCGTTTCACGGCGGAAACGGTCAATGGCTTCAGCACGTCCGGCGCCGCGGCCTTCGACTTCGCCCCCGTCAGCCAGCCCTCCCAGCCCTCCCAGCCGGCCCCGCAATCTCAGGCCCCGGCTGAGGTGCCGGCCACGAACAGTGCGGTGCCCCCAAAAGGTGACAGCGCCGCCGTCGTACGTCCGCTCGGTGACAGCAGAGCGGCAAACCTGGCCAACACCGGAACGTCCGGACTGATTCTGCTCGCCGGCCTCGCGGCTGGTGCGCTCGCCGTCGGCGGTGTGTTCCTGATGTTGGCGAAGCGGCGGAAGCGGCAGCGCTTCACCCCAAGTTGACCTATCACTTAGCGTCGTCATCAGCGTCGAATGGCGACGCTAAGTGATAGGGCAACGGGGGAGTGGGCGGGCTACTTTTGCGGCTTCATCAGCAGGTTGGTGATGCGCAGCGTGCAGAGGCGCTGGCCGGCGTCGTTGGTGATCAGGACCTCGTGCGTGGTCAGGGTGCCGCCGAGGTAGATTGGCGTGGCGGTGATGGTGATTTGGCCCTCGCGCGCGGAGCGGTGGTGCGTCGCGGAGACGTCCACCCCCACGGCAGTTTTCCCCAACGTGCTGGCGTGGATCACGGCCGCCCAGGAGCCCACGGCCTCGCCCACCGCCAAGGACGCGCCGCCGTGCAGCAACCCGAACGACTGCCTGTTGCCCTCCACAGGCATCGTCGCCACCACGCGCTCGACCGATTGCTCCAGGATTTTCACGCCCATCTTCTCGTCGAGCTCGCCGAGGACGATCTTCCACGGCGTGGCGCCCGGGGTGGTGTCCGGCGCAGCGGCGTCGGGGGATAGGGCGGTCATGGGTCTCCTTTGGCGAGGCGGAACTTCCAGTGTGCGGTACAGCACAGTCATGTACTGTAGACATATTACCGAACGGACGGTCAGTAAAGCCCTGGCCGCGTTTTGTCCCCGCCTTGGAAGGACCCGTCAACGATGACCACCACTGCAGAAACCACAGTCGACACCGTCCAGACCGTTCCCAGTTTCATCCAGGATTCCTGGTGGACTCCCGACGCCGGTTCGGCAGCTTCCGCTGTTCCCGTGCGGGATGCGAGCACCGGGGAAGTCCTGGCCAAGGTGAGCACCGACGGCCTGGACCTTGCCGCCGTCGTGGATTACGGCCGCACCACGGGACAGGCGGAACTGGGAAAGCTGACCTTCCACCAGCGCGCGCTCAAGCTCAAGGAGCTGGCGCAGTACCTGAACGCCCGGCGCGAGCATTTCTATACGTTTTCGGCGCAGACCGGTGCCACGAAGATCGACTCGATGATCGACATCGACGGCGGCATCGGCGTCCTCTTCACGTTCGGCTCCAAGGGCCGGCGCGAGCTGCCCAATTCGCAGGTAGTGGTGGACGGTCCCATGGAGGTGCTGTCCAAGGATGGCTCGTTCGTGGCCGAGCACATCTACACGCGCATCCCCGGCGTCGCCGTGCAGATCAACGCGTTCAACTTCCCGGTCTGGGGCATGCTGGAGAAACTCGCGCCAGCATTCATCGCCGGGGTCCCCACCATCGTCAAGCCGGCCACCCCCACCGGCTACGTGGCCGCGGCCGTGGTGAAGGCGATCATCGAATCCAACATCCTGCCGAAGGGCTCGCTGCAGCTGATTTCCGGCTCTGTCCGCGGCCTTCTGGATGTGCTGGACTACCGCGACCTGGTGGCCTTCACCGGCTCCGCGTCCACCGCGCTGTCGCTGAAATCGCATCCCAACGTGGTGCAGGGCGGCGTCCGGTTCACGTCCGAAACGGACTCCCTCAACGCCGCCATCCTTGGTCCCGACGCGGTGGAGGGCACCCCGGAATTCGACGCTTTCATCAAGTCAGTGGTCACCGAAATGACGGTCAAGGCGGGCCAGAAGTGCACGTCCATCCGCCGCGCCATCGTCCCGCAGGAGCTGGTGCCCGCGGTGATCGCCGCGATCGGCAGGCGCGTGGACGAGCGTGTGGTGCTGGGGGATCCCCGCGCCGACGGTGTCACCATGGGCGCTTTGGCGTCGCTCGAGCAGCTCACAGACGTCCGCGCCGCGGTGCAGTCAATGCTCGACGCCGGCGGTGAACTTGCGTACGGGACGCTCGATTCGCCGTCGGTCACCTCTGCCGGCGGCGCCACGGGCGTAGTGGATGCTGGCGCCTTTATGTCGCCGGTGGTGCTGAGCTGGGCTGACGCGGAGACTGACGCGATCCACTCCCTGGAGGCGTTCGGCCCGGTAGCCTCCGTGATCGGATACACGGACCTGCCCGACGCCGTCCGCCTCGCCGCCCGGGGCGGCGGCTCCCTCGTGGCCTCGGTGTGCACCAACGATCCGGCCGTGGCCCGCGAACTCGTCACCGGAATCGCCGCACACCACGGCCGTGTCCTCATGCTCAACCGCGAGGACGCCCGCAGCTCCACCGGGCACGGCTCACCCGTCCCGCACCTGGTCCACGGCGGTCCCGGCCGCGCCGGCGGCGGCGAGGAACTCGGCGGCATCCGCTCGGTCATGCACCATATGCAGCGCACCGCCATCCAGGGTTCGCCCAACATGCTCACCGCCGTCACCGGCCTCTGGCACACCGGGGCGGACCGGAACTTCACGGTGGAGACGGAAGGCACGCACCCGTTCCGGAAGTCGCTGGCTTCGTTGCGGATCGGCGACGCCGTCCGGTCCGAGCTGCGTCAAGTGTCGTTGGCGGACATCTCGGCGTTCGCCAACTCCACCGGCGACACCTTCTATGCCCACACCAACCAGGAGGCAGCCGAAGCCAACCCGTTCTTCCCGGGCATCGTGGCGCACGGGTACCTGCTGCTGAGCTGGGCCGCCGGGTTGTTCGTGGAACCGGCGCCGGGCCCGGTCCTGGCCAACTACGGCCTGGAGAACCTCCGCTTCCTCACGCCCGTTGCCGCGGGGGACTCCATCCGGGTGACCCTGACGGCCAAGAAGATCACGCCGCGCGAAACCGACGAGTACGGCGAAGTGGCCTGGGACGCGCTCCTGACCAACCAGAACGACGAGATCGTGGCCACCTACGACGTCCTCACCCTCGTCGAAAAGTAGCCCCCAGACGCTCTCTCACTTCCTGCACGTTTTTCCCCAACGCTCTCGCACTCTTGATTGAGGGGTGAGGGAGCGTTGGGGGTTTTCCTGCAGGAAGTTAGAGAGCGTTTGGATCTTTCCGGGTTGCCGCGGCGTAAAATTTCCACCGTAGGAGGTGGCCAAATGAACCTAGCCCTGAACACAGCCACAACCATCCTGCCTGTCGATGACGCAGCGCGTGCCCGCAGTTTCTACACCGAAAAACTGGGCCTCCCGCACCGCGGAATGACAGACGATGGAAGCGAATTACTCGGTAGCGACGGCGGCCCGATGCTGCAGTTGTTGCCGGTCTCGGACGGGAAGCACTCCGAGCACACCGCCCTCAGTTTCGAGGTGCGAGACATTGAGCGGATCGTGCAGGACATGGAGGCCAAGGGCGTCCGGTTCCAGGATTACGATCTGCCCAACCTCAAGACCGAGAACCACATCTGCACCACGGACTCCGAGAAATGCGCCTGGTTCATGGACACGGAGCACAACATCCTCTGCGTTCACGAGACGTTGGGTATGCAGGCCGAATACCAGCTCTGACCGCCTCAGCAGGTCGCACTCAGGCAACAGCATTCCCTAGTGCTGCGCGTGGAGCCCGTCGAACGCGATGGTGATGACGTCGTCGGCCAGTTTTTCCGGCGTGAGGGAGCCGCCCGGTTTGTACCATTCCACGATTGAGTTGATGGTGCCGAACAGCAGGCGCGTAACGGTGCGCGGATCGATGTCCTGGCGCAGCGAGCCTTCGTCGCGGGCTGCGGAAATGAGGGCGGCCACCTCGTGATCAAACGCGCGACGCCGTTCCAGGGCGTCGCGCTCAATGTCGGTGTTGCCCCGCAACCGGAGGAGCAGCGTGACAAACGGCAGGCGCTCCACCAGCACCGCCACGGTCTGCCGCAGGACAAATTCCAGCCGTGCATCGGCGGCGCCGCTTTGCGCCCCGGGCTGTTCGAGGATTGATTCCAGGCCACCGAGCGCATGATCGAGCGCGAGCTTCAGGAGGTCGCCCTTGGACGGCACGTGGTGGTAGATGGCCGATTTCGAGATGCCCAGGTTCTCGGCGAGGATGCCCATGGAGGTGGCGTCATAGCCGTGCCGGTTGAAGACGTCGACGGCGATGAGCAGCACCGACTGCTGGTCGTAACCGGGACGGCCGCGCTTGCTGGGGACTGCTGTAGTGGGCATACCGGCTATTTTCCCACGAACGTTCGGTAATCCCTGCAGCGCCGCAGCCCAACACGTTCGCCCACGACGCTACTGGGCCCTACGCCTTGGGCCGCAGGTCGTAGATCCGCCGCAGTTTGCCGTTTGACCGCTCCAGTGAACCCGGCTCCACCACGTCAACGGCGCACGAAGAACCCACGTGGATCTTGATCTGCTCCTGCAAGGTGCGTGCCGCCGTCGTACTCTGCTCAGCTGTCACCGTGTCCCGGCGCTCGATCTTGACCGTCAGCTGGTCCATCCGCTGGCCCTCGGGGCGGGTGAGTTCGAGCTGGAAATGCGGGCTGAGCTCGGGGATGCGCAGCGCGATTTCCTCGATCTGGGACGGGAACAGGTTGACGCCGCGGAGGATGATCATGTCGTCGCTGCGGCCGGTGATGCGGCCCATCCGGCGGTGCGCGGGGCGGGCGGTGCCGGGCAGCAGACGGGTGAGGTCCTTGGTGCGGTAGCGGATGATCGGCAGGGCTTCCTTGGTGAGCGACGTGAAGACCAGTTCGCCATGTTCGCCATCGCGCAGCACGTTCTCCTTGCCCACTGAGGGGTTGAACGCGTCGATGATTTCGGGGCGGAAGTGGTCCTCCCAGATGTGGCTGCCGTCCTGGGTTTCCACGGCTTCGCCGGCGACGCCCGGGCCCATCACCTCGGACAGGCCGTAGATGTCGCAGGCCTTGATGTTCATGGTGACTTCGAGTTCGTGCCGCATCTCCTGCGTCCACGGTTCGGCGCCCAGGACCGCGTACTTGAGCGAGGTCGACGTCGGGTCGATGCCCATGTGCGCCATGGCATCGGCGATGGTGAGCAGGTACGTGGGCGTGGCCAGGATGGCGTCCGGCTGGAAGTCCTGGATGAGCTGGATCTGGCGTTCGGTCTGCCCGCCGGACATCGGGATGACGGTGCAGCCCAGTGCTTCGGCGCCGGCGTGCGCGCCAAGGCCGCCCGTGAACAGGCCGTAGCCGTAGGCGTTGTGGACCTTCATGCCGGGCCGGACGCCTGACGCGCGGAGGCAGCGCGCCACGAGTTTGGACCAGTCGGCCAGGTCCTGTTTGGTGTACCCGACGACGGTGGGCCGGCCCGTGGTGCCCGAACTTGCGTGCACGCGGGCTACTTCGCTCTGCGGCACGGCGAACATGCCGAACGGGTACTCGGCGCGCAGGTCTTCCTTGGTGGTGAAGGGGAAGTTGCCGAGGTCGCTGAGTTCGCGCAGGTCCGCTGGGTGGATGCCGGCGTCGTCGAATTTGCGCTTGTAGAGCGGCACGCGGTCGTAGGCGTAGGCCACGGTGTGCTGCAGGCGGGTGAGCTGAAGGGCTTCGAGTTCGTCGCGGGAGATGGTCTCCTCGCGGTCCAGGATGGGATCTGTGCCCTGGGCGGTGGACTGAGGGATGGGGGTTTCGGGGGCGTGGAGGGTCATGGTGTCCTACTTCTTGGGGATGGTGCGGCTGCGTCCGCGGAACTCGGCAATGAGTTCCCCAGGGTTGCCGGAGCTGGGTAGCGAATCGGGCTGCGCACCGGGCTGCGCGTCGGCGTCGGCGGCGAAAATCTGGATGTCGTAGAGTCCGCTGCGCCCAGAGCTGGAACGGCGGTCCGCGACGGCGGTGATCACCTGGCCGCGGTAGGCGGGCTTGAGGAAGTTGATGTCGACGCCGGCGGCAACGGTGATGCTGTCGGCCTCTTTCGGGGTGGGATTGACCGGGTTGCAGGCCAGGGCGAAGGCGGAGTCGGCGAAGGCGAAGATCATTCCGCCGTGCGCCATGCCGAAGCCGTTGAGCATTTCCTGCCGGAGGGTCATGCGGATGGTGGCGTGCCCGTCGCTGACGGCGAGGACCTCGATGCCCATCCATTCGGAGGCGTAGTCGTTTTCCAGGATGGGGTGGGTGGCCCCGGAGAGTGCTGCTTCAGCCATGCGTCATTGCCTCCAGCTTTATATACCGAATGTTCATTAGGTAATCCCAGATGCGGGGCCTGTGTCAAGGGCTGGGCCTCTCCGTGAGATGACATTTGGCGGCAGTCGTGACCTCGGACGTTGCCACCACGTGCGATCTCGCGGGGCCTGGCGCCCGGCGCAGGGTTCGGCCGCCACGCGCTGCCAGGGAAGTGCAAGGATGGAGGGACCGGCACCACGCACACAGCAAAGGGCGGACCATGGCCAAAGGCATCTACGTCAGCGCGACCACCCCGGGATCGGGCAAGTCGCTCGTGGCCCTGGGCCTCGCGGACACGCTCCACCGGCACGCGGACCGGATCGGCTTCTTCAAACCGGTGGTCCACGGCCCGGACGCCGCCAACGACCCCATGGTGGCGCTGATGAAATCACGCTTCGCGCTCGACGACGACCGTTGCCGTGGCGGCCTGACGTCCACCGAAGTGCGTGCCCTCCTGGCAGACGGAAAACGCGCTGACATCGATGCCCGCTGCGTGGAGATCTTCGCCGAGATTGCCAAACATTGTGACGTGGTGATCGTGGAGGGGACGGACCTCACCGGCCAGGACGCCGCCGTCGAGTTTGATCTCAACGCCCGGCTGGCCAACAACCTGGCCGCGCCGGTGGTTGCCGTGGTGGGCGCCAAGGGGCTCAGCGTCGCGGAGGCAGCGGCCGCCGTCGAGGTTGCCCGCAAGGAGCTGGTGGCCGAAAAGTGCACGCTGCTGGCCATCATGGTGAACCGCGCGGACCCGGACTTGGTGGAGGAAATCGCGGCCGCCATCAAACCGGGTGCATCCAATCGGCCCGTGTACGTCCTGCCGGAGCTTGAGGAGATCGCGCGGCCCACCACCGGCGAGGTAGCCACGGCCCTCGGGGTGCGCCAGATCGCCGGCCTCGCGGATATGGAACGCGACGTGCGGGACATTAAGGTGGCCGCCATGAATGTGGGCAACTTCCTGAACGTGCTGGACGAGGGTGCCCTGGTGATCGTTCCCGGCGACCGCGCGGACGTGATGGTGGCCTGCCTGGCGTCGTCGTTCTCGCCGGAGTTCCCGGTGCCGTCCGCGCTGATCCTGACCGGCGGCCTGTCCCCGGACGCCAACATCTACCCGCTCCTGGCGCAGGCGCCGTTCCCCGTGTTTGCCGCCAGCGAGGACACCTACACCACGGCCAAGCGGGTCTCCGAGGTCCGCAGCGAGATCTGGTCCGGGCACCGCCGCAAGGTGGCCTCCGCGCTGGGCCTGTGGTCCAAACGGGTGGATGAGGCTGAACTCGTGGAGCGCCTCCACCTGCCGCGCCTGGAACGGATGACCCCGCTGCGGTTCCTGCACGACCTCATCGAACGGGCCAGGGGGCAGCGCCGGCACGTGGTGCTGCCGGAGGGAACGGACGTCCGGATCCTGCAGGCCGCCGAAATCCTGCACCGCCGCGACGTCTGCGACCTCACCCTGCTGGGACCGGATTCGCAGGTCCGCGAGCTGGCAGCGGCAAACGGCATCGACCTCGCCGGGATCAACATCGTGGACCCGGCCACCTCGGAACTGCGGCAGGGGTTCGCGGAGAAGTACGCCGAGCTGCGCGCGCACAAGGGCGTGGACCTGCCCAAGGCGCTGGAAATCATGCAGGACGGCAGCTACTTCGGCACCATGATGGTCCAGCTGGGCGTGGTGGACGGCATGGTGTCCGGCGCCGCCCACACCACGGCGCACACCATCCGCCCGGCGCTGGAGTTCGTCAAAACGCGCGACGGCGTGAAGATCGTGTCCTCCGTGTTCCTGATGCTGATGCCGGACCGCGTGCTGGTCTATGGCGACTGCGCCGTGAACCCGGACCCCAACGTGGAGCAGTTGGCGGACATCGCCCTCGCCTCCGCCGAAACCGCCGTGCAGTTCGGGGTGGAGCCGCGGGTGGCCATGCTGTCCTACTCCACCGGCGGCTCGGGTTCCGGGGAGGCCGTGGACGAAGTCCGACTGGCCACCGAACTGGTGCGTAGACGCCGCCCGGATCTCGCCGTCGAAGGCCCCATCCAGTACGACGCCGCCGTGGACGCTTCCATCGCGGAGTCCAAAATGCCCGGCTCGTCGGTGGCGGGGCAGGCGACGGTGTTCATCTTCCCGGACCTGAACACCGGCAACAACACGTACAAGGCGGTGCAGCAGAGTTCCGGGGCGGTCGCCGTCGGGCCCGTCCTGCAGGGCCTGCGCAAGCCGGTCAACGACCTCTCGCGCGGCTGCACCGTGGAGGACATCGTGAACACGGTGGCCATCACGGCCATCCAGGCGCAGGTGCCGTCCCCGGCAGCGGTCTAATACCGGTGGTTGAGCCTGTCAGTAACCCCTCGACTCGGTTTCGACAGGCTCAATCACCGGTGTCGGAGCCGCGCTGGCTTAGCTGTTTTCCGGCTTGGCCAAGCTGTCCGGGTCTTCTTCCTTGGCGGGCTCGTCGGAGAGTCCTTCGGGAGTAAGGTCCAGGTTTTGTGGATCCTTGGGTTGCTCAGGCGCCTCGCCCACTTCCGCGGCTTTGGGCTTTCCGGTATCGTCCAGGGCCGGGTTGGCGCCCTCGACGACGGTGGGGTCCTTGGTGCCGGAGCCTGTGGTGCTGGGCTCGGTGCCGGGGGCGGGTTCTGCGGTTTCAGGTTCGGTGTTGTCGGGCTGAGTGGTGTCGTTCGGCATGGAAGTCCCTCTCTGCGTAGTGCAACGTGTCCGCCGACTCTAAGCGCCTGCCGCGGCTGACGCAACGGCAGGCGCGGGGTGAGCCGGTCTGTAGCCTCAGCCCTGACGGGCCTTCATCCGCGGATTCTTCTTGTTGATCACAAAGGTGCGGCCCCGGCGTCGGACGATCTGGGCGCCGGGAACCTTCTTCAGGGCGCGGAGGGAGTTTCTGACTTTCATGGGCTTGCTCCTTGTATTAGTAGCGGTTTTGACGGTTGCGGGTAGGTGCAGTGTGAAGCCGGGGCCGTTCAGAACGGGGCGGGGTCGAGCTGGAACGGGTCGGTCAGACCGGCGAACCCGGCCTCCATCTCCGCGTCGGTGAGTTCGCAGGCGGAGAGCAGCTGCGCAATTTCCCCCGGGTCCATGCCCTCTCCGGTCGCGGCCAGCACGCTTCCGCGGTCCCCGTGTTCCGGATGCCAGTCCAGGTGGGCGTCCACATGGTTGAGGGGATCGGGCGCCGCGCCGGCGTCCTGGTCTGCCAGCCACGGTCCGGTATTTTCGAGCCAGACACGCGGGCCGATGCCCTGGATGGCGATCCGGCACTGCGGTGCGGCGGCGATCCACAGGCGTCCCCGCAACCAGCAGCACCCTTCCGCGAGGGACGCCAGGGCGTGCCGGAACCGCTCAGGGTGCAGCGGCCGTTGGGCCCGGTGCGTGACGGTAGTGAACGGTGACGTTGAGGACGACGCCGGGATCCGCACCGAACCGGGGACCGTCCGGCTCAGGGCGTCGTGGTAGTTGTGGCGGCCTGGGCGGATGAGGCGGGCGTTTTCCGCCACGTCAGCGTGAGGGGCCAGTTCCCTGACCAGTTGCATGCCGCGAACACGCAGGGCGGGGTCGGCCGGAAATAGGTCCACCTCCGCCAGCAGGACGGTGTCATTGAACGACAGCTCGCCGATAAGGAATTCACCAGCAGTGCGCTGGTCCTCCGGGACCGGCGTGAACCCGGACTCAAACAGGGTGTGGTGGTCCCAAATGTGGTCCTCAAGCGTGTCAGGGGCGCAGGCAAGGACAGCGGAATCAATCGTCACCGGGCGGGAAAGGCCACGCCGCAGGGCTCCGATCGCGGCTTCCGCAGACACGGCCGGAGGGAGTCCGATGATGGCTTGGGTCTCCCCGCGTTCCAGCAGCCGCTCGATGGTGGGCACGAGGTCCAGCCGCACGGTGCAGCTCAGGCAGCCGTGTTCCAGCTGCGTCTCGGCGCGCTCCACAAGCCCGGACTGGCTGGAGATCCTGCGGATGACCACGCCGTTCTCCAAGAGGTCGTGCAGGACCACCACGGCGCCGGGATTGGCCGCGGCCGCGTCTTGGCAGGCTTGCTGGCGGCACAGGGCGTCCAGGGAGCTGATCACAGTGATATGCATGGCGATCACTCTAATGAGAATCATTATCATTTGCAACCGAAGTATCCAAGGGGCAACTTATAGAGTGGATCCCGGGGAGCGCTGCGCCAGGCTCCAGCACCACCCCTCGTCAGCTGTGCCAGCGGCACCAAGGCTTCAGGAGGCCCCCATGCTTGTGCTCGTTATCAATTCCGGTTCGTCCTCGCTCAAGTACCAGGTCCGGGACGTGGCCGCCGGCATTGTGCTGACCGAAGGGATGATCGAGAAGATCGGCATGGGCAACGGCGGTGATGGCGACGGCGAAATCGAGGGCCCCCGGGACCATGCGGAGGCGCTGGAACTGGTAGATGCCGCGATCCATGCCGAGCTCGGGGACCTCGAACTGGCGGCGGTGGGCCACCGTGTGGTGCACGGCGGCGAGAGGTTCGCCGAGCCAGTGCTGATCGACAACGAGATCACCCGTGCCATCGAGCGCCTCAACCCGCTGGCGCCGCTGCACAACCCCGCCAACGTCCTGGGCATCCGCGCCATCAGCAAGAAGTGGCCGGACCTGCCGCAGGTGGCCGTGTTCGACACAGCTTTCCACCGCACCCTGCCCGAGCACGCCTGGCGCTACGCCGTTCCGGACGAGCTCTACACGAACCACGGCATCCGCCGCTATGGCTTCCACGGCACCTCGCACGAGTACGTCACGCACCGCGCCGCCGCGCTGCTGGATCTTCCCGTGGACGAGTTCGACGGCGTGATCGCCCACCTGGGGAACGGCGCCTCCGTCACGGCCATCCGTCGCGGTCATTCGGTGGACACGTCCATGGGCTTCACGCCGCTGGAGGGCCTGGTGATGGGCACCCGCTCAGGCGACCTTGATCCCTCCATCCTGGTATTCCTCGGCCGGTACGGGTGGACGCCGGAGGACATCGACACCATGCTCAACCGCGAATCGGGGCTGAAGGGGCTCGCCGGGAACAACGACATGCGCTCGGTGGTGGAGGCGTCAGAGGCCGGCGACGCCAAGGCTTCGATGGCGCTCGCGGTCGCGTCCTACCGGCTGGCCAAGTACATCGGCGGCTACCACGTGGCCGTCGGGGGTGCCAAGGCACTCGTGTTCACGGCCGGGATCGGCGAAAACTCGCACCAGTTCCGCGCCCTCGTGACTGACAGGCTGCACGCGCTGGGCATACAGCTCGACGCCGGCCTGAACAGTCAGCGGTCCAAGGAACCGCGGGTGATTTCCTCGGCAGCGTCCGTCATTCCCGTTTTGGTGGTGCCCACCGACGAGGAGCGCGCCATCGCAGAGGCAACTGCCGCCGTCGTCCACTCCGCTGGTACCCGGTGATCGAGCTTGTCCGCCCCGGTGTTTGAGCCTGTCAAAACCCTGACAAGCTCGATCACCGGGCTGCGGGGTAGCCTCAGTCCATGCCTGAGATCACTTTACCCATCCGCACCGAGCGGTTGATCCTGCGCCGGTTCGAAGCTGCGGACCTGGACACCTTCCATGCCTACCATTCGCTGCCTGAAACGGCTCGCTTCCTGCCGGGGGAGGCCAAGAGCTACACCAAGTGCATGGAGTCCGTGGGCAAGTACGCCAACTTCGTCTTCGAGAAGGAGGGCGACTGGATATGCCTGGCCATCGAGGCCGTGGACGGCCCGGGACTCCTCGGCGAGGTGGTGCTGAAGTGGCTGCCGGGCAGCGGGCAGGGCGAAGTCGGATGGAGCCTGGCGCCGGCCGCGCGGGGCAACGGCTACGGGGCCGAGGCCGCGGATGCGGTGCTGATGCTGGGATTCGACGAACTGGGGATGCACCGGATCGAGGCAAAGCTCGACGCCCTGAACACCGCCTCCGCCGCCTTGTGCGAACGGCTGGGCATGCGGTTGGAAGCCCGTTTCATCGACAAGTGGCATTACAAGGGCCAGTGGGCCACTGAGCTGATGTACGCGATCCTCGAGGACGAATGGCGCGCGCGCTCCCGGTGATCGAGCCTGAGCCCGTCGAGATCCGATCGATTGCTCCGTAACGGCCCTTTTGAGCGCTGAAAACGGCGGCTATGGAGCAACCGATGGGTTATCTCAGGCCATTGACTGCCTGCTGGGCCAAGGCCAAACTGGCGTTGTGCCTAGCTGCCGGCCATGCCGCGCTGGCAACAGGCGTGTCCGAGGAGAATCCGATGCCCACCGTGGAAGAAAACGTCTACATTGCCCGCCCGCCACAGGAAGTCTTCAATTTCCTGTCAAAGGGCGAAAACATTCCAGTCTGGGACTCCTCGGCGGTCCATGCCGAAACGGTCGGGACCGAGCCTGTTGCAGTCGGCACACGGGTCAAGGGCGTCAGCAAGGTGGTGGGCAGGAAATTCGACTGGACAACGGAGGTCATCGAATTCCAGCCTCCAACCCGCCTTGTATCCCGCTCGGTGGAAGGAAAGCTGGAATTCACTGTCACCAATGCACTCGAACCTGAAGGTGACGGGACCCGCCTGAACTTCCGGATCGATGCGGCATCTGGCCTGGGCGGGGTGTTCGGCAAGCTGGCCGACCGGTTCGTGGAACAAGCCCAGGCCCGGACTGTCCGCGCCAATCTCGCGACCCTCGCCGAGTTGCTCACTGAGCACCCCGAATACGGCCGGGATGACGGCTGAGCCGCGAGATCGGATCGATTGCTCCGTAACGGCCCTTTAGGGCGCTCAAAACGGCGGTTACGGAGCAATCGATGGACTACTTTAGGCCGGCCCCCGGGAGCAGCTCCGTAGCGCCCAGTGAATCGGCGATGAACGCGTAGTCCCACGCCCGCTCGCGCCACTGGACATAGCGCCCGGACGCGCCGCCGTGCCCGCCGTCCATCTCGATCTTCATCACCACAGGCTCCGTGCCGGTGGTCTTGTTCCGCAGCTCCTGGACCCATTTGGCCGGCTCCACGTACAGGACGCGCGTGTCGTTAAAGGACGTCACCGCGGCCACCTTGGGGTAAGCAACTGAATGCACGTTCTCATACGGCGAGTACGACTTCATGTAGGCGTACACCTTGGGATCCGTAATGGGGTTGCCCCACTCCTCCCATTCCAGCGCGGACAGCGGAAGCTCCGGGTCCAGGATGGTGGTGAGGGCATCCACGAACGGCACCTGCGCCACCACTGCGGCGTACTTTTCCGGTGCGAGGTTGGCCACGGCACCCATCAGCAGGCCGCCCGCCGAGCCGCCCAGTGCCGCAATTCGGGACGGATCCACCCACCCGGATTTGGCCAGCCAGTCGGTGGCGTCCAAAAAGTCCGTGAAGGTGTTCTTCTTGGCGAGCTTCTTGCCGTCCTCATACCAGTGCCGGCCCAGCTCGCCGCCGCCGCGGATGTGCGCGATCACAAACACCACACCGCGGTCCAACAGCGACAGCCGCGCGATGCCGAAACCGGGGTCCATGCTCAGTTCGTAGGAGCCGTACCCGTAGACCAGGCCAGCCGCCGTCGAATCCTGTTTGACGCTCTTGTGCCGCAGCACAGACAGGGGGACCCGCGTGCCGTCCGCGGCGTCGGCCCATTCGCGGGTGGCCACGTAGTCGCTGCCGTCGTAGCCGCCCAGCACCGGGCTTTCCTTGCGGAGCAGCAGTTCGCCGGCGGGCTGCGCCGCGGTGGGCAGCACAAAGTCGTAGACGCGCGACGGCGTGAAGTAGGACGTGTAGCCCAGCCGGATGACCGGTGCCTCGTAGTCCGAACCGCCGACGCCGGACGTGTACAGCTCCTCGTCGAACGCCGGTTCCACCGGAGCTTCCTGAGCGGGCGTACCGAGGCCGGCCAGTCCCAGCACCTGGACGCGTTCGATGGTGTCCTTGCGGACGGACACAATCAGGTGCGTGGAGGTGACGCCGGCACCGTTGACGCGGACGTCGTCGGAATGCTCGACGACGGTGCTCCAGTGCTGCTCGGCCAGCGGCTTGGTGAGCTCGGCGGGGTCCGCCAAGGAGACCATGGAGTTGATGGCACCGCGGTTGTGCGTGAGCAGAATGCGCTCTGATTTTTCGCCGTCAGGACCGGTGAGGAGGAACGGTTCGGCCTCGTAGAGGACGCGCTCGTCCCGTGAAATCACGGTGGTGAGGGCCGCCGTCGGGTCATCAAAACGCAGCAGGCGGGTCTCGCTGTACTCGGAGCAGCCGATGCCCAGCACGAGGTGGCGCCTGTCAGAGGAGAGCTCAAAGCCCAGCCACATGGCGACGTCGTCCTCCTGGTAAATCACCTCATCGTCGGTGACCGGCGTGCCCAGGACGTGGGACTTGACCTGGTACGGGCGCCACGACTCGTCCACCACGGTGTAGAAGATACGGGTGCCGTCGGGGGAGAAGCTGACGCCGTAGAAGATGTTCTCGATGACGTCCGGCAGGAGTTCACCCGTGCGGAGGTCCTTGATGTGGAGGGTGAAACGTTCGTCGCCGGCGTTGTCCACGGCGTAGGCGTAAAGGTGCCCGTCCACCGTGACGGCCGAGCCGCCCACCGAGAAGAACGGCTTGCCTTCGGCCTCAATGTTGCCGTCCAGCAGCACTTCCTCGCCGGGGATTTCGACGCCGGCCTCCACGGCGGGGGGAGTCCAGTCGGCCACGGGGTTGCCGGTGTCCTGGGCGCGGACGCGGCACTGGATGCCGTACTCCTTGCCCTCAACCGAGCGGCTGAAGTACCACCAGCCGTCCTTGCGGTTTGGGACAGACAGGTCTGTCTCCTGCGTGCGGCCCTTGATTTCCTGGAAAATGGCCTCGCGCAGCGGCTCCTGGTGGGCGGTGACCGCCTCCTGGTAGGCGTTCTCGGCCTTCAGATGCTCAACCACCTCGGCGGATTCCTTCTCGCGCAGCCACTCGTAGTTGTCCACGAAAGTGTCGCCATGGTGCGTCCGCTCGTGCGGGACCTTCTTGGCCACTGGGGGCGCGGGGGAGGCGGCGGCGGACGAACTGGCGGAATCCTGCAGCGGAGTCTGGGTCATGCCTTCAATATATAGAGCCGCGCCGACAAAAAGGCCGCCGTTCGCTACCGGGGTAGCCCCCTCCTGCCACGTTGATCTTTCACTTTTGGTCCCTAAGCCGGGGGCAAAGCGACTGTAAGTGATAGATCAACGGAGCCGCCAGTCGGACGGGCCGCTAAGTTACCGGCCGGAACCCCTTGAACCATCCTCCGCCGGGTGCTAGAACGGCATTACCGGGAGGATCCGGACGCGTTCTTTTTCATCTGCCTCTTAGGGCGGTTAGCCGTTTCGGCACGCCACAGCGCCAGATAGCGCATCGGCAGTCTGCGGGCGACCCTTCCGATACGGTGGCCCCCGGCCTCGCCGGGGGTCACTTTTTGGCGCCCCTTGGCTTGCTGTTGTGGCTTGCCTGGCCGTGCTTTTGCGGGTTGCCACAGAACGCGGAGCGGGACCTTGACAGGGCGTCATTATCGCGGGGTAATTGTAAGCACTCTTAGTAACTTTTGGGGGCGATGATGCGAAACCTAATTCCGAAAGGCATCCTCCGGAAGGTGCTCCTGCCGCCCACGTACGGCCTGCACCTGACACGGGGAGCTGAGTTCACGGTGCTCTCCGTCGAAGTCTGGAGCACGTGCCTGGTGGCCAACATCCACGTGGAATCCGCTGCCGGGAGGGCCATCCCGGAAATTGCCATCGAAGACCATTGGGGCACGCTCTACACCTTGCGGGATTCAGCCAGAATAGGCTCCCGGAACCTGCAGGTATTCACCCCGTCTGTCCCGCCCGGCACCAGGAGCCTGACCATCAGGTCCACCGACGACGCCGATGCGCGCCTGGTGGTGACCTTCGCCGTCCCGCTGATGCGGGAAGCCGGCCAAGCAGTCAAAGCGCCGGTTTCCCGCCCGGTCCGACTGCGCCGTCCGGCCTAGAAGCAGGCCAATCAAGAACGCACTCACTGCAGGGATTGAGAGAGCGTTCGGGAAATTTCTGCAGGAAGTGAGAGAGCGTTGGTGGGCGGGCAGGCGTATCCTGATCACGCAAAGGCGTACCCGCCCAGCGTGAGAGGGGAAGTTCCATGACCATCCCGCCAGTGCACGAACCAGAGCCGTTCCCGCCGGAACCAGGCCCGGACCCCTTTAACCCGGACCCCACCCATCCCGGCCACCCGGGACCGGACAGGCCCAGCCCCATCCCGACGCCGGAACCTCCCGGCCCGCTGCCAGTCCCGGATCCGGGACCGGCACCGCTGCGCCCGGACCCCACCCGGAGCTAAGTCACCAATGGAACGGCCCCCGGCATAGCCGGGGGCCGTTCCGCTTAGTTCCCGCTGGAGCCCGGCGCTCAGTCCCCGGATGCATACCCTCCCGCGTACTACCCGCCCGCGTACTCGGGCAGCCGGCCTTCGCGCATGGCAGCCGCCACCTGGGCGATCCCGCCATAGTCCGGGAACACCACCGACGCCCCTCCTGGTGCCGTGCCCACCCCGGCTGTCGGCAACGTGAGCGAAACAACGGCGTTGGGGTCGATGCCGCGCATCGCGTATGCCAGGACCGCCACGCCCACAGGATCAAAGCCCTGGTCCACGGTGAGGTAGCCGGATGCGAAATTCACCAGGGCCCGCACCGCAGTCACGTCGTGCAGGGCGCCGTCGCTGGTGAGCCGGGCGAGGATGGCGCGGAGGAACGTCTGCTGGTTCCGGACCCGCTGGAAGTCGCCGTCGACGAAGGCGTAGCGCTCGCGGACGAATTCCAGTGCCGCCTGGCCGTCGAGGTGGTTCACCCCCGGTGTGAAGACGTGCTGCGTTTCGTGAGTGGACTGAAACGGCACGGTGACGTTCACGTCAATTCCGCCCAGCCCGTCAGTGAGCGTCTTGAAACCGTGGAAGTCCAGCATGAGGGTGTGGTCGATGTGGGTCCCCATCAGGGACTCCACCGTCCGCGTGGCCAGCGGGATGCCGCCCACCTGCAGGCTGTCGTTGATCTTGGCGAAGCCGTAGTCGGGGATGCTCACGTACAGGTCCCGCATGAGGGAGACCACGTGCACGCTGCGGCGGTCGGCCGGGATGTGGACCAGCATGAGAGTGTCGGCGCGGTGGTCCTGCGATTCGCCCGTGGCTGCGGTGACGGCCGCCTGCTCCCTGGCATTGGCGCGGCTGTCGCTGCCGATCACCAGGATGTTCATGGGCGCCGCGGGGAGTTCCGCGATGGGTTCGGGCGGCGGGGGAGGGGCCGGCGCCGGTGGCGGTGGCGGTGTCGTCTCCGAAGGAGTGGGGGTGGCGGTGTCCGTGATGATGGGCGCCGGGGCTGCAACTTCCGCGGCAGGGCGGCTGAACAGCAGGGCGGACACGGCGACGACGGCCACCAGTACCAGCGACAGCACCGCCGCGATCACGCGGTGCCGTTTCAGCGCGGCAGGCGCAGCAGGCTCGGGGCCGGAAGGGGCCGGGCCGATTGGATCAGGACCGCTTGGGGTGCTCACCATGACTTAGTGTCCGCCCTCGGAACCGATTACGGCTACATCGCGGGGCGTGTCGTTTCCATGCTGTAACGTACGACGGCGGCGCGCCGGGTTCAGTGGAAAGCCCCGCAGTGCGGGGCGCACTAGGCTCTTGGTCAGAAACGGGATATCTGTGGGGGATCTGATGGAAAATACGAAGCCGGTTCTGCTTGTCACCAGCCGGGCGGCCTGGGAGAAGCAGTACGAGCGTTACAAGCGAATGGGCAAGCGGCTGAATACGGTCCAGGGGCTGCTCTTCATCCCATTCCTGGCCAGCCTGCTGTTTCTGGCAGGTGTGCTGTTCCCCCTGGTTGCAGGGGACATTGCCTTTGGCCACCCGGGCTACTACTGGTACCGCGCGGTAAGCGACACGGGGCTGCTGATCGGCGCCATATCCTTCGTGCTCTACGCCGTGTACGGCTTTCTTCACCGGCATTTGGTGCGCCGGGCTCATCTTGCCTTGGGGCTGAAGGCAGACGGCACGTTCGTGGAAGTGCGTGAAGTTACTCCCGAGGCGGCGCCGGCCCCTCGCTAGCGCCGGCCCCTCGCTAGCGCCGGCTTGCCCGGGAGCGTTTAGGCGGGAGTGTTCAGGCGCGCGTGCCGCAGGATGGAAACGATGGCAGGGGCCAGTTCGTCCTCCATCTGGCGGTAGATCTCGGGGCTGCGCCGGTAGGGGTCGATGATGTCGTTTTCGGAAGAATCTGCCGGCAGTGACAGGTGCCGGACGGACGCGGCGCGCGCTGGCAGCCCCCGCCAGAAGGCGGTGTTGGCACTGAGGGGACTGCCGCCGTCGTCCGCTACCGGAACGTTTGCGGCAATGTCCGCACGCTCGTCCAGGACGTCGAGCATCCGGGCGAACTCGCGGATGGTGAAGGTGCGCTTGAGTAGGGAGGCGTCCAGCTGGAGCACTTCGCCGCGGTGGCCGGAGGTCATGGTGAGCACCAGGTCCACGCCGCGCAGGATCTTGCTGGTCAGCTGCCGCGAGACGAAACCGTCCGGGTTCCCGCCAAAAGTGCGCACAATGTCGCCGGACAGCGGCTGCATCGGATCGCCCACCATGGCCCGGGTTCCGGCGCTGGTGACCTCAAATCCGCCCGGCCTCACCTGGTCCAGCCCGGCCTGCAGCAGCCGTTCAGCCACGGGGGAGCGGCAGATGTTGCCGGTGCAGACCGTCAGGATCCTCACGGGTGCGGGGGCAGATGCGGGGGATTCCACGGAACTTCTCTTTCCAGCCGATGCGCCGGACCGGTGCGGCCCGTCGTGTCTTTCAACTTAACACGTGCGGGTGCCGACGCCCCCAGCACCGGATGCCGCCGTCGTGATTTTTCGAGTGAAGACCCATCCTTGGAGGCATGGTGGTACGAATCACACTTGACCACCGGGATTCCCCTGTGGTCGCCGACCAAGGAGTGAATCGTGAAACGGAATACAAAGTTAGTTTTTGGTGGTGCCGGTGTGGCACTGCTGGCGGCTGCGTCGCTGGGTGCCATGCCGGTAATGGCCCAGAGCCCAAAGTCCGCGGAGAAGACGGTCACGCTGAGAGCCACCCTCACGGAGCTTAACGGCTCCGGGGCTGCGGGCACAGCCACTGCTGTTGTCCGCAACCAGAAGATCCAGCACATCGAGGTCCACGCCACCGGGTTGACGCCCGATGCCCCGCACGCCCAGCACATCCATTACGGCAACCAGGCCCTGAACGAGTGCCCCACGCTGGCGCTGGACAGCAACGGTGACGGACGGCTGAATACTGTCGAGGGTGTTCCGGCCTACGGCCCGGTTGTGGTCTCGCTCAACACCACCGGTGACACCACCCCCGCCAGTTTCCTGGACGTTTCCCGGTTCCCCGTCTCCCAGGACGGCAGCTATGACTACAGCCGGGACAACATCGAATTTACTGATGTAGCCGGGACCGGCTACCCGGGTGCCGGCGGGCTCGGTACCGCCAAGCAGATCGCTGACTCCGTCCGCGAAGGCGAGGGCGTCCTGGTGATTCACGGGCAGGACTACGACGGCAACGGAACCTACAACTTCAGCGATCCTGAAGGTGCCAGTGAGCTTGACCCGAACCTCCCGGCAGAGGCCACTGACCCCGCCGCCTGCGGCGTCCTGCGCTAAGCGCGCACTTCCCCGCCCTGCGGGCCCCAGCAAGGCTGAAACCCCAGTGCCCTGCTTGGCCTGAAGGCGGCAATGAACAGCAGCAGGTAGGGCCGGCCCGCGGAGTGCGGACCGGCCTTTCCTGGTGCCTGACGTTCGGCGCCGGCACGGATCCGGACTTCTTCAACGTCAGGCCGGCCGCGCGGGTATTTGTTGCCTTTCCGTGCGGGCCTGCCCGTAGCGGGTGAGGCCACGCGGCTTATAGACAGACAGCACTGTGGCTACCAGCAGCGCGATCAGAGCTGCGCCGGCGTCGGCGACGAGTTGGATCCTTATCCCTGTCATGTTCATGGATCCAAGGTTCGAGGCTGACGCGATCTCCGCCATCCGGGTCACTGGCTGCAGATGCACGAGCAGCAGGACACTCGCCAACGACGTGATCAGGAGTTTGATCAGGACCCAGTAATGCCGGAAGAGGCCCCAAGCGGTCCCGAGGGCCTGGACTATTCCGGAGAGCAGCGAAGCCACACTTAGCGGAAAGATGACTATCCAGCCGATGACGTTCATCCCGAGATACGCTGCCCGGACCAGCGCGGCATCGGTGGCCGACAGCCCCGCGATCGCGAGAATCAAGAACGTAGCGACTGTTTGTTCCCGTCCGACGATGGCCCGTGCGACGGGGTGTTCACTGTCGGATTCCACTGCGGCAGCCAGGGCCAGCATGCGGTCAGTATCTTCCCCTGCAAACGGCGGCGATGTCCTTCAGGTCCGGTTCGCCCGTGGTCAGGCTACCGGTCTTCTCGAAGAGGACGACGTCGATGGTCCACATACGTTCCAGGGCCATCCGGTTCTTGATCGGCACCCCGGCCCGGGCAGCCTGTTCGGCGGAGATCGCGATGACCAGCGGGATGGCCAGGTCCAGGGCGTGCGGGCACGCGATCACCAAGACGGTGACGGTGCGGGTGACGGCCTCCGGGACGCTGCCCAGCAGCGTCCAGACGATGGAGGTGATGATGCCCGCGCCGGCGGCGGCCGGAATTGCACGGGCCTGGACAAACCACTTCACTGGCAACACCCAAAGAATACCCCCATGGGTATATTCTGCAATGTGCTAATGCCCACAGCTTTGGGGGAGCGGGCGGCCGTGCGCTCGCCTTACCGCCAGGACGGTCAGCCGTGGCTGGGTTCCCCGGTGACGGTGTGGTCGGCGTGGTTCAGGCCTTCCAGGACAAGCCGGGCCAGGTGGCCGTCCGCGATGCTGTAGACCACCCTGCGGCTGACCTTTTGCGTGCTGACGAGGCCGCTGAAGCGGAGTTTGGCCAGGTGCTGGCTGACGGAGGTCCGGGAGGCCCCGGTGCGATCCACCAGTGTGGTGACGTCGGCCGGTTCCTGCGTCAGGAGCCAGAGCACGTGCAGGCGGGTGGGATCGGACAGCATGCGGAACGTGGCGGTCGCGGCATCCAGCCGGCGGGCATCGGGGAGCCGGGGGTGGTGAAGGCTCGGTGTGTTGACGGCCTGGGCCTCTGCCACCGGATCACCCCTTCCTACTGGCCGGTTCTGCGCCGGTCCTGGAGGCAGTCGGCCAGAATTTCAGGGCCGCTGCTGTACTGATCATAGCCACCACAGCCAGGACGGCTGCGGCCGCGGGCTGGCCAGCGGAGGCGCCGATCCAGCCGGCTACCGGGTAGGTGACGATGAAGCACGCGTGCGAGAGGGAGAACTGGGCGGTGAAGATGTAGGACCGGGTGCTTTCCGTCGCGGAGCGGCGCAGCAGCCGGGCCGACGGGGTGCTGATCATCGAGGTCCCGGCCCCCAGGGCAACCCAGAGCCCCAGCAGCACGAGCCACGGCCCGGCAGTGGCCAGCAGCACAAACGTGCCGGCGAGGCCAAGGCCAAGAAGCGCGGCTCCGGACATCATCAACGAACGGTCCGTGATTCGGTCCAGCGCCCTGGGTGCACTCAGCGCGGCGGCCATCGAGCCGGCGCCGTAACAGGCCAGGGCGATGGCGACGTCGGCGTTGGATCCTGCGAACAGGTCCCGGGCGTAGACCACCGTGTTGACCAGCACCAGGGCTGTTGCGGCGGCCACGGCCAGATTCAATGCGAGGAGGCCGCGCAGTTCCGGCGTCTTCGCAAAGATCCGTGCCCCGAGCGTGGTCCGCCGCCAGAGTGATCCTTCCTGACGGGGTTCCGGTGTGGCTGGCAGTCTGGTGGTCATCACGAGTGCCGCTGAGAACATAAAGCCTGCCACGGTGCCGAGGAAAAGTTCGTGGAAGGTAAGTACGGACAGGAGTGCTGCGGCCAGGGCCGGACTGATCAGGGATTCCAGGTCATAGGCGAGGCGGGAGAGTGACAAGGCCCGCGTGTACTGCCGTTCATCGGGAAGCACCACCGGGATCAGGGACTGGAAGGCGGGCGTGAACGTAGCGGAGGCGCTCTGAAGGACAAAGACCAGCATATAGATTTGCCAGGCCTGATCCACCGCGGGGAGCATCAGTGCGATGCCTCCCCGGGTCAGGTCCGCGGCCACCAGGACCGGCTTTTTTGGCAGCCGTTCGACCAGTGCCGCCATGACGGGCGCGACGAAGACGTAGGCCAGCATCTTTATGGTCAGCGCTGTCCCGAGCACGGCCCCGGCCTGTGCTCCTGCAAGGTCGAACGCCAGCAGTCCGAGGGCCACAGTCAGCAAGCCGGTCCCCAGCAACGCAACAATCTGGGCTGAGAAGAGCTGCCGGTAGGCGCGGACGGCCAGAACTTCGATCATTAGGATCCCTCAATCGAAACAATATGTGCGTACTTATGCACCTATTGTAGACGGCTAAAACCCAATGCCTGCAGGGCCAACCTCGAACGGGTGCACGGGAGATTCTTGGTCACCAGCCCTATTTTCCGAACCTAGGCTAAGACTTGCTTACTGTGCTCCTGTTTTTAGATAAAGATGTCTTTCTGTTCACTAGTGTTACGCGGGTCACAGAGAAGGAAGGACGCCGTAGCAATGACAGCAACAAAAGCACAAAACGTATCCCACTCCTCACTAGGGGCCCTGCTTGCCTCAAACTCGTCCTGGACCGAGCTGAAACGGGCCGCCGGAGAACTGCAGCAGATCCAGGTGAAGGACGGCTCGATACCTGATCCGGGGGACCATGACCGCGCCCTGTACGAGGTCGCCACGATCACGGCTTCAATCAGGGATTTGGCCCCCTCGTTCCCGCACGATGCGGAGTATCTGGCCCGGCTCGAAGTTGACTTCGAGCGGTGGGCTGCTTCCTCGTTCGGGGTCCCGGACTTCCTGGATTCTCTGCTCGCATTCCAGCCACAACAGCACCGAATCGACGGACTGCCGCATCTGGTGGTCTTCCCTATGTATACGCAGAACGGCAGCCCGAACCGCTTCGTGGAGGCCGTGCTGTTCGAAGTAGTGTGGCCGGAGTTCATCGCTGAACTCGAAGGTGCAGAGTATTCGAACCAGTTGTTCGTACCCATCCGCTTCATCGACTTCACACCAGGCTATGACACGAACTCGGCCGTGTTGTTTCCCGAGAGCGTAGCCGTTCGTGAAACCCCGCAGTTCACCTGGGGTGGTATTTTCGCGGATCGCGAGGCTGAGCGGTTCCGGAGGGTGGTGGCCGCAGCCAGCGACATCACGTCCCTCACTCTCCCCGACGGAGCGCGGCGGCTGCTTGAAGACCCTCAGCTGGCCATGGAAACCTTCGTGATGTGGGATCTGATCCATGACAGGACGCACATGCGCGGGGATCTGCCGTTTGATCCGTTCATGATCAAGCAGAGGATGCCGTTCTTTCTCTACACCCTGGAAGAGTTGCGGTGCGATCTGACGGCATTCCGTGAATCCGTCCGTATCGAGAGGGATGAGAACGCGCCGCCGGAGGCGCGAAACCACGCGAAACTCGTCCAGTATGCCGTTATCTTCGACCGGATTTTCCGGTTCGCGATGACAGGAAACCGGGTCCGTAATTACGACGGCCTTGGCGGTCAGCTCCTTTTCGCCTGGATGCACCAGCACAAGGTGCTTCATTGGACGGACTCGAAACTGTCCATCGACTGGTCGGAAGCGCCCGAAGTAGTTATCGAACTTGGCAAGCGGATCGAGGAGCTGTACTGGCGTTCAATTGACCGCCCGAAAACCGCTCACTGGCTTGCGGCCTATGAATTCATCAGAGCGACAGTCACCCCGAACCCCGCATCCCTCTGGGCCAAGGGGCCCGAGGCGCTGGTCCTTAACGGCCCTCCTCGGGGCCTGACCGACCAGGTGCTTGATGACGAGTTCCCACTTTCAATGTTCTACGAAGCACTGGAGAAAAAGATGAGAAACGTCATCGAATCCACGGCCGGAATCACCGGCGAGCCCAACGGCGGCAACAGCCGCAAGGACGCGGCATGATGGCTCCCGACGGACCCAGGACGGTCATGGTGGCCGGCTCCACCAGCGAGGCCGGGACCGCCGTCGTATCGGCCCTCAGCGGCGCCGGATTCCGCGTCGCCGCCGTGGACCTGGACACTGAACGCGTGCAAAACCTCGCACAGTCCTGGCCCAACGTCACCGGCTACACCTGCAACCTCGCAGAACCCGCGGCCGTCGGGGAACTGGCGTCCTCGGTCCGCCGGGACCTTGGACCCCTCGATGGCCTGATCCACCTGGTGGGCGGCTGGCGCGGCGGCGACGGCATACCGGGGCAGGAGGACTCCGACTGGGACTTTCTGCACACCAGCGTCCTGACGACACTGCGAAACACCAGCCGCGCCTTCTACGACGACCTTGAAAAGTCCCCGGCGGGACGACTGGCCATCGTGTCTGCCCAGGCAGCTGCCAATCCCTCAGCAGGTGGTGCCGCCTACGCAGCGATCAAGGCCGCTTCCGAGGCCTGGACTCTGGCGGTGGCCGACGGCTTCCGCAGCTCACAATCCGGCAGCACGGACCACCGGCAGCCGCAGCGGTCAGCTGCCGTCGTGTTCGTGGTCAAGGCCCTCGTCGACGACAAGATGAAGGCCTCCCAGCCCGACCGCAAATTCCCGGGATTCACCCATGTGAAGGATCTCGGAGCCGCTTCGGCCGCCCTGTTCAGCAGGTCCGCTGCCGAACTCAACGGATTCCGCCTACCCCTGGTCTGATCTTTCACCTATCCCGACCCGGAAGCAGGTAGGGAGATCGACCAAGCGCCAGTACAGGCGCGCCCGCACGCCGACCTGCATGCAGGCAGTCAGTCAGTCAGTCAGAAAACAATCCCATTCATGGGCCACACCAACCAAGAGGTAAACAATGTCGTTTTCTCCGTCCAAGAGGACAAAGGCACTGGCGAGTCTCGCCATCGGCCTTCTTTCTCTGACCGGTTGCACCAATGCATCACAGACCTCGGGGGGAGCTGCCCCGGGTTCCACTGGCTTTGATCCCGCCTCTGTGGCCAGGGACGATGCCCTCGCCGCGAGCGTCCCTGAGGCCATCAGGAGCAAGGGCACCCTCACGGTGGGTGCCGACACAACGTACGCACCTGCCGAATCCCTGGGCGGCGCCGATGGCCAGACCCCGGTGGGCTACAACGTGGATTTCGCCAAGGCCATCGGGGCGACCCTCGGCCTGAAGGTCAGGGTCCAAACGTCGGAATTCACGGGAATCCTGCCCGCTCTCGGTGCCAAGTACGATCTGGGAATCTCCTCCTTCACCATCAACGCGGAGCGTCTGAAGGCCGTCAACATGGTCAGCTACTTCAATGCCGGCACGTTGTGGGCCGTCCAGAAGGGCAACCCGAAGAATTTCAGCGTCGATGACATCTGCGGCAAAACCGTGGGGGTGCAGACCGGCACCACCCAAGAGGACCCCGACGTCTCCGGCCGGTCCAAGGCATGCGCGGATGCCGGAAAACCGGGCGTCAACGTCGTCACTTTGAAAACGCAGACAGATGTGACCACCCGTCTGGTGAACGGCAGCATCGACGCAATGGCCGCCGATTCCCCCATCATCGGCTATGCCCTCTCGCAGACCGGCGGCAAGCTGGAGGCCCTGGGCGATGTTTACGCTGCGGCACCGCAAGGAATCGCGGTCGCCAAGAGCGACACCGCACTGTCCGAGCTCATGAAAAACGTCATGAACAAACTCATCAGCGACGGGACCTATGGGAAAATCCTGGACACCTGGAGCAACACCAAGGGCGCCGTCACGAAGTCTGAAGTGAACCCGGCGGTAGGCAATTGAGCACCCTCGCACCCACTGATATCACCGACCGCAGGACCGGTGCCGCGCACCGGAAACCGGAGCTGATTGACGCCGTTCCGGTCCGCCATCCCGGCCGCTGGGCCGGCGCCGTCCTCATCCTGCTGTTCGCCGCGCTGCTGGGCCAGAGCCTGGTCACCAATACCAATTTCCGCTGGGACATCGTCGGCACCTATTTCATGGACGTGCTCGTCATCCAGGGCATCGGCTGGACGCTGCTGCTGACAGTCCTCTCGATGGTGATCGCCATCGTGCTGGCCATTCTCCTGGCCTTCATGCGCCAGTCGGACAATCCCCTGTTCCGCGGCGTGAGCTGGACCTGGGTCTGGTTCTTCCGCGGCACACCGGTCTACACCCAGCTGGTGTTCTGGGGCCTCATTTCTGTTCTTTATCCCAAGATCGCCCTGGGGATTCCGTTCGGACCGGAACTGTTCAGCTTCAGCACCCAGGACGTGATCACCGCCTTCATGGCAGCGATCCTGGGACTGGGGCTGAACGAGTCAGCCTATCTGGCCGAGATTTTCCGCGCCGGCCTGAAGTCCGTCGACTCCGGCCAGATGGAAGCCGCCGAGGCCCTGGGGATGCGCAAGTCCAAAATCATGTGGCGGATCATTCTGCCGCAGGCCATGCGCGTCATCGTGCCACCCACCGGCAATGAGACCATCGGGATGCTCAAGACCACCTCGCTGGTGCTCGCGGTGCCGTTCACCCTGGACCTGACATTCGCAACCAACGGCATCGCCAACCGCAGCTACCTGCCCATTCCGTTGCTGATCGTGGCCGCCCTCTGGTACCTGGTGATCACCAGCATCCTGATGGTGGGCCAGTACTACGTTGAGCGCCACTTCGGAAAGGGCGTGGACAACATCGTCCCTGCCCAGGTCAAGCCGACCCCGGCGGCCGCCGCAGCCAAAGCAGCCAAAGCACCCAAACAAGAGGATGAGCTACCGTGACCATCACCAACGACCTCATGACGAAGGAGACCCTCGTCCGGATTGACGGGGTCCACAAGTACTTCGGAGAGCACCATGTGCTCCGCGGGATCGACATGACGGTCCGGCAGGGTGAGGTTTCCGTGCTGATCGGGCCGTCCGGGTCCGGGAAGTCCACGTTGCTGCGCTGCATCAACATGCTGGAAACCATCAGCGCCGGCCGGATCCACGTCCGCGAAGAACTGATCGGCTACCGCGAGACCCGCGGCCGCCTGCATGACCTGACCATCAAAGAGATCGCCGCCCAGCGTCGGGAGATCGGCATGGTCTTCCAGCGCTTCAACCTCTTCCCGCACCGTACGGCGCTGCAGAACATTATCGAGGCGCCCACCCAAGTCAAGCGGCAATCCAAGGTGAAGGCTAGATCACGCGCGATGGAACTTCTGGACCGTGTCGGTCTCGGCAACCACGCCAACCACTATCCCGCGCAGCTCTCCGGCGGCCAGCAGCAGCGCGTGGCCATCGCCCGTGCACTGGCCATGGAACCGGAACTGATGCTCTTCGACGAGCCGACCTCGGCCCTGGACCCGGAACTCGTGGGCGAAGTGCTCAGCGTGATGAAAGACCTGGCCAAGTCCGGCATGACCATGATCGTGGTGACCCACGAGATCGGCTTCGCGCGCGAGGTCGGAGACACCCTGACCTTCATGGACGGCGGCGTCGTCGTCGAAAGCGGCAACCCGCGTGACATCATCGCCAACCCGCAGCAGGCCCGCACCCAGGAGTTCCTCTCCAAAGTTCTCTGACTGCTCAACCCAGGCGGTCCGGGCGTGATGTGCGAAGCGGATCATGCCCGGACCGGCATTTGTGTCTACGGCCGGATCACTCGAGCCATGCCTCGGCGACGCGTAGCGCGAATCGGAGTAGCCGCAGGTCAAAGACTCCGGCGCGGTGGCGCTCTGGCTATGATCGAGGTATTGGGTTCTGAGCTGAGGGGGAACACTGGCTGATGAGTGCCGTTACTGTCGCGCGCAACGTCCGAGCAGCTATCTGGACCATTCTGGCGGTCCTTGTGGCTGGGGGCGTGATCTGGTTCGCCGTGTTTACCGCAAACAAACCTGCCACGCCCGTGCCCCCGGCGTCCGCAGATTCCCAGGTGGTGAGGGAAGACAGCCACCGGCTCACCAGCCCACCGGCCGAGAAAGCCCAGCTGGTTGAGTTTCTGGACTTCGAGTGCGAGGCCTGCCGCGCCGCCGAGCCTTTGGTGACGGAGCTGAAGGAGGACTACGGGGACCGGATCACCTTCGTCCAGCGCCACTTCCCCCTGCCCGGACACCTGAACTCCGGCACCGCAGCCCTCGCTGTCGAAGCCGCCGCGCGCCAGGGCCACTACGAACCGATGGTCACGAAGCTGTTCGCGACCCAGCCCGAATGGGGCGAAAAGCAGGACTCCCAGGCCGCCCTCTTCAGGACCTACGCGGAAGGCCTCGGCCTCGACATGGCCCGGTTCGATCAGGATGTTGTTGCCGAGGACACCAAGGAACGGATCCGCCGGGACATCGCGGACGGGAAAGCCCTGGGTGTTACCGGGACGCCGACGTTCTTCCTGAACGGCGAAAAACTCGTCCTCAACACCGAAGCCCAGTTCCGGCAGTTGCTCGACGACGCCGTCCGGTAGCGGCTGCGCCTTGCCACAGCGGGGCGGCACCGAATTTACGCCCGCAGCTCCCGACTAATCCGTTCCATGCGTGCCCGCACCAACTGGAAACGCGCGTCCTCTGCTGTCGGCTTGTCGCCGAGCAGCCGTAGGAACAGCGTGGAGGCGGTGCTGGGACGGGAATGCCCGACGGCGGCGCGCGGACTCAGTGCCGCCGTCGGGCCCGCGGTCCGCAACAGTTCCTCGGCGAGCCGCACGCCGCAGCGCACCATCCGCAGGCTGTCCGGCGTCACGGTGTCGATCGGCCCCGAAACATCCAGCATGCCCAGTCGTGGTGTGTCCGCACTAGCTGCTCGGCCGAAAACAGCTGGGCCGGGCCCCCGGTAATGAGCGCCTCGCTGATGGCGTTGGTGCCGATGCCGGACTCGGACCAGTCGGCACCTTCCACAAACTCCAGCAAGTCCGCCTGCCGCAACGCTGACCCGCTGCCGACCCGCCACAGCACCTCCCCCTTATGGTCGGTGACGATCAGCAGGTGACGGCCGGCTGCGGACTCATCGGCGAGCAGCTGGGACAACGCCGGAACCACGGACGCCAAACGGTGGTCGGCGCCCAAAGAACGGGCTTCGGACACATCATGCAGATGCGCGGGACTGTGCTGCTCGGGATTGATGCCCAGAGCCAGGGAACGGCGCGGTGTTTGAGCTTCAGGCATCGCACCACACCCGCTGAAAACCACGCACATCAGGCGACGGCTGCGCCGACATGGCGCAGCCGTCTCTGAGGCATCGAGATCAGGAGGATTCATCACGTGATAGGCCGCGGACGGCTCTACCCTCGAAGGTGTTGGCGCAGTCCGGGGATGGCAAAGTCGACCTTCCCGTAGCCGGCAGACTCGATCAGCCCGGCTGCGATGAGCCTGTTCCGGTACTTGGAGACCAGATTGGGTTTGGAATTGATGATGTTCCCGATCTGGGCGGCTGACGAAGGGCCATCCTGCTGGGCCATCGCATCGAGGAACTCTCGGTCCTTGTCGGAGATGTCCGAAAGCGCCGACTCGACAACAACCAGGGTGTTTCGTCGAAGCGCGGCTGCGATGGCAGCGCGGACCGCGCTCTCATCCAACGTCCAGCCCGACTTACCAGCCTCCATCCAGAGGTAATAGCCGACGAGCTGAATAAGGAACGGGTAGCCCTCTGTGGCCGCCGCCGCCTCGCTGATCAGCTCCGGGGAGACGCTGATGCCTCCTTCGCTGAAAAGTTCCTGGTAGGAGGCGGTGACTTCGGCGATGGCCGCTTCGTGCAGGTTGATCCTGTCGGCCCGCCGCAAGAACGTGGCCACGCCTTCGTTGAGCAGATCGGACACGGCGGACGGGAGGCCAGCGAAGATCAGGCCGATCGGCAGGCCGTCGCGGATGAAGTGTTGAACGTCGGCAGCCAACTGCGAGATTTCTGTCCGGTCGACGGCGTGGATTTCGTCAATAGTGATGACCAGGCCCGTTCGTTTCGCGTCTAACAGTCGCAGGAGCTCCTCCCCGGTCCTGCGCCAATCCGGAACGCGTTCCTGAGGGAGTTGCGTGGTCAACCCGAACCCTGCGGCGGAGAAAGCCGTGATCTTCCGCGTTGGCGGACCGTCTCCGAACTCGTCGGCAAGGCGGAGCATGTCGTCGCCGATCTTTGCCAGGAATCCAGGATTGGCCGTCCGGGAGATCACGGCCCAACCGTGATCTCTGGCGATCGCCTCCGCAGCGCCGAGCATTACGGTCTTGCCGATGCCCCTGGATCCCGTAATGATCGTGAGCAGCCCCGGAGCCCCCGATCCCTGTTGCAGGCCGTATTCGAACTCGTCCAGGAGCCCGGATCGGCCGATTAGGTCCGGAGGCGTGGCTCCGGCGGTGGGCTTGAAAGGATTCTGCACAGACGGCCTCCGGGTGAAACCTGGTGAAAGTGGTGAAACTGGTGAAACTTTGGCCAGCTTAGCAGTCCAGGCTACTCGGCTGCTGAGCCGACGTTAGGGGCTGGTGACGATGACGAGTTGCCGGTGGCCCGCATGTTCGGGTTCGTCCATCCTCGACCCTTTGGTGCGGTACTTCGCATGATGGTCGATTTTCGAAACGCGTGCGCGCACGGCTCTCGTCTCTTCAACCGAGCTTTCAAACGAGCGCTCTCGCTCAAGGCACACAAGACAGATGGTGACTTGCTTGCACACCTGCTCGAGCCAGGCTTCACAGCCACGCCCAAACCGCATCAAAGGCTCTATATCTATGCGGCCACCCTGGCGTTCATGCTCCGGTCACACACGAGCGGCTCTGGCTGGCATTTGACCTTCAAGACTCAGGTCAGAAAGCTCGACATCGAGCTTCGAACGCCAGACGGGTCAACTCATCTCCCCGAACGTGAGCATGGGATTTCCCGCCCACTGGGCTGAGCTGGACATCTGGAAACCAACGTCCTGACTTTGACCGGCCCCGAACCGGCGCAAGCGACCTGCGGCAAACGTCCAGCCTGAACGATTTCTCATCGATTGCTCCGTAACGGCCCTTATGGCTCCTCAAAAGGGCCGTTACGGAGCAATCGATGGTCATGTGGCGCCGGAGCCGGCGGAAATCTTGCAAGCAATCCAGAATCCGGCTAATCTGTGAGACGTGTCACGGACAAAGTGGCACAAGCTTTTGATCTGCGGCGGGAGAGTCCTGCCGGTACGTTCAGCAGGCGCCGTAGGAGCAAATCCTCTCCGGGAATCTCTCAGGCCCACGTACCGCCGCGGTTAGGCAACTCTGGAAAGCAGTCCGGCAACGGGCTCACCGACGGTGCAAGCGTCACCCTGCGAAAGCGGGTGGGCGCGGAAACTCTCAGGTCCCATACAGAGCGGGGAGGAACCCGAATCAATGTGGCGTACCCAGCGCGCCACCTGAATTATGGAGTTCCTTCATGACCATCCAGTCGTCCCCTTCCACCTTTGCCGATCGGCATATTGGTGCGCGCCGCCAGGCCGATATTGACGCCATGCTCAAGGCCGTCGGCTATGACAGCGTTGACGGCCTCGTGGACGTTGCCGTCCCCGACTCCATCCGCCAGGCCAAGCCGCTGGCCCTCGAGGACGCCCTCAGTGAGGTTGAGGTTCTTGCCGAGCTGCGGAAGCTCGCGGCGAAGAACAAGACGGCTGTGCAGATGATCGGCCAGGGCTACTACGACACCGTGACGCCCGCG
>NZ_JAMXBJ010000024.1 GCF_023913755.1 Pseudarthrobacter cellobiosi
ACCATGCCCACGATTCTCCCAGCCGCCCCTACCAGGACATGGTTATTCTGTCGGCGTTTTAAGAATTAGGGCCTGTCATTTCTGACCCACGCACCTAGGCGCCGCGGACACGCCGCTGCCGCTTTGGCCGACGCCCTGCCGATGGCTCGGAAACTGGGGATCGCCCGGGTTCTTCTCACCTGCGATGAGAATAACGCCGGCTCCCGGGCGACTATCGAAAGGAACGGCGGCGTCTGCGAGGACACACGCAACGGCAAACGACGCTACTGGATCAACACCGTCTGACCGGTTGACGGCAGCCTGCACACCTGCGCGATTACGAGCGCGAGCCACGCCCGGAGGAGATCCGCACCATGCGGATCTCGCGCACACCGTCCTCCACGTTCACGGTCCCGTCCGCCACGAACCCGTGCTTGCGATAGAACGCCTTCGCCCGGGGATTCGGATCGGCCACCCAGAGCGCTGCCGAATCGTCAGGTCCGACGACGGTATCCAGGAGGGCGGCCCCGGTACTCGTCCCATGCTCGGCCGCCACGACGTACAACACGTAGAGGTGCGTGCTCCACTGCGACTCGGAGCTCCGCAGGGGCCCCGCCATCGCGATCCCGATCACTTCGCCGCCGCGCTCGGCCACCGCCACGTTGTTCGCGCGGTAGCGCTCATCGCTGAGCATGGCAGTCCAGAACCGTTCCCGGGCGGCGGGCAACCCGGGGTCGTCGAAGACGCGGTCCGCCATCACCCCGCGGTACGTCTCACGCCACGCCCGCACATTCACGCGCGCCATCTCGGCAGCGTCGTCGACGCGCGCATAACGAACCCTCACCGGGCAATACCTCTCGGCAGGACTGATCGATGAGCTGCGGCTCCACACT
Organism: Pseudarthrobacter cellobiosi; assembly: GCF_023913755.1. GTDB lineage: Bacteria > Actinomycetota > Actinomycetes > Actinomycetales > Micrococcaceae > Arthrobacter > Arthrobacter cellobiosi. The sequence goes on from NZ_JAMXBJ010000024.1 coordinate 873, forward strand.
GCGCCCATGATCCTGGGAGCAGGCGAACGACTGCTCGACGGCGTCGCGAACCTCAAGCTTGAGCCGACGGAAGTGAGCGGTACCAGCCTCGTCACCCACGTGCGCTACCGGGTGATCCGCTGAAAGGCTGACACGCTGACACGCTGACACGCTGACGCTCAATCGTCGGACGACACTCAGCGGACGTAACGGTGCCCGTATGCGGGCTGCCGCTAGACGCGCGTTAGGAAGGACTCCACCTTGGCTGGATCTCTCTCGACGACGTCGCCCAGCACGCCGTCAATCCGGTCCAGAGTCTCCTGGCCCAGCGCCAGGTCGGCGGCCTTGACAGTGTCGTCGAGCTGCTCAGGGCGGCTGGCACCGACAATCGCCGCGGAAACGTTGGGGTTCGCCAACACCCAAGCCACGGCCAGGGTAGCCAGCGGTACACCGAGATCCGCGGCAATCGGCTTGAGCTTCTCCACGCGCTCCAGCACCTCGGGTTGCATGAACTTGTGCTCAGTCTTCAGCCCGCCGTCGTCGGCGGTGAAACGGCTGCCGGCCGGTACGGTGGAGGCACCGTACTTGCCGCTCAGCACGCCTTGGGCCAGCGGCGACCAGCACACCTGGGTGATCCCGAGCTCTTCGCAGACCGGCACCACTTCAGGTTCGATCACGCGCCACAGCATGTTGTACTGCGGCTGGCTGGAGACGAACTGGATGCCCAGTTCGGCCGCCAACGCGGCGCCCGCGCGGATCTCCGCCACGGTCCATTCCGAGACGCCGATGTAGTGGGCCTTCCCGGCACGGACGATATCCGCAAAGGCACCCATCGTCTCCTCGAGCGGGGTCTCGTAGTCATAGCGGTGCGCCTGATAGACGTCCACGTAGTCCGTCTGCAAGCGGCGCAGCGAACCGTTGATGGATTCCATTACGTGCTTGCGGGACAGGCCACGGTCGTTCTTCCCGGTGCCGGTCGGGAAGAACGCCTTGGTCATGACCTCGATGCCCTCGCGGCGCACACCCTTGAGTGCTTCGCCGAGCATGGTTTCGGCCTTGGTGCCTGCATAGGCGTCGGCGGTGTCGAAAGTGGTGATGCCAAGGTCCAGGGCCTTGCGCACGCATGCCGTGGCAACATCCTGGTCCACGGTTTCGCCGTGGGTGGCCCAGTTGCCCAGCGCGATCGAGCTGACGTACATGCCGCTGTTGCCGAGTTTGCGATACTGCATAAAGTTTCCTTTCAGAGTTTGCCGGGGTGTCCGGCGGAATACTGAGAATCCGGGGAGGTAGGTGTTGTGCGCAGGGCGCGGGGCGGCGCGGTGGTCTCCCGTACCACCAGGCGTGCCGGGCGGGCAAGGTTGGCCGCTTGCCCTCCATGCATGACCTCCAGGAGGATCCGGGCGACGTCCTGTCCTTGTTCGGCCACCTCGTGGTCCATCGTTGTCAGGCCCAGGACGTCGCAGAGCTCGTGGTTGTCGAATCCGACCACAGAGAAATCCCGGGGAACTTCCAGGCCTGCCTGGCGGAGGACCTTGAGGACCCCGAAGGCCATCTCGTCGGAGGCTACAAAAGCCGCGGTCGGAGCGCGTTCAGCGACAAGCAGCCGGGACATGGCCGCCGCGCCCCCAACGACACTGTTCTCATCGAATTGTTCAAGGGCGTCGTCCAGGGTCAGTCCGGCCTCGGCCAGAGCCTCCCGGTATCCCACCAGCCGCTCCAAGGGCGGGACACCGCCCAAATTGCTGCCCTCCTCATCACGGATGCCGATGAACGCTATCTGCTCATGGCCAAGGTTCAACAGGTGCCTCACAGCAGCCCGCCCGGCCCCGACGTTGTCCACAGACACCGATCCGGCACCCTGCGCTTGAGCCCCAAGCAAAGCTACCGCCTGCCCCTGGGAGGCGAGCGATTCCAACTCCTCCCTGCTCGGCTGCAGGGCCATGATGATGACCCCGTCCGTACGGCCATGCAAATGCAGGGTGCCGAAGAACCTCTGACGCTGTCCGGCAGTGGCGAGCTCGTAGAGGAGCACATCGAATCCGGCCTCCCGGAGCCTGTGTGTGGCCTCGCCAATGACCTTTCCGAAAAACCACTTGGCCAGCACCGGTACCACGATGCCCACGGTCATCGTCCGGCCTGTCGCAAGACGCGACGCAGCCGGGGATGCCGAATAGCCTAGCTCATCGGCCGCTTTCTGCACGCGCTTGCGAGTTGCCACCGAAACGCCAGGAACGGAACGCAATGCACGGGAAACTGTTGATACAGAGACCCCAGCACGTTCCGCCACTAATTCAACGCTAGCTACCATACAACCCATGCTAGACAAGCATTCCACATTGACGCAAGCGCTTGCAATTCGTTCAGTGCGTCAGTGACTCCAATGCCGACGCCGGGGACGCTCGGCTCGACCCTCCCCACGCCCACCTCACCCCGCGTAGCCTGAATCTATGGACTCCGAAGTCCGCGATCTCACGCTCCGCACGGGCATCTCAGTGCCGTGCCTCGTCCAAGGCGACGGCGACGGCGACGCAAAACTGGTGCTTCTGCTGCACGCGTGGGGCGAATCCCGCGGGAGCTTTGACCGCCTGATTCCCCTGTTGACCGGTTTCCGGGTCTACGCGCCGGACCTGCGCGGGCAAGGCGAAGCGGACAAACCGGAGGGCGGCTACTCCCTGGCGGAACAGGCCGAGGACGCTGCAGCGATCCTGGACGCCCTCAACGTGCCGCGGGCCGTCGTCGTCGGCTCATCCAGCGGCGGCTACGTTGCCCAGCAACTGGCCATTTCCCATCCCGAAAAGGTCGCGGCGCTGGTGCTGGTGGGCGCTCCCCTGAGCCTCCACGGGCAGACCGCCTTCGCCGACGAAGTGGACAGCCTGACCGACCCCCTCGACGAGGACTGGGTACGGGATTCCCTGTCCTGGTTTCCCCTGCTGCACGAGGTCCCCGCCTGGTACATCGAGGACCGTGTGCGCGACGGTCTCAGGATGCCCGCCCGCGCCTGGTCAGCCATCCTGAACGGACTGTGCGAGGCCACGCCACCCACGGAATCGGGAACCATCCAGGCGCCCACGCTGATCCTGTGGGGCGGCCAGGACGGCCTGCTGCCACGCGGCGACCAGGAAATCCTGGCAGCCCGGATCCCCGGCTCCGTGCTGAAGATCTATCCCGATGTGGGACATATGGTGCTGTGGGAGTGCCCGGATCGGGTGGCAGAAGATACGACGGCGTTCCTCGCCTCCCTGGGCTAGCCAGGCACCAAGCCAGCGGCCGCCGTCGTGATTCCCGACGGCGGCCGCTGGCCAGGTGAGGGGCTTAGTTGAGGTATCCGTTCGGGTTGAGGACGTATTTGGTGGCCGCGCCGGCGTCGAACTCGGCATAGCCCTTGGGCGCATCCTCCAGGCTGATCGCCTTCGCGTTCACGTTCTTTGCGATGCTCACCTTGTCATGCAGGATGGCCATCATCAGCTGCCGGTTGTACTTCATCACCGGGCATTGTCCGGTGGTGAAGCTGAGCGACTTGGCCCAGCCGGTGCCCAGGCTCAGGCTCAGCGCACCCTTCTTGGCAGCTTCGTCCACACCGCCCGGATCGCCGGTAACGTACAGCCCGGGAATGCCCAGCGCACCGCCGGCCGCGGTGATTTCCATCAGCGAGTTCAGCACCGTGGCGGGTGCCTCCTTGGCGTCATGGCCGTGGCCGCGCGCTTCGAAGCCCACCGCGTCCACGCCGCAGTCCACTTCCGGGACGCCCAGGATCTGCTCGATCTGCTCCGCGGGGCCGCCCTTGCTCAAGTCAATCGTTTCGCACCCAAAGCTGCGCGCCTGCTTCAGCCTGTCCTCGTTCAGATCCCCCACAATCACGACGGCGGCACCCAGCAAATGAGCGCTGGTGGCCGCTGCGAGGCCAACAGGCCCGGCGCCGGCCACATACACGGTGGAGCCGACGCCCACCCCGGCCGACACCGCGCCGTGGAAGCCCGTGGGGAAGATATCCGACAGCATGGCCAGGTCCATGATCTTCGCCATGGCCTGGTCCTTGTCCGGGAACTTCAGCAGGTTCCAGTCCGCGTACGGGACCAGCACGTAGTTGGCCTGGCCGCCCACCCAGCCGCCCATGTCCACGTATCCGTAGGCGCTGCCGGGGCGGTCCGGATTGACGTTCAGGCAGATCCCGGTTTTGCGTTCCTTGCAGTTCCGGCAGCGACCGCAGGCGATGTTGAAGGGCACAGAACAGATGTCCCCGACTTTGATGAACTCGACGCCGGGCCCCACCTCCACCACTTCGCCGGTGATCTCATGCCCCAACACCAGGTCGGAAGGGGCCGTGGTGCGCCCGCGGACCATGTGCTGGTCAGAACCGCAGATGTTGGTGGCCACAGTTTTCAGGATGACCCCGTGGGGTACTGTGCGCCCCACGTTCGCCGGGTTCACGCCCGGTCCGTCCTTGAGTTCAAAGGTGGGGTAATCGATGTCGATCAGTTCGACCTTGCCCGGTTCCTTATAAGCAACGGCTTTGTTTGCAGTCATCAGTGCTCTCCTCTCTCGGCACGGCACGCCGTCGTGGGGCTGCCGTGAGTTGTGAAGTGTTGCGATGGATCCCCCAGATACAGGGCCTGCCCATGGCTTGAGCAGCTGGATGTTTTCCTGGAGTTGGAGGTCCGGCCAGTCTAGGCATGCCGGTCCGAAGGGTCCATAGCCCGAACCCCCTACTTGCTCCCCTGATGAGGGGGACGGTTGACTGGGCACGATCGGCCAGCCCGGCCACGGAGAGTTCTGGTGGGATTCCGCCACCGGTCCGGGCACGTCCACGGCACCCCGGGCTTCCACCTCGCCCCGAGCGCGGGGCCTGTTTCGGAAGCCCCCCGGCCCCTGATCAGGCACCGAACCGAACTGCGGGTCCCGGCGGAAGCCCGCGACGCCTTCCTGGGAGCCAGCTTCCCGCAACTGGCCCAGGACACCGATGTCATCTCCAGCGATGCCTCCGTGGAACTTCCGCAGATCCTGCCGCCGGAGCTGGTCCTGACCGCCACCCATAATTCCGCCACACTGCAGCTTCACTGGCACTGGGAGTACGCGTCCGCGGCTCGAGGAACCTGAGCGATACCAGGAGGTACTGCGAGATTTCCCGCACCGGGGGGAACAGGCACCCCCGGAAACGCCCTTACAGGTTCAACGGGGCTGACGTTCCCGTAAGTCCCTGCCTGAGTCTCAACCGGATGAACGCCCGACAAGCCCGCCCAGCACCACGTTCACCGGTTCCTGCCCGGCCTGCAGCAACCCGATCTGCTTCCGGATCAGCCGCGCTACCCGCGGCAGCATGGCCGAGCTCGCCCCGCCCACGTGCGGGGTGATCAGTACTCCAGGCGCGGTCCAGAGAGGATGATCGCGCGGCAGCGGTTCCGGGTCCGTCACGTCCAGGGCCGCCCGGAGCCTGCCGGACGATGTCTCCAACAGCAGGGCCTCGGTATCCGCCACCGGCCCGCGGGCCACGTTCACGAGGAGCGCGCCGTCCGGCATCGCCGCCAGGAAGCGGGTGTCAACCAGGTGCCGGGTCTGCTCGCTCAGGGGAACGCTGACCACCACAATGTCGTGCAGCGGCAGTTGCTCATACAGGGAATCAATCCCGTGGATCCTGCCGCGCTCATCGTCGCGGCCGCGGCTGGCCAGCCGCGTCACCTCGGTCTCGAACGGCAGCAGCCGGGCCTCAACCGCCTTCCCCACTCCCCCGTAGCCCACCAGCAAAACTCGCCTGTCGGCCAGGCTGGGGCGCTCGCGGTGGTCCCAGGTCCCCGTCGCCGAATTCCGCACAAAGTCCGGGATCCCCCGCTGGCTGGCGATGATCATGCCCAACGCAAGTTCCGCCGTCGACGTCTCATGCACTCCGGCCGCGTTGGCGAACAGGCACCCCGCGGGCAGAACCGCCTCGACGCCGTCGTACCCGATCAGCTGGCTCTGCACCAGGCCGACGTCCACTGAGTCCAGCGCAGCCAGCGCCCCTACGCCGCCCATATAGGGCGGCACCACAATGTCGAACTGCTCCGCCGGCGCCGGGCCGGTCAGGTCCCACAGGAAGAGTTCGACGCCGACGGACGGCTCAAGTGCGTCCACCAGGTTCTGGCTGGGCAGACTCACCCGTAGTTTCGGTGATGCGGGCAAACCGGACATGGGTGCTCCTTCTTTCGACTCACCTGCCAGTTAACCAGCCCAGCGCTACCGGTCGGTCTTGACCACCGTGAACAGCACCGCCGAGTCCTCTTCCGCTTCCAGACTGTGCAGCCCGTCCGGCACGATCAGGAGATCCCCTGCCTTGCCCTGCCATGACTCCCCGCCAGCCCTCAGCCAGACCGATCCCTTCAGCACGTAGACCGTTGCCTCGCCGGGGTTCTGGTGCTCGCTGAGCTGCGTGCCGGCACGGAAAGCCATGACGGTCTGGCGCAGTTTCTTCTCATGCCCGCCGAACGCTGTATCGGCTGCCCGCCCGCTGGGTGCCGCAACAGCGGCAGCGATCTGCTGACGGGCCAAAGCCTCAATCGATATCTTTTGCATGACGCAACCGTACCTACGATTGCGTGCGTTGCCGAGGGCCGTTCACTCACCGTCCTGCGGTGCTACCCGTGCGTGACGGCAGCCCCCAGAAGCCCGAACAGCGTTCCGGCCGCCAGGGCAATGAGGGCGCGCCTCCGCGTGGGATACAGCCAGCGCACTGCGAACACAGCCACCGCGAGAATCAACCCGTTCACCACGCTCATGGTGACCGCTAACCATTCGGTCCCGGTGGACACCCCGAAGCCTCCACCGCTGCAGCCGCTGATCCCGCACCAGGCAAGACCCGCTACGAGCCACTGCGGGAAGCTCAGCAGGACAGCGAGGGGCACGGTCCACCAGAGGTTGCGGACGTTCCGGGTGACCCCGTGAATTGTCACCACCGGAACCTGAGGCACCGCGGCAGGCACAGCCACAGCCGTGGCGGTGGGCGTGGCAGCGGCTGGAACGGGCCTTCGGATGCTCAGGATCATCCACCGGAAGAGCGCTGCGTTGACCACCGCAAGGGCGAGGAATCCCAGGTAGTGGATAACCGTCGTCGGACTCAACACACCCGGCGATGGCGGACTCGAGGTGTCAAGGAGGAAGGCCACGGCGAAATACGCCGCCGAAACGGGAAGCGTCAGGACCACCACGGCCAGCCACAGCCGCTCCCGGAACACGGCATCCAGACCCGTTTCGAAGGAACCGGTAACGAGCGAAGCTCCGACAGCGGCCACCGTCACTGCCAGATAAACGGCGACGACGATCCTGGCCCAGCGCGGTAGTGACCCCTTATCCGGCAATGACCCTGTCCGCATGATCACGACCCGCCCGCGCCGGACGGACCATCCGTAATTCCGGCAGCTCTTCCCACTCGGGTGGCAGCTGGCCGCGGGTGCCGTCAGGGCGAAAGCCGTGTTTGCGGTAGAAGGCGAACGCCCGGAGATTGTTCTCCAGCACCCAGAGATACGCCGGGCTCTCACCTATGGCCGCGCTCAGCAACGCGGCCCCCAGCCCGCTGCCGTGCGTCCGCCGGAGTGTGTACAGCGAATACAGTTCCAGCACCTCCGGGCCGTCCTCATCCCGTGCGGGACCCGAGTCGGCGAGACCCACAACTTCATGGTTGGCGTCCACGGCAATGATCCGCGGGTCGCTGCCGGCCAGGAATGGTCGACGGCGTTCCACCCGTTCGGGAATGCTGGCCCTCCGTGTGCGGAAGAACTCCGCTGACAGCCGGTCCCCATAGGTCTCCTCGTGGGCCAGGGTGTGCATGTGCACCACGGCTTCAGCGTCCTCGGGAGTGGCCTGCCTGATGAGAAAGTCCATGGCCCCAGCCTAGCTACTTCACCCAGCCCGCATTCTGCAGCCAGCCTGCCAGAATGGGCAGCGCCACGGCACTGTCCATTGCACCCGGATGATTTAGGCCCGGCAGGACGCGGACGTCCCACCCGGCCTCGGTCAGGGCCGCTTGATGCCTCGCCAGGGGCTCCCCGGTGGACACCCGGACACCGCGCCAAACCGGCTTGTAGTCGATCTGGTCCTCGGCGTCGGCGAACGCGAGTTTGGGCAGGTCCCCCCGGAGCACTGCGGCGGAATCGTCAAAGTCCTGCAGCGCTTCGTACAGGGAGACGAACTGCTGCGTCTGCGCCTCGGTGGTCTGGACCGACACCGAATCCCAGTCCATGCGGTGCGCTTCGTAGTCCGCGACTATGACCCCGGTTGGTTGGTGCCAGCCCGTTGATGAGGTTTGGTCCCAGGTCCGGGTCCCCGCCCCACTGGCGCAGCGTCTCCGCTTCGGCCGTCGTGTGCAGCGCCAGGCTGACCGACGCCGGGCCTACTTGAGGATCTCGGCACGGCGCAGCCGGACGATGTCCTCCAGCACGTCGTTGGGGAGGGGATGCGCCGCCGTGAACCGGATGGTCCCTTTGGACAGGGAGTGCCCTTCAAGCCGGCCGGCGACGGCGTCAATCACCGCCGGGGAAAACGGGAAGACGGAGAGGTGCTTGGCTGCCCGAACGACGCCCACGAGTGGCTTTCCCTCAAATTTCAGGGCCGGCATCCCATAGCTCATCCCCTGCTCGGCCTCCGGCACAACGGCCCTTGCAATGTCGATCACATGTTGCAGGCAGCCGCCGTCCGGCTCAGGGAGATCGGCCAAGGAATCGTCAACGGAGCCCATGGCGCCCATTCTATTCCTGGGTGTGGCGCGCTATTCCTGAGTGTGGCGCGCGAGAGGCCGCACCTGCCTTCGCGGCAAGTGCGGCCCCTTCGTGCGCCAATCAGCCTGCGGGTGGCTACTTGCGCTGGGAGATGTTGAGAATGTTCCCTTCGCTGTCCAGGAACCAGGCGGACTTCCCCCAGTCGTTATCAGCAACGCCGTTCTCCGTCTTCAGGCCGGGGAAATCGTAGTCTTCAAAGACGACCCCGCGGCCCCGCAGTTCCTCCATCTCAGCTTCGAGGTTGTCCGTTTCCCAGCCCATCTGGGTGTTCTTGGCCGTCCCGGCATTCTCTGTCGGGTAAATCAGGAAACCCGTTCCGTTGCCGCCGCTGTAAAACAAGCTGTCGTCCTCCATGGAATCCGACGGTTCCAGGCCCAGCTTGTCCCGATAGAAATCCTTCGCCCTGTTGATGTCCTTCGCCGCGAGAACAGCCATGATGGTTCGATCCTTGAGCATGATGATTTCCTTTGTGCCTTGCTTTCGCGTTGGTGGCGATGCTCTCCCCCGGTGGCGGATCCGGAACCCCGTCGTCCGGTGCCGCGTGGCCGCCCGTTGCGCCAAGTGCCGGAGCGGCCACCTGGGACTCTCCTGCGCCGCGCCAGCCATCATCGGCGCGAGGGTCCCCGAAGCCTATGTGGCCATTATGGAACTGAAAGGGCACCCGAGGATATAGGGGATTTTCAACCGCTCCAGGCGGCCCTCAAAGAGGCCCCCACGGTGCCTTCGCGGATGCCCCCACGGATGCCGGGAACAACTGTGGATCTGGGGCCGCTTTTGTTGGCGCACACTTAGCTAGTGCGTACTTTTGGTGTTGAAGAAGAATTCCTGATCGTTGATCCCTCCAACGGCAGTCCCCTGCCTCTGGCAGCAGACCTGCTGCGCCTCCAGGACCCGGGCGAACCGGCGGACCTTTCCACGCACCCGGTGCTCGCCGTCGAGCTTCACCAGGAACAGCTCGAAGTGATCACCCACCCGCACAGCACCCTGAGCGGACTCTCCGCCGAAATCCTGTCAGGCCGCGCCTACGCAGACTCGCTTGCCCGAAAAGCGGGCGCCAGGATCGCCGCGCTTGCCACGTCCCCTCTGGCGGTGACACCCCATTCCACCAGCAATCCCCGCTATGACGCGCTGCTGGAAAAGTTCGCCCTGACAGCCCGTGAGCAGCTGACCTGCGGATGCCACATCCATGTCTCCGTCGACTCCGATGAGGAAGGCGTCGCAATCCTGGACCGGATCCGGTCCTGGCTGCCGCCGCTGATGGCGTTGAGTTCCAATTCCCCGTTCTGGGACGGCGCTGACAGCGGCTATGCGAGCTTCCGCACACAGGCCTGGAACCGGTGGTCCTCTGCCGGGCCGACGGAAATCTTCGGCTCGGCGCAGGCCTACCACCAGCGGGTGGCGGACCTGGCCGGCACTGGCGTAGTCAACAACCCTGATTTCGATGCCCGCCTCTCCGCCCGCCACCCCACCGTGGAGATCCGGGTATCCGACGTTTGCCTCGATCCCCGCGACACCGTCCTGATCGCCGCCCTAGTGCGGGGCCTGGTGGAGACCGCTGCCCGGGAATGGAAATCCGGCCAGGACCCGGACATGGTTCCGGCCATCATCCTGCGCCAGGGGGCCTGGCTGGCCAGCCGGTGGGGAATCCAGGGCGAGCTGCTCCACCCGCTGACCCACAAGCCGGAATCCGCGCGCAATGTCATCGCCGCGCTCCATAACCATGTCCGCGACGCCCTGGTCGAAGCGGGCGACGCTACCTACGTCGAGGCATCCCTGCACCGGATCTTCAGCAACGGAACCGGTGCCAGGCTGCAGCGCCAGGCCTACGCGCGCCACGGCAGGCTGGCTGACGTGGTGAGCGACGCCGTCGTCATTACCCACCAGGAGCCGGCTTTCTACGAGCCGAGCACCTCGGATGACCTATCACTTTTGGTCCCCAACCCAGTGGTTTAGCCACCAAACCTGATAGAGCAAACCCGCGCGCTTTGGTCTCGCGTCGGATTCTGCTCAATCATCAACTTCCACCCTGCCGGGAGGGCTGGATTTCCGGGGCGGCCCGCATGCCGCCGTCGAACGATTGAGCAGAATCCGTCGGCCGCAAGTGGGCCGGGAACCGCGGGATAATGGAAGCATGAGCAATCAGGACCCGGATCCCTGGGCGGAATTCGACAGGCTCAAGCCCGCAGTCCCGGACCGTGTGGCCGGCTATCCCGGCGGCGAACCGGTGGGCTTTGGCTTCCGGACGGGTGTGCGCAGCGCCAAAGTGGCCCTCGGCTTCGCCGTGTACGCGCTGGCGCTCGGCACCACCCTGGTCCTGACCGGCGCAGTGGTCTTCATGGCCCAGGGGCAGTGGCTGCTGCTCGGGCTGATGGTCCTGATCGAGGCCGTCTTTGTCTATGGATTCATCCGGCTGGCACGCCAGGCGCGCAACCGCCGCGTCTCCGGCTAGTTGCCACACAGGCCAGGCGGGCTTCTGGCCAGGCGGGCCTCTGGCCGGGCAGTACGGCTAGGACCGCGAGGCGCGGATGGCCCGGCCCGCAGCGGCGCCGGCAGCCAGGATCACCGGGACCAGGCACATCAGGGTGACCACGGTGTTGGGACGGAACGCCGCGCGGCCGCCGACGGTCCGGTATACCCCCAGCGGCAGCACCATCCCGCCGCCACCCCCGCCGGAGGCACCGTCACCGGCTTCGCCGCCTCCCCCGAACCCGAACGACACCAGGGCGACCGGGATGATCTCTTCCCCGCCCACCTGGACGGCCGGGCCATAAGCCTTCGTGGCGCCAATGTTTTTGAAGGTGTCCACAAAGGACGAAAAGGAATCAGACATGACTTCACCATAGGCGCGCGGCGCGGCGATCACCACGGGTGAGCGGCCGACGCCGGGCCTTCCCCAGCGAGCCGAGCATAGCCCCGCGACCCCTGCCTGCAATACTTCGGGGATGTCTGCTCCTTCAGCCGCGTTCGCCGAGAACGCCATCTGCCAGCCCGCGCGCGCCCAGTTCGAGGCCTTCATCGATGACCACCGGAACATGCTCAGCGCCTGCCTGAACGGCCTCACCGAGGAGCAGGCGCGCCGGTCGCTGGTGGCATCCCGCACCACACTGCTGGGCCTGGTGAAGCACGCGGCGTTCGTGGAGAAGGTCTGGTTCGACGAGGCCATCACGTGCCGGCGGCGCACCGAGATCGGCATTCCGGCAACACCCGACGAGTCGTTCATCCTCACGGCCCAGGACACCATCGCCAGCGTCCGGCGGGCGCACCGGGAGGCTTGCGAGGCATCGCGCCAGGCGACGTCGTTGTTGGAGTTCGACGACGTGCTCCCCGGCAACCGCCGCGGCCCGCTCCCGCTGCACTGGGTATACCTGCACGTGCTGCGGGAGTTCGCCCAGCATTGCGGGCACGCCGATATTCTGCGCGAGCAGATCCTCAACGGCTGACGCCGGGCAAGCGCCGGCGTCAGCAGCGCCGGGTCAGGCCTTGTTGGCCGTCGCGGCGGCCGAGAGCGCAGCCAGCCCGCGCTCGAAGTCGCCGCCGACCATCTTGTCCATGTTCACGATCATGGCAAAAATCTTCGCGAGCCCCTTGTTCTCGCCGGTCATCCGCCACGTGACCTGGGTTCCGCCGTCGGCCGGGGTAAACGTGAAAGTGGTGGGGTTCACAGCCTTGAACGGCTTGGTGAACTCAAGCCGGACCTTGATACTCCGGGGAAAGTCGGACTCGACAATTTCCATGGTTCCGCTGCCTGCTTTGCGGTTGCCACTCCATGCATACTTGGCCCCCACACCGGCGTCGTTGCCCGAATACGAGCGGTTCAATTTCGGGTCCACGTTCTCCCAAGGCGACCATTTGGTCCACTCAAGGAAGCCGTTGACCAGCGGAAAGACGTCTTCTGCGGGGGCGGGAATAACGGCGCTGCGAGTGACTTCGTAAGATGACATGCCGCAATCATAGGCGGATGGAGCCGAGATTCAGCGGGTCTTGCACGCGGCGTTCACCAAGTGTTCCGGAACCCGAAACTTGGCTCGCCTACAGTCGCAGGATCGACGGCCGGAAGTACGGCCGCATCAGCGAAAGAGGCAACGATGACCACCGGAATCCACCAGCCCAACATCAGCCGACGGGCAGCGCTGGCTGCCGCTGGGACGCTTGGCGCGCTGGGACTGACAGTGGCCGCAGCAACCGGCAGCTACGCGGCGCCGGGGGCGAAGGCACCCAAGCCCGCACTTGCCTTCCGCCCAGACGGCGGCTTCAAAGTGATCCAGTTCAACGACACCCAGGACGACGAGCAAACGGACCGCCGCACGATCGAGCTCATGGACAAGACCCTGGACGCGGAGAAGCCGGACTTCGTGGTGATCAACGGCGATGTGATCAATGGCGGCTGCGACTCTGAGCTGGAGGTCAAGCAGGCACTCAACCACGTGGTCCAGCCCATGGAGCGCCGGCAGATCCCGTGGGCCGTCACGTTCGGCAACCACGACGAGGATTCCGTGGCACGGACGGGCATGACCGAGGCCAAAATGCTGCAGTTCCTGCAGACCTACGAATTCAACATGAACGGCGACTCCACGCCGGGGCTCACCGGGACGTCGAACTCGATGCTGCTCGTGCAGTCGGCCAAGTCCAAGGAGCCGGCCTTCGGCCTGTGGCTCATCGACACCGGCCGATATGCCCCGGACGCCATCAATGGACAGGACTTCGAAGGCTACCCCGACTGGGACTGGGTACGCATGGACCAGGTCACCTGGTACCGCAACCTGTCCATCGCCACCGAGCAGAAGTACGGCAAGAAGGTCCCCTCCCTGATGTGGGGCCACATTGCGCTCCACGAGCACCGCAACATGTGGTTCGCCAGCCTCGACTCGCGGACGGACGCCGATCACACCCGGGCCCTCACGAAGCACAACATCGTCGGCGAGCGGAACGAGGACGAGTGCCCGGGCCCCATCAACTCCGGCCTGTTCAGCGCCTTCCTGGAGCGCGGGGATGTGCTCGGCTACTTTGTGGGCCACGATCACGTCAATACCTACGTGGGCAACTACTACGGGGTGCAGCTCGGCTACGCCCCCGGAACCGGATTCGGCGCCTATGGGCTCCCCGGCGCTGAACGGAACCGCCTGCGCGGCGCCCGGGTCTTTGAGCTGGATGAGAACCACCCCGGAATCTACAAGGACACCCGGCTGGTCTTCGCCAAGGACATGGGCATAGACCTAACGGCCAACGACCAGCCGATCGTTCCGCAGCCGCTGGATCCGGCCCAGGTCTAGGGACGCTACCATCGGCCAAGACTAGGTTGCCGCTCCGTGTGGCTCCGGCGGGACTGGCGGGCGAGGGGGTGGGGCGGGCTATCCGGCTGTTGGCCGGTTCCTGCTGTCCCATCCCCTGTGCCGCAGGTTGCGGGTGGCCATCAGCGTGGCGCCGATGAACAGCACGCCCAGGACCACGGTGGCGACGCCCACGTAGAACCATCCACCCTGGCCGAAGATCATCAGCGCGACGCCCAGCAGGCACAGGCCTTTAGCGGTGATATCCAAGTACAGCTGCACCTTTGGCGAGTCCATACCTCCACGATAAGCCCGGCGGCGGCATTGCAACCCGTGTGCTTTTCTTAGTCCGCCCGTTCGGAGCTACTGGTCAGGCGGACAGCGGCCAGGCCCGCGGCCGCAGCCCAGGCCTGCGGCGAACCTGCGTGATGGTACCTAACCGGCACAGGGAAATCCGCCCGCGAGAAACCGCCGAACAGTTCCGGCAGGCTGTTGCCGAAGTGCGCGGCAGCCTCCCGGATCCCCGCTGCCACGGTCCGTGCCTGGTCGGTCAGCCCGTAGGCTGCCATTCCCTCCGCGGCCAGCATGCATCGGCGGCATCCGCGAAACGCTGTACCCCATGTCGCTTTCCCGGGCCACGCGTCACCTTGACGTCCGGCTTGCAGCCCTGGGCGAGGACGCTGGAATCCGCGGGATGTCTTCCCTGTTGGTGAACCAAGTATTCTCTGCTTCCGCGGTCAACGCCCGGCTCGGCTGAGCGCAGCCGGCAACTGACCGCTACGCCTGGGCGGCGCCTGAAGCCAGGACCGCCTTCAGGAATTCCAGGTGCGCCGGCGCGGTGGCCTGCCGGTCAGCACTTCGAAGCGCTGGCGCTCCGGGTTGTGGCGGATGGTGACATCGTGCACAGGAACTCCTCGGTTCGGCTTCCGGTACAGCCTAACCTCGGTACCCCCGTCTTATTTCGTCGCCGGCTTTCCGCCGGCTAACAGGCCAGGTTGAGCGCTTCCAGCGCCACGCCGGCCATCTCGAGCGACCGCTCGTCATCGAAACCAATCAGGTCAGGGGCGGGTGCACGGGACACCGCCATGGCCACCTGACGGGACCCGTCCGCGCTGATCAGCGCCAGCGCCGCGTATCCCCGCACCACCCCGACATGGCCGAAGTAGTCATTGTTGGAGCACTCGTCATACCGTCTGACGAGACCAAGGCCGAATGTTTCGTACTTTGGATGATGCATCTCCTGCACGCTTTGGAGCGTCAGCAGGGTCCCTTTCTGCAGGGCGGCGAAATAGGTGTTGAGTTCGGGGACCGTGGAAATCATCCCCGTATCGGGGGAACCTGCGTGGAACGGAGCCAGCGTGTTGTCAAACAGCTCGCCATTTTCCCTGGTGTAGCCGTGGACCATCCGCTGCGGGCCCGGCTCCTCCCCCGTCATCAGGGTGTCCTGCAGCGCCAACGGCACCACGTTGTCGTCGTGAATGACCGCTCCGATGTCCTTGCCCCGCAGCTTCTCGACGAGGAGCGCGAGCGCTGAATAATTGGTGTTCGAGTAGTAGTAACGACTGCCCGATCCGCCGGTCCACGACATGGCCGCAACGAAGGACAGACGCTCCTCATGGGTAAAGCGCCTGTTCCCTATGTCGATGGGACTATCCCAGTAGTGGGGCATCCCGGACCGGTGGCTGAGCAGGCTGCGGATGGTGATGGGTCCAGGCGGCTTGATGATGCTCTCGAAGTCCGGCAGGTACTTCTGGATGGGGTCATCCAACTGGACTTTCCCTTCCTCCACCAGCTTCATGACCGACACCGCCACCATGGTCATGGTGATGTCGCCGATATGGGTCTGGTCGGTCAGCTGCACGGGCTCCTGGTTTTCGAGGCTGCGGACGCCTTCGGCCGAGGACCATTCGCCCAGCCTTGACTTCAGCTGGATGATGACGGCCGTCGCTCCTGCCGCGCGCATTTCCGCGCTGTACCTTTCCAGCGCGGCAACAAAGGCCCGCGTCTTCGGGGCCGTCGCCGTCGCCGTCGCCGGAGAGGATTGAAGGGTCGGGGACTGCTGATCTGGCGGATCCGGGGCGCTGGTGCAGCCTGCGAGCGAGGCCACCAGCACGGCCGCTGCCACGCCGGCCGCAAGGCCGAAGGAACTGAAACCATGAACGGCTGCCTGCATCCCACGTCCCTTCACGGGGCCGGTCAGCAACTGAACACCCAAGAGACCGCCAGCTGCACCGGCATCTTCGATGTTCCTCAGGGCTAAGGGGAGTGTCAAGGACGCTGCGGCAGCCCGGTGACTCAGCCGCCCAGGCCTTGTAGTGTCGTGGGCAATGGGCAAGGACTCCCCCTGCCGCCCACTAGCAGCGAACCGGCAACCTAGGAGCGAACATGACTGTTGACGAGAACGAAGCCCAGGTCCTGGACCAGTGGACCCGCCGGCTGGCCCAGGCGCTGCAGATCCTGGACCTGGAGGTGGATCAGGAACTCCTCCTTGATCTGGCCAGGAAGTCTGCCGGCTCGGTGATCCATGCGGCCGCACCGGTCACCACTTTCCTGGTGGGTTACGCCGCAGGGCTCGCCGCCGGCAACGGCAGCGCCGGATCCAAGGAAAAGTCGACGGCGGCAGTCACCCAAGCGGCCGACGTCGCCTTCCGGCTGTGCGAGGACGGGCACGACGGCGGCCCGGCGGCTGGGGGCTGGGCGGACACCGGTCAGTAGGGAGCCCCGGCCGCCGGGTCTCGCTCCTAACCGTCTAACCGGCTGCCGGCTCCAGCCGGACGATCACTGCCTTCGACGCCGGCGTCTGGCTGCCCTCGGCCACGCTGTCCAGCGGCACCAGCACGTTGGCCTCAGGGTAGTAGGCTGCCGCGCAACCGGCCGCCGTCGGGTACGAGACCACCCGGAAGTTCCGCAGCACGCGCTCCACGTTGTCCTTGTACACGCCGCGGATATCCACGTGCTGACCGTCGCTGAGCCCCAGTTCGGCGAGGTCCCCGGGGCTAACAAACACCACTTCGCGGCCCTTCTTGATACCCCGGTAGCGGTCGTTGTTGCCGTAGATGGTGGTGTTGAACTGGTCGTGCGAGCGCATGCTCTGCAGGATCAGCGTTCCGGCCGGCCGCTCCACATGTTCGAGCTCGTTGACCGTGAGCATGGCCTTGCCCGTCGGGGTGGTGAACGTCCGCGAATCCCGCGGCCCGTTCGGCAGCACAAAGCCGCCGTCCTGCCGGATCTTCCGGTTGTAGTCCTCGCAGCCGCTGACCACGTGCGAGATGTGGTCCCGGATGAGGTCGTAGTCCTTCTCGAACCCGGCCCAGTCCGCCTGCACGGAGTTACCCACCACTTTTTCGGCCAGCCTGCTGACGATGGCCACTTCGGACAGCAGGCCCGGGGCCACCGGCTCCACCGTCCCGCGTGAGGCATGAACCGCGCAGACCGTGTCCTCCACGGAGACAAACTGCGGACCGGATTCCTGCATGTCAATCTCCGTGCGGCCCATCGTGGGCAGAATCAGGGCCTCTGCCCCGGTGACGGTGTGCGAGCGGTTGAGCTTGGTGGAAATCTGGACTGACAGCTCAGTGTTCTCCATTGCCGCGAACGCCGCGTGGGTGTCCGAAATGGCTCCCACGAAGTTACCGCCCATGGCCACGAAAACCTTGATGCCGCCGTCGCGCATTTGCCTGATGGTTTCGACGGCGTCGACGCCGTGTGCGCGCGGCGGTTCAAAGCTGAATTCCTTGCCGAGGGCGTCCAAGAATGCCGGTGGCATCTGCTCCCAGATGCCCATGGTGCGGTCGCCCTGGACGTTGCTGTGACCGCGGATGGGAGAGGCACCGGCGCCGGGCTTGCCGATATTGCCCCGGAGCAGCAGGAGGTTGATGATCTCCTTGATGGTGGCCACACCCTTCTTGTGCTGGGTGATGCCCATGGCCCAGGTGATGATCACCTTCTCCGCCCTGAGATAACGGTCCGCGAGCTCGTCGATCTCCTCGGTCCGCAGGCCGGTGGCCGCCAGCACGGCAGCCTCGTCCAGCTGGGCCAGATGCTCGCGAAGCTCCTCCAGACCTTGGCAGTGTTCGGCGAGGAACGCGTGGTCAAGCACCGTGCCCGGATTCGCAGCTTCGGCGTCGAGAACCCGCTTGGAGACGGCCTGAAGCAGGGCCATGTCCCCGCCGATGCGGACCTGCAGGAACTGGTCGGCGATCTCCGTGCCGCGGCCAAGGATCCCGTTGACCTTCTGCGGGTTCTTGTAGCGCATCAGGCCCGCTTCCGGCAGCGGATTCACGGCCACAATGCTGGCTCCCGCCTCCTTGGCTTCCTCCAGGGCGGTCAGCATCCGCGGGTGGTTGGTGCCCGGGTTCTGGCCCATCACGATGATCAGGTCCGCCTTGGCGAAGTCATCGTAGGAGATGGTGGCCTTGCCAATGCCGATGGTCTGGCCCATGGCCCAGCCAGAGGACTCGTGGCACATGTTGGAGCAGTCCGGCAGGTTGTTGGTCCCATAGGCCCGGACAAACAGCTGATAGAGGAACGCGGCCTCGTTGGAGGTCCGGCCGCTGGTGTAGAACGCGGTCTGGTCAGGGCTCGGCAGCCCTTTGAGCTTGTCGGCGACGATGGTGAAAGCCTGCTCCCAGCTGACCGGCCGGTAGTGGTCCTGCCCCGCTGGCTTGTGGACAGGCTCGGTGAGTCGCCCCTGCATCCCCAGCCAGTACTCGGACCGCTGCCGCAGGTCGCCGACCGGGTTCTCGGCCCAGAATTCGGAGCCGATCACCACCGGGGTGGCCTCCCAGGTGACAGCCTTGGCGCCGTTTTCGCAGAACTCGAACGTCTTGCGGTGCCCGGGGTCCGGCCACGCGCAGCTCATGCAGTCGAAACCGTCCTTCTGGTTCAGCGCCAGCAGGGTTTTCCCGGTCCTGACCACACCCATGTGCTGCACGGCCGGCTCCAACGAGTGGTAGACACCCGGGACGCCGGCGGCCCACGTCTTGGGGTGGCCGCTGACCTCGATGTCAGCCTCGTTGACCTCTTCCACGTGCGGGTTCTTGCGTGCCACGTTGCACTCTCCTTGGTTCAAGCTCACACCGGCAGCGCACTGGTTTTCAGCGCGGTGTGACGGTCCCAGTCCACCCTTACTGAGGGGGTCATCCAAGTCAAGCAGGACTAACGGCAAACGCCTAGGTAGGGTGGACTGATGGACGTCCCTCCCTTTGTCTGGACCCTGACCATCGCGGGAATCGTGGGCCTGCTGGCTTTCGATTTCTTCTTCCATGTCCGTAAGGCCCACACCCCCACGCTCAAGGAATCGGCCATCTGGTCCTCCATCTATGTGGGGATCGCCCTCCTCTTTGGCCTGGGGGTGCTGTTGTTCGGCGGCACCACCATGGGCACTGAGTACTTCGCCGGGTACATCACGGAGAAGGCCCTGTCCGTGGACAACCTCTTTGTGTTCCTGATCATCATGGCCAGCTTCAAGGTCCCCCGTGCGGACCAGCAGAAAGTGCTGCTCTTCGGCATCGTGTTTTCGCTGATCGCCCGGACGGCGTTCATTTTCCTTGGCGCCGCTTTGATCAACACCTTCGCGTGGGTGTTCTACATCTTTGGCCTGATCCTGCTGATCACCGCTGGGAACCTGCTTAAGCCGGACAATCACGACGACGACTCCGAAGGTTTGGTGGTCAGGCTCGCCAAAAAGTACCTCCCGGCGTCGGCCCATTACGATGGCGACAAACTCTTCACCCATGAGAACGGCAAGCGCGTCCTCACCCCGATGCTCCTGGTGATGGTTGCCATTGGCGGCACCGACATCCTGTTTGCACTGGACTCCATCCCCGCCATCTTCGGCCTCACGCAGAACGTCTTCATCGTCTTCACAGCCACCGCGTTCTCGCTCATGGGCCTGCGTCAGCTCTTCTTCCTGATCGACGGACTGCTGGACCGGCTGATCTTCCTTGCCTACGGTCTCGCCGCCATCCTCGGCTTCATCGGCGTCAAGCTCATCCTGCATGCCCTGCACGAGAACAACCTGCCGTTCATCAACGACGGCGAGCACGTCAACGTCATCGAAGTCAGCACCGGCGTGTCCCTGACCGTGATCCTGGGCGTCCTGGCGGTCACCGTCCTGGCCTCGATCTTCAGCCCCAAGGGCAAGGCCAAGAACGCGGTTTCCGGCGCCAAACGGCACGCCACCGAATACCTGGACCTCAACTACGAAACGGACATGGCGGAGCGGGACAAGCTCTTCGCCCGGATGGTCCGGGAGGAAGACCAGATCCGCAGCCTGCCGGAGAAGTACAAACGGCTTATCCGCAACGAAACCGAATTCATGGACCTCCTCCGCAAAGCCCACACCGAGCACGACGACGCGCAGGTGCGGGCAGCACAGGAGTAGCCGGGGGCCTTATTGTCAGCCCCTCTTGCTAGATTCAAACCAGCGCCAGGGGAACTGCCCTCCGGCCAGGCACGTCAATGGGGAGGCCCCGTGTTTCTGCTCGATCCAGCCAGCGCTGATCCCGGTACTGTTGATCCGCGCCTCGCTGATCCCCGCCCCAGCGCGCCGCAGGACTTAGTGTTTTCCGCCAGCGATCTGGTGGCCGCCAGCGAATGTGAGTACCGCACGCTCCGCATCCTGGACGAGAAACTGGGCCGGTCCCCCAAGGCGCAGTTTCCCGACGACGAAATGCAGCGCCGTGCCGGGGCGCTCGGTGACAAGCACGAGGCCAAGGTCCTGGCCGGCCTGATCGCCCAGTACGGCGCTTGGGACGCCAGCCGCGGGGCCGGGGTGTACTCGATCGAGCGCGGGGAGAACACGCGCGGCGAGCTGCTGGCCAAGCACGCTGAAACGGAACTCGCGCTCCGCGCCGGGGCCGATGTCGTCTTCCAGGCAACTTTCTTCGACGGCGAATTCCTGGGCTACGCCGACTTCATCGTCAACGAGGCTGCCGGCACCGGCAATCCTGGACGCTACGAGGTGTGGGACACCAAGCTGGCACGGCACGCCAAGGTGGGCGCGCTCCTCCAACTCGCCGCCTACGGCGACCAGCTCATCGGCATGGGCCTGGACCCGTCGCCCCGGGTCACGCTGGTGCTGGGCGCCGTGGTGGACGGCGATTACGTCCGCAGCCACCACTCCCTGCCGGACCTGCTGCCGGTCTTCCGCGAGCGCCGCGACCGCTTCCGTGCCCTGACCGCCGCCCACCGGGAGGCCGGTTCGGCGGTGCAGTGGCAACAGCCCGGCGTCGCGTTCTGCGGGCGGTGCAACTACTGCGCCGAGCAGGTCCAGTCCCACCGCGACCTCCTGATGGTGGGCGGCATGACCACCCTCCGGCGGAAGAAACTCATCGCCGATCACATCACCACCATCGACGCACTGGCGGATCTCCCGCTCAGCAAGGCCACCGGCTCGGTGGCCCGGCTCGGCGACCAGGCCAGGATGCAGCTGGGCCGGGACGTTCCGGACGGTTCCCGCACCTTCGCCAAGGACGGCGAGGAGCACACCGTCACGTTCAAGGTGCTGCCGGAGAACGCCCTGGCAGAGATTCCCCGGCCCAGCCCCGGCGACATCTTCTTCGACTTCGAGGGCGATCCCCTCTGGCAGGACCCCGCCACCAGCAAGTGGGGGCTGGAGTACCTGTTCGGCGTCATCGAGGCACCTGTGTTTGACGGTGACGCTGCTGACGTCCACGCCGCCGACAAGCCCTTATTCCGGCCCTTCTGGGCGCATTCGCGCAACGAGGAGCGGCAGGCCTTCCTGGACTTCCTCGCCTATGTCGAAGAGCGCCGCGCCAGGTTCCCGGACATGCACGTCTACCACTACGCCGCCTACGAGAAATCGGCGCTGCGGAACCTGTCCGTCACGCACCTCGCCGGCGAGGACATCGTGGACAACTGGCTCCGCGACGGCCTCCTCGTGGACCTCTACGCCACCGCCCGGCATTCGCTGCGGATCTCCGAGCCCTCCTACTCCATCAAGAAGCTTGAGCCCCTGTACATGGGCAGCAACCTCCGCTCCGGGGACGTGAAGGACGCCGGAGCGTCCGTGGTGGCGTATGCCGGTTACTGCGCCGCCCGGGACGACGGCGACGACGCCGCGGCCGCCCACATCCTGGCCTCCATCTCCGACTACAACGAGTACGACTGCCTCTCCACCCTCCGCCTCCGTGACTGGCTGCTGGGTCTGCGCGGGACGTCTGCCTCACGCGCGGCGGACAGGCACGGAACAGCCGACGACGGCGGGCAGCCGGCGCCGTCGTCGTCCGCCGTTGCTGCCCCGCCACCAATTCCGGAACCCGAACCAACACCGGAGGAGCGCCGCCTGCAGGATTACCTGGCCGGCCTCCCCGACAACCGGCCGTGGACCAGCGACGAACGGGCCGTAGCCATGGTGGCCGCGGCCACCGGATACCACCGCCGCGAGCGCAAGCAGTTCTGGTGGGAACACTTCGACCGCACCGAGTCCGAGATCGACCACTGGTCCGAGCACCGCAACGTGTTTGTGGTGGATACCGCGGAAATACTGACGGACTGGGAGCTCGCAAAGCCCACGGCCCGGATGCGCACCCGCACGCTGAGGCTGACCGGAGTTATGAGCGAAGGGTCGGAGTTCAAACCCGGGAGCACCTGGTGCCGGCTCTACGATTCCCCGGTCCCTGACGGCCTGGACGATCCGCTGGGAGCCACCACGGGCCGCGGGTTCACCTTTGGCACGCTGGTGACCGCTGTGGAGGACCACCCGCGGGTTGCCGGCCAGACCATGATCACCATCGAGGAGCGGGAAACAGGGAAGGTCCCCGCCTATCCGCATATTCCGGTGGCGCTCACCGAGGACCAGCCGATCCGCACCGCCAGCATCGAAGCCGCCCTGGCCGAGCTGGCCCAGAGTGTCGGCGCCTCGGTCCCCGTCCTTCCGGAACACCCCGGCGTCGACATCCTGCGCAAGGTGCCGCCGCGCTTCCATTCGATGCCGGGTCCCGCCGCCGTCGGCAAGGACGTCGCCGGTGCGGCGGACTACGTCACGGCGATCACCGCCACGCTGCTGGATCTCGATCATTCGTACCTTGCCGTGCAGGGCCCTCCCGGGACGGGCAAGACCTACGTCGGCTCGCATGTCATTGCCCGGCTGGTGAAGCAGGGCTGGAAGATCGGGGTGGTGGGGCAGTCCCACGCGGTGGTGGAGAACATGCTGTGCACCGCGATCGAAACCGCCGGTGTGGATCCGGCGCGGGTGGCGAAGAAGCTGGCGGCCCCGCATCCCGTGCTGTGGCACCGCACGTCCGACGACGACGTCGCCGCGCTGCTCGTCTCCCCCGGCGGCTGCCTGGTGGGCGGCACCGCCTGGACCATGACGGGCAGGTCCGTCCCCGCCGGATCCTTGGACCTGTTGGTCATTGACGAAGCCGGCCAGTTCTCTCTGGCCAACACCCTGGCCGTGGCCCGCGCCGCCAAGCGGCTCCTGCTCCTCGGTGACCCGCAGCAGCTGCCGCAGGTCACGCAGGGCTCGCACCCGGAGCCCGTGGACGAGTCGGCCCTGGGCTGGCTCGCTGCCGGGCACGCCACCCTCCCCGGCGAACTGGGCTACTTCCTGGCGGACAGTTGGCGCATGCACCCGGACCTGTGCCGGGCCGTGTCCGTCCTCAGCTACGACGGAAAACTGGAAGCTGCGCCTGCGGCATCCCTCCGCAGCCTCGCGGAACTGCCGGCCGGGGTGGAAACAGTCTTTGTGGACCACAGCGGGAACACCAAGTCCTCCGCAGAGGAAGCTACCGAGGTGGTCCGTCAGGCCCAGCGGCACATCGGGCTGAAATGGCTTCCCGGCGACGACAAGCCGGCCAGGCCGCTGAACCCGGAAGACATCCTGGTGGTGGCCGCCTACAACGCGCAGGTCCAGCTGATCCGGCAGGCCCTGCACGACGCCGGCCTGCCGGGTGTCCGGGTGGGCACGGTGGACAAGTTCCAGGGCCAGGAGGCGCCGGTTGTCCTGGTGTCCATGGCCTGTTCTGCGGTTGCCGAAGCTCCCCGCGGGGCCGAATTCCTGCTGAACCGGAACCGGATCAACGTGGCTGTGTCACGGGGCCAGTGGCGAGCCGTGATCATCCGCTCCCCCGAGCTCACGAATTACATGCCGGCCAAACCGGCGGTGCTCGAGGAACTTGGCGCCTTCATCGGCCTCAGCACTGGCATCCATGGCCCGCGCAACACCCTGAGAAACCGTGTTCTCACCGCTGACTCAAGGTAAGTTCAAGGGGTGACATCCCAGAGCAACAGGTTGCCTGTCGGCGCCCTGATAGTCCTTGCCGCCATCGGCTTCACCGCCATCACCACCGAACTCCTGCCCTCCGGCCTGCTGCCCCAGATCAGCGCCGACTTCCGGGTCTCCGAGGCGACCGCCGGGTACCTGACGGCCGGCTATGCAGCCATCATCGTGGTCACCGTGATCCCCTTGTCCCTGCTGCTGTCGCGGGTCCCGCGCCACTACCTGCTCATCGCGTTGATCCTGTTCTTCGCGGCCAGCAACGCCTTGGTGGCCATCGTCTCCGATTTCGGCGCGGCCATGGGTTCGCGCGTGGTGGGCGGCATCGCGCACGGCCTGCTGTGGTCCGCCATGGCCCCGTTTGTGGCGCGGATCGTCCCCGCTCACAAAGTGGGCAAGGCACTGGCCATCGTGTTCAGCGGCAACAGCCTGGGACTGGCTATCGGCGCCCCGGTGGGCACCGCCCTGGGCAACATTGTCGGCTGGCGCGCGGCGTTCCTGGTCCTGGCCGCTTCCGGGGTGGTGCTGGCGCTCCTGGCCGTGTGGCTGCTTCCCCCGGTGCGGCGCATCCCCGACGCCCCGCACCCGGCCCTGCGCAAAGCGATCGGCCAGCCGGGAGTGAAGACTGTCGCCGTCGCCTGGCCGCTGATGCTTATGGCCCATTTCGCCTTGTTCACCTACATTGCGCCGTTCCTGCGCGAGGTCCGGCTGCCTGACTTCAGCATCCCGCTGTCCATCAGTGTCCTCGGAGTTGCCGGGCTGGTGGGTATCTGGATCGCCGGCATCACCGTGGATTCCCGGCCGCGGCGCTGGCTCCTGATCACCGTCGCCGGCGTCGTATTGTCCTTGGCCTTTCTCCCGCTGGTGGGAAGCGTCCTGCCGGCCTTGGCGCTCCCGGTCACGCTGGTCCTGATGCTGGTCTGGGGCACAGGCATCGGCGCGATGGGGATCTACAACCAGTCCGCCATCCTCCGCGCCGGCGGCGAGTACAGGGACGCCGCCAACGGGCTGACGGTGCTGACCATCCAGATCGGGATCATGATCGGGGCGATGTTCGGCGCCGCCGCCCTCACCATCGCGGGGCCGCTCCTGATCCCGATCGCCGCCGCCATCCCCGCCGCCGTCGCGTTTGTGCTGATCCTGGCGGGACGGCGGCACGCCTACCCGCCGGGGCCGAAAGAGCGCCAATCCAGTTTGGCCTAACAACGTCCCCAGCCTTCAGCGCGGGGCCGAAAACGTCCCCAACGTCCACGTGGCCCCCTCCCGCGCGGGGCTGGCGGGGAGCCTGTCAGCGGGCCCGGAAGTCCCGGAACGATCCGTCGGCCGCGGAGATTGACTCCTCCACCCGTTCCACCCGGCCGGGGACTTTCTCCGACCTCAGCCAGTCCAGGAGCTTTTGGATCTGCTGCTCAGGCCCCTCGGCCACGATGGACACCGAGCCGTCGTCGAGATTCCTCACCACGCCCTTGAGGGCCAGTTCGTCGGCCTTGCCCATCGTCCAGAAACGGAATCCGACCCCCTGCACCACGCCAAAGACGCGGGCAGAGAGCCGGATATCGCCGTTATCCCGGCCGGAGTCCTCCAGGCGCCCGGAAAAACTCATGGCAGTCAGGACTGCTTAACCAGCGCAGCTTCGACGTTGATCTTCACCTTGTCACTGACCAGCAGGCCGCCGGCTTCCAGTGCGGCATTCCAGGTCAGGCCGAACTCCTTGCGGCTGATGTCGCACTCCGCGGAGAATCCTGCTCGGGTGGCACCAAAGGGGTCCACCGCTACCCCGGTGAACTCGACCTCCAGCTCCACCGGCTTGGTGATTCCGCGGATGGTGAGATCGCCCGTGAGCGTGTAATCCTCGCCGTCGCCCTCCACCGAGGTGGCCCGGAACGTCATCTCGGGGTACTCCTCCACATCGAAGAAGTCCGCCCCCTTCACGTGCCCGTCGCGGTTGGCGTCGCCGGAATCGAAGCTAGCCGTTTGGACCGTGGCGTGAAGCGAAGCGTCAGCCAGGGATGCACCAACGCGGGCTTCGGCCGAGGCGTCCGTGAAACGTCCGCGGACCTTGCTGATTCCCGCGTGCCGGACAGTGAAGCCAATCTCGCTGTGCGACATGTCCAGGGCCCAGACGCCCGATGTAAGGCCTGAAGGTAGGGTCACTTTTGCATCTCCTTTGTGGGAAACAGTGCTGTGGAAACCGGCCAGGACGACCGGTTTCCACACTGCTTCACTCCGGAGTTTTTGTCCAGATACTGACCCCAAATCCGCCCCCAGATGCCGTTATCTGGACGAAAACTCAGCGGGCTGGGCGGGCCTGGTCAGTTGATGGTGATGTCCCGCGTGCGGTGGTCGTAGCGGATAATGACCGTGCCGCCGTCGTGGTGCAGTTCGTGGTTGGGGCCATCGAACGTGCCGAACGCGCCGTAGTTCTCGTCCCACGAGCGGTTCAGGGCGATCTTGAAGGTGTATGAGCCGGCGGGCAGGTCGGCACTGATCTTCCACAGCTGGTCCAGGGCATCGAGCGTCAGCTGGGCCTCGTCATACTGCGGGGCCCAGTTTTCCGGCGCACCCAGGATGGTGTTGAAGTCGCCGGCAACCGCCACGGCCTCGGGCTGCGGGAAAGTCTCAACGGCATGCGCTTCTGCCGTTGCTTTAGTCGCAGTTTTAGGGGCTGCCTTGCGCGAGCGGACGGCCTTGACCACGGGCTCTACGGCGTCCTCGATGGCCTTGGCGGCCTTCCCGACGGCGTCGGCGGCCTTCTTAGCGGGAGTCCGCTTCGCCGGCGCTTTCTTGGCGGGAGCCGCCTTGACTGCCGGTGCGGGTGCAGGCGCCGGCGGAATGGCCACGTCGGCAGGAACCGGAGTGCCGGCGTCGAGCGCTGTGGCGAAGGAATCCGCATCGGGGAAGGCCACCGTGGCGCGCATGCCGTCATCGGTGATGGTCCAGCCGGAACGGCCCTTGACCAGCCAGCCGGCCTTGACCAGCTTGGCCGTGGCGGACGTGAGCGTCTTGTGTCCACGCGGAATGCCGCCGCTGAGCAGCGTGGCCTCGTGATCACTGAAAGGCACGCGCGCGGTGGCTTCCGCCAGAACCTCGCCGGCATTGAGTGAACCGCCGGACCATACGCCTTCGGTCAGGACGTGCAGCACAGTCTTGAGTCGGAGGTCGGTGTTATCTGCGATGGACTTTGCCATGATTCCCCTTGCATAATGCGATCTGTCACTAGGCATCCTGCCAAGACCCTGTTAATCGCGCGACTTGAATTGGTTAACTCTGCGTGTCATGACCGACTATGACGCGGATTACAGCACAAGTGAGGCAGGAGTCTCGGCTAAGGGGCTGTTTACTCAACCCTGGAGCGCAAATCCCTGGTATCGCCGGACTCTTCCCCGGACGCGCTCGGGCACGAGTGTAGCGAGTGGGAACGCGCGGAGCTACCCGCGGTTCAGTTCGTCCAGAAGCTCTGCTTTTCGCTCCTCGGAGGCGAACGACGAATGGATGGAATTGGCCGCGAGCCGTGACCTGTCGAAGTCTGAAAGGTCAAAAACGCCCTTCAGCTGGGAAAAGTTGTCGTCCACGTACCCACCGAAGTAGGCCGGATCATCCGAGTTCACGGAGACGTTTAGCCCGGCGGCGAGCATGGCCGGCAAGGGATGGTCCGCCAGGGTGTCCACGGCGCGCAGCCGGACGTTCGAGAGGGGGCAGACCGTCAGCGGAATCCGGTCCGCAACCAGCCGCTCCACCAGGTCCGGGTCCTCCATGCAGCGGATGCCGTGGTCGATCCGTTCCGCTCCCAGGATGTCCAGCGCTTCGATAATGTACGACGGCGGCCCCTCCTCGCCTGCGTGCGCGGTCAGCCGCAGGCCCGCTTCGCGGCCTTTGGCGAACAGCCGCTCAAACTTGGCCGGCGGGTTGCCCACCTCGGCCGAATCCAAGCCGATGGCCGCGATGGGGGCATTCATGGCCAGCAGTCCGTCCAGGACCTCCAGCGCGGATTCCTCGGACTGGTCCCGCAGGAATGCGGCAATCAGCAGGGTGGACATGCCGAAGTCCTCCTGGGAGGTGGCCAGCGCCGACGCCACCCCGTTGACGCAGGTTTCCAGGCTGACGCCGCGGGACAGGTGGGCCTGCGGGTCCATCATGATCTCCGCGTGCCGGACCCCCGCGGCGGCGGCGCGGGCGAGGTAGGCGCGGGTCATGTCGGCGAAGTCCTGTTCGGTCTGCAGCACCGCCATGTTGGCGTAGTAGAGGTCCAGGAAGGACTGCAGGTCCGTGAACTCGTACAGTCCCCGGAGCTCCTCCAGGCCGGAGTACGGGAGGGTGATGCCGTTGCGTTTGGCCAGTGCGAGGATCAGTTCCGGCTGCAGCGTGCCCTCAATGTGCAGGTGCAGTTCCGCCACGGGCAGAAGCTGCGCCCCGGCGTCGGTCTCGGGCAGATCCGTCTCCGAAGGTTCAGTCCCTGGAAGTTCCGTCCCGGGCACTTCCGTACCTGGTAGTCCCGTCTGTGGCAGCGGATCGGCGGCAGTGTCCCGGTTGTTGTCCATCGGGTCAGGATATCGCCCGCCGGCCGGTTCGCGGCTAGAGTCGGATCAATGCGCAACCCTAAACAGGCTGACGATCCTTCCCTTCCCACTCACGGCCATCTGGCGGACGGCTTCGTCCGCGTCCGGGGCGCGCGGGAGAACAATCTGCGGAACGTGGACGTGGATGTGCCGCGCGATTCCATCGTGGCTTTCACAGGGGTCTCCGGCTCGGGAAAGTCATCACTGGCGTTCGGCACCATCTACGCCGAAGCCCAGCGCCGCTACTTCGAATCCGTGGCCCCGTACGCACGCCGCCTCATCCAGCAGGGCCATAATCCCAGGGTGGAGATGATCTCCGGGCTGCCGCCCGCCGTCGCGCTTCAACAGCGCCGCGGCGCGCCCAGCAGCCGCTCCACCGTGGGCACAGTGACCACGCTCTCCAACTCGCTCCGCATGCTGTTTTCGCGGGCGGGCACTTACCCGGCCGGCGCCGATCAGCTGGACTCCGACGCGTTTTCGCCGAATACAGCGGCCGGCGCATGCCTTGAATGCCACGGGCTGGGAGTCGCGCACACCGTCAGCGAGGAATCCCTAGTCCCGGACCCCGCGTTGACCATCCGGGAAGGTGCCGTCGCAGCGTGGCCCGGCGCCTGGCAGGGCAAGAACCTCCGCGACATCCTCAGCCACCTGGGCTACGACGTGGATGTGCCCTGGCGGAAGCTGCCCAGGAAGCAGCGCGACTGGATCCTGTTCACGGACGAGCAGCCCGTCGTGGAAGTCACGCCCGAGCGCGACCGCGTGGCCAAGCCGTACAAGGGTCGCTTCTGGAGCGCTAAAAGCTACGTCCTGCACACCCTGGCGGACTCGCAGAGCGCCGCCATGCGTGAGCGCGTCCTGGCGTTCATGGAATCCGGCCCCTGCCCGCGCTGCAGCGGCACCGGGCTCCGGCCTGAAGCGCTTGCGGTGTCCTTTGCCGCCCGCAACATCGCCGACCTCAACGCCGCACCGATGGCCGAACTGGCCGAAATCATCCGCCCCACCGCCGGGCTGAAGGAAGCCGGAACCGCGTCACGCCGGCAGTCCTCCGGCGAGGAAAACGAGGTGGCAGTGGCCATCACGGCCGATCTCCTGCAGCGCATCACCGTTCTCCTGGATCTGGGCCTCGGATACTTGGCGCTGGGCCGCGCCACCCCCACCCTTTCCCCCGGTGAGATGCAGCGGCTCCGGATCGCCACCCAGCTCCGGTCGGGACTGTTCGGCGTGATCTATGTGCTCGACGAACCGTCCGCCGGCCTCCATCCGGCCGACGCCGAACCGCTCCTGGCGGTCCTGGACCAGCTCAAGGCCTCCGGTAACTCGGTGTTCGTGGTGGAACACAACATGGACGTGGTCCGCCGGGCCGACTGGCTGGTGGACGTGGGTCCCCGCGCCGGGGAAGGCGGTGGCGAGGTGCTCTACAGCGGGCCGGTTGCCGGGCTCGCGGCCATCGAGGAGTCGGTCACCCGGCCCTTCCTGTTCGACGACGGTGGGGCGCGCGGCGGCGGGGCGCGCGGCGGCGGGGCGCGCGGCGGCGGAGGGTCCCGCGGGCCCGGCGGCAGGACTTCCGACGGAGAGAATTCCGACGGCGGCACGGCACCTCGCGCAGGCCAGTCCCGGGAGCCCGACGGCTGGCTGGAGCTCGCGGGGATTAGCCGGCACAACCTCAAGGACCTGGATGCGCGGTTCCCGCTGGGCGTTCTGACGGCAGTTACAGGGGTGTCCGGCTCCGGCAAGTCCACCCTGGTAACGCATGTCCTCGGCGAAGTTGTGGGATCCGGCCTGAAGAATCACCAGGCTCCGCAGCTGGCAGAACCTGATGATGCGGGCCCGGCCACGGCGTTGTCTGTGGGACCGGTCAGCGGCGCGGAACGGATCGACAGGCTGGTCACGGTGGACCAGAAACCCATCGGGCGAACCCCTCGCTCCAACCTCGCCACCTACACCGGCCTGTTCGACGCGGTGCGCAAGGAATTCGCGGCCACAGAGCCAGCCAGGGCACGCGGGTTCGGCGCCGGGCGGTTCTCCTTCAACGTGGCCGGAGGCCGCTGCGAAACCTGCCAAGGCGAAGGCTTTGTGGCGGTTGAACTGCTCTTCCTCCCGGGCAGCTACGGGCCGTGCCCGGAGTGCGACGGTTCCCGCTACAACCCCGAGACCTTGGAGGTGACGTACCGGGGCAAGAACGTGGCGGAAGTGCTGCGCCTGACGGTGGACGCCGCTGCAGGGTTCCTGGCCGACATTCCGGCCGCGGCCCGCAGCCTGAAGAGCCTCCGGGACGTGGGTCTCGGCTACCTCCGGCTGGGCCAGCCCGCCACGGAGCTTTCCGGCGGCGAGGCCCAGCGCATCAAGCTGGCCACCGAGCTCCAGCGTGCCCAGCGGGGACATACCCTCTACCTCCTGGACGAGCCCACCACGGGGCTCCATCCCGCCGACGTCGAACTGCTGATGGCCCAGCTCCACGGCCTGGTGGACAGCGGCAACACCGTGGTGGTGGTAGAGCACGAGATGGCCGTCGTGGCCGCAGCCGACTGGGTCATTGACCTTGGCCCCTCGGGTGGGGACGAAGGCGGCCGCATCATCGCCGCCGGAACTGCCGCCGACGTCGCGAGTTCCACTGCCAGCCGCACCGCGCCCTACCTGGCGGCTGCGCTTCCCCAGCTGGTCACCAGCTGACCACCAGAAATCATCTCGGTTTGATAACGGGCCGGCTATGTCCTAGCGTGAAATGCAAGCCCGTTCTTCGGGCGACATGAATGCCCGGTGCTGCCTCCACCAGAACTGCCCGGCCGGCAGACACCGAAAATTGACCTCTATATCGTCAGGGGCGGGCAGTGGCGCAATAACCTCCGGGGACGGACCGAGCGCTGGTGGCCTTCAGGAGCATCACACCATGAACAACAACACCATTCGTACTGCCGCACGCCGTGGAGTGGCCGTCGCCGCCATTTCCGCAGCTGGCCTTGCACTCTCCGTCACCGCAGCAAACGCGGCCACCGACGGCGCAACCTGGGATTCACTGGCGCAGTGTGAAAGCGGCGGAAACTGGGCCACAAATACGGGCAATGGCTACTCGGGCGGCCTTCAGTTCAGCGCCAGCACGTGGGCTGCTTACGGCGGCACCGGTTCCGCGGCCGACGCCAGCCGCGAGCAGCAGATCGCCGTGGCCGAACAGGTCCAGGCGTCGCAGGGCTGGGGAGCGTGGCCGTCCTGCGCCGCGGAGCTTGGCCTGAGCGGCGGAGGGGGCACGACGGCGGTGACTCCCCAGAGTGCTCCGGTCCAGAGCGTGCCGGTGGAGCAGGCTCCTGCCGTGCCGGTCC
This sequence comes from Pseudarthrobacter cellobiosi, assembly GCF_023913755.1. Lineage (GTDB taxonomy): Bacteria > Actinomycetota > Actinomycetes > Actinomycetales > Micrococcaceae > Arthrobacter > Arthrobacter cellobiosi. The sequence goes on from NZ_JAMXBJ010000024.1 coordinate 32,973, forward strand.
CCACGGATGCCGTGACGGCTCCGCAGCACGCCGCGCCCGTGGAGCTGAGTGGCGAGACCTACACGCTTGAGCCCGGCGACACCCTGAGCACCGTCGCCGACAAGCTTGGCATTGAGGGCGGCTGGCAGGGCCTGGCGGACGCCAACCTGGACACGATTGCCAACCCGGACCTCGTGTTCTCCGGGCAGGTCCTCCAGCTTCCCGCCTAAGCCTCAGCACTTTCCGCGGGAACCGCCCCTTTCCCCAAGAACGACGGCCCGCGAAAACAACAAAAACCCTGCAGCAACAACCCCGGGAAACAACGACGCCGGAGCGCCCCTCACTGGGGAACTCCGGCGTCGTCCGTTGTGTTCTGAATGGCTGGCAGGCGCCTGATCTTCCTGCCCGCCCGCGGTTTTGCTCGCTTAGGCTGCTGCCTTGGCGGCCGGAATCTCGCGGATGATGCGAACCTTCCACGCGGCGTCGTCGGTGGTGTCCAGCAGGGCCACCGTGCCGTGGGCGAGGTTCAGTGCCACACGCTTGGCCGCAAGGAGTTCGAGGTAGAGGTGCTCGTTCATGCGGCTGGGGGTGTCGATCATGTACTTCACGGCATCGCGGACCTTGCGGTAGTTGGCGCTCTTCTCACGGTGCAGGTGAAGTTCCAGCATCTGGCGCTGGCGCACTTTGGGCTCGTGCTTGTTGAGCCAGGAGACGGCAAGGTGCACACCAACCACCAGGGCGAGGGAAACGGCGTAGATCCACCAGCCGCTGGACATCAGGAACAGGGGCAGGTTGCCGATGGCCACGAGTGCGATCACGATCCGCAGCGCCACGATCCGGCGAAGGGTCAGGGCCACGGAGGCCATGGCCGCACGAAAGCCGTGCTGCTCGGTCCGCGCCGCGGCCGGGTCAAGGGTAAATTCATCAAGGACCAGGATGCCCTTGGCCTCCGGATCAAGCATCTGCCCAAACTTGGGCACAAACAGCTGCGTTGAACCGGCGGTCACTTCAGGTGAAATTGTCATGAGGGGGCTTCCGGGACGGTGGGGCGTTTCGGTGATCTTAGTGGTTAGCGGCACCCGCTGTATGTATCGGTCCACTATGTGAACTATTCCATGGCCCTGTCGCGGTTGGGGGGCGCTGCCAGGGGTCCCGCGCGTGTGGCGCCGGGCACTGCAATTGGCACATCCGCCGCATGCCGTCAGACTGAAGGGATGCAAACCTTCCTTCCGTATCCCGATTTCCGGCAGAGCGCCGCAGCACTGGACACCGCCAGGCTTGGCAAGCAGCGTGTCGAGGCGCTGCAAACCCTCCGGGCTCTGGTGATTCCCGAGTACGGCTGGCTGGACCACCCCGCCGTCCGCATGTGGATGGGCCATGTCCCGGCGCTCACCATGTACGGCCTGGCGATGGTGGACGAATGGACCACCCGCGGCCATGCAGACAACACGCGCGCCAACATCACCGAGTTCGCGCCCCAGGCTGCACACCCGGACTACGCGGCCAAGATCCCGCTGCCGGAGTGGCTCGGCAACCCTGATTTCCACCTGAGCCACCGCGCGAAGCTGCTCCGCAAGGAACCGAAGTTCTACAAGACGGTGTTCCCGGACGCCGACTTGGACCTGGACTTCATTTGGCCTGAGCCCAAGCACGAGTTCTATCCGGCAGAATCCGAGGGCGACATCCTCTGGATCCTCCGCGACCCGCACGCCGAAATCGATCCGCAGACGCTGGATACCGTGGCCCTGCCGCCGATCCGCCGCGGCGGTGCTGTTGCAGCCGGCGCTCCCGAGGACGGCTACTCCCCCGTTTACGTCGACGACGGCTCCCGCCGCCCGTCCAAGCAGCCCCGCAAGCTACCGCGCAAGCAGCTCGTGAAGAAGCCCACCCGGAAGCGCCAGGCGCAGGAGGAAGCATTCGCCACCCTCCCCGGCAAGACCACCGTCGCGGTTTCGTTTGAGGACGGCAACAAGTTCGCCGTCGGGCAAGTGCTGGGCCGTCCCATCACGCTCGACGACGGCCGGTTCGGCCGCACCTTCAGCGTCACCGAAGTGATCGACCGGTCCGCGTTCGATTACCCCGCGCTCCTGCAGGACCCCCGGGTGTTCTTCCCGGTTCCCGCTCCCTGAGTCCGTGACCATCCTCCTGGCCGGCTGCGGCGATCTTGGCACTGAAGCAGGCTTGCGCTTCGCCGCGGCAGGGCATCGGGTGGTGGGCTGGCGCCGTTCGCCCGAAAAACTGCCCTCTGCGATCGTAGGTGTGGCGGCGGACCTGGGTTCCACGGACCTGCCTGCGGTCCCGACGGACACCACCGCCGTCGTCGTGGCCGTGGCCGCCGACTCACCCACGGAACCGGCCTACCGCGCCGCCTATGTGGACGGGCTGGCGCATGTCCTGGACGCCCTGGAGCGCGACCGCGTGACGCCGCGCCGCGTGCTTTTTGTGTCCTCCACCGCTGTATATGGGGACGCCGCCGGTGGCTGGGTTGATGAGAGTACGACGGCAGCACCTGGCGGCTTCTCCGGACGTATCCTTCTTGAGGCGGAGGAACTCCTGGTTTCGCGGCTGCGCGGCACTGGTACTTCTCCCGTTGTGCTGCGGCTGGGCGGGATCTACGGTCCGGGCCGGACGCGGTTGATTGACCAGGTCCGCAGTGGGAATGCCGTGGTTCCCGACGAACCACGCTTTACCAACCGGATCCACCGGGACGACGCCGCTGCGGCGATCGTCCAGTTGGCCACGATGGAAGCTATGCCTGCGCCCGTATATGTCGGCGTGGACAACTCTCCCGCTGAACTTGGGGATGTACTGCGGTTCCTGGCCGCCGAGATGGGCTATCCGGAACCGCCCGTCGGACCGGCCGGCGAGGCCCGTGGTGGCAACAAACGCTGCAGCAATACGCTGCTCCGCGGGACCGGGCTCGAGTTCACCTACCCGACGTTCCGGGAAGGTTACCGGGCAGTTCTGGCGCGCACCGCAGTCCGCCACCCGTAGCCTCCCGGCGCGAACGGTTGCGGCCTTTCCCACCGACGATCCCGCGCGAACGGACACTTAAGCCCCCTGCGCGCGAAGGGACACCTGAGGCCCTGAACTGCAGCGACGCGGCTGGAGGCACGGATCGAAGCTGTGAGCGTTCTCCTAATCGCAGAGTTATGCAGCGGATCTGGACCACAGGATCCCGAGGAATCGGCAGTACCACCGATCACCACAGCCAGCTCAGCGAAGGACCCCGAAAGGGCCTCCGCCGTCTCCACAGCTGCTCTGCTATCCATACTCAAATCATCCCCGGAGGGTCTGACAAAAACGGCTTGGATGAGTGGCTATGTCGAATATCAAGTCAGCACGTGTCTATTTGCCGAGGCCAGCCTTACGGAGCGCCTCTGCCATGGCGGTGTTTACAGGCACCGGATTCGGTGCCTGCGGCCGGCCGCCGGGCGACTTCGGATCGAGCTTCGAAGTCGATGCGTTGTCGCCCGGGCTCGAGGCCCCGCGTCCGCGCTGCCCACCCGAGTCGCGCCCACCGGAGTCTCGGCGTGCATCTCCCGGACGCCCCCCGGCAGGGCGTCCCCCAGCTGGCCGACCACTTTCAGGCCGACCCCCTTCCGAACGCCCGCCCTGCGCCCGCCCACCCGAAGGCGACGGTTCGTCGTCGAGCCTTAGCGTGAGCGAAATCCGTTTCCGCTCCGGGTCGGCTTCCAGAACCTTCACGCGGACAACCTGCCCGGACTTCACCACCTCACGGGGATCGGAGACAAAGCGGTTGGCCAGCGCCGACACATGAACCAAGCCGTCCTGGTGCACTCCCACGTCCACAAATGCGCCGAACGCGGCCACATTGGTGACTGTCCCCTCGAGCACCATGCCGGGCTTGAGGTCGGAGATCTTCTCGATGCCTTCGGAGAAGGTCGCCGCGGCAAAAGCGGGTCGTGGATCGCGGCCTGGTTTATCCAACTCCGCCAGGATGTCCTGGACCGTGGGCAAGCCAAACGTGCCGTCGACGAAAGCGCGGGGATCAAGGGACGACGCCGGCGCCGAGCCCGCGGCCACCAGGATTTTCCGGGCAATCGGATACGCCTCGGGGTGCACGCTCGACGCGTCCAGCGGCTCTGCTCCCCCGGTGATCCGCAGGAAGCCTGCGCATTGCTCAAACGCCTTCGCACCCAGTCGGGGCACCTTCTTCAGTTCGCTGCGCTTGGCAAACGGCCCGTGTTCGTTTCGGTACGCCACAATGTTTTCGCTCAGCAAGGGTCCGACGCCGGCCACGCGACTCAGCAGCGCGGGCGAAGCAGTGTTCACGTCAACGCCCACCGCGTTCACGCAGTCCTCGACCACCGCATCCAGGCTGCGGTCCAGCTTCGACGCCGTGACGTCGTGCTGGTACTGCCCCACGCCGATGGACTTGGGATCGATCTTCACGAGTTCGGCCAGCGGATCCTGAAGCCGCCGCGCAATGGATACGGCACCGCGCAGGGATACATCCATGCCCGGCAGCTCCGCCGAGGCCAGCGCCGAAGCGGAGTACACCGACGCTCCGGCCTCTGAAACCACCAGTTTTTTCGGTTTCGCATCCGCGGCCGGCAGCAGCTTGATCAGTTCCGCGGCAAGCTTGTCCGTCTCGCGAGACGCTGTGCCGTTGCCGATGGCCACCAGCTCCACGTTGTGCTTCCGGGCGAGCCGGACCAAGGTGGCCAGGGCCTCGTCCCACTTCCGCGCAGGGGCGTGCGGGTACACAGTGTCTGTGGCCACCACTTTACCCGTACCGTCCACGACGGCCACTTTCACGCCGGTCCGCAGACCCGGGTCCAGCCCAAGAGTGGCGCGGTTTCCGGCGGGTGCGGCCAGGAGCACGTCGCGGAGGTTGGCGGCGAACACCCGGACAGCCTCGTCCTCGGCGTCGGTGAACAGCCGCCCCCGGAGGTCTGCAGTCAGCCGCGCCAGCACGCGCGAGCGCCAGGCAAGCTGCGCGGTCTGGATCAACCACCCGTCGGCAGGCCGGCCACGGTCGGCAACCCCGAGGCACCTGGCCACGGCGGATTCGTAACGGGAACGCGCGGCGGCCAGGGCGTCGTCGTCGTTCGGATCCGCCTCGGCGAGATCCAGCTCCAGGACGCCGTCCTTCTCACCGCGCAACAGCGCAAGCACGCGGTGCGAGGGCATTCCGGTGGGCGCCTGGGCGAACTCAAAGTAATCGGCGAACTTCTGCCCGTCGGCCTCCTTGCCCTTCTTGACCCGCGACACCATCCGCCCCTGCGTCCACAGCCGCTCACGCAGGGTTGCGGCGAGGTCCGGATCCTGCGAAACCCGCTCGACCAGGATGGAACGGGCGCCGGCGAGCGCGGCGGCCGCGTCATCAATAGAGTGTTCGGCGTTCAGGTACTTGGCGGCCTCGCGTTCCGGATCCAGGTCGGGCCGCTTCAGCAGCGAGTCGGCGAGCGGTTCCAGCCCAGCTTCACGGGCGATCTGGGCCTTAGTGCGGCGCTTGGATTTGAAGGGAAGGTAGATGTCCTCCAACCGGGACTTGGTATCCGCGGCCAAGATCGCTGCCTGCAGCTCGGGGGTCAGCTGCCCCTGCGCGGCAATCGCTTCGAGGACAGCACGACGGCGGTCCTCGAGTTCGCGGAGGTAGCGCAGTCGCTCGTCGAGCTCGCGCAGCTGCGTGTCATCCAGCGTCCCGGTGGCTTCCTTGCGGTACCGGGCGATGAACGGAACGGTGGACCCGCCGTCGAGCAGGTCCACTGCAGCCTTGACCTGCCAGGTCTTCACGCCAAGCTCGGCGGCGATCTGGGCGTGGATGGCGCTGTCCGGAGTTGAGGCAGACGTGGGGGCAGACGGGACGTGCGGGAGTTGGGTCACCTGAACATTTTGCCCTACGGGCCTGATGGTCTCCAGCGACGCACTGCCGGGCAGCCGGCCGGGGTATTCCGCTCCGGGCCGCGAAGTGCTGTAGTTGATATGCCGTCACAGGTAATCACTTCGAGGAAGAGGCCACCATGCGGGAACTGCTCATCGTCTTTCAGGAAGGATTCGACGAGGCCAACATTACCGTTATGGTCAACGGCAAGGAGGTCCGCCGCGATATGGGGGTGTCCACCAACCCGCTGCTGGGAGAAGCCTACGAAGCGTCCGTGGAGCTGCCGGCGAAAGGGGCGCAGGTGGGCGTGGAAGTCACCAACCGGGGCCTGAAGGCCATTACCAAAGTCAGCGGAAAGCCCAAAAGCCTGCTCGTCTCCATTCAGGACGACAAGCTGGTGATGCGCGAAGGGACGGGCCGGGAGGCATACCTGTAGTTATTTCTCTAGCAATAATCCATTCACTGGAGTATTCTGGCGATACCGCTCAGTTCTTGTGAACCTGGGCGGGCCAATCTTGAAAATGAGCCAAAAAGGCCGTCGGATGGCTAATTGGCGCGCGCTGCCGGGACAGCACACCGAGCAGCCAACGACGGCGGCACCCAAGCCGGGTGCCGCCGTCGTCGTTAATCTCTGGCCAAGGCGAGCATTGACCGCTAAGCCGAATACGCGGGGTAATCCGTGTAGCCTACGGAGCCTTCTGCGTAGAACGTGGACGCGTCCGGTTCGTTCAGGGGGAGACTTTCCTTCCAGCGCCGCGCGAGGTCCGGGTTGGCAATGGCGGGGCGTCCCACCACCACAGCGTCTGCATGACCGTCGGCCACCAATGCGGTTGCTTCCTCCAGCGTGGTGATGGTGCCGAAGCCGGAGTTCACCAGGAACGTGCCGTTGAAACGCGCCCGGAGATCCTGGACCAGCTCACTCGTAGGCTCGTGGTGCAGGATGCTGACGTAGGCGAGGTTGAGCGGGGCAATGCTGTCCACCAGCACCTCGTAGGTGTCGCGGACATCGGCCGCATCCGTTTCGGCGATGCCCTGGACGCTGTGCTCCGGCGAGATGCGGATGCCCACGCGGCTCGAACCCACCGCGGCCACCGCGGCGTTGACCGTTTCGATCACAAAGCGGGCCCGGTTCTCCGGCGAGCCGCCGTAGCTGTCGTCGCGGACATTGGAGTTCGGGGCAAGGAATTCGTGGAGAAGGTAGCCGTTGGCCGAGTGCAGCTCCACGCCGTCGAATCCCGCTTCAATGGCATTGGTCGAGCCGGTGACGATTTCCTGCATCACGACGGGCAGCTCACCGATGGTCAGCGCGTGCGGGACAGGATACGGCTGCTTGCCGGACGGGGTGCGGACCTCGCCCTCGATGGCGATGGCGCTCGGACCCACGATGGTATGGCCGCCGGTGATGTCCGCATGGGAAACCCGTCCGCCGTGCATGATCTGGGCGAAGATCCGGCCGCCTTCAGCGTGCACCGCGTCGGTGACCTTCTTCCAGGCGGCAATCTGCTCCGCGGTGACGAGACCGGGCTGACCCGGGTAGGAGCGTCCGGCGGGGCTCGGGTAGATGCCTTCGCTGACGATGAGTCCCAAGGATGCGCGCTGCCGGTAGTGCTCCACGACCAAGGGACCCGGAACACCGTCCTCGCCTGAGCGGAGACGGGTCAGGGGTGCCATTACCAGGCGGTTGGGCAGTTCAAGCTCGCCAAGAGTCAAGGGGGAAAACAGCATGCGCAGTTCCTTTCGAGGTGAATTGGTACTGCTGTGCGCAACTGCGCGGCGCGTGCAAGTATTCCGATGGAGGCGGGGATCACTCTCTGCAGGGGTGGCGTGGCTGGTTTTTGAGTTGCTAGGTCCCGGCCGCCTGCCGCCTAAGACGCGTCGCCTGATGCTTCCTATCGGGACGATGCCACTCCCGGGCAACCTTGTCCCTGCGGGTTCTGGTTGCAGTCGTCGGCGTAGTTCCTTGTGATGGACCGCCAGACGCTGATGGTCTGCGGCGGTGCGCTGAACTGGCCTTGGCCCGGTATAGGCAGCGGTGGTCCGTTGTTCACGGAATACGTGCCTTGGAAGGACGTCGTGAGGACAACTTGGAAGTCGCCAGTGTCCGCGTAGACGTGGCTTGTTCGGGTCTTCTCACCCCAGCGGTCCTGTGGCAGCGGCCCACCCATGGAAGGCTGCGGACCGAAGACGGTTCCGTCGCCGTAATTCCAGGTGTACTGAACCGGCGTGGCGACTACGTGAACCTTCTGTCCGAGCATCGTGACGTCGAACTGTTGCTCGGACGCGTCGGCGTAGAAGTTGGTCTCAGCACCCCGGAGCGTGTTGGGGCTGGGCTGCGCGACCACCGTTCCAGCACTGACGGGCAGGCTCTCGAACTGCCGCTGGATCTGGGCCGCAATGCGAGCCAGCAGGTCCTCAGGGTGGGCGTCGTAAAGACACGTGGGTCCGGAGTGATGGGTCCAGGCGGGGTTAGGAACGCCGACCGGCGCCTTGAGCCAAATAACCGGAATTCCATCGACGCCTTCGGGCCCATTGACACACTTGAGCTGGTATCCAAGGCACACCGTGTCAAAGTCGCCTCCGCCGAGGTGGCACTGGAGCTCATACTTGTAGACGTTTGGATCCTTCTTGGTGTCCCCAGGTTCTTCCGGCCTCATATTCCCGGTCGAAGGATCGACGACATAAACAATCACGCCGATACCGGAATTATGGAAACCGGAGTCTGCACTGGTCCCCGGTGGCGTCGGACTGGCGATACCCAGCCCGACTACGAGCATCACCGTAGACAGTCGCTGAAAGACCCAACCCATATTCATTAGCGGAGGGAATGGAGACCGGTAACGCGCCACGCGGCGTCCTGGAAAGCAACCAGCAGGACGTTTCCACCATCGGAAGGCTCAGTGGGCGTTCTAAATTCCGACCCGCTGGGATCGTAATAGCTAATGGTCGACTGCTGCACCTGAACGATGACTTGGTAGGCCCCGCCAGACCCGCGCTCAAAAGTTGACGCTGACGACGGAATGACGATCTTGCCACCTGCAAGCCAGCGCCCGCCTTGATAATTGGTGGTCAGCGAGCCCGTTATGTTCGAACAGAATTGACAAGCCGGGGATGTGACCGCCTGGATTCCTGCGATGTCTCCGGTCTGATAGGCATAATTGAGCTGCTCAAACCAGTACGCCGCGAACGCCTCGAGCCCCTCCTTCGTCTCCGTCTTGGCGACCTCCGGCAACACCGGCACCGGCACGTTCTGAGCACGGCCGCTAGCCGAAGCGGGCACGTAGGCGGGAGTCGCCGTCGGGGTTGGGGTTGCGCTTGGGCTTGCCGTCGAAGTCGGAGACGCGGACGAGGTGCCCCCAGGATCGCTACCCGAGTTGCAACCGGTCAAGAGCAATGCAGACGCGGCAACAGCAGCAACAAGGTGCATGCGCAAACGCCTGGACGTGGAAGTGATGTGCGATGTCATGGGCAGCTAATCCCCCGATAGTTTCAAGACGCCTCGCTCCGAACAATGACCTTAAGGGTAGCCCAGGACACATTTGAGCGATAAAAGTTATCCACAGCCACCCGCCATCGGTTCTACCACCGCGAAGAACCAATAAAAAGTCACACGGATAATCGTCCTCCCAGCCCCTTGCGCACCGGATTCCCACGCACAACCCCTAGAATTCTTCTACCGAACGTAGAAGAATGGGCTGCATGATGTTTACCCACGCAGATGGCAACCCCGTTCTTGAGCTCGACGACGAGCAGTCCTGGAAACTCCTGGAAGCAACAAAGCACGGCCGGCTGGTGGTCTCTGTGGCCGGTGAACCCGACATTTTTCCCGTCAACTACCTGAGCTCGGACCGGAAGATCTACCTCCGCACCGCGCCAGGCAACAAGCTGGCGCAGCTCACCATCAACTCCCGGGTGCTGCTTGAAACGGACGGTATCCTCTCGGACGAAGCCTGGTCGGTGGTCCTCCGGGGCACGGCGCGTGTCCTGACCAAGTCAACGGAGCTCGCCGCCGTCGAAGAGCTCGGCCTGAAATCCTGGGTGCCGACGCTGAAGGATTTCTACGTGGAGGTCGTGCCCACGTCCGTCAGCGGCCGCCATTTCGAGCTGGGTGACCAGCCGGAGCGCGAAATTTAGGAGCCCCTAGGCTGGAATCATGGCGGATAGGCTCACTCCCGAGCAACGCAGCTGGAATATGTCCCGCATCAGGGGCAAGAATACCAAGCCGGAACTGCTGGTGCGCCGCCTCCTTCATGCCAAGGGTTACCGCTACCGCTTGCACGGCAGGGCCGGCCAAAGCCGCCTGCCCGGCCGCCCGGACCTGGTATTCGCAGGCCGGCACAAGGTCATCTTCATCAACGGCTGCTTCTGGCACTTCCACGACTGCCGGGTAGGCCAGCACGCGCCCAAGGCGAATGCCGCCTTCTGGGAGGCCAAGCGCACCCGCACCAAAAACCGCGACGCCGACCAGCGCCAACAGTTGATGGCCGCCGGCTGGGAGGTGCTCACCGTGTGGGAGTGCGAGTTGAAGGACGGCTCCGCCCTCGAAGCCCACCTGGTGGAGTTCCTCGGCGGCCGGCGGATAGGCGCCCGGCAAACAGGCGGCAGGCGAATCCACGGCAGGCAAGAAACGCCAGCGGGAATTTGAGTCAAACTTGAGCCTTTGCCGCCTCCCGAATTGATCGGCGCCCGCAAAGATGAACTCCTATGAAAAACCCGCATTCTCCTCAGGAATCCCGCAGTCCTTGTCCCGAACGGCTGCATCCCCAGGGAACAGATTTACTCTGAAAGTGGACACAAAACCAAGTCACAGCCGCCCATCGGGGCGGCAGGCGCGAGCGGAAGGGACGGAGATGGCACCATCCGATGACGCAGGGCGCCCCTTGGTAGATCCCTCCGTACTTGACCGGCTGCGAGTCGAACTAGACGAGGACGAGGGGTATTGCGGCGTCTTCGTAGGGAACTTCATCGACTGCCTGCCGTTCCGGATCGGCAAGCTGCGCCTGGCCTTGACCACCGGAGACCTGGACGGGGCCGTGGACGCGATCCTTAGCCTCAAGACATCGAGCCAGATGGTGGGCGCGGAACGGCTGGCGGGCCTGGCCATGGACCTTGAACGTTCCATCCGGGAAGAGTCACCGAGTGCGGAACCTTCCCTTGCACTGCCGCAGCTTGCCGTCAACTACCTCCGGCCGATCAACCAGTGCAGCCGCCAGACCCTGCACAGGCTCCAGGCTCACCGCTCGCCAGGCGCCAACCGGTAGCCCACGCCGCGGACCGTCTGCAGCCAGCGCGGTTGCTGCGGTGAATCACCAAGCTTTTTCCGGAGGTTGCCCATGTGCACCTCCACGGAACGTTCGTCCGCCTCGCTGATGTAACTTCCGACGTCGTAATCCTCGTCCCGGAGTCGGCGCACCAAATCCGATTTGGTCCGGACAGTCCGTCCCGCCTCGAGCAGGGCAAACAGGAGTTCGAACTCGGTCCGGGTCAGGTTGAGCTCCTGGCCGTCCACGCTGACCGACCGTGAGGCGTAACTCAGATCCAGTCCGTTGTGGCTGTAATGTCCGTTTCCGCTGCCACCAACGGCGTCCGCCGGGCGATCAGAAACGGGAGCGCTCTCCCCCGCGTCCGGAAGCGACCGGGGCCGGCGCATCATCGCCGCTATCCGCGCGCGGAGTTCGCGGGGGCGGAAGGGTTTGGTGAGGTAGTCGTCTGCACCGGACTCGAGACCGATCAAAGTATCCAGTTCTTCAGCCCGTGCCGTGAGCATCACGATGTAAGCATCCGAAAACTCGCGGATCTGGCGGGAGACCTCGAACCCGTCGATGTCCGGCAGCCCCAAATCAAGCGTTATGACGTCAGGATTCAAGATTCTCGCAGCCTTAACCCCTTCGGATCCGCTGCCCGCGACGGTGACATCAAACCCCGCTTGGGTCAGCACCGCGCGTACCAGCTCGCGGATATCCTGATCGTCCTCGATGACCAGACCCACTCGCGCTTCGCTCATACCAGCCCCCTCCGCCAGCTTGATAACGTGAGAAGTATAGCCTGCTGCCGATATCCTGCTGGTATGCATTCCCCTATACTCCCACTTCAGGCCGCCGTTCATGAATGAACCCGTAGCGTGGGCCACGGGTCGCCTCAGGTTTTTCCGGCGGCCCTTCCACGAATACCGGCTGACGGACAGGGTGGCCCTGAGCCAGATGCCCCTTTTCATAACCACACTGCTGGCCGTGGTCCTCGTTTCGACGTTTTTTCCCGGAAGCATGGATAACCCGCTGTTCGTGGTGTTCCTCTTTTCCCAACTTGCCATTATGGTGCTGTGCTACGTGGTTCCATGGGACCGCCTGCCGCACACCGCGTTCCTGGTGATCCCGCTGCTGGACTTCATCTCCATTGCGGTGGGCCGCGAAGGAAGCCAGGAAAGCCTCACAGGAATCAGCCTGCTCGCGGTCTTCCCCGTGATCTGGCTCTGCGCCTCCGGATACTACCTCCGCGTGTCACTGTGGCTGTCCTTCATCATGCCGTTGGCGATCATCTGGACGCCCCTTTTTATGCGCGGGGACGTCTCCGGACCGAACCTGGCCCGTTCGCTGCTGCTTCCTGTAATGATGCTGGGGATCGGAGTATCTGTCACCATGCTGACGCTGAGCCTGAGACGGCAGCAGCGGATTCTCGAAGAGAAGGACAAGCAACTCCAAGCCGGCCTGCTCAGCACAAAGCGGCAGGAGGCCTTGCTCAACTCCGTTCTTGATACCGTGCATCTGGGCGTCCTCGCCGTCGATGCCGACGGAAACGACATCCTGATGAACCGGAAGCAGCGCGCCAACCACGAACTTGCCCGCCCGAAGGACATCGACGATCCGAACGAGTCCCAACTGCTGGTCTTCGCCGCAGACCGTACCACCCTTGTCCCGATGGCGGAGCGCCCCGTGCGCAGGGCCATCCTCGGCGAGACGTTCACGGACTACATGGTCTGGCTGGGCGAAGGCAAGAAGCAGCGGGCCATCACCACCAGCGCCCGGGCCATGAAGGACCCGGACGGAACGTTCGCCGGCTCGGTGATCGTGTTCAGTGATGTGACAGACCTGGTGGACGCCCTGGCCGCCAAAGATGATTTCGTCGCCAGTGTCTCCCACGAATTCAGGACACCCCTGACCTCCATCCTGGGCTACGTGGAACTTCTCCTGGAGGACGATCCCGGCCACGACCAACTGGAACCACTGAACATTATCAAGCGCAATTCAGAACGGCTTCTCACCTTGGTGTCCGATCTCCTCGCCACCAGGAACGGGCAGCTGATCGTGACCCCGCACGCCGTGGACATCGCTGAACTGGTGCGCGCCAGCGTGTCCGCCGCGATGCCCCGGGCTGACGCCTCCCGCGTGGCGTTGATCGCCGAAACACCAGCCAAGCTGGAGGCCCACGTGGACGGCCCCCGCATCTCCCAGGTGCTGGACAATCTGGTCTCCAACGCGATCAAATACTCGCCCGACGGCGGCCACGTAGTGGTGTCGTTGGAGCACGACGACGGCCACGTCGCCTGCCGCGTCAGCGATACCGGCATGGGCATGAGCGCCGACGACCAGGCCCACGTGTTCGCCAAGTTCTTCCGGACCAGCAACGTCCGCCGGACAGCCATTCCCGGCGTGGGCCTGGGCCTGCCCATCAGCAAGGCAATCGTGGAGGCCCACGGCGGAACCATCCAGGTGGAAAGCAAACTGGGCCAGGGCACCACCTTCACGTTCCGGGTGCCGGTTTAGCCTTGATCCACCGATGTTGCTCGGGGCGCCGACGGCGGTTTAAACCGAGAATGCCCGTCTTTTCAAGGAAAATGGAGCTTGTCTAGAACCCATTGAC
>NZ_JAMXBJ010000029.1 GCF_023913755.1 Pseudarthrobacter cellobiosi
AACGTGGGAGAAGTCCACCCCGTTCGGACCCGCCCTGGTCACGCAGGACGAATTCACCGCCGGCCCGCTGATGACCAGCGCCGTGGACGGGGAAATCCAGCAGCAGACCCCCACCAGCGACCTGGTGTTCACGCCCGAATTCCTGGTCTCCTACATCTCCGCGATCATCACCCTGAACCCGGGCGACGTGATCGCCACCGGTACCCCGGGCGGTGTGGGCCACGCCCAGGAACCCAAGCGGTACCTGCAGGAAGGCCAACTCCTGGTCACCACCATCGAGGGCCTGGGCCAGCTGAAGAACCGCGTCATTAAGGAATCCTGATGACCGCACGCCACGACCAAACCACCGACCCGCAGCTGCTCGAATCGCTGCTGCAGGCCCGTCGCGGGACCGCGTTCTTCGCGCGAAAGCTCAACGAGCTCTCGGACGCGGACCTCGACGGGCCTTCGCTGCTGCCGGGCTGGACCCGCCGCCACGTGACCGCGCACATCGGCTACAACGCCCGGGCCATCGCACGGCTCATCGAATGGGCCGGAACCGGCGTGGAAACACCCATGTATCCCTCCCCGGAGGCCCGCAACCACGAAATCAGCTTCGGGGCCACGCTCTCCCCGATCGCGCTGCGGCACCTCTTTGACCACTCCGCAGTGCACCTGAACGTCGAATGGCGCGACCTGCCAGCCGATGCCTGGCACCACAAAGTTAAGACCGCCCAAGGGCGGATCGTTCCGGCTGAGGAAACGGTGTGGATGCGCACCCGCGAAGTCTGGACCCACGCCGTGGACCTGGACAACGGTGCCACCTTTAGTGACATCCCGGCACCCGTTCTGGAAAGACTGCTCGAGGACATCACCGGTGCCTGGAAAACCCGGGGCACTGATGCCGGGCTGCTCGTCAAAGTCACGGGCACGGAGCTAACGTTCGGCGACACCAGCGCCGCCAACCCGACGGTCATCTCCGGGCCCCTGCCCGCCGTCGTCGAATGGGCCACCGGACGCGGCACCCACGCCGTCACCGCAACACGAAACGGGGCACCACTGGACGAAACGCCCACAGCCCCCAAATGGATCTGAGCCTGTGACCTTCGGGCAGCCGAAAAGCACTGCAAATAGTCAGGATAACGGAACAGCGGCGGGATAACCCGCCGCTGTTCCGTCGTTCTATGTCCAGTTTTAATGAGTGGAGCCTATGTCGCGGGAGCGGCCTGGGGGTTGTTGACGTTGACGAGCCAGGCAGTACCGAACCGGTCGGTGCACATGCCGAAGATGTCGCCCCAGGGCGCCGGTTCGAGCGGAACGGTGACAGTGCCGCCGTCGGCGGACAGCTTGTCCCAGTAGCCGCGCAGTTCAGCCTCGTCGTCGCCGCTGAGCGAAACCGAAATGGAGCTGCCGGTCGCGAGGTCCATGCCGTTCGGCGTGTCAGCCCCCATAAGGACCAGGCCGTTGCTGGCCGTCAGCATGCCGTGCATGATCTTGTCGGCTTCCGCCGGATCTTCGCTGGCGTGGAACTCCCCGAAAGTGCTGAGGGCCAGGTCGCCGCCGAAGACGGACTGGTAGAAGGTCATGGCCTCCCGGGCGTTCTTGCGGAAGCCAAGGTAGGGGTTGAGCGTCGTTGGCATGGCCAGTTCTCCTTGTGGTGCGGAACTGAAACGGATTCGGAACAGTCAACATCCTGCCGCACTTCCAGCCGGGTTCATAGGGTTCACGGCACCCTGATTTCCCCGCAGGATTCAGGGTATAAAACGGTACCCCACACCAGGTTCGGTGAGCAGGTGGCGGGGCTTTGCGGGATCGGCCTCCAGCTTCCGCCGCAGCTGGGCCATGTACACGCGCAGGTAGTTGGCTTCCGTCTCGTAGGCCGGTCCCCAGACGTCCAGCAGCAGCTGCTGCTGGGTCACCAACCGCGAAGGGTTCCGGACCAGCAGTTCCAGGATGTTCCATTCGGTCGGCGTCAGCCGGACAACGTCCCCGTCCCTCGTGACCTGCCGCTTGGCCAAGTCCACGGTGAAGGAGGATGCGGCCACCGTGGGTGCCGACGCCGGATCCGGAACGCGGCGCAGGAGCGCACGCAGGCGGGCCAACAGCTCGTCCAGTCCGAACGGCTTGGTGATGTAATCGTCCGCACCGGCGTCCAGGGCGTCGACTTTGTCCGACGAGCCGTGGCGTGCGGACAGCACCAGCACCGGCAGGGTGCTCCACCGGCGGAGTTCCCGCAGGACTTCCGCTCCGTCCAGGTCCGGCAGTCCGAGGTCCAGGATCATCACGTCCGGCGGACGGTGGGAAGCGGCAAGCAAGGCGGTGCCGCCGTCGGCCGCTGACTCCACGGCGTAACCGTGGGCCTGGAGCGTGATCCGGAGTGCCTTCAGCAGGTGGGGATCGTCGTCGACAACCAGCACACTGGTCCGGCGGCTTCCTTGAATGCCGGAAGAACCAGCCTGGTCCGAATTCACGTGGCCTCCTGACGCGGCTGGCCGGCCGCGTGGCGCGCGCCCGGCGAGCCGGTGGAAAGGGCCAGCCTGATCACCATTGTCAGGCCGCCGCCGGGAGTTTCCTGTCCAGTCAGCGTGCCGCCCATGGCCCTGACGAACCCGTCGGCGACGGCCAGGCCCAGTCCCACTCCGGTGGCCTGGGGCCGGTCGTGGAGCCGCTGGAACGGCTGGAACATCTCAAGCACCTTCCCGGCGGGTACACCGGCGCCGTGATCGATGATCCGCAGTTCGCCGGACGGATAGCCATCCAGCGTGGCTGCCCCCATGCCGTCGGAAGTGCCGGTGATGGTGATCCCCGAACCCGGCGCGTATTTGACGGCGTTTTCCACAATGTTCGCGATCACGCGGTCCAGCAGCACCGGATCGGCTTCCACTGTGGGCATGTTGGCGGGCAGCTCCACCCGGACTGTACCGCCCGGGAGCCCGCGCAGGGCCGGGGCAACGACCTCGCTCCACCGCACGGGTCCCAGCAGCGGCCGGACGGAATCGGCGGTGATCCTTGACATGTCCAAGAGGTTTCCCACCAACTGGTCCAGCCGGTCCGTGCATTCGTCAATGGTTTCGAGCAGCTCCCGTTCTTCCGCGGGCGTATAGGTGACGGACCGCTGCAGCAAGCCACCGGCGGCGAGCTTGATCCCCGCCAGGGGCGTCCGCAGGTCGTGGGACACCGCCCGCAGGATCGCCGTGCGCATGGAGTTCCCTTCGGCCAGCCGCAGCACCTCGCGCCGGCTGACGGCCAGCTGGCGGCGTTCCAGGTGGGCTTTCACGTGGACCGCAAACGCACCCAGCAACCGGCTTTCCACTGCCGGCACCTCCCGGCCGAACAGCACCAGCCGGGTGTCGGCGTCGACCGGTTCCGCGGTGCTGCCCGGCAGTCCGGTGACGCCATGCTCCCACCCGGCGGTATCCCCCGCGCCGGCCACGAGCGACCAGATCCTGCCGTCCGCGCCGCGCACTCCGGAGGGTCCCGACGTCGGACCGGAACCTTGCGTTGTGCCCTCCCGGCTGCTGTATACACCGGCACCGGTGGCACCAAAAACGTCCAGGGCCTCCGCCAGGATCCCGTCCAGGGTGTCCTCCGAACGGGAGGCGCCCAGGGCGAGGTCGCCCAGCGTCGCCGCCTCCGCCTGCGCGCGGGCAGCCTCCTTGGACCGGCGGGCAGACCCGTCCACCACCCCGGCGACTGCCACTGACACCCCCACAAAAACGGCCAGGGACAGGAGGTCCTGGGGATCACTGATCGCCAGGTCCCCCAGGGGCGGCGTGGAAAAGTAGTTCACCAGCACGCTGCTCCACAGCGCGCCGACCACGGCAGGCCACAACCCGCCCACCAGTGCCACGGCAACGGCGCCGGCAAGCTGGATCAGGACGGCGGTGGCAACGCTGTGGTCGAAGGCTGCCAGCAGCAGCTGCAGCAGGGCGGGCAGGGCTGCTGCGAGCGCAAAGCCAATGGCAACCCTGGTGCGGCCCAGGTCAGGCCGCCGGCGTGGTGCGTTCCGCTGGGGCGGGAAGCGGGGAACTACCTGGACATCAACGTCGCCCGCACCGCGGACCACCCGGGCTTCCACGGTGCCGCCGGTGAACAACCCTGCCAGCACACCAGCAAGGGGTCCGCGGCGGGACTGCCCCACAACAATATGGGTGGCACTGGACTTGCGGGCGTAATCCAGCAGGGCCCGGGCCGGATCCGTCGCGGAGACGGTGTGGTAGGTCCCGCCCAGGTCATTGACCAGCCGCCGCTGTGCCTCCAAAACCTGGGGAGACTCGCCCGCGGTACCCCCCGTAGCGCGGACGTGGACGGCCACCAGCTCGCCGCCGTCGGTCCTTTCGAGAATCCTGGCGGCGCGCCGGATGAGCAGTTCTGCGTCATCGCTGCCGTTGAGGCCAATGACTATCCGTTCCCGTGCCATGCCGCCATTCTCCCACCCGGATCCCCACGTCCTGTGCGGGCCTTTCCCGGGGTTGGTGGCTTTGGTCATAAGGACGTTAAGGATGCGTCAAGATCCGCCCGAATCCGGCTCCAAGGCGAGTGGGCAGTACTAGATTCGGCTGTGCCCGCGGTGCTGTGCCGCAGACTGAAAGGCTTGCGTGACCACCATGAGCAGACCCCCTGCCGATCCCTCGGCACTCCGTGCGACGCGGAAGGCGGCCCTCGGCAGTTGGCTGCTGCATGGATTGGAGGATGCCAAGGGCACCCATCAGGGCCGGGCGGGCTCGCGGACGAACAAAAGAAGCACCACTGGTGGCAGGTGATGTGCCTCACCGGCGTGGACTACTTCTCCACGCTGGGCTACCAGCCGGCCATCGCGGCGCTCGCGGCCGGTGCCATCTCCACCTTGGCAACGCTTGTCCTGGTGGCCGTGACTCTGTTCGGCGCTCTCCCCGTCTACCGCCGGGTTGCCGGCGAGAGCCACCGCGGCGAAGGGTCCATTGCCATGCTGGAACGGCTGCTTCCCAAGTGGCGGGGCAAGCTCCTGGTGCTGGTGCTGCTGGGTTTCGCGGCCACCGACTTCATGATCACCGTGACGCTGTCCGCCGCCGACGCCACGGCACACCTGATCGAGAATCCATTTGCACCGGAGGCACTGCACGGCCAGGAGGTGGCCGTAACGCTGGTCCTGCTTGCCATGCTCGCTGCCGTCTTCCTGCGCGGGTTCAAGGAGGCCATCGGCTTCCTGCGCGGGTTCAAGGAGGCCATCGGCTTCCTGCGCGGGTTCAAGGAGGCCATCGGCGTCGCCGATGTGCTGGTGGTCCTGTACCTGGGGCTCAACGTGGTGGTCATCGCGAGGTCGCTGGCGGAGGCAGCAGCCCATCCGGTGGCTGTCGGTGACTGGTGGCAGACTCTTAACACATCCCACGGGAATCCGCTGATGGCGGTGGCCATCGCCCTGCTGGTCTTCCCCAAGCTGGCGCTGGGGCTGTCCGGCTTTGAAACCGGTGTGGCGGTGATGCCGCAGGTCCGCGGCGGCGCGGGCGATACCCAGGAGAACCCGGCCGGGCGGATCCAGGGGACCCGGCGGATGCTGACCACCGCCGCCCTGATCATGAGTTCCTTCCTCGTGACCAGCAGCTTCACCACGGTTGTCCTGATCCCCGAGGCTGAGTTCCTGCCGGGCGGGGAAGCCAACGGCAGGGCGCTGGCTTTCCTGGCGCACGAATACCTCGGGCCGGGCTTCGGCACGGTGTATGACGTGAGCACCATCGCCATCCTGTGGTTCGCCGGTGCGTCCGCTATGGCCGGCCTGCTGAACTTTGTCCCCCGGTACCTGCCGCGGTACGGCATGGCCCCTGCGTGGGCTAAAGCAGTCCGGCCGCTCGTGCTTGTCTTCACGCTGATCGGGTTCCTGATCACCTGGCTGTTTGAGGCCGACGTCGATGCCCAGGGCGGGGCGTACGCCACCGGCGTCCTGGTGCTGATGACCTCGGCGGCAGTAGCCGTGACGCTCTCGGCCCGCCGGCTTCAGCAGCGTAAGCGCACCATCGGCTTTGGCATCATCACGGTGCTGTTTGTCTGCACGACGGTCACCAATATCTTTGAACGTCCCGAAGGTATCCGGATTGCCGGCTTCTTCATCCTGGGGATCATCAGCATCTCGCTGCTCTCGAGGGTGCTGCGATCCTTCGAACTGCACGCCACGCACGTCCGGCTGGACACCCAGGCCCTGGAGTTCATGGCGGAGAATCTGACCGGGCCCATCGGGATCATCGCCCATGAACCGCTTCGCCAGTCGGCGGACGCTTACCGGCAGAAGCTGGCGTCCGCCACCGAAGCAAGCCACTTCCCCTCTGATTACCGGCCCCTGTTCCTGGAAGTGACAGTGGATGACTCCTCCGACTTTGAGTCGGCCCTGGAAGTACGCGGCGTGGTGCGGCACGGGTTCGCCGTCCTGGAAGTGCACGGACCGGGCGTCCCCAACACCATCGCCTCGGTGCTCCTGCACATCCGCGATGTGACCGGGCTGATGCCGCACGTCTACTTCCGCTGGACCGAAGGAAATCCTGCCTTGAATCTCCTGAAGTTCCTGGTGCTGGGCGAAGGCGAGATCGCCCCCGTGACTCGCGAGATCCTCCGCGAAGCCGAACCGGATGTCACCAAGCGGCCGTGGGTGCACGTGGGCTGACCGTTGACGACGGCGGGAGATCACCCTCCGAGCTGGTGGACTGTGAAGGCCGTCAGGAACCCGACGGATGCGGTCAGTCCGGTGAGGTTGTGGTGCTCTTCGAACGCCTCGGGGATCATGGTGTCGGCGAGCATCGCCAGGATCCCGCCCGCCGCGATCGCGGTAATGAAGGCGATGACGGCGTCCGGAGCGTTCTCCAGCGCCACGTACCCGAGCAGTGAGGCGAACCCGCACATGACGGCTATGCCTCCCCACACCCCAAAGATGTAGCCGGTACTGCGGCCTGCCTTTTTCATCCCGGCAGTTCCGGAAAGACCCTCGGGAACATTGGAAATGAAGACAGCCACAAGCATGGCCGGACTGACCGATCCCGCGGTGACGAGTCCGACGCCGAGCACTATCGACTCCGGGATCCCGTCGAGAAGGGCGCCGAAGGCGATGGCCGTGCCGCTGCCCGGGCTGTCCTGCTCCGACGGTTGCTGGCCGCCCGAGCGTTTGCGGTGCTTAGCGCCGGCACGTGACAGGAGCATGTTCGCTCCGACGTAGACCACGGAGCCGGCCAGGAATCCGGTCACGGTGGGCCACAGGCCGCCTCCCTCAACCGCCTCACTGACGAGCTCGAACGCCAGCGCCGAAATCAGCACGCCCGCCCCAAAGGACATGATCGAGGAGACTAGTTTGGACGGAATGGCCCATTTCCACGACGCGGCGGCCCCCAGCACCAGGGCGGCACCGGCCAAGGTTCCCCACATCAACGCCTGAAGCCACACCGGCATGCTGCCACCTTTCGTTCGCCCCGCACCGGACTCACGCTGCTTACTTAACCCATAGGCCCTGAACCTATCCTCTCTCGGCGTTGCACGCACGGCGCCGTGCCTGTCTACTGGCCAGGGCGCCAATTGTCGTAGGCTCAGGAGCATGGCCAGATACTTTGATGTTCATCCCCAGGATCCCCAGCCCCGCGCGATCATGCAGGCCGTGAAGATCGTGCTCGACGGTGGGCTGATCGCCTACCCCACGGACTCCTGCTACGCCCTCGGGGCCCAGCTGGGCAACAAGGATGCGCTGGACCGGATCCGGAATATCCGCAAGCTCGACGACAAGCACCACTTCACGCTGGTGTGCAAGGACTTCGCCCAGCTGGGCCAGTTCGTGAACATCGGCAACGACGTCTTCCGCGCCATCAAAGCCGTCACGCCCGGCAGCTACACGTTTATCCTGCCTGCCACCAAGGAAGTGCCGCGCCGGCTGCTGCACCCGAAGAAAAAGACCGTGGGCGTGCGGATCCCGGACAACCGGGTGGTCCAGGCGCTGCTGGCCGAGCTTGGCGAACCGCTGCTCTCCAGCACCCTGCTGCTCCCGGACGAAGAAGACCCGCTGACGCAGGGCTGGGAAATCAAGGAACGGCTCGAGCACGAGGTGGACGCGGTCATCGATTCCGGCGACTGCGGGGCAGAGCCCACCACGGTGATCGACTATTCCAGCGGAGTGGCGGAAGTGGTGCGTCGCGGCACCGGTGACCCGTCCCGGTTCGAGTAGCCCGGGCGCGAACGGACTCAGTCCTGTTTGCGGGCCCGGCTCGGCTGCACCCGCGGGGGCTCACCAGGCATTTTCGGGTAGTCCGGCGGGAACGGCAGTTCGCCGAGCCCGGCCTTGAGGTCCCGCTCCCACCACTCCAACAGCACGTCAATGGTGCCCGGATGCGCCTTCATGTCTGCCCATGGATCACCCGCGGTCCTGAGCCGGTCGGGGACCGTCAGGATGGTGAAGTCCTTGGGATCCGCGCTGCCCAGTTCGTCCCAGCTGATGGGGCAGGAGACCGGCGCATGGGCCAGCGCGCGGGGGCTGTACGCGCCGGCGATGGTTCGGTCCCGGTTCGCCTGGTTGAAGTCCAGGAACACCTTCACGCCGCGTTCCTCCTTCCACCAGGCCGTGGTGACCTTGTCCGGCATCCGCCGCTCCAGCTCGCGGGCCGCGGCGATCACCGCGTGGCGCACGTCCAGGAATTCGTGGCTGGGCTCGATGGGAGCGTAGACGTGCAGGCCGCGGTTCCCCGATGTCTTGATGAACGTGTCCAGCCCGGCCTCCGCCAGCACCTCCTTCAGCGCCAGGGCGGCCGGGACGGCGTCGTCGAAGTCTGTGCCCGGCTGCGGGTCAAGGTCGATGCGCAGCTGGTCCGGGTTATCGGTGTTTGCTGTGTGTGACGGCCACGGGTGGAACACCACCGTATTCATCTGCACCGCCCATACGGCCGCGGCGGGTTCGTCCAGGACCAGCATGGGGTGCGAGCGTGCGCTCGGAAACGTCACATTCACTGAGCGGATGAAGTCAGGTGTTCCCTTGGGCGGGTTTTTGGAGAAGAACTGGTCCCCCTCGACGTTTTCGGAGAACCTCTGCAGTGCCACCGGCCGGTCACCGTTCGCGGCGATGAACGCCTCCCCCACATCCACCATGTAGCGTGCGAGGTCCAGCTTGGTCAGGCCGAGTTCCGGCCAGAGCACCCTGCTGGGGCTGGAAACGCGCATCTCGCGCTCGCCGTGCGGCCCCGGGACAGTGAGGGTGGTCTGTTCGCTCGCCATGGGGACAACCTACCCTGCGCCGCGCGTGGCGTCAGCACGTCGGCGCCCAGGGCTGCCGGTGATCCGGCATCATGGACCTATGGCCGTAGCTGAATCCCCTGTCACCTTTCCCGTCGGCGACGTTGAGGTCTCCGGCGTTTATGCCCGCCCGGACAGCCCCTTCGCCACGCTGGTGCTGGCGCATGGGGCCGGGGCGGGTATGGAGCACCCGTTCATGAGCGGTTTCACCCGTGGACTGAACGACGACGGCGTTGCCACCTTGCGCTTTAACTTCCCCTACCGCGAGGCCGGCAGGAAATTCCCGGACCGGCCGCCGGCAGCCATCGCCGCCTGGCGCGCCGTCATGGACGAAGCCGCGCGCCAGGCGCAAGCCCACGGTGATACCGGACCGGTGTGGGCTGCCGGCAAATCGTTCGGCGGCCGGATGGCTTCCATGGCCGTTGCCGACGGAATGGACACTGCCGGACTCGTCTACCTCGGCTACCCCCTCCACCCGCCCGGCAAGCCGGAAAAGCTCCGCGACGAGCACCTCTACGGGCTCACGCTCCCCATGCTGTTCCTGCAGGGCACCCGCGACACCTTCGCGACGCCGGATCTGCTGGAGAGTGTGGTCTCCCGGATCGGCCCGTCAGCTGTCCTTGACTGGATCGACGGCGGTGACCATTCCTTCGCCGTCGCAGGAAAGAAGCGCGACGCTGCAGAGATCGGAGCGTCGCTGGCGCTGAAGGTGGCCGAGTTCATGCGGAGCCGCGGCTGACCCATCCGGCCAGCCGTAACGGCCCGGTTATGCAGCGTCCTCGTGCCACCAGCCTTCCCAGGCGGTGGAGGTCAGCCGGCCGGTGGGGAAATCGGTCTTCCCGATCCCGCCGTTGTGCGGGCGGCTACCCTCTCCGCGGCCGGCGTCAAAGAGGAAGTTCAGGCTACTCAAAAGCAACATTATTGTGTCCCTTCGTGTGGTGGTCTGGACCACGTTGTCCAAGTAGGAACGAGCCTAACTGCACGATGTTTCAGCGCGTCGACGCAACGTTTCGGCGACGTATCGGACATCTCACCTGTGCAACCAGCAAAAGAAGCCCCCGCCGGGCCGGTACTACATGCGGGCTTTGGTCCGTGCAGTCGGCTGTGCTGTCCAGGGATCCTCCGGCCAGGGATGCCTGGGGTAGCGGCCACGCATCTCGGACCGCACTTGTGCATAGGGCCCGGACCAGAACGACGCCAGGTCATCCGTCACGGCGAGGGGCCGCCTCGCGGGTGACAGCAGGTGGAAGAGGACAGGAACCCTGCCGTCCACCAGCCGTGGGGTCTCAGCCCAGCCAAAGCACTCCTGCAGCTTGACAGCAACAACCGGCCGGCCGCCGTCGTCCGCGCGTGGCTGCCGAGGCGCTTCCTGCCCGGCTCCTGCCTGGTCCGTCGCGGCACCATCTGACCCGGCACCGCCTGACGCCGCTTTGTCCGAAACCTCGGGGTAGTCGATCCGCACCATTGATCCGCTCGGTACTTTCAGTGCCTCCGGTGCCAGCTCCGCCAGGCGGACCGCCTCCGGCCAGGGCAGCAGCCGCCGCAAAGGGTCGGTGAGGTCGATGCTGTTGGTGGCGGCGCCGCCGGCCAGCGCTTCGAGCTCGGGTCCCAGCCAGGAGTCCAGCCGGGCCAGCAGAGCCGGTTCGGAAACGTCGGGCCACGGCTCGCCCAGTTCGCGGCGCAGCAGGGCGAGGCGGCAGCGCAACGCGTCAGCCGCCGTCGACCATCCGATGGTTCCCAGCCCCTCCTTGGCGAGGGCGCGGGCCACAGCGGCGCGGCCGTCCTCGGCAGAGGGGCGGACGGGGGTGGAGGACAGGCTGATGGCACCCAGCCGGCGTTCCCGCCTGGCCTTCACCCGGCCCTGGCCGAACTGCGCTTCCACCGTGTCGGTCAGGAGGTGACCGGCGGCCGCCTCGGCGGTGTCTGCGCTCAGCGGCGCGGCGGAGCGGATCACCGCGCCGGTGCCGGCAGCGTCCCGGCCGGCGGCGCGTGAAACTTCCGCCACGGCCAGCCACTCATGCCCGGTAAGCGGACTGCCCGCCGGCAATCCCGCACGAGTGCCGGACGACAGCAAGTACCGTGCCGGACCATCGCCCGGGACGCGCCGGCCCACGCGGTCCGGGAACGCCAGCGCGACGACGACGCCCACCGCCTCCGCAGCAGTCACCGGCTCGGTGCTGACGAGGGAGGCGATGGCGGACGGGCCGACAGCGGCGCCCTCCTTCCGCGCGATGGTCTCCAGCCTGCGGACGTCCTCCGCCCAGCGCCTGGCGGCGGGATCCTTTCCGGTGCGCAGGACGGTCAGGAGCCGCGTGAGGTCGGCCCCCGGGGCCCGCTGGTCCCCGGCTACGAGTGCCACCGCTTCCGCTGCGGCGCGGTGACCTACGGCCGCTGCGCCGTCGAGCAGTGCGCGGGCCAGCCGCGGATCGGCCGGGACCCTTGCCAGCGTCCGCCCCAGCGCAGTGGCGTGTCCGTCCCGCCCCACGGCTCCTAGTTCGCGCAGGACTTCAACAGCCTCGCCCATGGCTGCCGCGGGAGGCGCATCCGAAAGCGCAAGCCCGGCGCCGCCCGGTGATCCCCAGCAGGCCAGGACCAGGGCCGCACCGGTCAGGTCCGCGACAACGATCTCGGGCGTCACATGCGCCGGCGCGGCACCATAAGTTCTCTGGTCGTAGCAGCGCACCACACGGCCCGGGCCCTGCCGCGCGGCGCGGCCTGCCCGCTGTTCGGCTGAGGCCCGGGAGCAGGAAACAGTGACCAGCCCGGACATGCCGCGGCTGGCATCGCGGCGGGGTTCGCGGGTCAGCCCGGAATCGATCACCAGCCGCACGCCGGGGACGGTCAGGGAAGATTCGGCCAGGTCCGTGGACACGATGATCCGTGCCGGGCCGCCAGGCCGACGCCCGGAAACTGCCTGGTCCTGCTCGGCTGGGCTGACCTGGCCGTGGAGCTCCAGCACGTCGGTTCCCGGGGCCGTCCGGCCGCGGAGGCGGGCAGCCACATAGGAGACCTCCCAGGCTCCCGGGACAAACACCAGCGCGTCGGTGCCCGCGTCCTGTGCCACAGCGGCGGTGTGGGCTTGCGCGGCTGTATCGGCCACGTGGTCCAGGAATCCGCGCGTGACCCCACGGTCGTCCAGCCGTGGCACGGCGGCGGGTACCCACTCCACTGCCAAGGGGTACAGCGCTGAGGGGCAGTCGACGACGGGAGCCGGCCCGCCGCCGTCGTCCGCTGTCCCTGCGTTCCCGGCTGCGCCCCCGATCAGGGCGGCGAAGCGGGGCGCGTCCAGCGTGGCGGACATGGCCACCACGGTGAGGTCGCCGCGCAGCTGCCGCACTTCGGTGAGCATCCCCAGTAGCAGATCGGTCTCGAGGCCGCGCTCGTGGACCTCGTCCAGGATGACCGCGCCGGTGCTCTCGAGACCGGGGTCATCAAGCAGGCGCCGCAGCAGGATGCCTGGCGTGACAAACTCCACCAGGGTGGCGGGCCCGGCCTGGCGTTCACCGCGGACGGTGTACCCGACGCGGTCTCCGATCCGGCTGCTGTCCAGGGCGGCCAGTCGCCGGGCGGCTGCGCGGGCGGCAACCCGCCTGGGCTGGGTGACCACCACGCGCCGGGCCTCCGTGGTGCGTCCCGTCAGGTTGGCGAGCAGCGGCGGGACAAGCGTCGTTTTACCGGTGCCGGGCGGTGCCTGCACCACTGCCGTACCCGCCGCACCGCCAGCGAGCAGCACAGAGGCCAACTCCCCGAGCGATGCGGCAAAGGCCAGACCCGTGCCGATGGCCGCCAGATCAAAGGTAGCGGCGCCAGGGGTGCCGGCAGGGACGGCGGCGGAGTTGGTTGGCGATGTCACCCCTCCATTGTCGCCGCAATCCCCCACCGCAGTCAGCGCAGGTGCAGTGGGATAGGTCAGACTGGAGGTCGTCGACCATGAAAGCAGGACTCCCTTGATCAACCTCCAGCAGGACTCCGAAGGTTTCATCCGCATGAAGAGGCACTTTCCCGCCACTGCCACAGTGACTGTCACGTTCAGCGACGGCTCCCAGGAGGAATTCTCCGGCCGTCGGCTCAACGAGCTCTACGACGACGCCCTGGCGGTGTTCCGCGCCCAGAACCAGCTTGATGCCAAGGGTTTTTCCCGTGGCCCGCAGAAAAAGGTGCAGACCAGCATCGAGTTTGTGCCCGTACGGCCCCGGATGGGGCAGTAACCCGGCCCACCCCGGCCATCCGGCTCACCCGCGGCACCCCGTCTCACCGCGACGGTTTGACCACCATCGCGGAACCGCCACCGCGCCGCAGGGGCTCGGCAACTGCGGTCATGCTTTTGCCGGGTCCAAACTCGATGGCTGTCGCGGCGCCGATCTCTGCAGCCGACGTGAAGGCGTCACCTGCGGGTACCAGTTTGTGTTTGTATGGCGCCAGAGCGTCTCCATAGGCCTTGATGAAGTCCGGCTCGGCCGTGACATTGGCGGTGTTGCGCTGGGACGCACGCGGGGCCGCGAGCGAGTCCAAAATGCTCATACCCAGGTCCACCCTGTTGAGGATGGTCTGCAGCACCGTAGTGATAATGGTCGATCCGCCGGGCGAACCGAGCGCCAGGAACGGCTTCTCGTCCTTAAGGATGATGGTGGGCGACATCGAGGACCGTGGGCGCTTGCCCGGCTCGATCCGGTTCGGGTCCTCCGGATTGGTCGACGTATAAGAGAAGTCGGTGAGCTCGTTGTTGAGCAGGAACCCGCGGCCGGGAACCACGATGCCGGAACCGCCGGTCTGCTCGATGGTGAGGGTGTACTCCACGACGTTCCCCCACTTGTCAGCGACCGTGAGGTTGGTGGTTGAGATGTTTTCGGTGTCCTTCTCGTCTGCGGCTGCCGCAGGTGCAACCGGGCACACGCCGTTGTAGTCTGACACGTCCCCGGCCTGTACCGGCTTGATTGCCGCCGTCGCGGGATCGATTTCGCACGCCCGCTCCTTGCCAAACACCGGGTCAGTGAGGGCTTCGGTGGGGACGTCGATAAATGCCGGGTCCCCGAGGTACTTACCGCGGTCTGCGAAGGCGAGCGCGCTGGCCTCGAGGTAGTGGTGCAACGCAGCTGGTTTTGCCGTGGGCGACAAGTCAAACGGTTCCAGGATGTTCAGCGCTTCGCCCACGGTGGTCCCGCCACTGCTGGAGGGCGCCATGCCGTAGACGTCATAACCGCGGTACTCCACATGTGTGGGTTCCTGGTCCAGTGTCCGGTATGCGGCGAGATCCGCCGTCGTCAGGTAGCCCGGAAGGGCTGGAATGCTGGTGGGCGGGACAGTCACAGGAGGCACCCAGGCGGGGTCTTTCGGCGGGTCCTTGACAGTTGCCGCGATCTCCGTCGCGAGCTGTCCGCCGTAGAAGGCATCCGTTCCCTCCTTCGCGAGGAGCCGGTACGTCTTGGCGAGGTCCTTGCTGTGGAAAATACTGCCGACGGCGGGAGCGTCGCCGCCGGGCAGGAAGAGACTCGCTGTGGCGGGGAAGGCCGAGAACCGGACTTTGTTGTCGAGTGTCTGCTGGCGGAAAGTTTCGTCAACCACGAAGCCGCGGTTGGCCACCTTGATGGCAGGCTCGAGGGCCTCGTCAAGGTCCAGCGTGCCCCAGCGCTCCAGCGCCCGTTCCCACGTCGCCGGTGTTCCGGGGACGCCCACGGAGACGCCGCTCGAGACGAGCTCTGCGAACGGGTATACGACACCGGTGGCCGGATTAACGAACGCAGTGGTCGGCATCGTTGCCGGAGCCGTTTCCCGGCCATCGATGGTTCCCACTTTGCCAGTCTCCGCGTCGTAGAACACGAAGTATCCGCCTCCGCCGACGCCGGCGCTGTACGGCTCGGTCACACCCAGGGTCGCGGCCGCGGCCACGGCGGCATCCGCCGCATTGCCGCCGTCGCGCAGGACCTCGATAGCCGCAGCGGACGCCTCCGGGTCAACGGTGCTCACCGCTCCGCCGTAGCCGGTCGCCATCGCCTCCTTCTTGATTTCCCGGGGATCAGCAAACGCGGGACCGGTCACCGCCCCACCCGTCACGCTCAAGGCCAGAACAGCCGTTACAGCAGCTAATTGACGTCGCACACTAGGCATGATCTCTCCCAAGTCGGGGTGTTGCGCAGGGTGGGTTTGCGCCACGATACTCCGCCCTGTTGGGACTCTCAAGGCTCAACCTTTTTGTGCCGAGGCCATGGCTTCAGGCCGGCGTGCCGGCTTCGGTGGTTGCTGTGTCGGCCGGCGAGCGCCGCCGCCGGCTCGCCAGCAGGAACGGCACGGCGAACAGCTCGATCACACCGCTGATGGCCAGCGACAACGGATAGCCGTATAGGTCCGCGGCCCGGCCCATCAGCGGCTGCACCACAATTCCGCCGCTGGATCCCATGAGGGAATCGAAACTGAGCACCGTTGCCCGCTGCTTTGAGGCGATCATGTCGTTCAGATAGGCCTGCCGCACCGGGGTGCCCGCCGCGGAGACCAGAGCCCAGAGCACCAGCAGCAGCAGGGCCACCCAAAACACGCGTGTGATGCCGAGCGCCACCAGGATCAGCGCGCCCATGCTGCTGCTCACCACCAGCACAGTGGTGCGTCTGCGGACCCGGCGCCGGACAGTTGGTGCCAACCAGCCGCCCAGGATCTGCGCTCCCGCCATAACGGCCGCCGCGAGTCCGGCGACGGAGTAGGCCCGCGGGTCCCCGAAGAGCTCCAGCAGGTACGGTTGCAGCGCGTAGAACACATAGAACCCGATGCCGGCACTGAACGGGGCGGAAAGCATTACGTACCGTACGGGCGGGTTCTTGAGGCCACTCTCAATGGAGGCCGTCAGCACTGCCCGGGTCGCTTTGAGCGGATGCGGGGAGCGTTCCGGAGTGAATCCAACATCACGCATCAGCAAGAAGGCCACACTGAACATCGCCACGAGCACTCCGACGCGCACCAGGAACGGCACGCCCAGGTCAGTAACCTGGGCGATCACGCCGCCGGCCGCCGAACCCACCAGCATCGCGAAGCCCGACACCATCTGTCCCCGTCCGAAGACGGTCTCCAGGTCCCCGTAATAACCCGAAAAATGCAGCGCATCGACGAGCCACGCCTCCACTGCCCCGGAGAAGAACGTGAAGCCCAGGCCCAACAGGACCGACACCACCGCCCAGGCCCAGAACGGCGCGGATATCTGCCAGAGCAGATAGTACAGGTAGGTGGAGACAGCCAGGGTGACGGTGCCGAGCAGGAATGAAACGCGGCGCCCCCAACTGTCCGCGATGACCCCGGTGGGTACTTCGAATAGGACCATGCCGGCTGTGAAGAAGGCGTTGGCCGCGAATGCTTCAAGGTTGCTCAGCCCGGCGTCCAACAGGAAGAGCGTATTGATTCCCCAGATGAAGGAGGCCGCAAGGGTATTGCCCAGCGTCAGGGTGAGGTATATGCGTTGGATCCTCCGCGCGGCAGCGTTCATAGGCTGGCTTTCATGAGCTGCTGGGCACCGGGTCATGCCGGAGGTACCGGCGCCGGAACCGCCCGGTCCCGGCAGTCAGCGCCCGCAGCTCCACGGCGTACTTCAGTAGTTCTTGGTCAGGGACTTCAGCGCTGATTTCGGTCAGTTCACTACCGGACGTGGCCGTGCCGGTTAGCCTGCCGCGGCGTGCCGAGAGGTCACTCATCACGGCCCCCACGTGCGCCTCGGACACTGTGATGCTGACCGCGGAAACCGGCTCGAGCAGCTGGATGCGACCGGCTGCGGCAGCCTCCCGGAGCGCCAGGGCCCCCGCCGCCTGGAAGGCGGCGTCGGAAGAGTCAACGCTGTGGGCCTTGCCGCCCACCAGCGTGACGCGGAGGTCCACTACGGGGAACCCGGCAGCCAGGCCTTTCTGCATCTGCGCGCGCACCCCTTTCTCCACGGAGGAGATGAACGTTCCGGGGATCACCCCGCCCACCGTTTTGTCGACGAATTCGAACCCGCCGCCACGGTCCAGCGGCTCCACGTCGATGTCGCAGACGGCATACTGCCCGTGGCCGCCGGACTGTTTGACGTGCCGGCCGTGTCCCGTTGCCGGGGCGGCGAACGTTTCCCGCAGTGGCGTCGCTACGTCAATGGTGTGCAGCTTCACGCCCTGGTCGCGCAGCCTGTCCAGCACCACCTCGGCATGGGCCTCCCCCATGCACCAGAGGATCAGCTGGTGTGTTTCCGCGTTCCGCTCAACACGCAGCGTGGGATCGCCGGCTGCCACCTTCGCCAGACTCCGGGCCAGCGCGTCCTCGTCACTGCGCGAGTCCGCCTCGACGGCCACCGGCATCAGCGGCTCCGGCATCTCCCAGGTAGCCAGCAGGAGCGGCTGGTCCTTCGCCGAAATGGTGTCCCCCGTTTCGGCGCTTCCGAGTTTCGCCACCGCGCAGATGTCACCGGCCACGCAGTGCGCGACAGGACGCAGGTTGGGGCCCAGCGGAGAATACAGGTGGGTGACGCGCTCGTCGGTGTCATGGTCCTGATGGCCGCGGTCCGCGAGCCCGTGCCCGCCGACGTGCACGGGAGTATCAGCACGCAAAGTACCTGAAAATACACGCGTCAGGCAGACCCTCCCCAGGAACGGATCAATGGTGGTGCGGACCACCTCAGCCGCCAGCGGCCCGTCCGGGTCACAGGCCAGGGCCGCCGCTGGAGCGCCCGCCAGATCAGTCACCTCCGGGAGGCCGCCCTCCGCCGGCGACGGGAAGCCCCGGGTCAGGACTTCCAACAGTTCCGCCGTGCCGAGTCCGGTGACAGCCGAGGCTGGCACCACCGGGAAAAAGGAACCGCGGGCGACGGCGGTTTCCAGGTCCGCGATGAGGACATCGGTATCGATGTCCTCACCACCCAGATAGCGGTCCATCAGGTTCTCGTCCTCGCTCTCGGCGATGATCCCTTCGATGAGCCGGCCCCGGGCGGCTTCCGACGCCGCGCGCTCACCGGCGTCAACGTCCCGGGAACCTGCGGCCGCCTCCCCGGCGGAGTAGTCAGAGACTGTGCCCGTCAGTAGTCCCAGCAGCCCGCTGGTTTCGCCGCCGGACCGGACCGGGACGTACAACGGCAGCACCGCGTCGCCGAACGCCTGCTGGCAGGCGGCCAGGACGCCGTCGTAATCTGCCCGGGGGTGGTCCACGCGGGTGATGACCACAGCCCGCGGCATCCCGAGGCCTTCGCATTCGCCCCAGAGCGCCGTAGTGGTGGCGTCGATGCCGTCAACGGCGGAGACAACAAAGAGGGCGGCGTCCGCAGCCCGGAGCCCCGCCCGAAGTTCGCCGATAAAGTCCGGATATCCCGGAGTATCCAGCAGGTTCACCTTGATCCCGTCGACGAGCAGCGGAACCAGGGACAGCGTGACCGACCGTTGCTGCCGCACTGCCGAAGGGTCGGAATCGCTGACGGTGGTGCCCTCCGCGATGGAGCCTTTGCGTGAAATCATGCCGTGGGCGGCCAGCATTGCTTCGATCAGCAGGGTCTTCCCGGCGCCCGAATGCCCCACGAGCGCCACGTTGCGCACTTGTTCCGGATCTGTTGCCGCGATGCCGTGCGGAGCATCAGCCCGGCGCACCTCCGGCCCTCCCCGCCCCGGTGTCCGTGCTGCGTCCTTTGCGGCTTTCACTGACATGGGAACCTCCTGGCGTCTTTGCCATGCACCGGGCCGAATCGTGTTCTCTGATTCGACACCCTGGCGGGCGCAAGGGCAAGAGCACGCGCCGGGACGAGGTGGCCGCAGCGGAGGATAATGGCAGCCAGAGCCCACGAGTCCGTGCCACTGTGAGGGGGTCCCATGCAGCCGGTTCCGCGCATCACAGTGGAGGTTCCCGTCCTCACGGTTGGTGCGGGCCCGTCCGACTACGAGGCGCTGGCCAGCTATGTCAATGCCCTGCGCAGGCCGCAGGGGCTGCACCTGACGCTGCTGCATATCGGCATCCTGGCGGATTTTGCGCAGGACGTCGCGGACTGGACCAAGGGGATCACCTCGGCCGGTGAAGCCGTCCGGCGCACGACGGGCTGGTTGCGGGGCCTGCCCGTTCTGGACGGGTTTGCGGGCACCTCGGAACAAGTGATCGTGCTGGGTGGCGGCGGCATCTCCGGACTCGAAGTGGACGTGCCCGATCGCGTGCGCGACTACCAGGTGTCCCTGGTGCAGGGCCTGCATGATCTCCTGGACCGGCTCCTCGTGGACAATGTGGACGATTTCATCCTCAGCTCACCGGCGCTGGGCTACCGGTACCCGCACTGGGTGCCCCATGTCGCCGTCGGCCGTCCCCAGTCGCGGGATCACCGGCCGCGGACGATTGCCCCGGTGACCCTCGTCTTTGGCCCGTCGCGGATAAGGAACGGACGGTTCCTCACGGCTGACTGAGCAGCCAACGCGTCAGAGCGCGGCACCGTTCCGGGCCGCACGCTGTGCGAACTGACACTTGCGGCCCCGCGCGAAAAACTTTCCCAAAGTATTTCTCGTCACTGGCTAGAGGGGACCTTAAATGTCAGTGGCTCGCAAGATGATGTGAGTATGAAGGGGACAACCGCAGTGGAGGCGTTCAAGGCCATCAAGGCTTCTGTCGCTGCGCTTGCTCTGGTGATCCCTGGCGCAGATCCTACGGGTCAAGGGGAACCGGATCCGCTGCGGCATCAGTCTGACGGCTGGCTGGACACGCTCGCGGAGGCTACCCGGCTGCAAGCTGCCACGGCTGCCCTGGTAGTCCACGCCGCCGCCGGGTTCGCTGACACTACGCGGGCGGTGGCCTCCCCGAATGCGCAGCCACAGGGCCTCATCGCGCAGGACATGGCCGTGGTCTCCGAGGTCGCGTGCGTCCTGACGGTCAGCGAACGGACGGCCGGTGCGCTTCTGTCCGAGGCCCACGAACTGACAACCACCCTCCCGCTGACGCTGGCCGCCCTGCAGGACGGGAGCATTTCGTGGCAGCACGCCCGGGCCATGGTCGACGAAACCGCGAACTTGGACCCCGCCAGGGAACTCGTGCCGTCCCGGTTCCGGCACAAAGCCCGGACCTGGCGCGAACGCCACCACCCAGACAGCATCGAAAAACGCCACACCAAAAGCGCCCTGGACCGCCGGCTGGAGTTCGCCCCGGACCGGGACGGCATGGCCTGGCTGAGCGCGTACCTCCCGCGGACCAGGCGGCCGGGATCTGGGACCGCACCACCACCGCGGCCCGCGCCCTCCAAGGACCCCATGAGGACCGGAACCTGAGCCAAATCCGCGCCGACGTGGCCGCCAAGTGGCTCCTTGGCGGCACTGCGGAGCACGTGCCGTCACCGTCGGCGCAGGTGCTCGTGACCGTGCCGGTGTTCGCCCTCATGGGCCTCACCGACGAACCCGCAATGCTCGATGGGTACGGCCCCATCCCGGCGTCGATGGCCAGCCATCTGATGGCCGAAAGTTCCTCGTCGTTCCACCGTGTCTTGACTGATCCCCGCGACGGGGCGCCGCTGGAGATCGGACGGACCAGCTACCGCATCCCCGTCAGCATGCGGCAATGGCTCCGTCTGCGGGACGGGAAATGCCCGTTCCCCGGCTGCAGCAACCAGTCTCTGGACAATGAGGCCGACCACCTCCTCGCCCGGGCCGACGGCGGCACCACCGGCATCATTAACCTCGGGCAGCCATGCCCCAAGCACCACAGGCTGAAACACGCCAGCGGCTGGACACCCACTGGGGCGACCACCGACAAGCCACCCGGCTGGATTTCACCGACAGGCCGTCAGTACGCCAGCGAACAACAGGACTGGGAACCACACGATTGGCCACCCGAAATCCTGAACCAACTATGCCACCGGGAAGTTGGTCCTGCCCTGCCTGAAGACTCCCTGCCTGGCGAACCGCTTGAAGGTCTGCGCCCGGTAGATCCCATGCCGGAGTGCGTCTGGCTGCAGTGGCCGCTCGACGATCCTGACCCCGGACGAGCTCTCACCTGACCTGTTCCCACCTGACGAGCTGGAACCATGTCTCGGCGTGTCCATGCCTGAAGATCCCCTTCCGGCTTGGATCCGGCAACAGACACCAGTCGACGAGCCATGACCGGAGTGGGGCGTCCCTCAGCTGGTCTAGTTCCTCCGGGACTCGGCTGCCCGTGCAGACCGGACGACCCAGTCGGCGTATGCTGCATTGACCGTTATTGCTGGTCAAGCGCGACGAGCAGCCGTTTGACCGAACCTCCAAGGTTCCATTCGACGGCGAGACGCTCCAGTTCGGCGCGCGATTCGCCGTTTACGGGGTGCAGCTGTGCTCCCGCTTCCTCGAGGGTGGGAAGCTTGAGGTCGCGCACAATTTTCACTACGGTTGGCGCGACTGCCAGGTAGTCCGCGGCCGCGGCGAGCTTTGACCGCACGGACGCGGATACCCCGCCTCCCGCGTCGGCGGCTGCAGCGAGCAGGTTCTCCAGTGTGCCGTACTCGCCCAGGAGCGACGCGGCGGTCTTCTCGCCGATGCCGGCAACGCCTGGCAGCCCGTCGGAGGCGTCGCCGCGAAGGGTCGCGTAATCGGCATACTGTTCGGGCAGCACGCGGTACTTCCCGACGACGACGGCGTCCGTCACGACTTCGAGGTTCCTCATGCCCCGCGCGGTGTAGATCACCCGGACCTGACGGTCATCGTTGACGGTCTGGAAAAGATCACGGTCGCCGGTGACCACATCCACGGGGAGGTCTGCGTGGCTGGCATAGGTCCCGACGACGTCATCGGCCTCGTGTTCCGCGGCCCCCACGATGGCGATGCCGGCGAGTTCGAGCACGCGGCGGATCATCGGAAGCTGCGCCTCGAGCGCGTCCGGGACGACCTCGACGTCGGGGGCATCTAGCACAAGTTCGGCAACCCGGTGCGACTTGTAGGTCGGGATGAGGTCCACGCGCCACTGCGGACGCCAGTCGTCGTCCCAGCAGGCAATCAGATGCGTGGCCCCGTAATCCGTGGTGAGGCGGGCGATCATGTCCAGGAGGCCGCGAACCGCGTTCACTGGCGTTCTGTCAGCGCGGCGGATCGTGTCCGGCAAGCCATAAAAAGCACGAAAGTACAGGGTCGCAGTATCAAGCAGCATCAGGCGGTGTGGCATACCTGATCCTGACACGGAAGCAGCTGCCGGGCTACGAGCATTTACCAGCGACAGAACGCTCCCATGGGGTTAGGATGCCTCTATCGGTTCAAGCAGCGGACCAAACTTCTGTGTTTGTGAGGTTTCACCTTGGCCGAAGATGCACCCGTAAAGACCGCACCCCGCGTGCCCTTGAAACAGGCTTCTGGCCGGCACGCCCCGCTACGTCATCACGACGACGACCGGAACGGCGCCGCCGCAGCGGCTGACCCGAAAGCTGCTCCCAACGCCTATGGCTTCGACCCGGAGCAGTGGCCCGGCCCGTGAGCCCGGGTGGTGTCCTGCGATGAGCGCGCGAACTCCAGGCTGACGACATGCCCCACCTCAGCGTCAACGGTGTTGATCTCTACTACGAAGAGAGCGGCCAAGGGACACCAATACTGGGCGTGCACGGAACACCGAGTTCGGCAGTGATGTGGGCGGACGCCGCAACCGAACTCGCCCGGCATGGCCGCTGCATCATCTACGACCGCAGGGGTTTCCACCGCAGTGCCCCGCCGCGGCCGTTCGCGACCTTGGACCTGGTGGATCACGTCGACGACGCAGCGGCAGTCCTGGCGGCGCTCAGTGCCGGGCCGGCAGTCGTGATCGGCCGCAGCACAGGCGGCCTGATCGCCGTCGAACTTGCCCGCCGTTTCCCGGACAAAGTCAAAGCCCTGGTCCTCCTGGAACCGGCGTTGTTCACTATCGCTCCGGATGCGGACGCCTGGGCCCGCGGCCTGCGCCGCCATGTGCTCGAGCGCACGAACGGTCAGCCCGGGCTTGCCGCCGAGATTGTAATCCGGGAAGCCCTTGGGGACGCGACATGGGAGTCGTTTCCTCCCGGGCTCAAACAGATGTTTGCCGGCACGAGCCACGCTGTCCTGGCCGAAATCAAAGGCCACGGCCTGGATCTCAGCGACGATGCATTGGAGCTGAACGAGGAGCAACTCGCCGGGATCCGCCGGCCCGCCCTGATCGTCTCCGCCGAGGACTCCCCCGAGGCCTGCCGGTCCGTGAACGCAAGGTTGTCGGGTGCGTTGCCCTATACCCATACGGTTCTGGTCCCGGGCGGGCATCTCATTGATCCCGCCCATCCGGCTGTCCTGGACTTCATCGACCGTAACGCCGGACCGGACCCTTGGGCCTAGAAAGGTTGCCTTGATCCTCGCGGCTGCCCGGGCCATGCCGCCGTCAGGGCAGAATAGACAGCATGACCCTTACGACCTTCGCACTGATCCGCCATGGCCAGACAGACTGGAATGCGCAGCGTCGGCTCCAGGGAGCCACCGACATTCCGCTGAACGACGTCGGCCGCGGCCAGGCGCGCGACGCCGTCGATGTCCTGTCAGACTACGAGTGGGATGCGATCGTGTCCTCGCCCCTTAGCCGTGCCGCGGAAACCGCCAGCGTGATTGCGGACGGGCTGGGGCTGAGCGTTACGCGGCACATTCCGGCGCTCGCCGAACGCAGCTTCGGACCGGCAGAGGGGTTGCAGGCCGGCCCCGAGCTGGAGGCCCTGCGCATACCCGGTGGTTACCGCGGCGCCGAAAGCGAGGAAGACGCGGCCGCGCGCGGGTTGGGTGCACTGGAAGCACTGGCCGAAGAATTCCCCGCCCGCCGCGTCCTTGTGGTCGCCCACGGCACACTCCTTCGGGTGAGCCTTAACCGCGCCATCGGCCGCACACTGCACAGGATCGACAACGCGGTGCTGAACCTGGCCCACTATCATGCCACCGAGGGCTGGCACCTCGAATACTTCAACGGTGAGCGCGTAGTGGCTGCAGCCCAGGGCTGATAAGCCTAGGCGTCCGCCGTCACCTCGAACGTTTGGATGGTCCTGCGCTCCAGCCGCGGAATGATCTGTGCAGCCCCGATCCGCTCGATGTGTTCATATTCGCGGTGGGCGGCAAAACCCGCGGCATCCGTGTAGCGCTCCAGGATCACGATCTGCGCGGGGTCCTCCACGCCTTGGAAGAACTCGTAGGAAATGTTGGCCTCCTCCGTACGCGTGGCTGCGGCCATCTCGCCCAGCAGGCCCAGGACCGTTTCCGTTTCTTCCGGTTTCACCTGGTAGCGGACTACCACCTGGAAGTACGTCTCTGACATATCGGCATTCCTCGCTCTGGAAGTATGGGCTGCTCCACTCTATTGCTTGCCGCACGGACCGATGAGCCGCCACCACAAGGGCGTAAGCCAGAGTTGCCGGCCGGCACTGCGTTGGTCTTGACCGTGACATCGGCGCTGGATAGCGTCGCGACCATGGGCACTATCTTTGGCGGCATGGCGGTCAGCCTCGATGGCTACATCCGTTCAGAGGGCGGGGACCTGTCATGGCTGAACGATGCCATGGCCAAGAATGAGGATTACGGATTCGAGGCAACTGAGCGCAGAACCGGAGCCTATGTCATGGGTGCCAATACCTACCGGGAAATGGCGGCAATGGGCGGCCGGGGCTCCGCGGTTCCCACGTATGTTCTCTCCCACGATGAAACTCTGGCCACGGGAAGGAAGACGCACCTGTACACCGGCGATTTGCGCGATCTTGTCGCCCGGATAAAGTCCGCCATCCCTGAGGAGAAGGACATTTGCGTGTTCGGCGGCGGTCAGCTCATCACTGAATTCATCGAGTTGGGTCTGCTGGACGAACTGGACGAACTGGGCGTCGCCGTCGTGCCGGTCATCCTCGGCGGCGGAGTTCCCTTCTTCGGCAGGATCAGCGAATGGAAAAAGCTTGCGCTCCGGGAGTGCCGCTCCTTTCCGTCCGGCATCGTGCTGCTGGACTATCAACTGACCGGCCCCACCGGCTAACGGGAACCGGCACGGCCGAACCAAGCGGAAACATCCCCATTTCAATGTAACCCCGGGCGGCTAAACTTAGAGCCGAGCGTCCGTGAGAGCATCCGGACATCTGGAGAGAAACGGAGGTGGTTTTGATGACTGCTATAGCCGCGCGCCCAGAGCGCCCCGCACACATCAAACCAATCACCACCGTCTCCAGCATCCGCACGGCGTAAGCGCGCAACACACCAACGGGCAGGCCTAATGGCCGCAGGGCTGCGCTGATTCCGGAGTCTGGAGACCTCTCCCAAGGACTCACATTGAACAATTCCTCAGGCACACGCCTGGACAGCTACTCCCCATCAACCTTCGATTCAGCCCCCGGCCCCGAAGTGCCCACAAGGTACGGCTACTCCCCCGCCATGGCGGCGTATTTTGACGCGCACCAACCCGTACACCGACACCATACCCGCCACCCAGCGAACCAACACAGCGAGCGCGGACGGGTGGTGCGCGTGGACCGCAACCTCGTCCTCACAGCCGTCGGCCGCGAACTTCTCCACCTGCCGTACCCGCTCGACGTCGGCGTTCCGGTCACCGGCGACTGGGTCTGGATCGGGCCCAACCGCGCGGGTGGCCGCCAGATCACGGGGATCCTCCCGCGCCGGTCTGAGCTCAGCCGGAAGCGCGCCTTTGAAGATTCCTCGGAGGCGCAGGTCCTGGCCGCGAACATGGATGTGGTGGGTGTGGTGGTCCCAGTGGACCGGCCGCTCACGCACAACCGCCTGGAACGCACGCTCGTGGCAGCCTGGGATTCCGGCGCGGTTCCGTTGGTGATCATCACCAAATCCGATCTTGCGGACATAGCGGACGACGTCGTCGGGAAGGTCATCCTGCAGGCGGCGGGCGTGGACGTGGTCACCACGTCAGCAGAGAACGGCGACGGGATCGATGCGCTGCTGGCGCACTTGCCGCCGCACGGCACGCTGGTCCTCCTCGGCCCCTCGGGCGCCGGCAAGTCCACGCTCATCAACGCCTTGGCGGGCCGCGAGGTCCAGCACACCGGCGAGGTCCGCTCCGGCGACTTCAAAGGCAAGCACACCACCACGTCGCGCGAACTCGTGCCGTTGCCGAACGGAGCCGTCCTCATGGACACTCCGGGCGTCCGGGCGTCCGGGGATTCGGCCTGTTCGACGCCGATGACGGCATGGTGGAGATGTTCGGGGACGTGGAGGAACTGGCAAGCCGCTGCCGGTTCGCTGACTGCGCCCACCAGCAGGAGCCCGGCTGCGCCGTGCAGGCGGCTTTGGCGGACGGGACACTCGATGAGCGCCGCTGGCTGAGCTACGGCAAACTTCAGCGCGAACTCGCCGCCCTGGCCCGCCGCACCGATGCCGCCGCCCGCCGGGCCTACCAGCGCGAGTGGCACCAGAAGGTGGTGGTGGCAGGGAAATCGCAACGTTCGGCTGAACGTGACAGCTCCGAGCGGCGGGAGGAGCAACGGTCCAAACGTAAGCGGCGCTGATCAGCACGTTCGCACTCGCGACTGCTCCCCCGTCGCGGTGGTGGCCCCCACTTGACGCTCAGGGTTGTTGACCCTGATCACGCACTTCAGGATCCGACGGCGGCGGCGGGCTGGCCGGCGGAAGGGGGCCATCCGGCGGGGCCGGGGGCGCTGTTGTGCTGCAGGTAGCGGGCCGGCCACAGGGCGTGGTTGCCGGCGCCGAAGGTCAGGACGGCGTCGTCGGCCATTTCCTGCTTGAGGATTTCCATCACGATGCCCAGGTCCACGCCGGTCCCCCCGTCGGGCTGGGCGGAGGAGAACCTAAGGGCTGCCTGGTGGTATTCCGGCGGGACACCGTTCTTGGTGAACCAGCCGAAGATGTCTCCGACGCCGGACTGGCGGGTTTCGTACCCCACAGGCCGTCCACGATCCCGCCGTCCACTACGCCGCACATGCCCGGCACTTCACGAAGCTCTGAACCGTACATGACGTGGCAGGTGGACGTACCCATGATGGCCACCAGCTGCCCCGGCTCCACCGCTTTTGCGGCCGGGGCGGTGACGTGCGCGTCCACGTTGCCCACGGCGACGGCGATGCCCTCCGGCAGGCCGGTCCATTCGGCGGCTTCTGCGGTCAGGTAGCCTGCGGCGTCGCCGAGCCGGCCAATGGTGTGCTCGAGTTTGGTGCTGACGAAGTCCTTGAACCGCGGGTTCAGGACGGCGAGGAAGTCCTCGGAGGGATAGCGGCCGTCCTGGTAGATGCCTTTGTAGCCGGCAGTGCAGGCGTTCCGCCCGTACCGGCCGCAGAGCTGCCAGACGATCCAGTCGGCGGCCTCCACCCAGTGGTCCATCGCCGCGTACACTTCCGGGTCCTCCTCCAGCAGCTGCAGGCCCTTGGCGAACTCCCACTCGGAGGAAATGAGTCCGCCGTACCGGGGCAGCCAGGCTTCGCCACGGTCCGCGGCCAGCTCGTTGATCCGGTCCGCCTGCGGCTGAGCAGCGTGGTGGCGCCACAGCTTCACATAGGCGTGCGGGCGGTTGGCAAAGCCGAAAAGTTCGTTGACCGGCGTGCCGTCAGCCTTGACCGGCACCATGGTGCAGGCCGTGAAGTCCGTGGCAATTCCGACGACGGCTGCCGGGTTGATCCCGGCATCTGTGATCGCCGCGGGGACGGCGTAGCGGGGGACGTCGCGGTAGTCATCGGGCACCTGAAGCGCCCATTCCCCGGGAAGCCGGGCGGCGCCGTCGCCCGCAGCGCCCGCTACATCCGCCGGCAGGACATCCGTGACCACCGCGTGCAGATAGTCGAAGACACCGCTGCCCAGTTCCTTGCCGATGCCGAAAGCGGCGCCGTCAGCACTGCCGGGAGTGCGCTCCGGCACAGCCTGTGCAACGAACATGCCCATTGACGCCGCGAGGGATATCTGCAATATTTCTTCGTATACGATTTCGTACTCGATGAGGAGCAGCACTTGGATCAGGTCACCGACCACACCCTGGCCGCGGCCCGCAAGGTCATCGCGGTGCACATCAACTACCCCAGCCGCGCAGCCCAGCGTGGCCGCACGCCGGAGCAGCCATCCTACTTCCTGAAGCCGTCGTCCTCCCTGGCGTTCGGCTCGGCCGAAGCCCCTTCCGTCGTGGAGCGGCCGGCCGGCTGCGAACTCCTCGGCTTTGAGGGCGAAATCGCCCTGATCATCGGCAAGCCCGCCCGCCGCG
This sequence comes from Pseudarthrobacter cellobiosi, assembly GCF_023913755.1. Taxonomy (GTDB): domain Bacteria; phylum Actinomycetota; class Actinomycetes; order Actinomycetales; family Micrococcaceae; genus Arthrobacter; species Arthrobacter cellobiosi. Next base: position 28,315 of record NZ_JAMXBJ010000029.1, read on the forward strand.
TCGGGATCGAGGATGCTTGGAGCCACGTCGAATGGGTGACCGCCGGCAACGACCTCGGCGTCTACGATCTCCGCTACGCGGACAAGGGCTCCAACCTCCGGTCCAAGGGCGGCGACGGCTTCACCCCGATCGGCCCCGGTTTGATCCGCGCAGACGCCGTGGACCCCGCCAAACTGCGCATCCGCACCTGGCACAACAGCGACCTCGTCCAGGACGACACCACCGCGGATCTGCTTTTCCCGTTCGCCCGCCTGATTGCAGACCTGTCCCAGCTGCTCACCCTCGAGGCGGGCGACATCATCCTGACCGGCACCCCGGCCGGCGCCTCCGTGGCCAAGCCCGGCGACGTCGTCGAGGTGGAAGTCAGCACCGTTGAAGTCAGCACAGTTGAAGTCAGCACCGTTGAAGCGAGCGGATCCGCCAGTCTGTCCACGGGGCGTCTGGTCACCCGGGTGGTGGAAGGTGCGACGGCGTTCGCTGACTTTGGTGCGCAGCCCAAGGCTGATGACGTGCAGCGGGAGGAGGCGTACGGTTCGCGGGCAGCGGCGGGTTTGGCGCCCCTGGAGGGTGGCCCGGTCGCGGGCGCCGCCGTCGGGCAGGTCCTGACTGCGGAGCTGAAAGCGAAGCTGGAAAGCGTCTGCACCGCCACGCTCTCCTCCCAGCTGCGCAAGCGCGGACTGAACAACGTCAGCATCGACGGCCTGACCTCCACCCGCCCGGAAAAGCGGATCGTCGGCCTGGCCCGGACGCTGCGGTATGTGCCCAACCGTGAGGACCTGTTCAAGTCCCATGGCGGCGGGTTCAACGCGCAGAAGAAGGCCATCGACTCCGTCAACGAGGGTGAAATCCTGGTCATGGAAGCCCGCGGGGAGAAGGGCACCGGCACCATCGGCGACATCCTGGCCCTGCGCGCCCAGGTCCGGGGTGCTGCGGCGATCATCACCGACGGCGGCGTCCGGGACTTCTCCGCGGTGGCCGCGATGGATATGCCTACTTACTACTCCAATCCGCACCCCGCCGTGCTGGGGCGCCGGCACATCCCGTGGGACACGGACATCACCATCGCGTGCGGCGGCACCACCGTGCAGCCAGGGGACATCATCGTGGCGGACTCGGACGGCATCCTGGTGATCCCGCCGGCACTCGCGGAAGACCTCGCGGAAGACTCCATCGTCCAGGAGCGTGAGGAAACGTTCATCGCGGAAATGGTGGCGCAAGGCCACAGCGTGGACGGCCTCTACCCGCTGAACGCCCAGTGGCGCGCCAAGTACGAGGAATGGGAAGCCGGCACAGCACATGACTGACACGGCCACCGCCGCAAGTCGCCAGGCCGGAATCGGGCCAGCGGCCAGCAAGTCCGAACAGGCCTACGCGGCAGTCAAGGCCAGGATCGTGGACGGGACCTACTCCCCCGGCTACCGGCTGGTCCTGGCCGCCATCGCCAAGGATCTGGGCGTCAGCGTGGTACCGGTCCGGGAAGCGATCCGCCGCCTCGAGGCCGAAGGGCTGGTGACGTTCGAGCGGAACGTCGGCGCAACAGTCTCCGGGATTGACCCCACCGAGTACCTCTACACGATGCAGACCCTGAGCATCGTCGAAGGCGCGGCCACGGCATTGTCCGCGCCGCTGATCGACTCCGTGGCGATCGCCCGCGCCCGGGCCGTGAACGAGGACATGCGGGAATGCCTCCAGCACTTCGACCCCGTCCGCTTCACCCAGCTGAACCAGGACTTCCACAGCATCCTCTTTGAACACTGCCCCAACCCACACATCCTGGACCTGGTCCACCGGGGCTGGAACCGGCTCGCCTCGCTGCGGTCTTCGACGTTCCGGTTCGTTCCCGGCCGTGCCCACGAATCGGTGGACGAGCACGAAGCGCTGCTGCGCCTCATCGAGGCCAGCGCCGGCGCGGAAGAGATTGAGAAGTCCGCCCGCCAGCACCGCTCCGCCACCCTGGATGCCTACCTCGCCCAGGCCAAGAACATCTGACCCGATACCGGCCCCACCCGCAGTAAGGAACCAGCAATGACGTTCACCGCCGAACAGACCACGAAGCATTACGTGCCGCAGGACCTCCCCACCCACATCCAGCACTACATCAACGGTCAGTTCGTTGACTCCGTGGGCGGCAAGACCTTTGATGTCCTGGATCCTGTCTCCAACCAGAATTACGCCACCGCTGCGGCTGGCCAGACGGAAGACATTGATCTCGCCGTCGCCGCCGCCCGCGAGGCCTTCATCAGCGGCCCGTGGCCAAGGATGAAGCCACGCGAACGTGCCCGCATCCTCAACAGGATTGCCGAAGCCGTCGAGGCCCAGGAAGACCGGCTCGCCGAACTGGAAACCTTCGATACCGGCCTGCCCATCACCCAGGCCAAGGGCCAGGCACTTCGCGCGGCCGAGAACTTCCGGTTCTTCGCGGACCTGATCGTGGCCCAGTTCGACGACGCCATGAAGGTCCCCGGTTCGCAGATCAACTACGTGAACCGCAAGCCGATCGGCGTCGCCGGCCTCATCACCCCGTGGAATACCCCCTTCATGCTGGAGTCATGGAAGCTCGCCCCGGCCCTGGCCACCGGCAATACTGTGGTCCTGAAGCCAGCCGAGTTCACGCCCCTGTCCGCGTCACTGTGGGCGCAGATCTTCAAGGATGCTGGCCTGCCGGACGGTGTCTTCAACCTGGTCAACGGCCTCGGTGAGGAAGCCGGCGACGCCCTGGTCAAGCACCCGGATGTCCCGCTGATCTCGTTCACGGGCGAGACCACCACGGGCCAGACCATCTTCCGCAACGCCGCCACCAACCTCAAGGGCCTGTCCATGGAACTCGGCGGGAAGTCGCCGTGCGTGGTGTTCGCCGACGCCGACCTCGACGCCGCGATCGATTCCGCCCTGTTCGGGGTCTTCTCCCTCAACGGCGAACGCTGCACCGCCGGCTCCCGGATCCTCGTTGAACGCGCCATCTACGACGAGTTCTGCGAAAAGTACGCCGCCCGGGCGAAAAAGATCGTGGTCGGGGACCCGCACGATCCCAAGACCGAAGTGGGTGCCCTGGTCCACCCGGAGCACTACGCGAAGGTGGCCGCCTACGTGGAGATCGGCAAGTCCGAGGGTCGGCTGCTGGCCGGCGGCGGCCGCCCGGAGCACCTCCCGGAGGGCAACTACATCGCACCCACCGTGTTCGCCGACGTCGCCCCTGACGCCCGGATCTTCCAGGAGGAGATCTTCGGTCCCGTCGTCGCCATCACCCCGTTCGAAAACGACGACGAAGCCCTCGCCTTGGCGAACAACACCCGCTACGGGCTCGCTGCCTACATCTGGACGCAGAACCTGGCCCGCGCCCACAACTTCTCCCAGAACGTCGAGGCCGGCATGGTCTGGCTAAACAGCCACAACGTCCGCGACCTCCGCACCCCGTTCGGCGGAGTGAAAGCCTCCGGCCTGGGCCACGAAGGCGGCTACCGCTCCATCGACTTCTACACCGACCAGCAGGCCGTGCACATCACCCTCGGCACGGTTCATACTCCGAAATTCGGCGCCTAGGCGACACTGCTGCTCAAGCGGCCGGCCGCCGTCGTCCATCAACAACAGACCCCTTTCAAAGAAGAGAGAACCCGATGACAGACTTCGTCCCTACCCCCTCCGTCCCGGCTCCGGACATCGTCCGCTGCGCCTACATGGAGATCGTGGTCACCGACATCCCCAGGTCCCGCGCGTTCTACGTGGACGTCCTGGGACTGCACGTGACCGAGGAAGATGAAAACACCATCTACCTGCGGTCCCTGGAGGAGTTCATCCACCACAACCTGGTGCTCCGCAAGGGACCCGTCGCCGCCGTCGCCGCCTTTGCCTATCGGGTGAAGTCCCCCGCTGAAGTGGACGCCGCAGAGGCCTATTACAGGGAACTGGGCTGCCGCACCGAACGCCGCAAGGAGGGCTTCACCAAGGGCGTAGGTGATTCCGTCCGCGTGGAGGACCCGCTGGGCTTCCCTTACGAGTTCTTCTACGATGTGGAGCACGTGGAGCGCCTTACCCAGCGCTACGACCTCTACTCCGCCGGCGAACTGGTCCGCCTGGACCATTTCAACCAGGTCACCCCCGACGTGCCCCGCGGCCGCAAGTACCTGGAGGACCTCGGCTTCCGCGTCTCGGAGGACATCCAGGACTCCGACGGCGTCACCTACGCCGTCTGGATGCACCGCAAGCAGACCGTGCACGACACCGCCCTGACCGGAGGCAACGGCCCGCGCATGCACCACATCGCATTCGCCACACACGAAAAGCACAACATCATCCAGATCTGCGACAAGATGGGCGCCCTACGCATCAGCGACCGGATCGAACGCGGCCCCGGCCGGCACGGCGTCTCCAACGCGTTCTACCTCTACATCCTCGACCCCGACGGCCACCGGATCGAGATCTACACCCAGGACTACTACACCGGCGACCCCGACAACCCCGTCGTCACCTGGGACGTCCACGACAACCAGCGCCGCGACTGGTGGGGCAACCCCGTGGTCCCGTCCTGGTACACCGAGGCCTCCCTGGTCCTGGACCTCGACGGTAAGCCGCAGCCCGTCGTCGTGCGTGAGGAAAAGAGCGAAATGGCGGTCACCGTGGGCGCCGACGGCTTCTCCTACACCCGCAAAGACGGGGCTCCCGATGGGGACCGGACGGGCTTCAAGCTCGGGGCGCAGCTGTAGCCATGCTGGACGCGAAGACGATTGAGGCCATCGCCGACGAACTCCTGGCGGCCGCCCGGACCCGCACCCCGGTCCCCCGTCTCACGGCCCGCTACCCGGAGATGACGGTGGAGGACTCCTATGCCGTGCAGCAGCTGTGGCGGCGCCGCAACGAGGACGCCGGCCGCACGCTGGTGGGCCGCAAGATCGGCCTCACCTCCAAGGCCATGCAGGCCGCCACCGGCATCACCGAGCCGGACTACGGCGCCATCTTCGATGACATGGTGCTCGGAACCGGCTGCTCGGTGGAGTGGGACCAGTACACCCATCCGCGGGTGGAGGTTGAGCTGGCGTTTGTGCTGAAGAAGGACCTGGCCGGACCCGGCTGCACCATCTTCGACGTCCTGGACGCCACGGACTACGTGGTGCCGGCCCTGGAAATCCTGGACTCCCGGATCGAGATGGAGGGCCGGACCATCGTGGACACCATCGCAGACAATGCCGCGATGGGCGCCATGGTGATCGGCGGCAACCCGGTGAAGCCCGACGCCGTGGACCTCCGCTGGGTCTCGGCAATCCTCTACAGGAACCAGACCGTGGAGGAAACCGGTGTGGCCGCCGGCGTCCTGGACCACCCAGCCAACGGCGTGCATTGGCTCGCCAACAAGATCGCCGCCCACGGCGACGGGATGAAGGCCGGGGACATCATCCTCGCTGGCTCCTTCACCCGCCCGCTGTGGGTGTACAAAGGGGACACCGTCCACGCCGACTACGGACCATTGGGGGCCATCACATGCCGCTTCGAGTAGAACCCGGAAATCCTGACTACGCGAACACGTTCCGCGACGCCCTCGCCGCGGCTGACCGCCCCCTGGCCGGAATGTGGGTCTGCTCCGGCAGCCCGCTGATCGCCGAACTCTGCGCCGGATCCGGCCTGGACTGGATCCTCATCGACGCCGAACACAGCCCCAACGGTCTCGAATCCATCCTGGCCCAACTCCAGGCGGTCAACGGCTACCCGGTCCAGGTCCTGGTCCGGCCGCCGGTCAACGACACCGTGCTGACTAAGCAGTACCTGGACCTGGGAGTGCAGAACCTACTGGTTCCCATGGTGAACTCGGTGCTGGAAGCGGAAGCTGCGGTGGCGGCCACCCGCTACCCGCCGCACGGCGTCCGCGGCGTGGGGTCCGCCCTGGCCCGCGCCTCCCGCTGGAACCGTGTCCCGGACTATCTGGCCCGGGCGTCGGACACCGTCAGCGTGACTGTGCAGATCGAATCGACGGCGGCCGTTGAGGCCGTGGACGACATCCTGAAGGTGGACGGCGTGGACGCCATCTTCCTGGGCCCCTCAGACCTTGCCGCCTCCATGGGCGTGCTGGGACAGCAGGAACACCCCAAGGTACGCGCCGCCGTCGAACACTGCCTCGCCGCCGCAAAAGCAGCCGGGAAACCCGCCGGCGTGAACGCCTTCGACGAAACCACAGCCCGCGCCTACATGGACGCCGGAGCATCATTCGTGCTCGTCGGCGCCGACGTCGCCGTACTGGCCCGCGGCTCCGAGGCACTCGCCGCCGCATATGTCCCATCTCCGGGGGTTGAGCCCGCCCAAACCCCCGCCAGCTACTGAACATAACCGGCACTCCTGCGGCGCGGCCTGCGTTCGCCGCCATCAGGAGTGCCGCCCGTTGCGGGACTCAGCTTGCGTCGGACTGCAGGTTCTGCGCAACTACCGCGAGGGTGCGGGCGAGTTCGTCGGTCGGGCTGAATTCCACCAGCTCCGTCCCGGGATCAAGCTCATCGGTGTGGCCGGGGGCCGTGTAGTAAGCCTCGCCGGCCTCCACGATCTCGTCTCCTGCGGGCGTGTGCATGATAAGCCGGCCCCGTACGACGTATCCCCAATGGTGGCTTTGGCACAGGTCATCCGGCAAGCCCTGATAGAACGGGGTGAAGTCGCCTCCGTCTTCGAACTTTTCGAAAGCGATTGTATAGCCGTCGGCCTCCCGGTATCGGCCCTCATAGCCGGTCATGCGCTCCACGCGAGCGGTCTCGTCATCTTTCGATAGCTTTGCCATCGTCCTGTTCCTTCCTTGTCCGTCGCGCGGGTCACGCCCGCGCCGTGGTTTCCGCCGCAGCGATGAGCCGCCGCAGACCTGCCCTGCTTGCCCGCGCCCACTCACGCGCGGCAAGTGACCGCAGGACGGGAATGCCAAACATTGCCAACAGTCCGGGCAGCGCGGTCGCGCGGACCAGCCGGCAGGTGTAGGTGACGTCGCTCTGGTTTCCGTCCGGCCGAATTTCGTAGCGGTGCACCAGGAGCCAGTCCGCCGGTGTCCCGTTCTTCTTGGACTCCAGTGCGGACTCCGTGACCCGCTCGAACCTTGAGGGTCGAACGGCTTCTGTGATCACTGAGGAGTCCCGCATCCGGCATATGGCGTCCTCGGCCGTGGAGGTGAACTCAGTCCCAGCCGCGGCCTGCCCTGGCGGGGCTTCCATGGACAACAGAGTTGTCGCCTCAGCGCCACCCCAGCCGGGATGGCCGGGCAAGTCAGCGAGGACGTCGAAAACCGCACGCGCCGGGGCGGTGCTGTGTTCGCGGACCGTCACGTTAACCTCGCGCCTCAGGACGTTGGCTGCTGTTCGTTGCTGCCTCATTCCGCACCTCCTGGCATGTCTTGCGGACACTCCAAGCATGCGTTGCGGTCGATAGGAAAGGATGGGGGGAATCCCCCATTGTGGTCCTATCCCATGAGGGAGCTGCGCAGGGCCAATGCCGCGGCTTCGCCACGGCTGCGCAGCTGCAGCTTGGCCAGGATGCTGCTCACATGGTGCTCGGCCGTCTTGGCGCTGATGAAAAGGCGGTCCGCGATTTCGGCGTTCGTCATGGCCTCGGCAAGCAGCGCCAGTACTTCGCGTTCCCGCCGCGACAGCAGGCCGAGTGCCTTTGGCCCCGTGCGGGCGGGGCCGCCCAGGGCGCGGAGGAGCGCAGCGGCTTTGTCGGCCAGGCCGCTGGCGCCCGCTTCGTCGAACGCCGCCAAGGCCACACCGGCCTCGTGCACGGCCACCTCACGATCCGAATCACGCAAGGCTTCAGCCAGTGCGAGTCGCGCCTTGGCGGCCTCCAGCGGCATGTTCAGCTCGCCGAAAATCGTGATCGCTGCGTCGAGCCGCGCCTGCGCGGATGCGGCATTGCCGACGGCGGCCGCGACGCGACCACCCGTAAGATGCGACGATGCAATTGCCCGAGGCCAGCGTGTGGCGGCGGCGACGTCGTCCAGGCGCCCTGCCGTTGCCAGGGCCTGGCCCGGGACGCCTTGTTCCAGCTCGACCTCGGCAAGCAGTGCGAGCAGCGGAACGATGAGCAGCCCCTCTCCGACCTGATGGATCCGCCGGTGCAGCAGCGCCGCGGCCACAGCTGTGTCACCAGCCGCCAGGCGGACCGCAGCCGACGCCCGCAGCGCATCGGGGCGGTCTTCGAAGCCCGAGAGCAGCCGGCTGGCTTCCTCCACGCGGCCCTGCAGCAGCCGCAGTTCCGCCAGCTTTGCTGCCGGGTGCACGCATCGGGCACGGTGACCCCCCTGTTCCAGCTCGCGGAGTGTCTTGCTCAGCCAGCCCTCGGCACCAGCGATGTCGCCCGAGGCGAGGAAGATCTCCGCGCAGCATGTGCCACAAAATTCCAGTAGTGCCGGGTGCCCGGTACTTTCCATAAAGCGAAGCAGGATCTTGTTCCACTGGCCCAGGCGCGAGGTGTCGCAGGCCTCTTCGCTTGCTCGTGTAACCATGCAGCAGATGTCCCCGAAAACTACCTTGTCGCGAAGTTCGCCGGCAGTTACCACCACCATTGCCTCATCGACCAGCGTCATTCCCTCCGGTACGTCGCCAGCGGCGATGGTCCCCAGGCCCAGGAGCGCCAGGGCCGTCGCCTCAAGATCCGGATCACCGCCGCTGCGCGCAACTGTCAGCGCGGTCCGGGCGTCGTCTCGAGCCGTTACCGGATCAGCGCGCAGCAGCCCGCGCGTCACGGCCAGCCAGCCGCCATCAACCCCGTCGGGGAGGCCGGATGCGAGGCCCTCTGCCCGGGCAAGCCAACCACGGCTGACCGGATCGTTCCCCAACGCCTCCGCATATTCACGCGCCAACCATAGTGCAGAGCGGAACGCCCTTGCATCCTGCCCGAGCCGGCGAAAGCCTGCGTAGGCCGCTGTACGCTCCGCAATCGCCTGGTCCACGTCCCGAAGCCACCACCTGGCGGTGGCAAGGCCATCGTGGGCCGCTGGGTGGTCCTGGATCGCCAGCACGAAGTCAAACGCGTCCGCCGCCGCTGCCCAGTCGGTAGAAGCTAAGAGTCGGTCACCTTCGGCAAGGCATTCGGACACCGCGGCATCGGCCATGTATCCATTCTGCTCTCCTCGTTGCCACCCTCACAGCCCGCGTGGCAGATTCCGAGGGGCCGGTGTAAACCACCCCACACGCCGGCCACCTACGCTGACGCGCGGTTCGCAAAGGGCAGGGACGACCCCTGCACTCGTGTGCCGCCGTCGTCCTCAGGCCGGGCCAGTTCCGGGCGGACCGCTGAGCACCGTGGGGATGTATTCGAGCAACTGGAGCCGACCGTCGAAGGTCCTGCTGTTCGCCATCTCGAGCGAGATGTCCGGATAGCCTTCGTAGATCCACTCTCTACCGGTGCTGCCCGTGATCACCGGGAAGACAACCAGCCGGAACCTGTCCACAACGCCGGCGGTCAGCAGCGACCGGGCGAGGCTGAGGCTACCCAAGGTGCTCAAGGTCCCGGTCCTGGTCTGTTTCATCTCCCTCACGGCCAAGACCGCGTCCCCGGTGACCAGCTCCGAGTTCGGCCAGGTCAGGGGCGCTTGCAGGGTGGAGGAGAAAACGACCTTAGGCACGGCGGCGAGGCCGGTCAGGCTGGCCCCCTCATTCTCGGAGAATCCCGAGCCGTCGGCCGCGGCCTCTTCTGACATGCCGGACATCAGCCGGTATGTATTCGCCCCGAGTAGGAAGGTGTAGTCCTTCTCCCCCTCCTGCCCGAGCCACGCCAGGTATTCCGGCCCCTCCAGGCCCCACCAGCCTGACCATCCCTCGGCCGATGCATACCCGTCCAGGGAAATGATCAGGTCGACCATCAGGTCCGCTGATGTCGCCTCTGCAGTTGCCTCGCCCATGGCCGACTCCTCAATGGATCGACGTCGGCACCGAGTTGTACAGGTGTGGCATCGGCGCCAGTGCGGGCAATGCTAGCCCTGCAGCGATCAGACGTTCAAGGGGACTCAGGTCCAAACGGTCCGGAAAGTACGATCTGGAGTTGCGCACGGGAGAACGACGGCGGGAGGGACCACCGTCGTTCGCCCGCCGTTGCGCCCTTACCGTCCGCGGACGGGCGCGCTCAGCAGGTCGCCTATGCTGCCCAGGACACTTTCCGTGACGTACTCAATCCCGCCCATCCCGTCCAACTCGGTGAGGATCCCGCGGCCGGCATACTTGGCCACCACGGCCTCCGTTTGCTGGTGGTACAGGTCCAGCCGGTGACGGATGACGCTCTCGTTGTCGTCGCTCCGGCCCGTTTCCCTGGCCCGGCCCAGGAGGCGCGAGACGAGTTCCTCGTCGTCCGCGGTCAACTGCAGGACCACGTCGAGTTTCTGTTCGCCCGCAGCGAGGATTCCGTCGAGGTAGCCCACCTGCGCCACCGTGCGAGGGTAGCCGTCCAGCAGAAATCCCTCTTTGGCATCGTCCTGGCGGATCCGGTTCCGCACCATCTCATTCGTGACGCTGTCCGGCACGAAGTCTCCGTTATCCATATACTTCCGGGCCTCTACACCCAGCGGCGTCCCGCCTTTTACGTTGGCGCGGAAGATATCGCCGGTGGAGATCGCCACAATGCCAAGGCGCTCCGAAATCCGTTCCGCCTGTGTCCCCTTGCCCGAGCCGGGCGGACCCATAATCAGCATTCTCGTCATTCAATACTCCTTGCTGCCTATGTGGACGTCTTCGTCCTGGCCCGATGCTACTGTTCCGGAGGTTGCGGCCGGGCTGCATCGGCGCCTGACAGCAGAGTACGACGGCGGGGGATCTCCGCCGTCGTACTCTCGGTCTATGTGCTGTTACCGGTAGTGCTGGTGCAGTGAGCGGCGGCGCGCGGCCGGCTTCTTGTGCGAGGTGGCCATGGTCGGCTTCGTGGTGAATATCCGCACCCGGCCAGGTGTCAGCCCCGCGCTGAAGCGGGCGCCGGCCCCGCCTTCGGGAGCTCTATCTGCCCGCCGTCATGCGACGCTCTCCCGCGCTCCGGACCGGAACGGAACACCTTCGAAGTACGCGCCCTTAAAGAACAGAAGGGGCTCTGCGCCGTCCCGGGCACCGAGGGCGCGCACCGCCCCCACCACAATGGTGTGGTCGCCGCCGTCGTATTCCTCATGCAGCTCGCAGTCCACCCAGGCGAGGGCCTGGTCCAGCACCGGGTTCCCCAGCGGCGACGCGGAATACTCCACGCCAGCAAACTTCTCGGCACCGGAACGGGCAAACTGCGCGGCAAGGTGCTGGTGCCCGGCAGGCAGGATGTTCACGGTGAAGCGACCGGCCTGCCGCAGTAGGGGCCACGTCCTGCTTCGCCATGTTTCGACTGTCGCCCGCAGTAGCGCCTGATGATCAGGGCCTCCATGAATCGGACAGACCTCCCCCCTGCCGACGGTCGGTGAGACCATACAGGCATGGCACCCATCCAGCGCATCCGCCCCCCAGGGGCTCATCTCGAGCCCGGCCTTCAGCCACGTCGCCATCGTGCCGCCCGGCGCGACCACCATCTACGTCGGCGGCCAGAACGCCGTCGACGTCAACGGCTCGCTCGTCGGCGAGGGCGACGTGGCCGTGCAGTCTGCCCGCGCCCTCGAGAACGCGAGGACCGCGCTCGCCGCAGCCGGCGCTACCCTCGGCGACGTTGTGCAGTGGACAGTGCTCTTCGTCGATGGAGTGGACCTCGCGGCGGCCTACGGGGCGATAGCATCGGAACTCGCCTCCGATGAACCGGCCCTCGTGACCGGAGCGCGTGTCGCGGCGTTGGGCGTGCCCGGCGCACTGGTCGAGATCAGCGCGGTCGCCGCCGTTATGCGGTGAAGGAGATCCCGGCGAGCAGCTGGCCAAGCATCAGTTCATAGTGCTCCACGCTGCCGTAGCGGCTCATCGGCCCCGCCAGTGAGTCGGTGAGCGGGAAGGCCTGCGCCACGCCCGGGTCCACGAGGTCCTCGGCCAGCGCCTCCCCCGCGCCGCCGGTCCGGGCCACCACAAACGACGCCCAGCCGTAGTTAAGGCCGATGATGCCGCTGAACGTTGCCACTGCCGCGTCGCCGCTGATCCCGCCGCGCTCCAGGATCCGCAGCGCCCACTCAGCGTTTCCGCGACGGCGGGTCAGGCCTTGTGCTGCTGTGGTGGTCGTTGGCGATGACGGCGGTGCTGCTGGCGCCGGCGGCAGTCCTGCTGACTGGCGCGCTGTCCGGAGCGGATTCAACCCTGCTGGCGCTGGGGCCGGCGGCGGGCGTGCTGGCCGCCGTCGTACAGTTCCTCGGACTCATCCGCTGGCCGTTCCTGGTGCCCTATCTTGCCCGATCGGCCACCGCTCCTGATGCCTCCGCAGCCCGCAAGGAAGCGGTGGACGTCGTCTTCCAGTCCTTCAACCGCTATCTGGGCGTGGCTGTGGGCGAACATCTGGGCTACCTGTTCAGCGGCGCGTGGAGCGTGCTGGCCGGCGTGGCCATGATCCAGAGCACCGCCGTTCCGGCCTGGCTCGGGATTGTGGGGATCGTCGCCGGCGCAGTGCTGGCACTGTGCTCGCTGGAATTCGTGGGATCGTTCGAACCGCATGGCTGGAAGCTGGCCGCGACGCTGACGCCAGTGACCTACGTTGTGTGGTCGCTCTGGCTGGTGGCGGTCGGCGTGGTCCTGCTGCTCTGAACTTCGCTCACCAAGGACGAGGCTCCTCCTCCGGCCATTCCTCGTGATGCAGCCGTTCCCCTCAGCAGGTCTGGCTGGGACATCCGATCGTTGCTAGCGTGGCGGCATGAGCCCGTCGAAGACCCCGGCCGAGATCCTCAACGTTGCCGGCACTGAGGTGCGGATTTCGAGTCCGGACAAGGTGGTGTTCCCCGAGCCCGGGCTGACGAAGCTCGATCTGGTTCGCTACTACCTCGCCGTCGCGGATGGAGCGCTGCGCGGCGCCGGCGGCCGGCCAATGGTGCTCAAGCGCTTCCCGAAGGGCATCGACGCTGAACCGTTCTTTCAGAAGCGCGTGCCCGAAAACCACCCCGACTTCATCGACACAACAACGCTGCGCTACGCGTCGGGGACATCAGCCGAGGAGGCCGTCATCCGGGATGCTGCGGGCTTGGCGTGGGTGGTGAATCTTGGTTGCCTGGACCTCAACCCGCATCCCGTGCGGGCCGAGGACCTCGAGCACCCGGACGAGCTCCGGGTCGACCTCGATCCGATGCCGGGCGTTGGCTGGTCCCAGATCGTCGAGGTCGCCTACGTCGCGCAGGAGGTGCTCGACGACGTGGGGCTGGTGGGGTGGCCGAAGACGAGCGGGTCGCGCGGACTTCACATCCTGGTGCGAATCGCGCCGCAGCGGTCGTACCGCGACGTGCGGCTCGCAGCGGAGAGCCTCGCCCGCGAGGTCGAAAACCGCGCTCCGGGCCTCGCCACCGCGCGGTGGTGGAAGGAGGAGCGCGGTGAGAGTGTGTTCGTCGACTTCAACCAGAACGCCAAGGACCGGACCGTGGCATCGGCGTACTCGATCAGACCCGTGCCCGACGCCCGGGTCTCAACTCCGCTCACATGGGACGAGGTCCGCTCCACCCGGCCGGAACAATTCACGGTGCGCTCGGTGCCCGAGCGCTTCGCCGACGTGGGTGACCCCCACGCAGGCATCGATGACGCGGTGGGCACCCTCGACGGACTCCTGGCACTGGCGGCCGAGCTCGGCCCCGCCGAGAAGCCGCCGCGCGGCGGCGACGGCTCCGGCCGCCGGCAGTCGCTGATGCCTCTCATTGAGGTGGCCCGCACCAAGACCAAGCCGGAGGCGCTCGCGGCGCTCGATGTGTGGAAGGCCCGGCACGCGGGTCTCGTCCCGGCCCTGCACCCCGCCGATGTGCTCGTCGACGGAATGCGCGGATCAAGCTCGCTCTGGTACCGGGTGCGGGTGAACCTGCAGCACGTCCCTGAACCGGAGCGTCCGCCACAGGAGGAGCTCATCGCCGACTACGACCCATGGGCAGGCAAGGAATGGCCCGGGCGCCCGGGATCCTGACACCCCAACGGAAACCGGAAGAGCGCACGTCGTGCTGGTCTCTAGTTGGATCTTGCCAAGGCCCTCACAATTGCGCTGAAGAACATCCAGCCCGCGCAGACCGGGGCGCCAGCGCTTCCCAGCATCCCACCAAATGTGATAGACGCCACAAGTCTTCGGCATCAAACTAGTTGGATGGAAGATACGGAGAAGCACGACACCATCGCCAAAGTCACCGACCTGCTCGCCGCACGCTATCCCGACGCGCCCCGGCCGCTGGTGGTCCGGGTCGTCACAGAGGAATACGAAACACTGGATGCCGGCCGGATCCGGACCTACATCCCAACCCTTGTCGAACACGGCGCCAGGAACAAACTCCACCGCGAGTTCTCCCACCGGAACAAGGAAACCTGACGTCCCGCCGAACCGCCTCCTCAGCTGGTCAGGGACGCGCCATCTCATTCGGTGTCCACACGACAATTTCGCCGCTTCAAATTGCGGTTCTCTCGGTTATCGGGGCGATCGTTATTTTCCGACTTGGGAAAGCGTCCCCCAGCCGAGACGACAAACACCGTGCGGCCATCTGAGATCAACTCTCGGCGTGTCCTGTAGAGGGTTCCGCGATTGGAGACGCCGCCAATCACCGCTGAGGTAGCCGCAGATACCGTGGCTTCGCGATGCGGTTCAGCACTCCAGCGGTTGGATCATCTCTTCCAGAATTTCGAATTCGCAGGCTTCAGTCAGAGCAAGGGCTTGCACCGTCTCATTGGGTGACAGCCTATGGCGCAGAGCATCGACGCGGCGCCGCTACGTCCAAGTTATTTCGTGAAGAACTGCAGCGTGGGCGTAGGTGTAGAAATTGGATACAGCCCGGTCATCGCGATCTAGAAGCTCACTCATCGGGCATAAGACGATCGTTCGCTCACTTGCCCCATTGGCGACATTGCCGAGGCTGGCTCACATTGAGCTTTTTGGAGTACGCCCCGAAAGCGGCAGCCTCCAAGTCCTGGAATCTTCTCGGTCATTGCACACCGTCCGCGTGAGTAAGTACAGCAGGGCCGAGAGAAATCGCTTTTACAGCGTGACGCAATTTCCTGACACCTTTGCCCCCACCGGACGTGCCGGGCTGGGTCTGAGTTCGGGGGCGACATGATCATGCGGTAAGCAGTGGCCAAGCAGCGCACTGGTCCGATCTGGCAGATTCAGCCGTCTTCCGGCGGTGCACCCGGCCCTGCTGAGGAACCGAACCCTGTATGGCCACTGGCCGGTTTCGTATTCAAGAATGCGTAGTTCCCTAAGCTGCGTGAGTCGATTTAACACCCTGACTGCGATGCTTCCGGACCGCAGGACAGTCCCATCAGGTGGGGCGTAAGAACATCATTGAAACACCCATGGATGCGAACTCCTGGCCCTACGCGCGGCGGTTGGTGACGGCGTCGCTCCCTTCCTTACTAGCGCGGATGAATCGCTTCGCGGAACTAACGGTCGTAGATGTCCCGGGCGCCGGTGTCAAGCCCCGGTGCCGACGTCGTACATCGCTCCCGCCGCAGCGTTTGCCCTAGCCTGCGCCGCGGAACGGCACCGGGGATGACCGTGGTGACGGTCCCATGGGAAGGACACGGCCGACCTAGCGGATGTCGTCAACTGAGGCGAGCGGGTTGTACGAGCCTGCGGGAAGCGACACCGGCCCAGCTACGGTGGGTGGATACTCGGTGTTGTGCATCAATTGTTGAGCCGCCTGTCGGCCACGTTGTCCGGTCCAGGCAAACGGACCGCCGCCGTAAGCCAGCGGCGGGCAAGGATCGTGATGTTGTGCTGGAATGTTGGTGAGTGAAGTGAAGTGTTCCGTCTGCGCCTTATTGGCCGCACTCCTGTGGTTGTGCGGGTGCAACAGTCCAAGCGGTCCGGTCACGGGGCATTCCGGGGTTGTTACCGGGTTCGTCCTGACCGCCCCGGTCTGTCCCGTCGAACGTGTTGGTCAGGAGTGCCCACCGCGCCCCGTATCAGGGGCCGCGGTTGTGGCCTTGGACGGGGATGCCGTCCGGGGCTCAACACAAACCGATAGCACCGGTGCCTTCCATCTGACGCTACCTGACGGTCGTTATGTGATCAGAGCGACCAACGTCGGCGGTTACGCTTCGACGGCTGCCGAGCTTGTGGTCATCTCGGACAGGCCCGTTCACATCACGCTGGTTGTTGACAGCGGGATTCGCTAAGCCTGATCCGCGCAGGGCTGGCAGATGTCGCCGTCACTCGATGCCAGAAGCGATCACATGCACGCTCGTTGCTGTGGCGGCGTGGTGAGCGTAGGCCTGCGGAGCCTGCTAACAGAGCCCACGAGTGGGTTGTCTAGTCTGTGACGCCTACTGCTCGGTAAAGGGGCGGATCAGTCTTCGGGCGTGAGGGTGGCGGCCGCGTCAAGGCATCATCCACGACGATTGCGCCCGTCAAGTTTGTGAGACGGCTTGATTGATTTTCTTCTTACGCTGCTAACTGGTTGATCTTGTTTTGGTATTCGGCGAGGGCGCGTGCCGGGGGCAGGCCCCATTTGTTGGCATGGGGGCCTGCGCCGGTTGTACCAGGATTCGATGTATTCCATCACCGCGGTCCTGGCCGCCATGTGATTGGGAAAATCGTGGTGGTGGATGCTGCCGCGCCAATTCGGGAGAGCACTCGGTTTTTCCGCGGCCAGATCAGCGTGGATGCGCCGGTACCCGTAAGTGCCCTCGGACTCCTCGAAGTAGTGCTGGATCCGCGCTGTGAGGGCCTCGCGGCGGGCAAACGTGGCCGATTGCGGACGGGTGGCCCAGTGATAGAAACCGGGCGTCGGGACGGCCAAGCAGCGGCACATTTTCACCACCGAATTCAGATCGGCGGGCTCGGCTTTTTGGGAATCGATAAATTCATACTTGCTCACTACCGCTGCTCCCGCGCGAAGTAAGCGCTGGCTTTTTCAAGAAGGCAGTCTCCGCCCGCAGGTCTTGAACTCCGCGCTCGAGCTCCTTCAGCCGGGCCCGTTCCGTCACCGTCAGATCCGCCTCCGTGCCACCGTTGGCCTCACGGTACTTGATCAGCCAGTTGCGGAGCGTCTCGGGGCCGACACCGTACGCGGTGGCCACATCCTTGATCGCCCTGGACGTGTTGATCACCTCACGGCACAGCTCGTCCTTGAACTCCTGGGTAAATCGTCTACGTGATGCGGGAAGACGTCAGGGACGTCCTTCCCCCTTCCGGTAATCCCCGCGTTTCTATGGGGCAAGGACTACGCTGCCTGTTCCGCATCCTCAAGGGCCACCGCGTCATATATTTCAACCCGATCAGCACGATACGAACCGGCACCCATGAAACCCACCACCCGATGCCTCTGGCCTCCGCCCAGCTCCGCGACGCGATCAACTCAGCAAACCCGGCACGGGCAGCACTCACAGCGATCGTGGCCTTTCACGGACTGAAATCCGGGCAACTGCGTAAGGTGCAACTGACCGACATCCACCGGGCGCCTCCATCTGGACCAGCGCACCATCCCACTGGCCAAACCGGTCCGGACCGGCTCGCCGTCTGGCTGGCCTACCGTAAACAATGCTGGCCGTCGACGAGGAACCCCCACGTCTTCACTAGCAGGCGCGCGGCCCTGGACAGAGCCCCTGTCGGTGTCCAGCGGATCACCACCTCGATGGGGATGACCGTTCAACAAGCCCGCGAGGACCGGATCCTGCACGAACTGCATGCCGGTGGCGGCGACCTCCGCCGTATCTGCGACATGTTCGGCCTGCTCATCTCCGGAGCGAACCGCTACTCTACCGTCCTGGCTCAACCAGGCCTCAATAGCGGCTAACGCCACACACCTAATGTGCTGGCGCGCCCATCACGACCTCCCGACCTCAGAACATGTGGTTCGATAGCAGCTACACGCGCATCTTCTATGAGTCAACGCGGGTTCTTGACAGCCAGTCCAGGCCTAAGGAATATCAAAGGTGCCGGTGCGCCTGGCTGTCTCTCGGGAGCCGACCTGCGGTCCGGCTTCTCGAAGGGATATCGGATGCAGTCAGCACTCCCTCGTCTCAGATCCTTCCGGAGGGTCGCCACAACCGCCGCAGCCCTTCTGGCGGTCTCTGTCGCGGGTTGCACCAGCGCTCCGGAGCCGCGCGAGTCCAGGTCCCCTGCGGGTGATGTTCGGATCGCTGCTGTCGGTGACATGAACGGCGTCAAGACCTCTGAGCCTGATAGCCCGTCCGGTCGGAACGCTGCGGCGATCACCCGGCTCGTGCAGAACAACGAGATTGACGCGTTCCTAGGGCTCGGGGACTTCCAGTACGACACCGCGTACTGCGATGACTACGTGAACTACTGGACGCCACTGTGGGGAGGCACGATGCCCAAGTTGTACTGGGTGTCCGCCCCCAACCACGACTGGCAACCCGGCCGCAACGAAGACCTCGACAACTTCATGAATGGCCAATGCCCGGGGTCTCCGGAAAAGGCTGCGATCAACCAGCAGCGTGGGTTAATCGGGAACGGGGAACCGTACTCAAAGGACTTCGGGAACTGGCACTTCGCGTTCCTGTCGTCCGCGCACTGGCGGTACAACCCCACGCGGGCTCGGGCGTTGACGAGGTGGCTGGACAAGGACCTCGCTACTGCTAAGGCGGCGGGTAAGCACCTGGCAGTCGTGTACCACGAACCGTACTTCACGTCGAACACGAACGAACATGAGCGGGCCTTTGACCACAAGCCGTGGATCGACGTGATGTGGAAGCACCGGGTCCGTCTGACCCTGTCAGCATCACAACACAACTACGAAAGGTCATGTCCGGTGAACAACGCTGACCAGTGCGTCAGTGACGGGATGACAGCATTCCAGGTTTCCACGGGAGGCATCGGTCTCCGCCCCTTCACTAGCAGTCCGCCGTACATCGTGAAGCGGTTCAGCGACACCCACGGGTTCCTTCGGATGACACTACGAGACGACGGGTCTTTCGACTGGAACTTCGTTCCAACAGCGGGGACGAGCACGGACGCGGGTACGCGTTCCGCACCGTAGTAAAAGCCACCGCCAAGCCCTCCCAGACCCAGGGGCACCATGAAAGTTGGGAGACCGCATGCGCATCGAGGAGCCGTGCTAAGCGACCGTGCGGCCCCATCCTGATAGGCGTAGTTACCACAGTGTGGGCAGGCAACATCCTCGCGGACATGTTGCAACTGAACGACTACCAACCGTCTGAGGCGGTGAATGGAATTTTTATGGCCCGTTTGCCGCTGCCCTGCTGCGGGAGCCGCGGGCTTCGTAGCGTTCCCATTTCCACCCCTGCAGATCACCCTGCGTCCGACGGCGGTGCTGCCGCCGGCTTTTCTGCCATCCGCAGGCCTGTCAGCGACGGGGCATACCGCCTTCAAGGGCGGGGTGGCGAGGACCTGCTGCAGTGCCTGGCTCTGGGTGAAGCCGCGGTTGAGGGCATGCCTGATGAGCTGGCGTTGGCCGGGTTCGGTGATGCTGCGGATTTCTCGGACATCGTGGAGGGGCTCCCCCGCCGGGTCGACTACCTGCAGCTGCGGATGCTGTGGACAGGACCCGCACCGCGGCAATCAACGCGGCCGGACCAGCCAGCAAGGCCGCCGGCTGGACCGGCCTGGGGCACCGAAGCCACTCTCCTGCCCGGCGACAATGCCTCGGCAACCGGGACCGACTCCGGGGCGGGTTCCGTTCCGGGGGCACCACCTGCGGCTTCAGCAGCCCTGGATGCCGCCAACACCACGGCGCCGGCGACGGTTCAGGGGGCGGTGCCGGTTCTGGGCCGGTGGAAGACGGGTGCCGGAACATCGCCGAGTTCCTGCGCGTCAGGCTGTGGATCAGCGCCGGGGAAGCCCGCAGCCGCCTGGCCCTGGCCGCCGCCGTACTCCTCGGCACCGACATCACCGGCCAGCCCACACCCCCGGCCTGGGAACACACCGCCACCGACCTGGCCGCCGGAACCATCGCCTCCCGCGCCGGAACCATCATCACTACCGCCCTGCAAAAAGCCCGGCCCATCGCCGAACCCGCCATCCTGCACAAAATGGAAGCCAAGCTCATCCGCACCGCGATCGAGAACGACCACGACCACGACCACGACCCCGACCCCGACCCCGACCCCGACCCCGACCCCAAAATACTGGCCCTGCCCGGGCCTGCATGGATCAACCAACCCAAGGAAAACACCGAACAGTCAGCCGCCTAACTCCCGTTGGTACCGTTCAGCTTGAAAAATTCCGCCGCGACGCCGGCAACAACTCCTTCAGGTCTTACCTGCTCCACCCAGACGACGAGACGGCTTGGTATCCCCTGGCGTTCCTGGGGGGCAGAACTTTGATGTTTGTCTTGAGTTTTAGGCAGCGTTTGGAAGGCCGGCTCATCGTTGTCCTGTCCAACAACGAGAGCTGCGCCGTCACCCGCTCCGCCACCGCCGGGTCTCGTGAGTCCGTGGTCTGCTGGGGCGACGAAACGCAGATCCCACTGATGATCGACTAAAAGGCCTGACCCGTGGCCCGGATCGCCACTTCTGAGACGTCGACGCCGGCGGGCTGGGACAAAGCCCAAAGAAACGCCCCGGCCACGGATTCAGGTGCGATAGCGGCGTCGGTCGCTTCCTTCCACAACGGCGTGTCCACGTGGCCCGGAGCGATGTGCAGTACCCGGACTCCGGTGCCCACGAGCTGTTGGCGGAGCGATTCAGCGTAGCCGGTGACAGCCCACTTGGTGGCGGTGTACAGATTGCCCGGATACACCTTGCGGCCGGCCGTGCTGCCTATCAGCACGAAGTGGCCGCGGTTGATGGTGAGCTCCGGCAGCGCAGCCTTCGCCAGGACTGCCGGGCCGTAGACGTTGGTGAGCACCATGTCCCGCCAGCGCTCCGGGTCCCCGTCAGCCAAGTCGCCGGGAACCGAGAACCCGGCATTGGCAACCGCCACGTCCAGCCCTCCCATGGCGTCGACCGCGGCAGCGACCGCGCCGCGGGTCTGCTCCCAGTCCCCTGCGTCGGCTGCAACGCCATTCACGTTCCCCAGCGCCGAACACGACTCAACAAACTCCGCCAGTCGCCGGGCGTCGCGCCCGGTGGTAAACACGGAGTGTCCGGCGCGGAGGGACTCGCGGACCAGGGCGGCACCGATCCCGCTGGTGCCGCCCGTGACAAGTATGCGAAGCATCAGTAAGGGTCCGCGATGCCGATGTAGCGGGTCTCGAGGTACTCCTCGATGCCCTCCGTGCCGCCTTCGCGGCCCAGGCCGGACTGCTTGACGCCGCCGAACGGGGCCGCCGGGTTGGACACGATGCCGGTGTTCAGGCCGAACATCCCCACGTCCACCTTTTCGGAGAGCCGCAGCCCGCGGTTGAGGTCGCAGGTGTAGGCGTAGGCCACCAGGCCGAACTCCGTGTCGTTGGCAAGGGCGATCGCCTCGGCTTCGGTCCGGAAGCTGACCACCGGCGCCACGGGACCGAAGACCTCCTCTTGCAGGATGCGCGCAGTGGCGGGCACATTGCTCAGGACCGTGGGCGGGTAGAAGTACCCGTCACCGTCCGACGGCGCTCCGCCGGTGAGTGCCGTGGCTCCCCCGGCGACCGCGTCCCGGACCAGTTCGTCCACCTTCGCCCGGCTCTTGGCATCGATCAGCGGCCCGATGTTGGTGCCTTCCGCCGAGCCGCGGCCCAACTTCAGGGACGCCATCCGTTCCGCGAGGCGCCGGCTGAACTCGCCGAGCAGCGATTCGTGCACGATGAAGCGGTTGGCAGCGGTACAGGCCTCGCCCATGTTCCGCAGCTTGGCCAGCATGGCGCCGTCCAGGGCGGCATCCAGGTCGGCGTCCTCGAACACCAGGAAGGGCGCGTTCCCGCCAAGTTCCATGGAGGTCCGCAGCACCTGGTGGGCGGAGTCGGCGATGAGTTGACGGCCCACGCCGGTGGACCCGGTGAAGGAGAGCTTGCGGAGGCGGCTGTCCCGGACCAGGGGTCCCGTCACCTCGCCCGGACGCGTGGTTGGGATCACGTTCAGGACGCCGGCAGGCAGGCCGGATTCCCGGAAGACTTCGGTGAGCAGGAGCGCCGTCAGCGGGGTCAGGTTGGCGGGCTTGAGCACCATGGTGCAGCCGGCCGCGATGGCCGGGGCGATCTTGCGGGTGGCCATGGCCAGCGGGAAGTTCCACGGCGTGATGAACAGGCACGGGCCGACGGGGCGCTTGGTGACCAGCAACCGGGACTTGCCGTCCGGTGCCGTGGAGTAGCGGCCGGAGATGCGGACGGCTTCCTCGGAGAACCAGCGCAGGAACTCGGCACCGTAGGCGACTTCGCCGCGGGATTCGGCCAGCGGCTTGCCCATTTCCAAGGTCATGGCGAGGGCGAAATCCTCGGCCCGGGCGGTGACCAGTTCGAAGGCGCGGCGCAGGATCTCGCCGCGTTCGCGCGGCGGCGTCGATGCCCAGCTGTCCTGGACCCGCGCGGCGGCGGCAAGCGCACGGTCGCCATCGGCCGGGGAGGCGTCGGCGATCCAAGCCAGGGTGGCACCAGTGGAGGGATCCTCGACGGCGGAGGTGCCGCCGTCAGACGCGTCCGTCCACTCGCCGTCGATGAAAAGCTGCGTCGGCAGTGTCGCGAGGAACTCCCGCTCCTTGTTGGTGACGGACGTTTCGGCCAGGGCGGGGGCAAGGGTGTTTTCCACTTAGAGCGCTTTCTCGAGGATGGTGCGGATTTCGACGGCGGTGGGCGGCACCGGGGTGTTGTTGATGACGGAATCGGCCAGGGTGTCTTCCACGAGCGAGTCCAGGTCGGCTTCGGTCACGCCGAAATCGGCCAGCCGCGCGGTCATGCCCACTTCGCGGGCCAAGCCGGCGACGGCGGTCACGGTCGCCTCCGCGTTGGTCTCCACCGTGGCTGCTGTGTCCCCCACGCCCAGTGCGAAGGCGAGGCGGGCGGTACGGTCCAGGCGGTTGCGCAGGTTAAGCCGCAGCACGTCCTCGATCACCTGGCAGAGGGCCAGGCCGTGCGGGATGTTGAAGCGGCCGCCCAGCGGGTGGGCGATGGCGTGCACCAGGCCCAACCCAGTGTGCGAGAACCCGACCCCGGCGATGTGGGAGGCCAGGAGCAGCTGGGACCGCGCCTCGATGTCCGTTCCGTCGGCGACGGCGCGGGGCAGGAACTCGGCCACCATGGACACCACCTGCAGGGCGATGCCGTCCGAATACGGGTTCTGCCGGATGGACAAGTAGGACTCGATGGCGTGCGTGAGGGCGTCCATGCCCGTAGCCGCGGTGGCTTTCGGCGGCAGGCCCAGGGTCAGTTCCGGGTCGAGCACGGCGGCCTTGGGGAGGGCGGATTCGTGGCCGACGTAGAACTTGCGGTGGGCGTCGACGTCGGTGACCACGCCGAAGGCGTTGACTTCGGCTCCGGTGCCGGCCGTCGTCGGGACCGCCACGATGGGCAGCGCCGGGTTCGCGAAGTGGTTGCTGTAGTCCAGGCCGGCGCCCCGGGCGGGGTTTACAGCGCCTAGGGAGATTCCCTTGGCGGCGTCCATGGAGGAGCCGCCGCCCACCGGCACCAGGACGTCCACTCCGGAGGACGCGGCAAGGTCGGAACCGGCGTCCACGCACGTGGTCGTGGGGTTGGGGGTGACACCGTCGAACACGGTGACGGCCAGCCCAGCGGCCTCAAGGGAGGCGCGGACCGCCGTCACAACGCCGGTGGTCGCGAGGAACGGATCCGTGACGATCAGTGCCGACTTGCCGCCGAGCGAGGCCACGATCCCGCCCACCTCGGCCACCCGGCCGCGGCCGAAGTACGCGGTGGGTTTGGGGTCCAAGGTCAGTTCGGTGGAGGCGAGCTCCGCGTGGATCTGCATCCGGGTGTGCATGTCAGGCTCCTTCTGCCGGGGTGGCGGCTGCGGTCCGCAGTTGCACGCCGATGGCGTCTTCGTAAAGTTTCACGGGGGTCATTTCGCCGGCCTTGTCGCCGTAAAGGGCCTTGGCCCGGCGGTAGAGCTGTTCCACCAGGGAGGACAGTTCCACGGGGACGCCCACTGAGCGGGCCAGGTCCACGGAGAGTCCCAGGTCCTTGCAGGCGAGGGCGATCGCGAAGCCTTCGTCGTAGTCGCCGTGGTTGAGGATGGACAGGACGTCGTTCTCGACGAAGTTGGAGTTGGCCGGGCTGGCGATGAGGGCCTGGCGCAGGACTTCGAGGTCCACGCCTGCCTTGACGCCGGTGCTCAGGACCTCGGCGGTGGCCACGAGGTGGGAGAACCACAGCTGGTTGATCATGAGTTTCACGGCGTAGCCGGCGCCGTGGCCGCCCACATGCAGGATCCGTTCGGGGTCGCCCATTGCCTCGAAGACGGGGCGGAGGCGTTCGACGTCGGTGCTATCGCCGCCGACGAAGATCTGCAGCATGCCGTTCGCGGCGCCCACTGACATGCCGCTGACGGGGGCATCCAGGACGCGGATGCCGCGGGCGGCGCCGGCCTCGCGGAAGCGGTTAGCCACGTCGGGGACGGAAGTGGACATGTCCACCCAGGTGCCGCCGTCGGGCAGTCCATCCAGGATGCCGCCGGGCGTCATGGCCACCGTTTCGACTTGCTTGGGTGTGGGGAGCATGGTGATGACGACGTCAGAGCCGGCGGCGACGGCCGCGGCGCTGTCCGCCCACTCGGCGCCGTTGGCGAGGAGTTCCGCGGCGGATTCCTTGCGGACGTCGTTGACGATCAGCTGGAAGCCGGCGGCCTGGAGGTTCCGGGTCATGCCGGAGCCCATGTTGCCCAGGCCAATGAAACCGATGCGGGCGGTTCCGGGCAGCAGGGGCTGGGTTCGGGCGCCGGCGGAGGGTTGGTGGGTTGTTGCAGTCATATCAGGTCTCGTTTTCCGGGGAGTCAGGCGTCGTCCAGGGCTGTATCGCCGAGGTTGATCCAGGTGGTTTTGAGGGCGGAGTAGGCATCCAGGGCGTGCAACGAGCGGTCCCTGCCGAAGCCGGATTCCTTGAAGCCGCCGAAGGGGGTGATGATGTCAGCAACATCGAAGGTGTTCACCCAGACGGTCCCGGCGCGCAGTTCGCGCGCCGCCGTGTGAGCCTTGGTGATGTCTTGGGTCCAGATGCTCGCGGCCAGGCCGTATTTGGTGTCGTTCGCCATCCGGATGCCCTCCGCGGCGCCACGGAAAGTGCTGACGGCCAGGACCGGGCCGAAGATTTCTTCCTGCCCGATGCGCCCGGCGTTGTTGACCCTGTCCAGGACTGTGGGCTCGAGGTAGTAGCCGCTTTCGACGCCGACCGGCCGGACCCGGGTGCCGCCGCTAGCAACGCTGATGCCCTCGGAATCGGCGATTTTGTAGTAGCCCAGAATGGTTTCCAGCTGCTTGTCGTCGATGATTGCACCGATCTGCGTGGCGGGGTCCAGCGGGTCGCCCAGCTGCAGGGAGCGGCCCACCTTGATGACCTCTTCCAGCAGCTCGTCGTGCACCCGTTCGTCCACCAGCAGGCGGGAGCCGCCGTGGCAGGTCTGGCCGGCGTTGTAGAAAATGCCCCAGGCGACTGCGGACGCGCACGCGGCGATGTCGCCGACGTCGTGCAGCACTACTTGGGGTGACTTGCCGCCCAGCTCAAGGGCCACCTGCTTGCCGTTGGATTCGGAGGCGTAGCGCTGGAAGTAGCGGCCCACCTCCGGGGATCCGGTGAAGGTGATCTTGTCCACCAGCGGATGGCGGCCCAGCGCGGCGCCGGCCACCTCGCCCAGTCCGGGGATGACGTTGAAGACGCCGTCCGGCACCCCGGCCTCACTGGCGAGTTCGGCCAGGCGGAGGGCGCTGAGGCTGGTCTGCTCCGACGGTTTGAGGACCACCGAGTTGCCTGCCGCGAGGGCGGGGGCCACCTTCCAGGCGGAGATGATCAGCGGATAGTTCCAGGGCACGACGGCGCCGATCACGCCGAGCGGTTCGCGCGAGATGATCGCCAGGGCGTTGCGCGGGGTGGGTGCGACGTCGTCGTACACCTTGTCCAGGGCTTCGGCGTACCAGCGGAAGGTACGGGCGCAGCTGGGGACGTCGACGCCGAGGGCGTCGCTGATGGGGTGGCCGCTGTCGGTGGATTCGAGCAGCGCGAGTTCCTCGAGGTTTTCGAGGATCAGGTCGGAGAGCCGGGTGAGGACCTGCTGCCGGTGGCGCCGGTCGGTCCGCGACCATGCCCCGGATTCGAAGGCCCGGTGGGCTGCCTCCACGGCGTCGTCCACGTCCTGTTCCCCGGCGGCCGCCACGTGGGCGGTGACCGAGCCGTCCCGCGGGCTGACGGTGGGGAACGTTTCGCCGTTGCGGGCGTCCCGGAAGGCGCCGCTGATGTACAGGCCCGTGGACGGACGCTGGGCGGCGGCCCGCTGGACCCAGTCGTTCTTTGTTGCTGTCATGGCGTGTTCCTTAGACCGAGTACTTCTTGACGGCGTCGTAGTCGATGACGGCGCCCAGGCCCGGGAGGTCCGGGACCCGGAGCGCGCCGTCGCCGTCGATGTCCAGCGGCTCCATAAAGAAGTCGCGGCGCTCTGGCATCCATCCGGGCGGATCGTAGGGGAATTCCAAGTACGGCCCGGCATCCACACCTGCGGCCACGTGCAGGTTGGCCAGCAGGCCCAGGCCGTTGCTCCAGGTGTGCGGCGTGAAGAAGCGGTGCTTGAGGTTGGCGGTCTCGGCCACCTGCCGGGCCCGGTACATTCCCACAGCGAGGGACACGTCCGGCTGGTAGATGTCGTAGGCGTCGGCCTCGATCAGGGCCATCATTTCGGCCATGCTGCGGACCATTTCGCCACCGGAGACCTGGATGCCGGTCTGTTCGCGGACGCGCTGCGCGCCCTTGATGTCCGCCTGCGGCAGCGGCTCTTCCAGCCAGCGGACGTCCAGTTCGGCCAGCTGGGAGGCCAGCCGGTGCACCTTGGCGAGCTCCAGGGCGGGCTCAATGTCACCGCTCATGCGCCACATCTGGTTCAGGTCCACCATGAGGTCAAAGTCACTGCCTACCGCTTCGCGGGCGGCCCGGACGGATTCAACGCCTTCCTCCAGGCGGTCGCGGGAGATGCGGATCTTCATGGCCTTGAAGCCGCGGTCCTTGGCTGCAAGCGCGGATTCGGCCCGCGCGGCCGGGGCCTTCAGCTCGCCGGAGGAGGCGTAGGCAACCAGGCGGTCGCGGGCGCCGCCGAACAGAGTGGCGACGGGGAGCCCGGCCACCTTGCCGATGATGTCCCAGAGCGCTGCCTCGAGCGGCCAGTAGCGGCCGCCGTGGAAGTTGATGGTCTCGATCCGGCGGACCTGGTTGAGGATGGCCAGCGGATCGGTGCCGATGAACAGGTGCTCGTAGGCTTCGAAGCCGTCCATGGTGTCGCCGGAGCCCACACCGGTGATGCCTTCGTCGGTGTCCACCTCCACCAGGGTGGCCGGGAAGGAGGTGCGGGGTACCGGGTCCCAGGCCGCGTTGAAGGGCGGGTCCAGGGGCAGAACCATGCGGGTCAGCCGGATTGCGGTGATCTTCATTGTTGTCAGCCTCGCGGAGTAAAGAAAGGGTTGGACGGGGAGTTGCGTGCTTCGATCACGGCTGCCGTGGAGGGCAGCTGCCGGGCACCGTTTTCCAGGGCCGTGCGGGCGGATTCGCGGTTGTTGCGGTAGACGGCCTCTTCGTCGTCCGCGGCGGGGTTGACCCAGACGGCGGCGATCACCACGTGGGAATCGGCCTGCGCCTCGGTGACGGTTCCGCTGGCCAGGGCGTCCGCGACGCCCGCTGCGATGCCGGCCTGTGCCGCGCCCCAGATCAGGTGGCCGTGCCGGTCATTGGCGGGGGCTGCCTTGGTGACGAACAGGGTCAGCGGCTTGACCGGAAGGGAGGGCCGCAGCACGGTGACGAACGGTACGTGGCCCGCGCTGGGCGTTGCCAGGGCCGTGGCCCAGGCGGTACCCGCCGGTCCGTTCCGGTTGCCGAGGACGGTGTTCACGTGGGCGGCGTTGACGCCATCGCCGATGAAGGATTCGCCGATCTGGACTGCCTGCTGGGCCGAGGGCGGCTGAACTGAGGTCTGCTGCTGTGAAGTCTGCGTTTCAGTGGTCATCCCTAGATCAGTCCCTCAGCGGTGAGCCATTCCTTGGCGATGTCCTCGGGATCGTCACCATCGACGTCGGCCTTGGCGTTGAGCTGCTGCATGACCTCGGTGGTGAGCTTCGGGGAGACCTTGGCCATAACATCAGCGATGGCCGGGTACTGGGTGAGCATGTCCGCCTTGATGGTCAGCGCGCCCTGGTAGATGGGGAAGAAGTGCTTGTCGTCCTCCATGACCTGGAGCTTCAGGGCTGAGATGCGGCCGTCCGTTTCAAAGACCTCGCCGAAGTTGCAGTCCTGGCCCTTCTGGGTTGCGGTGTAGATCACGCCGGTGTCCAGCATGGCCACCTTGGCTTCCGGGCTCAGGCCGTATTCCTTCTGCAGGCCCGGCCAGCCGTCGTCGCGGGTGGAGAACTCGCTCTCCATGCAGAAGGTCTGCTCGCTGGCGGGCAGCTTGGCGACGTCGGACATGGACTTCACGCCCAGCTCCTTGGCCTTTTCCTCACGGATGGCGAAGGCGTACGTGTTGTTCAGGGGTGCCGGGTCCAGCCACGCGATGCCCTTCTTGGCGTCAGCGTCCTTGACGGCGTCGAACATTGCCTTTTTGTCCTTCAGCGGCGTGGTCTGCTTGTTGTAGGTGATCCAGGACGTGCCGGTGTATTCCCAGTAGCCGGCGAACTGCCCGGTTTCGAACGCGGTGCGGACGTTGGCCGAGCCCACCACGCTGGTGTTGGTGGTGGTTTCGGCGCCGTGTGCATTGAGCAGCTGGCTGGTGATGTGGGACAGGATGAACTGCTCGGAGAAGTCCTTGGCGCCGATCACGCCGGTCAGTCCCTCAAGCTCCTTGCCCTTGCCGTCGCCGGAGGCCGAGGTTGCCCCGCCGCCACAGGCGGTCAGGCTCAGGGCGGCAGCGACGCCGGTGGCCAGGAGGGCGAGTAGTGGTTTCTTCATGATGGGTCCTTTTATTCAGGTGGGCTGGAGGCTTTGTATTGCAGGCGGGTGTTGGAGTGCGGCGGGTACTAAGGGCGGTGTTTCAGAGGCCTTTGGGTTTGAGGAGGTCTTCGGCCAGCCCGGCAAGCCAGTCGATGGTGAGGGCGATGCAAGAGACCACCACGGCGCCGGTGATGAGGACCGGCCAGCGCTGGAGTTTGAGGCCGTTGACGATCATGTCCCCCAGGCCGCCGGCGTTGATGAAGGTGGCTACGGTGGCCACGCCCACGCAGAACACCAGGGCGGTCCGGAGCCCGGCCACGATCACCGGGATGGCCAGCGGCAGCTCGATCCGGGTGAGGACCTGCAGCGGGCGCATGCCCATCCCCCGGGCTGCTTCGGTGAGGCTTGAGTCCACCTGTTCCAGGCCCACCAGGGTATTCCGCAGGACGGGCAGGATGGAGTAGGCCACCAGGCCCACCAGCGCCACCTCGAAACCGAGTTTCCAGACGATGGCCAGCAGGATCACCAGGCCGATGGCCGGGGTGGACTGGCCCACGTTGGCGATGCCGAAAACAATTGCGTGCACGGCTTTGGAGTGGATCCGGCTGAGGGCGATGCCGGCAGGGATGGCGATGGCCGCCACGATCGCGGATGCCACCACCGTCAGCCTCAGGTGTTCGAAGGTCCGGTCCTGGAGGTAGGCCCAGTTCAGGGTCCGCAGTTCGATGGAGTCCAGCTCGAGCGAGGAAACCCACAGGAACAATGCGAGCAGGGCCAGAACGATGACGATCGGCGTGCCGAAGCGCTTGAAGGAGAAGTACTTCCCGCGTCGGTTGGATGCCGTTCCGAAGGCGGTGGCGAGGTCCCGCGTGGCCTGGGCTGTCATGGCCGGGCTCCACTGGTGAAGACGCCGCCGGTGAGGGCGCCGCCGTCGGCTGATCCGCCGTCGGGCGCTCCACCTGCAAGGGATCCACCTGCGAGCGCGGCAGGGATCTCGGCGCCCAGGACGGCGGAGATCTTCTCGATGTCGATGGACCCCACCACCCGGCCCTGCTCGTTGACCACGGCCACCGGGGTTCCGCCGGAGAGGACCAGGGAGTCCAGCGCGTCACGGAGGGAATCGTTGACGCTGACTTCGATGGCTCCGCGGATTGCGACGTTGGGGCCGAGGCTTGCCTGGTGCACCGGGATGAGGCCCAGGCGTTTGAGGGCGGCGCCGTGGCCTACGAACTGGGAGACGTAATCGTTGGCCGGGTTGGCCAGGATGTTCGCTGGGGTGTCGAACTGCTCGATCTGCGAGCGTTCGGACAGAACGGCGATCCGGTCGCCGAGGCGGACGGCTTCGTCAAAGTCGTGGGTGACAAAGACGATCGTTTTGCTCAGCTTTTCCTGCAGGCGCAGGAATTCGGTCTGCAGTTTTTCGCGGGTGATGGGGTCCGTGGCACCGAAGGGCTCGTCCATCAGCATGACGGGAGGATCGGCGGCGAGGGCGCGGGCCACGCCGACGCGCTGCTGCTGGCCGCCGGACAGCTGCCGCGGGTAGCGGGAGGCGTACATTTTGGGGTCGAGTTCGACGACGGACAGCAGCTCTTCGACGCGGGCCTGGGTCTTGATTTTGTCCCAGCCGAGCAGTTTGGGGACCACGGAGATGTTCTCGGCGATGGTCATATGCGGGAAGAGCCCGATCTGCTGGATCACGTAACCGATCCGCCGTCGGAGTTCGTTCGGGTTCAGGGACAGGATGTCCTCGCCGTCAATGGTGATGGACCCGGAGGTGGGCTCGATGATGCGGTTGATCATCTTCATGGTGGTGGTCTTGCCGCAGCCGGAGGGGCCGACGAACATGATCAGTTCACCGGGGGCGATGTCCATGGAGAAGGAGTCGACGGCGGGACCTGCCTGGCCCGGGTAGGTCTTGGTGACGTCTTTCAGGACGATCCGGGCGCCGGCGGCCGGACGGGAGATTGATTCAGACACGAAGTCCCCTTGAGGTAGTGAGGCGGCGGATGAGCACAAACGCTCCATCCAGCAGGAGGGCAAGGACGATCACGCCGACGGTGCCGACGATCGCGAAGTTGAGGGCGTTTTTGGAGCCGAGGCTGGAGAGGCCCCTGAAGATCATTTCGCCCAGACCGGGGCCGCCTACGTAGGCTGCGATGGCGGCGATGCCCATGGAGAGCTGGGCGGAGACCCGCACCCCGGTGAGGACCACGGGCCAGGCCATGGGCAGCTGGACACGGATGAGGGTCTTGACCCTTCCCATCCCCATGCCGAGGGCGGATTCGGAGACGGCGGGCGGTACTTCCCGCAGGCCCACCACGGTGTTGCGGATGATGGGGAGCAGCGCGTAGAAGGCGAGTCCCACCACGGTGGGGGTCCAGCCAAGCCCGAGTACCGGGATGAGCAGCGCCAGTAGGGCCATGGACGGGATGGTCAGGCCCACGCCGGCGCCGGCGATTGCCACCGAGCGGCTGATGGGCTTGTCCCACACAAGCACTCCGATGCCTACGCCGACTACCGTGGCGATCAGCAGGGACACCAAAACCACCACAAGGTGCTCGCTGGCGGATTCGGCGATGTCTGCCGATCTGTTCGTGAGGAACAAACCGAAGTCCGAGAAGAACGAGTCGTTCAACGTGATCCTCCTTTTCACTTCGTCGGGTCAAGGATCGCGACTCACATCGACGTGAGCCATGCCACAACCGTAGGGCCATCGTTCCCTTTTGCGCAATGTCAGTTGTTGATATGTCAACCCAGCCTTGTTATGGTCATCCTGTGATTGACTCATCGAACAGCGCGAACGGCGCCCCTGGAATAATCGCCCGCCCCGCGCGCCGCAACTCATCCGGACTAAGGCGCGACCTGCAACTGCTGGAAATCTTGGGCTCCCCCGAGGCCGTCGCCGCCTCAGGCCTTGGCGTCAGCAAGGTCGCCGAAATTGCCGGCCGCGACAAAGCCCAGGTTTCCCGCACCCTGGCCACGCTCGCCGAAGCCGGGCTGGTCAGCAGGGACCCGGAAAGCCTGCTGTACACCTTGGGCTACGGACTCTACGCGCTGGCAGCCAGGACCGCGGAGGCACGGATGGTCAGCGTGTCGGCACCCTACCTCAAGCGGGTTTCCGCTGCCACGCACGAGACAACGCACCTGTGCGTTCTGCGCGGCGGCACGGTTCTGACACTGAAAAGCGAAATGTCCAACCACACATACCGGGCACTCGGCTGGGAAGGAGTCAGCGTTGACGCCTGGGGCACTTCCGCGGGCAGGGTTCTGGTCAGCGACTGGGATGTGTTGGCTCTGAAAGATTGGTACGACACCCACGCGGCCAAGGTTGCGGCCCAGGGGGATTCCGGGCAGCCGGACCTTTCGCCCCTGGCGCTTGAATCGGGGCAAGGCCAACCGGGCAGCCAACGGCAATCGAAAATCCAGACCTTCGACGATCTCCGCTCCGAAATCGGCCTCATCCGGCAACGCGGCTACGCCGTCGTGGACGAGGAGTTTGAGCTGGGGGTTGTCGGTGTCTCAGCACCGGTGTACGACTTCAAGCAGCGAATAGTCGCCGCGTTCAACGTCAGCGCCCCCAAACAGCGTTTCGGCCGTCATCTCGAGCAGGCAGGAGCCCTCGCCGCCAAAGTCGCCATGGAATTTTCTGCGACGCTGGGTGCGCCCGTGGAAACTAACACAGCACCTCACGTACGGCCGATGAAGACATAGGTCGGCCACGGCGGCCGGGCCGTGAAGACGTGCCTGGTGGCCTCTCTGCCACCCATCGGGCGCGAGGTGCAGAAAGGGTCCCGCCAGTGGCGAGTCGTCATGGCCAACAACTGAGAGGTCTTCGGGCACTCTGATGCCGTTCCGGGCAGCTCCGGCTATGACGTCTGCGGCAGTTGCGTCGTTGTATGCAATCACACCTGTGACGCCCGCCTCCTTCCAGGCAGCTGCGGCAGAACGTCCTGAATCGTCGCGATAGTCGACTTGCCGGACCATGGAAGGGGGATTCCAGCTAAAATGCAGGTTTGTTCACTCGGCAGAGCGTGGACAATGTCCACACCCTGTTTGCGCCACAGGCACCCAAAATCCCCTACCGTGGAACCAGGTGTTTGGAAATCTGGGTGGCACAATCCTTCAGGCCTATGCTGCCGGAGGCCACGCCCACGACCAGATTGAAGCCTTCGTCGGTACTGAAGGACGAGTTCTTCGCCGTCCTCGCTCGTGTGGGCAGCGTCAGCGTGGCCGCCCGGGAGCTCGGTCTGGCGTGATCGCAGTGCGCGAGCTGGGCCCGTCACGCCGGAATCGGGTCCATCCACCAGGCGTGGGGAAACGCGCCGAATTCCTGCGTTTACGCGAAGCGGGGGCTGGCCGCATGAAAGCCGCTGCCGCCGCCGGTGCGAGCCGCAAAAGCGGTTACCTGTGGGAGAACGAGCGGGATGTAGCCAGGGGCCGCGCCGTTGGCTCCAGAGCCCCGGAAGTACCGTATAGACAGGAAATGATTACTGCTTAAGTGCTGACTAATTAGTCCGCGTCGCGGCACCTGAGGCAAGTTGACGACGATCCCGTCGCATTCCTTCTCGGGTCGGTAGTTACAGCATCACGGCACATGATGGCTCCTGCCAACACGACTTTTACCGGCCAATGGACGACCCCATCGACCAACCGACGCGGCTGGGGTGGCCTTGCGGCCTCCACCATCTAGAGCCACAGACAACCAACTTCTGCCGTTCGGCTGAGCGATCATGCCTCCCCACGGAACCGCAACGTTACAAGGCTCGCAATGGTGAACCGGGACGTTCGGACACCGATCGGAAGCGCCACTTGGGGCAGCGACTGGTCCGTCCAATTTCAGCTTCATCACTTTGTCGAAACCCAACAAAATCTCGCCAGCAACCGGGAACTACCGTCGGTACGGAAGAAATATCCGCAGCTAAGCACCCCAAGGACTATCAATGACGATGCAGCCAGACCTCCAGGCCAAACCCGGCACCATCCTCGAAACCGCCCAGGCACAGGTCCTGGAGCAGGGCATCGGCCTCTCCGAAAGCCAACTGGTGGAAATCCTTAGGCTGCCGGACCGGGACCTGCCCGCCGCCCTCCAGCTCGCCCACGATGTCCGGCTCAAGCACTGCGGCGAGGACGTCGAAGTGGAAGGCATCATCTCCATCAAAACCGGCGGGTGCCCCGAGGACTGCCACTTCTGCAGCCAGTCAGGCCTCTTCGACTCCCCCGTCCGCGGCGTGTGGCTCGACATCCCCGAACTGGTCAAAGCCGCCAAGGAAACCGCCGCCACCGGCGCCACCGAGTTCTGCATCGTCGCCGCCGTCCGCGGACCCGACATCAAACTGATGAACCAGATCAAGTTCGCGATCGACCGCATCAACGAAGAGGTGGACATCAACATCGCCTGCTCCCTGGGCATGCTCACCCAGCGGCAAGTTGACCAGCTCGCCAGCTGGGGCGTCCACCGTTACAACCACAACCTCGAAACCGCCCGCAGCTACTTCCCCGAGGTCGTCACCACCCACAGTTACGAGGAGCGCATGGAGACCTGCAACATGGTCAAAGCCGCCGGCATGGAACTGTGCTGCGGCGCCCTGATCGGCATGGGCGAATCCCTGGAACAACGCGCCGAACTCGCCGCCCAGCTCGCAGCCCTCGAACCCCACGAAGTCCCCCTGAACTTCCTCAACCCCCGCCCCGGAACACCGCTGGAAAACCAGGGCATCATGGACGGCAAGGACGCCCTCCGCGCCATCGCCGCGTTCCGGCTGGCCATGCCCCGCACCGTGCTCCGCTACGCCGGCGGCCGCGAACTGACGCTCGGCGACCTCGGCACCCGCGAAGGCCTCATGGGCGGCATCAACGCCGTCATCGTCGGCAACTACCTCACCACCCTGGGCCGTCCGGCCAACGCGGACCTGAACCTGCTGGTGGAACTCAACATGCCCATCAAGGAACTCCAGAAGACGCTATGAACCGGGTTCCGATCCCCAACCCCTCAACCGCCGTCGACGCAGCAGGCACAACCACGGCTGAGTTCTGCGGGCACTGCGGCGAGCCGTCCGACGGCGGCACCGGTCCGACGTCGGACGCTCACCGCCGCTGCGGCGCGCTCCTCGCAATGGAGCCGCCGCGGTATTGCGCTGCCTGCCGGCGCCGCCTGAAAGTCCAGGTGACCCCGTTGGGCTGGTCGGCGGAATGCTCCCGCCACGGGGTGCTGGTCCCGTGACGGAGGGTTCGGCGCAGAGAGGTTTGATCCAGCGGGACCGCGCGCGGTTGTGGCATCCTTACGCGCCCGCGTCCCCGGACCTTCCGCTGTGGGAGGTCGAGGCAGCCGACGGCGTGCGGCTGCGGCTTCGGGGCGAGGACGGCACACGCCACGACGTGGTGGATGCGATGTCCTCGTGGTGGTCGGTCATCCACGGCTACCGCAACCCCGTGCTGGACGCCGCGGCGCGGCGGCAGCTGGAGAGGTTCAGCCATGTGATGTTTGGCGGCCTCACCCACGCCCCCGCGGTGGAACTTGCCGAGCGGCTGGTGGACATGGCCCCTTCCGCGCCCGGACGGCCGGGCCTGGAGCGGGTGTTCCTTGCGGACTCGGGTTCGGTTGCCGTGGAGGTTGCGCTCAAGCTGGCGGTGCAGTTCCAGACCGCATCGGGGCACCCGCAGAGGCAGCGGTTCCTGAGCATCCGCGGCGGATACCATGGCGATACGTTCGCGGCGATGGGGGTCTGTGATCCCGTGGACGGGATGCACTCCGCCTTCCCGGGTCTGCTGGCCGGCAACGTGTTTGCGCCCCGTCCCCCGGCGGCTGCTTCCGCCACACCGGAAGCCGTACGGGCGTGGGCGTACGAGTTCGGGGAGATCGCGGCCGCGCATTCAGGGGAGCTCGCCGCGATCATCGTCGAACCGCTCCTCCAGGGTGCCGGCGGCATGCACGCCTACCCTGCCGAATGCCTGACAGTGATCCGCGAGATCGCGGACCGGCACGGGTTCCTGCTCATCCTGGATGAGATCGCCACCGGCTTTGGGCGCACCGGCGAGCTGTTCGCGGCCGATCATGCCGTCGTCGTGCCGGACATCATGTGCGTGGGCAAGGCCCTGACCGGCGGGTACCTGACCCTCGCCGCCATGCTCTGCACCAGTGAGATTGCGGCGACCGTTTCCAACGGCAAGGCCGGGGCGCTCCTGCACGGCCCCACTTTCATGGGCAACCCGCTCGCATGTGCGGTGGCCAACGCCAGCCTTGGCATCCTCGGCGACGGCGGCTGGCGGGCCGACGTGGACCGGATCGGCGCCGGACTCGAATCCGGGCTCGCCCCCGCCTGGGACCTTGAGGCGGTCCGGGATGTCCGCACCATCGGCGCCGTCGGAGTCATTGAGCTGCACGACGACGTCGACGTCACCGCGGTCACTTCCGCAGCGATCCGCCACGGGGTCTGGGTCCGGCCGTTCCGGAACCTCGTCTACACAATGCCCCCGTACGTCAGCACCGCGGCGGACATTGAGCAGATCACCGCAGGCATGACGGCGGCCGTCGCCGAAGTGCACGGGCGCGTCCCGGCACGGTCCGGAGGCCCGGCATGAGCAGCTCGATGACCCAGTGGCTCGAGCGGCAGGCCGCAGTCCGGGACCGCAGGGGCCTGGTCCGCCGCCCGCTCCCCCGCGACGCGGACGAACAGTTCATCGACCTGGCCAGCAACGACTACCTGGGCCTGTCGGCCGATCCGCGGCTTACCGAGGCCGCTGCGGCGGCCGCATCGCTGTGGGGCGCGGGCGCCACGTCCTCGCGCCTGGTGGCCGGAACCACCCGGCTGCACCTGGACCTCGAGCAGGAACTGGCCACGCTGGCCGGGATGGAAACGGCGCTGGTGTTCTCCTCCGGATACCTGGCAAACATCGGTGTGATCACGGTGCTCGGCGGCCCCGGGACGCTGATCGTCACGGACGAACACTGCCACGCCTCGATGATCGACGGTTTCCGGCTCAGCCGCTCCCGCACGGAACCGTTCACCCACAACAGCGTGGAGGACGCCGGCCGGCTGCTTGCCGACCGGCCGGAGCCGCGGGCACTGATCGCCGTCGAATCCCTCTACAGCGTCCTGGGCGATGAAGCCCCGCTCGCTGGCCTGCTGGCCTTGGCCGAGGAACATGATGCCGTGCTGCTCATCGATGAGGCCCACAGCCTCGGGGTCACCGGCACCGGCAACTTTCAGGGCCGCGGCTCGGTGGCCGGGACCTCCCTTGCCGGGCATCCGAGTGTGATCGTGACCGCGACGCTGTCCAAGGCCCTGGGCAGCCAGGGCGGAGCAGTCCTGGGATCCGCCCTGCTGCGGGAACACCTCGTCAACCGGGCCCGGAGCTTCATCTTCGACACCGGCCTGGCGCCCGCCTCCGCCGCCGCAGCCCTCGCCGGGGTGCGGATCATCCGGGATGAGCCTTGGCGGGCCAGATCCGTCCGAAGCAACGCTACTGCGCTGGCCGGCGAGCTCGCCCCGGCCCTTGCAGCCCGCGGCGCCGCCGTCGAGCAGACAGCAGGGGCCGTCCAGTCCATCGCCATGCCCTCCGCCGAATCAGCCCTGGCAGCTGCCCAGGCCGCGCGCACGGCCGGAGTCCGGATCGGCTGCTTCCGCCCGCCGTCCGTTCCGGACGGAATTTCACGGCTGCGGCTCACCGCCCGCGCCACCCTTAGCCCTGCGGAAATCGAAGACAGCTGCGCAGTGCTGCGCGGCATTTTGGAGGAACTTCCATGAACCTGCCCGGCATCATCCTGATCACCGGAACAGACACCGGCGTCGGAAAAACCATCACGACGGCGGCCCTCGCCGCCGTCCTCCACGGAACGGGACGCAGCGTCGCGGTCTACAAACCGTGCCAGTCAGGCGCCGCGGCCGGCGATTCCGACGCCGCCGAAATTGTCCGGCTCGCCGGCGCCGTGACGGCAGCAACCGGAGTCGTCCTGCAGGAGCCACTGGCGCCCGTCGCCGCTGCCGCCGTCGACGGAACGCCGCTGCCCAGTGTGGCTGCCCACGCCGAGAAAATCGGCGAGCTCGCCGCGTCCCACGACCACATCCTGGTGGAGGGTGCAGGCGGCCTCCTGGTGGAGCTGGCTTCCGACGGCGGCACTCTAGCGGACCTCGGATCACTCCTGGCAGCGGCTTTCGTGCTCGTCGCCAAGCCTGCACTCGGGACCCTGAACCACACCGCCCTGACCCTCGAAGCGCTGGCTGCGCGGGAACTTCATGTCCTCGGGGTGGTGCTCGGAAGCTGGCCTCGCAACCCTGATTTCTTACACGACAGCAACCGCCAGGTGCTCGCGTCGCTCCGAGTACCGTTCCTCGGTGCCCTCCCCGAGCAAGCCTCAGAACTATCCCCGGCGGATTTCCGTGCCGGCGCAGCTGCCTGGCTGAACGGTCTGCCCGCGTGAACCCGGCTTTGACGGCCACCGGACCCGCGGAGCGGTTTGTGCCGGGAGAACCGGGACAGACCGAGGCCACCGGACAGGCTGCCGGCGCCAGCCAGGCGCGTTGCCCGTATCTCGTGGTGCGGGACCCGGACGCCGTCCGAGACGTCCTGCACCGGCCTGCCGACTTCAGCCCCGCGAACGCCCTCGTCGCCGTGACGCCCCTGGAAGGTCCCGCCCTGCGCGTGCTGCAGCGCGTCCACTTTGCGTTGCCACCCGTGCTGGCCAGCAACGACACGGACACACACGCCGGGATCCGCAAGGTCGTGGCGGGCTTCTTCACACCCGCCACTGTCGCCGCCATGGAGCCGCGGATCCGCGAACTGGCCCGGGAAGCGGCCTGGAACGCCGCGAACCAGCTCGACGCTACCGGCCAGGCAGACCTGGTGCGGACGGTCGCGGCGTTTCCCCCGGCAGTCGTCATGCTCGAACTCCTCGGGCTGCCCGTTCGGGATCTTACGGACCTCAAGCGTTGGGGCCTTGACTCCATGGAGCTGTTCTGGGGCTGGCCCGACGAGGACCGGCAACTTGAACTGGCCCACAGCGCCGCCGATTTCTACGTCTGGCTGCGCAAGCTCGTGGCGGAATCCAAAAAGGCCCCAGGACGCAACCTGTTCAAATCCCTGGCCGAGCACGGCCTGTCCACGCCTGAAATCTGCTCGCTCGGCTACTTCCTGCTGATCGCCGGACAGGAAACAACCACCCAGCTGATCAGCACCACCCTGTTCCGCCTCCTGGAGGGGTCCGCGCCCGTGGGCTGGAACGACGCGGCGTCTGAAGCAGGTTCCAGGACCATGGTCCGGCACGTGCTTGCCACCGAATCATCCGTCCCCACCTGGCGCCGCGTGGCAGCCCACGACACGAGCATCGACGGCGGCCTGATCCCTGCCGGCACCGAAATTCTCCTCGAGCTGAGCGGCAACCACATCACGTCACCGGCCGCACTCGTGAGCCAGTCCATGCCTTCGAAGGCGGTCCGGCGCGGTCAATCCACCGGCTATGGCCTTGTTTTTGGCTCCGGCATCCACCGCTGCCTCGGCGCCA
This sequence comes from Pseudarthrobacter cellobiosi, assembly GCF_023913755.1. Classification (GTDB taxonomy): domain Bacteria; phylum Actinomycetota; class Actinomycetes; order Actinomycetales; family Micrococcaceae; genus Arthrobacter; species Arthrobacter cellobiosi. The sequence continues at coordinate 67,782 of NZ_JAMXBJ010000029.1, forward strand.
AGCTCGCCGAACTGGAGGCCGCCATAGTTGTCGAGGAGACCGCCACTGCCCTGCCGGAAGTACATCTGCAGGAGTACCAGCCCGACTGGATCAGACTCCTGTCTTTCCAAGCACCCCGGACTGTCACCGTGGCGAACAGTCCATAGACGAAGCCGAGAAGAAGTCAGCCGCCATCTGCGAGTACTGCGGCAGGTGACTGTGCACATCATTCGTAAATGGATGCGACTCTTCAAGGTGGCTCTCTGACAATCCCTCGGAGTTCACCGTGCGCATTGAACGGAGCCCGCTTGGCAGGGGGTACGGCGGCGAGAGTTGGCTATAAGTGAACGATCCGGCCCAAGCCCTCGTCGTTATGGCTGGAGCCGGTCTTTGGCGCCAGGTGCGAGTCCGACGCCGGAGAAGTCTGTCCCTGCCGCATCGGAAAACCATCCAGTGGAGATCGAGGTGTTTGCCCTGGAAGGGCGATAACGCCGGGATCGCTGGTGCTGGCTGGTTCGTCGATTTGAGGGTGCGGTACGACGGCGGCCTGGCTGCAGCAGGCTTCACCGGTCTGCAGCTCACCGGGCCCGCCACGCATACGAACATGGCGCCCTTTCCCGGGTCGTTCTCCACCGGTCAGGATGATCGCCTGCCCGGCCTCGTTGTCCTCGCCTCCACTACCACCAGCACCATCAAGGGCTTCTCCGGGCGCGGCACGAATCTGGCCAACCTGTTCAACCTCACTGGAGTAACCGACCGCTCGAAAAGGGGCGCTGAAATTTGGGATTCCTGGCGCGGGTCGTCAAACACCCGGCAGACTGCCTGACTCACTCGGCAGGGCCACCGCCTTCGCTCACTCTGAGGTGTACTACTGACCCCAAATGCGCAAACCGGGAATATGGGTCCGTCGGACGCATTTGGAGCCACACTCCTCAGGCAGCGGCATCAACCGTAGCGTAGCTGCGTACGTCCTGTCGTCGCGCGGCTTGATTCTTGTTGGGTTCAAACGATTAGGGCATGCAGATCGACGGCGAAGAACGCGACGAGCGGCCAGAGAAGTATGGCAGCCAGACCTTCCAAAATATTGCCCGGGATGTTCCAGGCCACGAGGTAGCCGTGAGTTCCAGCAACAAGCAGTCCGATGACCAGATAGATCACCCCGACAAGACCTATTCCGCGTCCGCCCAATCTGCGTCTGCCAAATCCGCGCATCATCGCTTCTCTCCCAATGTGGGGTTGAGCTAAAGTATATTCCGCGCAGTCGGCTTTGTGTATGGACCGTGGCGACACCACGCGTCGGGTGCATGAACCCTCCGACGAGCCCCCGCAGAGGACCTTAGTGCGGTGACGGATGTTCGAACGGCCGGGTCTTAGCATTGGACGTATGAAGCTTGATAAGGTCCAGGGACGCCCATGGCGGAAACTGCAATGAGTGGTGACAGGGATCGGGACGCTTCAAGGCGCCCGCGACAGGCCCGGCCACGTGACGCTCTTGGGCGGCCGCTGCCGTACGGAAGCGCTGGCGTCGAACCGGTCTCGGAGGAGCCGCTGCCGCCGGCGCAGACTTTGGTATCGGCCCGGAGTCTGGTGGAAGCTGGCCGGCCCTTCGCCGCCCATGAGGTACTCGAGGCCCGATGGAAAGCTGGGCCCGCCGAAGAACGCAACCTTTGGCAAGGACTCGCCCAAATCTGCGTCGGGCTCACCCACGCCGCCCGGGGTAACAGCGTTGGCGCGCTCCGGCTTTTAGAGCGCGGCGCGGCCCGACTCGCGGAGTACGGTTCCGGCGAGGGGCCGACCTACGGGCTCGATTTGTCCGCCGTTGTGAATTGCGCACGCGATCGCATACGCACCGGCCCCTGACCCGGCCGCGGGCCAGTTCTTGTTCGCCGGCTCAGACCGGGCCTGTTTGAGCGTGGGCTCCCGTGAGAAAATAGTGTGTTGCACACCAACGTATTTGCGCGCGCTG
>NZ_JAMXBJ010000030.1 GCF_023913755.1 Pseudarthrobacter cellobiosi
AGGCCGGCCGACGCATCGAAATAAAGACAGCCAAAGCGTCAGACAGGCTCTGAGTCAGACCAACCCGACCCCCACATCAATCATTACTGACAGGCTCGACCACCGGGACCGACTCAGCGACGGGAGCCTCCTCGTAGGATAGGTTCTCGTAGTCCGTGTCGTCTTCGTCGTCGAGCCTGTCGTCCAGTTCCTTCAGCAGCCAGGGATTAATCCGTGCAAGGATCTTGCGGACTTCCTCGACGTCGACGGCGGCGTACAGCACCGGACGGGCATCCCGGTACTTGGTGACGGGCGGCTTGTCCGGCCACTTCGCGGCGAGAGCCCTGACGCGTTCGGGCAGGGAATTGTGGGCGTTGTCCGCGATCTTCACCAACGCTGCGTCGTGGTCCTCGGCAATGAAGTTCATGCCGGCCTGATAGTCATCGGGATTCTCGTGCAGCCGGTTGGTGACCCGCTCGATGATGTCCGCTGCCCGCTCGGAAACGCCCATGTCCAGCAGCGCTTGCCGCGTGATGGGAGTGTCCTCGGCAATGTCATGAAGGTAACCGGCGATCCGGATATCGTCGTCGAAATCTGCCAAGGCGTCACCTACCGCGATCACATGGTCACGGTAGGGCCGCTTGAGCTTGTCCTTCTGCCGGTTGTGGGCCACCTCGGCCAGGACTCGCGCCGTCTCGACAGTGAATCGCGGTTGAGGGATTTGTGCTTCAGTGAATTCGGGTGCCGACATAGCTCCAGCCTACGCGTAGGGCAGCAAGTGGCCTCACGTCCGCGGGGCCGCAAGTGTCCGCTCGCGCGCTACTTAGGGCCGGTCCAGACCCACGGTTCCCGCGGGAGGTCCGCCGGCCGGAACGCCGCGAGTGCGTGTTCCAGCGTCCCGGCCGGCAGCCCCAGGGACTGCAGGATGAGGTTCCGCACGTCAGCGGAGGAAACGCCCGCGAGGGAGAGGTCGGACAGCGTCACGGCGCCGTCGCGCTTTGCCAACCGGGCGCCGTCGGAGTTCACCACCAGCGGCACGTGTGCATATTCCGGAATGGGAATGTTCAACAACGACGCAAGATACGCCTGCCTGGGCGTGGACGGTAGCAGGTCATCGCCCCGCACCACCTGGTCGATGCCCTGTGCGGCGTCGTCCACCACGACGGCCAGGTTGTAGGCGGTGACGCCGTCGTTGCGGCGAAGGACAAAATCGTCCACCAGGCCGGTGAAGTCGCCGTGCAGCACATCCCGCACGGCGTACTCCGCTACCTCGGCGCGGAGCCGGATGGCCGCAGGCCGGGTGGAGCGTTTGAACTCCAGCTCGGCAGGGTCGAGCTCACGGCAGGTGCCCGGATAGGCACCCTGCGGCGCGTGCGGCGCTGACGGCGCCTCCTGGATTTCGCGGCGCGTGCAGAAGCATTCGTAGGTGAGGCCTGCGGCAGCCAGCCGCCCGATCGCTTCAGCGTAGACGGCGCCGCGGTCCGTCTGGCGCACGACGGCGCCGTCCCACGTCAAGCCCACGGCCTCCAGATCGCGGAGCTGCTCCGCCTCTGCGCCGGCCCGCGCCCGGTCAAGGTCCTCGACGCGCAGCAGGAAGTCGCGGCCGGTGGACCGGGCGAACAGCCAGGCGAGCATCGCGGTGCGGAGGTTTCCTATATGCAGTTCACCGGAGGGGCTGGGGGCAAAGCGGCCGGCAGGGGTCATGGATCAACCCTAGTCCGGGCAGCAAGAGCCCCTCAGCTACCGATGACTTCGAGGATCCGACGTCGGTGGCTCAGGGGCTCTTGCCGTGTGTGCAGAATGACCGTGGTGTGAACAAGTGTCAATCAGCGGCGTCCTCCTTGCGGGAGGCGGTGTCCAGTTGCCGGGTGGTGTGCCGGAGTTCCTGTAGCCTGCGGGATTCGGCGGTAGCCTCAGCCCTTGTTGCCACAATTTGAGCAGACGCCATACAGTTGGCACAACTGGCAAGCATTTCGTTGGTCAGTCTGACCAATAGAGACCACGAGCTCCGACAGGAACTGATCAGATTGCAGCAATTGGACGCCACGGACAAGCGCATCCTCAATGCCCTGGACGAGGACCCGCGCGTCCCCATCATGGTGCTGGCCCAGCGGCTGGGCCTGGCGCGAGGGACCGTCCAGTCGCGCCTGGAGCGGATGACGGCGTCGGGCGCTCTCCGTCCCAACAGCAGCCGAGTGCTCCCCTCCGCCCTGGGCAGGGGTGTGGCGGCGGCCGTCAGCGCCGAACTGGACCAGAGCCACCTCAACGAAGCCATCGCGGCCCTGCGAGAAATCCCCGAGGTCCTGGAATGCCATGCGCCTGCCGGCGACACCGACCTGCTGATCCGCGTGGTGGCCACCAGCCCGGACGACCTCTACCGCGTGTCCGAGGAGATCCGGCTCTGCCCCGGCATTGTCCGGACGTCCACCAGCATGTTCCTGCGTGAAGTCATCCCGTACCGCACCACCGGACTGCTGCGGGACTGAATTATTGCCCGACTTTCAGGCCGCACGGGAAGCTCTCCCCATCGCCCTCGCGGACGCATCGCAGCTAGGCTGGCACGGGAATCCATTCAGGGGGAAACATGGCGGGGAACTTTTACGGCGGCGACGTTGCCCAGTTGCGGCAGCTCGCCAAGGACCTGGCAGGCGGCGCCACCAGGTTGAGCCTGCTCGGCCAGCAGCTCAGCAGCGTCATCGGCACAGGCGTCTGGAAAGGGCACGACGCCGAGCGCTTCCGCAGCGACTGGACGTCATCGTGCTTGTTGCTGCTGAAGTCCGCAACGGCCGGGCTGGAGTCGGCATCCAAGACGCTGCTCGCCAACGCCGACGAGCAGGAGAAGGCCAGCGACGGGGCCGGTTCAGGTGGCGGCTCCGGGAGTGGTGGCAGCGGTTCCGGGGACGGCGCTGCCCAGGACCTGACGGACCGGCTGAACGGCATAACCCCCGAAGAACGCCAGGCCTACCTCGGCAGCGAGGAATTCAGGCACTGGGCGCTTGAAAACCCCGAGGCTGCAAAGGCCGCCATGGATGCTGCCGCCGATTCTGGGCTGATCGACAAAAGCTCCGAGGAAGACGCGGATTTCCTCAGCGACTACTGGAACAACCAGGCAATGCTGGACATGGGCATCGACCCCGCCAGCTGGGACACCTCCAAAGGCACCGAACACAACTGGGAGACCATCAAGAAGGTCTACGACTTCTACGGCCGGGCGTACCTCTCCAACCCGGACCTGCAGTGGGCCGGCATGGCCAACATGATCGGCCCGTCCTTCGCAGGCGGCTTCAAGGACATGGCCATGCTGCGGGACCTCGCCCAGCAGATCGCGGACAATCCGGCTTCGGACATCCCGCTCCCCATCCTTGACCAGATCGAACAGCTCGCAGGCATGACCGACCAGGAGATCCGTTATTACGAGACCAGCATGCTGGATATGAACAAGGAGATCTTCCTGGACCAAGCCCGCCAACATGAGGCCTACATGAACGGCGGAATCGAGGAAATCAACAGATTGCGGGACTCGGGCGCCATCGACACCGGTACCGCCGAGGAGTGGGCCAAGATCGATTCCGGCGACCCGGATCTGATCCAGGAAGGCAACACCGCCCTCCTGTACCGCGAGCAGAACGAGATCATCGCGGACGATTACGACCAAATGCGGATCCACCCTGGCGGAGAGGCCATAACGTACATGGTCACGTTGGCCGGCGAGCCGTCCATCCCGGGCGCAAAAAGCTACCCGGAAGTCTTTCCCTACACCTTCAGCGTGGAGAGTCCCGGCCCGGAAAACGTGCCCTTCACAAATTGGGACAACCCCACCCAGTTCCGCACCGACTTCACCACAGGGTTCCCCGACGGGAACGTCTCCAACGCGGACCAGCGGTGGGAGCTCATCCGGCAGGACACCCTCCCGGCCTACCAGAACCTCCTGGCGACGGATCCCGCACGTGCAGAACAAATTATCGGTTCGGACTTCAACGACCGCGTGGAGCAGCACCGCCCCACCAACAACATCCCCGGCATCATGGACCGCTTTGTAAATGGCTTCGGCGCGGAGGTCCACCAGTGAAGACCACATGCCCAACCGCACCTCGGCGCCAGCGGCGGCGGCCCGCCGTCGTACTTCTTGCCCTTTCCGCTTGCCTTGCCCTGACGGGCTGCCAGATCAGTGGCACCACGAACGAACCGACCTCTCAAGGGAGCACCATGAGCACCTCGGAATTTTCCACCCTCGACGCTGCCGGCGTGGACCAGATCCGCGAATCCAAGACCGCGCGGCTGGACATGAGCTCGGGAAGGCTGGAAAAGGCTGCTGTCCGGGTCACGGAAGACAGCTATGGGCCCGAGATCAATACCAAGGACTCGGGAAAGATCAAGCTCACCATCGTTGCTCCGAGCGGCGAGATCAGTGGCGAAACGGACCGTATCCGGTTGAACACCACGAACAAGCGGCCGGACTTCAGCGAGGTCACCTACTTCCTCACCGCCGACTCGCCCGACGAGTATTTTGAGCTCATCCGGGACGGTGTGGCGCGGTACGGGATCGACGCCGACTCCGCCGAACGCTGGATCGCCGGTGCCCAGCGGGACCCGGAACGAAAGACCGATTTCTCCGTCACCTCCGGCACCTCCACGGGCCTGGACGTGAACTACGACCTCCGGTACGACGGCGGCAAGGACACCCAGGTGATCATCGTCCACGTCCGCCCCACGGACTGACGCAACGCAACGCAGAACAAACGCCCTCGCGCTACACCGGCGGCCCCGCGTTGGACTTCAGGTTCTTCATCACCAGCGTGGACGTCAGCCGCTCAACCCCGGGCAGTGACGTGAGCTCGGCGTCGTAGAAGCGCTGGTAGCCAGGCAGGTCTTCGGCGATGACCTTCAGCAGGTAGTCCGGGGAGCCGAAGAGCCGCTGCGCCTCCACGATGTTGGGGTTGTCTGCCACCCGGTTCTCAAAGATCTCCATCGTGGAGCGGTCCACCTGGCGCAAAGTCACAAACACAATGGCCTCGAAACCGAGCCCGACGGCGGCCGGGTCGATGTCCGCCTTGTAGCCGCGGATCACGCCTGACGTCTCCAGGTCCCGAAGCCTCCGGTGGCATGGCGCCACCGTGAGCCCGACCTTCGCGGCCAGCGCCGTGGCGGTCATCCGGCCATCTTCTTTGAGGTGGCGCAAAATGTTTCTGTCAATATGGTCAATCACGCAAATATCTTACCAATTGCGGCTTCTGCTCGGCGAAAAGGGTAAGCACTTATGGCCGGAAACTTCATAAGGTTTGTCCTGTACCTATCGGACAGGAGCCCACCATGAATCCCCAGCTGTTTTTCGCCTTTGTGGTGGTGGCAGTCGCCCTTGCCTGCACCCCCGGCGTGGACTGGGCGTACTCCATCACGGCCGGTTTGCGGCAGCGCAGCTTTGTCCCGGCCGTGGCCGGACTTTGCGGCGGCTACGTCCTGCACACGCTGCTGATGGTGGCAGGTCTCGCAGCCCTGCTGTCCGGCCTGCCGGGTGTCCTGGGCTGGCTTACGGTAGCGGGCGCGGGCTACCTACTATGGTTGGGCATCAGCACCCTCCGCTCCTGGCGCGGAGCCTCCTTCAGTGCGGCAGACGCCGTCGGGAAGCCCGCCAACCAGCTCCGCACCTTCCTTCAGGGCATGGGCACCAGCGGCATCAACCCCAAGGGGCTGCTGTTCTATGTGGCGCTTGTGCCGCAGTTCGTCAGCCCGGAGGCCTCCCTCCCGGTCCCCGTCCAGTCCGGCCTGCTGGGCCTGACCTTTGTCCTGCTGGCCGGAACCGTTTACACCTGTGTGGCGCTGCTGGCCCGCAAACTCCTGCAGTCCCGGCCCGGCGCCGCGCGGACAGTCACCCTGGCCAGCGGCATCATCATGGTTGCCCTCGGCGTGGCGCTCCTCTCCGAGCAGCTGGTTCCGCTGGTTGCCGGGCTCACCGGGCAGGTCTGACGCCACCTTCGGGCACAGCGTTTCGGGCGAGCTCAGCAGCAAACCTAGGCCTTGCGCTCCATGAACCATTCCGTGAACTCGGACGCCCGACCGTCCGGTTCAAGGCGGATGACCCACAAGTTGTCGTAGCTGGGACTATCACCAAGGTAGTCCGTGAAACCCTGCACAAAGGCCAGCCCGCCGTCGGTCCCCAGCCCGCTATCCGTCCCCAACAGCGTCCAGTCAAACGTCCAATCCCCGGGTTCGTCCCGCGCCTCCAGCCAGCGGTCCACGATCTGCTCGCGGCCCCGCCAGGCATCGACATCATGCGGGCGGGTGGCGTAGACGGCTTCTTCGGTGAACAGAGACCCGATGTCCTCCGGGTTGTTGGTGGTCCACGCCGCGATGTACTTTTCCATCCAGGACCGGGCTGCGTCGCTCATGCCTCCGTTGTACTCCGGGGCGGCCTGGGCCACAAGGCAGGTCCACTAGGCAGGTCCGTAAGGCCGCCCGCAACCGGAGTCTATTTCCCGTCCAGGTTTTCCCACTCCTGCTCCCACAGCCGGCGCTCGTCAATGTCCTTGCGGATGACTTCGAACGTTTCCAGCTCCGCCGGCCTGCCGCGGAGCCAGTCCCGCGGGTTGAGGGATTTGCGGCCGTTGTCGAGCACCAGCAGGGCACGGTCGGTGAGGGCGTCGTTGCGGAGCACCACGTCGGTTTTCCGACGGCGGAGCACCTCCTTCAGGGCGTCGTGCGCCTTTGCGTGGGCGCCGAGCCGCCGGAGCGCCCGCCCGCGGAGCAGCAGGAGGGCCGCCGAGAGGTCGTCGGAGTTCAGCAGCCCCTCCGTACAGATCACCACTTCCTTGTCGCGTCCCAGCGCGAACGCCAGTGCGCAGCGAGCCAAGGCTGAGGGCAACGACGGCGGCAACCCGGCCACCGTCTGCAGCGCGGCTTCCAGCTGGCCCGTCTCCCTCAAGGAGTGCGACAGTGCCAGGAAAACCGATTCCTGGCTGAACAGCACGGGGACTTCGATACGCTCGGCAACCTCTACCCGGGTGACCACACGCGCGAGGTACGTGGCCGCATACTGGTTGGCGTCGTCGTCGTTTCTGATGGACAGGCCGCGCTGGAGGAGTTCGGACGCGCGCAGGTAGCCGCCGTGCTGGTACGCCAGGAGGCCGGCCATAACGGAGCAGAGCCCGGCCCAGCCCGGATAGGCGCGGCCCAGGGCGATGAGCCGCTCCGGTTCCTTACTGGTGAAGATGGCATCATGCACGGCTTTGGCCGCTTTTCCGGGCATCCGCTTGAGCCTGGGAACGTCGCCGTCCACGGCAATCAGCGCGGCATCCCGGCCGCCCAGCACTCCGTGGATCAGCCCGCCTACGCTGCCGGCGAGCTCCCGGACGGGGGTCTGCATGTGGACGTTCCCGAACGGCGTCAGGTCACGCATGTCCCGGTAGATCGGTCCTCTGGCATCCCCCACGGTCATCTCTCCATGCTACGTGGCGGACCGATGGGCACGCCCTACGTGGCCGCGGCGACCCAGAGCCCGATCACCCAGGTGCTGGCCGCCAGGCACGCCAGTCCGAACTCCACCAGCATGCCCAGCCCGGTGGCTTTGAGGGCTGCCCAGCTGGTGGAAGTTGCCGTGCCGAAGTTCCGGGTGCGGAGGAATTCGCTGAGCAGCAGGCCCACGGCAAAGCCCACAAAAAGCCCCACCACCGGGATGATGAACATGCCGGCCACGCCCGCCGCCAGGCCGATCACCACGCTGCGGTTGGGGATGCTGTGCTGCCTGAGCTTCCGGCCGGTCAGCACGGCGCTGGCGGCCATGCCGGCCAGCACAAATACCATCCCCACCGCGAAGACCACCCAGCCTGTGGTTCCGGCGCCGCCCCAGATGGCCCACGCCAGCAGGCTGAGCCCGATCAGGAAGCTGCCGGGCAGTATGGGGATGATGGTGCCCGCCACGCCCACCAGGATGGCCAGGCCGCACAGGATGCTCACCACGGTTTCGGAGTTCATGAGCCCCAGTTTAGGGCGGCACTGCGGTCAGCTTCGCCGCTTAACGCCCGACGGCGGTGCGTCCCCTGCGCGGAGAGGCACCGCCGTCGGGCGTTGTGTCAGTGCGTGGCTGCGGTGGTTACTCGGCTTCCACGGCTGCGGCGACCGCGGCCGTCACGGCCGGGGCAACGCGCGGATCCAGCGGGCTGGGCACGATGTAGTCCACCGAAAGGTCAGCTTCCGCGAGTTCGGCGATGGCGCGGGCCGCGGCAAGCTTCATGGCGGGCGTGATCCGGCGGGCACCGGCGTCCAGCGCGCCGCGGAAGATTCCGGGGAAGGCCAGCACGTTGTTGATCTGGTTGGGGAAGTCACTGCGGCCGGTGGCCACCACGGCGGCGTACTTGGCGGCCACCTCGGGCAGGACTTCGGGGTCCGGGTTGGAGAGGGCGAACACGATGGAGTCGGCGTTCATCAGCTTCAGGTGCGCCTCGTCCAGCTTCGAGGAGGAAACCCCGATGAACACGTCAGCGCCAAGCAGCGCTTCGCCGGGGCCGCCCGTTACACTGCGGGGGTTGCTGCGCCCTGCCATCTGGGACTTCTTGCTCTGCGGGTCTGCGGCGATGTCGGCCCGCTCCCGGTTGATGACGCCCTTGGAATCGAGCAGGACAACATCCGTGATGCCGGCGGCGAGCAGGATTTCGGCGACGGCGATGCCGGCGGCTCCGGCGCCGGAAACCACTACGCGGAGGTCTGCGAGTCCGCGGCCGGTGACCTTGGCGGCGTTCGTCAGGGCGGCGAGGGCCACCACGGCGGTGCCGTGCTGGTCATCGTGCATGACGGGGCAGTCCAGGGCTTCGATGAGCTTCTCTTCGAGTTCGAAGCAACGGGGGGCCGAGATGTCCTCGAGGTTGACCGCGCCGAAGCTGGGGCGAAGGCGGACCAGGGTTTCCACGATCTCGTCAACGTCCGTGGTGTTCAGGACCAGGGGAATGGAATCCAGCTCGCCGAAGGTCTTGAACAGGGCGGACTTGCCCTCCATCACGGGCAGTGAGGCGGCGGCGCCGATGTTGCCCAGGCCCAGCACCGCGGTGCCGTCGCTGACCACAACCACCAGGCGCTGCGCCCAGGTGAGGGTCTTGGCGAGTTCCGGGTTGTTGTGGATGGCGCGGCTGACCTCGGCCACACCGGGGGTGTAGGCGATGGACAGGTCGCGCTTGTTGGACAGCGGGACCGTGCTGGTCACCGAGAGCTTCCCGCCCTGGTGGGCGTCGAAGATCTCGGCCTCGGTCAGGGCGGTGGCTGCTGAATTGTCGGTAGGTGCGATTACGTCAATGGACACGTCGTTGTCTCCTGGGGCTAGCCGTGGGCGCACGGCGCAGAAAGGCTCAAGCGCAGGGAGGCTCAAGGTGGAATTCGTTGCTTCTTGGGCCCAGAGGTGGCGGGCCCGGGGTGAAGCCCTTGCAGATGCGGGTTGCCAGCCACTCCGGTCCTGCCATAATAAACAGCGCTCACGCTCCAGAAAGTGCATTCGAGGCTCCGGGAGTGTGACAAATCGTTTTGTCAGGCAATTTTGTGAGCCACATCACGGCATAAAGACGTATTTATTGGCCGACTGGTCTAGACCAGTTACGCCGATCGGTGGGCAGCCCGGGCCCCGGCAGCCACCGGAGCAAGCAAGGTGCAGGCCATTTTGAGGTCCTCTTCGGCCTCAAACAGCGAGAGCCGGCGGTTACGGACGGACTGGACCAGACCAGTGACGGTCAGCAGGAGCACCCGGGCTGCTACGGCGTCGTCAGAGGCGGTGGCTACAGCCGTTTCGCTCAGGGCATCGATTTCATGCAGGAGCGCCGTGGTGTCCTTGTCCTTGAGGTACACGCAGCGGCTCAGGCACTGTTCGACTGCCGGCTGCATCACCCGCATATGGAAGATCTCCATCACCACGCCAGTGAGGGCGCGGCCACCGAAGCTGGCCGCCGACGTGCGGGCCCTGCCCTGAAGCTCGTCCAGCTGCTGGCGGTAGAGGGACAGCATCAGGTGGTTGGCCGTGGGGAAATAGCGGTAGACGGTGCCCAACGGCACACCGGACTTTTCCGAAATTTCCGCGAGGTCCACCGACTCCAGCCCTTTGCGGGCAAACCCTGCGGCAGACTCAAGGACGCGCGTGTAGCGCAGCCGCTGACGCGGCGTGGAGGGCCGGGCGGCCATGGACGGATGGGCTGAAAGGGTCTCGGGCATCAGGATTCCGGGGTTGTGTTCTTATGGTGCAGCGGCAGGGAGAGTCCCCATCCCGTGTGCCTGCAGTCCGCCTCAACTATACGCGGCACAGGCAAAAGCCGGAATCAGTCGACCCCTCGGATCTTGACCACGAACACAGCGCCCAGCAGGCCGATGACGGCGGCCGTGGTGAACAGCGTGACGTACCCTCCCAGGAACTGCAGGGAGAGGAAGGCGATCAGCGGGGCGAACACCTGCGGCAGCGAGTTGGCCACGTTGATGACCCCCATGTCCTTGCCCCGGTCAGCAGCCTTCGGGAGCACCTGGGTCAGCAGCGCGAAGTCCACTGCGAGGTAGGCGCCGAAGCCGATGCCCAGCACACCGGCCCCCACCAGGGCCCCCGGCCACACCGGGAAAAAGGCCATGATCAGCCCCGCCAAGGCGATTGTGGCGGAGGAGCCGATCACAAACGGCTTGCGTTTGCCCACACGGTCACTCCACGGTCCGGCCAGCACTGCGGTGATCATGACCATCACCGCGTAGATGCCCGTGAGCATCAGGACACCCAGGGCCGGGTCCTCATGCTTGATGACGTCCCGGAGGAAAAAGAGAAGGTAGACGATAGTGAGCTGGTTGCCCACGTTGACCAGGAAGCGGGTGAGCCAGGCCCAGGCGAAGTCGGGGTGGCGGGCAGGGCTGATCCAGAAACCGCGCAGGAACCCGGTCCAGGTGAACGGCGGCCGGGCCTCCCGCGGGAGCGGCGGATCGTTCCGGTGGAAGAGATACGGCAGCACGGAGAACAGCAGGGCGGCCGCACACATGGTGTACCCCACCATGAAGTTTCCGGAGACCACCGCGCCGAAAACTGCGCCGAGCAGGATTCCCAGGGTCTGGCCCATGGCTGCCAGCCCGCCCACTCCGCCGCGCTGCAGGACCGGCACGCGGTCCGGCACGGCAGCGGTGATGGCCGCGTAGGCTGCGTTGGCGCCCAGCTGGACCAGGCTCCAGAAGAGGACCATCAGGGCCACGGTGCTGGCTCCGGACATCGCCAGCAACGCAGCCGTGGCCAGGATGGCGCCGGCCAGGACCCACGGGGCACGCCGGCCAAAACCAGAGACCGTCCGGTCGGACAGGGCCCCAAAGAGCGGGTTGGCCACCAGTGAGACAGCGGCGCCACAGCCCGTCACCAGGGACAGGATGGCTTCCTTGTTGAGGGCGTCAATGCTGATGGCTTGCTGGCCGATGAACACATTGATGGGGCCGAAGAAGGCGGCGTTAATGCCCACATTGACCAGCACCAGCCCGGTCACCCAGCGCGCGGTGACCTTCTGCGTCGGCTCGGCGAGCGCCGCCGTCGAGCTTTCCGATCCCGCTCCGGGAGCCGACGCAGCGCTGGGATCCGGTGCTGCGGGTGTGTCGGACAGGCTCATGCTGGTTCCCCCTGGAACGGTTGGTGATTCTGAAAATCAGACTATCGTGGGCTGCATCGCCCCGCTTGTCATACGGCGCTTGCCTTGTGTGGCTATGGACAGCGCGCAGCCCCACGACACTGAACACCTGGAGATCCAATGACCGCATCTGCTGGCAACACCAACAGCCCCAACACCGCCGATCTGTACGATGAGCGCGGCGAGGAACTGGCGTCCGTATCACTCCAGTTCCAGTCCCTCGGCGGCCGGTCACACTTCAGCGGCCCGGTGCGGACCATCCGCTGCTTCCAGGACAACGCCCTGGTCAAGTCCACCCTGGCCACCTCCGGCAATGGCGCCGTGCTGGTGGTGGACGGCGGCGGTTCGCTGGGCACAGCCCTGATGGGGGACATGATCGCCGAGAGCGCCGTGGCGAACGGTTGGGCCGGCGTCGTGATTAACGGCGCCATCCGCGACCGCGAGGCGATCGCCCAACTGGACCTGGGCGTCAAGGCGCTGGGCAGTAACCCGCGTAAGAGCGCCAAGGCCGGCGCCGGTGAAGTTGACGTGGATGTAGTGCTCGACGGCGTGACCTTCCGTCCCGGCGTCACCGTCTGGTGCGATCCGGACGGCATCCTCGTGGAGCGCTGATCGGGTCCTCCAGCTTGGGCGGGGGCCCGGGCGGCGCTCCGCTTCCGCAAGAATCTCTGGCAGCGGGAATGAAACGGGAACTAACATAGTTACTGAAAGCAACTATCGAGCGTGATCCCTTATTCTTTCCTGGAGAAGCCGTGCCCAAAACTACCGCTGAGCGTGCCGCCGGCGAAACCCTGACACAGCGTCAGATCGTCACCGTGATGGTGGGGCTCATGCTGGGCATGTTCCTGGCATCGCTGGACCAGACCATCGTGTCCACCTCCATCTACACCATCGCCAACGACCTCGACGGGCTGTCGCTCCAGGCGTGGGCCACCACCGCCTACCTCATCACGTCCACGGTCAGCACGCCGCTGTACGGCAAGCTGAGCGATATTTTCGGCCGGCGTCCGCTGTACCTGATCGCGATCGTCATATTCCTGGTCGGCTCGCTCTACGCCGGCTCAGTGCATTCCATGACCGAACTGGCCATCGCCCGCGGCGTCCAGGGCCTGGGCGCCGGAGGCCTGCTGGCCCTCGCGCTGACCATCATCGGCGACATTGTGTCGCTGAAGGACCGGGCCATATACCAGGGCTACTTTATGTCGGTGTTCGGCATCTCCTCCGTGCTCGGCCCGGTGGTGGGCGGCGCGTTCGCAGGTTCGGCCAACATCCTGGGCTTTGACGGCTGGCGCGGGGTGTTCTTCATCAACCTGCCCATCGGCCTGGCGGCCCTGGCCGTGGTGTTTATGTTCCTGCACCTGCCGGCCAAGCACGTGAAGCAGAAGATCGACTACTTCGGCGCAGCCGCCATCACTCTCGCCATCGTCCCGCTCCTCCTGGTGGCGGAACAGGGCCGCAGCTGGGGCTTTACGTCGCTGAACTCCTTCCTTTGCTACGGCCTGGGCGCGGTGGGCATCATCTGGTTCCTGCTGGCCGAAAAACGCGCCGGAGATTACGCCCTGATCCCGCTCCGGCTCTTCCGGAACGCTACTTTTGGCCTGTCCTCGCTGCTGAACTTCATCATCGGCATCGGCATGTTCGGCGCCATCGCCATGCTGCCCATGTACCTGCAGCTGGTCAAGGGGCTCACACCCACCGAAGCCGGCCTGATGATGATCACCTTCACCCTCGGCATCCTGACCGGTTCCATCACCGCGGGCCGCACCATTTCGGCGTCGGGCACGTACCGGATCTTCCCCATCGTGGGTACGGGCATCCTCACCGCCGCCGCGCTGGTTATGGGACTGTCCCTGGGCGTGGACACCGGCCTCTGGGTTCCCGGCGTGATCGCCGTGTTCTTTGGCATGGGCCTGGGTTTCTGCATGCAGCCGCTCACCCTGGCCATGCAGGTCTCCGTGCCCCCAAAGGACATGGGTGTGGGCACCTCCTCCGCGGCGTTCTTCCGGTCCATGGGCGGCGCGGTGGGCACGGCCGTGTTCATCTCCATGCTGTTCAGCCTGGCTGCGAGCCGGATCGCCGACACGATGAAGTCAGCCATGTCCAGCGCCGACTACCTGGCCGTCCTGCGCGACCCGGCCGTGGCAGCGGACCCGGCCAACGCCAAGCTGTACGAGTTCTTCCAGAACGGGGCATCGAACGAATCGCTCAATGACACCAGCTGGCTCCACTCCGCCAACAGCGTGCTCACCCGCCCCATTACGGAGGGCTTCGCGTACGCGATCGACACCGTGATGATCACCGCAGCCGTCCTCACCGGGATCGCGTTCCTGATCAGCTTCGCCCTGCCGAACAAGAAGCTGACGGATCCGAAGGTCGCCCCGCGGGGAGACACAGCTGCGGTGGCGGCCCACTAGCTCTTCCGGGTTCCGCGCGCTGAGCGGAGTACTGTCACGGCAGGCAGTCTTTTGGGCTGCCTGCCGTTGTTGTTCCGCGGATATCCGGGCTTTTTCCGTGCCGGCCGGGCTAAAAGAGTGCCCTGCGTGACGCGCGGGTGCACCGGCCCCCTACGGAGGTGGACGACGACGACGGCGGCACACCCCGCCGTCGTCGGCTTCCTGTTTCGGAGGGAACAAGTCGCAAGTGGAACGGCGGGCGGTGACGTGCCACACTGTTTAGCGCGTGTGCGCCGGCCATAAGCCGGTACCGCAGCCGACGACGTCCGCACCCGCATCCACCCCACCCCCAAACCCAGGGAGCATCATGCCCACCGCCAAGGAGCAGACCACCGCCAAGATCCCGCAGCGGGTGATCTGGCTGGCACTCGCAGGCGCGGTGGGCGGATTCCTGTTCGGCTTCGACTCCTCCGTGGTGAACGGTGCAGTGGATGCCATCAAGGACGAGTTCGCGCTCTCCGAGGCCGTGACCGGCTTCGCCGTGGCCATCGCCCTGCTGGGCTGCGCGGCCGGCGCGTTCCTCGCCGGCAAAGTCGCCGACCGCTACGGCCGCATCCCCGCCATGAAGCTCGGCGCGTTGCTGTTCCTGGTCAGCGCCATCGGAACCGGCTTCGCCTTCGGCGTCTGGGACCTGATCTTCTGGCGCCTGGTGGGCGGCCTGGGCATCGGCCTGGCCTCGGTGATCGCACCAGCCTACATTTCCGAGATTTCCCCGCGGCAGGTCCGTGGCCGGCTGGCGTCGCTGCAGCAACTGGCCATCACCACCGGTATCTTTGCCGCACTCCTGTCCGACGCGCTCTTCGCCACCACCGCCGGCGGCGCGGACCAGGCCTTCTGGCTCGGACTGGAAGCCTGGCGCTGGATGTTCCTCGCCGCAGCGGTTCCCGCCGTGGTTTACGGCTGGATCGCCTACACCCTCCCGGAATCCCCGCGGTTCCTGGTGTTCCAGGGCAAGGAAGACGAAGCCCGCAAGGTGTTCGACTCCATCGCCGCGTCCGAGGACACCGACCGGCACATCCGCGAGATCCAGGACGCCATCGAAGAGGACAAGCTGTCCGGCCAGAAAGGCTCGCTCCGCGGCAAGACGTTCGGCCTGCAGGCGGTGGTCTGGGTGGGCATCATCCTCTCCGTCCTGCAGCAGTTCGTGGGCATCAACGTGATCTTCTACTACTCCACCACTCTGTGGAAGGCCGTCGGGTTCCAGGAGAAGGACTCGCTCACCATCTCCGTGGCAACATCCATCACCAACATCCTGGTGACGCTGGTGGCCATCGCGCTGGTGGACCGGATCGGCCGCCGCCCCATCCTCCTGGCCGGCTCCATCGGCATGGCGGTATCACTGGGCACCATGGCGCTGGCGTTCTCCGCCGCAGCGGGATCAGGCTCCGGGATCTCCCTGCCCGGCGCCTGGGGTCCGGTGGCCCTCGTGGCGGCAAACATCTTTGTGGTCAGCTTCGGCGCGTCCTGGGGACCGCTGGTCTGGGTCCTCCTGGGCGAGATCTTCCCGTCCCGGATCCGCGCCCGAGCCCTGGGCCTGGCCGCAGCCGCACAGTGGGTGGCCAACTTTGCCATCACGCTCAGCTTCCCGGTGATGGCCGCAGCTTCCCTGCCCCTGACCTACGCCATGTACGCGCTGTTCGCCGCGGCGTCGTTCTTCTTTGTGATGTTCAAGGTGCCGGAGACCAACGGCATGTCCCTGGAGCAGGCGGAGACGCTGTTTGTGCCCAAGGGATCCGCCAAGGGCTGATGCTCCCGGGCCGGGCTGTCAGAGCGTGAGCTTCATGCCCTCGTGGCTCGCGTTAAAGCCCAGCCGCTCGTAAAACCTGTGGGCCGCCGTGCGTGACTTGTGCGTGGTCAGCTGCATCAGCGTGCAGCCGCGGCGCCTGGACTCGTCAATCGCCCACTGCACCAGCAGGTTTCCCATGCCTTGGCCGCGAAGGCTGCCCGCCACGCGGACCGCCTCAATCTGCGAGCGCCATGAGCCCTGCCGCGAAATGCCGGGCAGGAAACTCAGCTGGAAGGTAGCCACCACGGTGCAGTCAGCTGCCCCAGCCGGCGCGTACTCCCCCACCACGAGCAAATGGGACGGGTCGGCGTCGATCGCTTCGAAAGCCCGCTCGTACGGCGCCATCTCGTGGCCCATTTCGCGGCTGGCGCCCAGGGAATCGTCGGCCAGCAGCGCCACGATGGCGGGCAGGTCCGCGGACACGGCGTGCCTGAGGCGGAAGGTCCCGCCGTCGACGTCGGCGGTCAGCAGGGGGGTCGGGGCGCCGGGGTTCGTGGTCATCTCCCCAGCATTCCACAGGGCCAGCGCGCCTATCGTTCAGACGCTCTCTCACTTTCGGTGCCTTAAACGCCAACGCTCTCTCATCCATGTGAGAGAGAGTTGGCCAAAAACCCGCAGGAAGTGAGAGGGGGTCAGGCCGGGGCCTTCGCACCTTCCGCCTGGCGCTCCTCCACCAGCGTGGACACGGCCGCGAACAGCGGGTGCTCCGGAGCGAGCCCCGTGATCCTGGCCGTGGCGTCTGCCGCCGATGAGGACGCCAGGATCTGCGCGAGCTCGGTGGACTCGGCGTCGGCGGGGTCGGTGAAGCGCAGGGCCGCGGCGATGGCACCCAGGAGCGCCTCGGGCACGATCCCGCGTTCGGCCAGTTCAGCCGCGGGGCCGATGAACCGTTCATGCCGGCTGAGCTTGCGCATCGGGGCGCGGCCCACCCGGTTCACGGTGTCCGGCAGGTGCGGGTTGGAGAACCGGACCAGGATCTTCTGGACGTAGGCTTCCTGCTCGTCGTTGTTGAAGCCGTGCTTGGCCACGAGAAGCTGCTTGGTTTCCTCCAGGACCGCGCGGACGTCTTCCGCGACGTCCTGGTCGGCCATGGCATCGGAGATCTTCTCCAGGCCGGCCTCGAACCCGAAGTACGCAGCGGAGGCGTGCCCGGTATTCACGGTGAAGAGCTTCCGCTCGATGTAGGGCGAGAGCTCGTCCACAAACGTTGCGCCCGGGATGACCGGCGCAGCATCGCCAAATGCCGTCCGATCGATGACCCACTCGTAGAACGTCTCCACGGTGACGTCCAGGCCCTGGCCCGGCGCCTGGTTGGGCACGATCCGGTCCACGGCGGTGTTCGCAAACACCGCGGCGTCGTCCAGGGAGCCGGCGGCTTCGTCCCAGAGCGCGGCGACTTCGGCCCGCAGGATGTCCGTGGCGTTGATGGCGTTCTCGCAAGCCATCACCTGCAGCGGCGCCAGCCCGGCGGCCCGCGCCGCGATGCCCTTGGTGATGGCGGGCGCCACGAACTTCAGGATGTGCGGCCCCACGGCGGTGGTGACGATATCCGCCGTCGCGATTTCCCGCACCAGCTCAGCTTCCTGCGTGCCGGAGTTCAGCGCCCGGAAGTTGTCCACCGTCCGGACGGTGGGGCTCTCCCCTACCTCGTGGACGTTGTAGCTGTCTGCTGCCGCCAACTGGTCGATGAGCGCCTCCGCGACATCCGCGAAGACCACCTCATAACCGGCCTGGTGCAGCAGCAGCCCAACAAAGCCTCGGCCGATGTTCCCCGCTCCGAAATGTACCGCTTTCACTATGCGTTCACCTTTCCGAACAGCTCCAGGACTTCCTCAACGGACGTCGCCGCTTCCAGCTGGGCCACCTGGGCCTTGTTGGTGAAGACCTTCGCGATGGAGGACAGGATGTGCAGGTGTTCGTTATTGATGCCGGCCACGCCCACCACGAACTTGACCTGCTTGCCGTTCCAGTCGATGCCGTCCGGGTAGCGGATCACGGACACCGCGGACTTCAGGATGTGGTCCTTGGCGGCGTTGGTGCCGTGCGGGATGGCCAGGAAGCTGCCCATGTAGGTGGACACGGATTCCTCGCGCTCGTGCATGGCCGCGAGGTAGCCCTCGTCCACGGCGCCGCGGGCCAGGAGGAGCTGGCCGGCTTCGTCGATGGCGGCATCGCGGGTGGTGGCGGTGCCGTTGAGGATGACGCTGTCGGCCACGAGGATGTCCGACGGCGCCGCCGTCTCCGCAGCCTCGGCTGGTGCCGTACCGCTGCCGGCGGCGGGTGCCGAATCCACCGGGGTACTGGCAACGTGCGCGCCGTGGCCGGCGGCAGTTGCGGCGCCGGCGGTACCGGCTGTAGCACCGGCGTCGGGCGTTGCGCCTTCAGTATTGTGCTCCTTGACCAGCTCCACAATCTCGTCGTACCGCGGGCTGTTCATGAAGTTATCCACCGAGAAGTGCGCGGCGCTGGACGTGACGGGCTTGGCGCGTTCGGTCAGGTCCTGGTGGGTGATCACAACATCGTAGGTGTCACTGAGGTTGGCGATCGCCGCATTGGTGACCTTGACGTCTGGGAAGCCGGCAGCCTTGATCTTGTTCCGCAGCACCGAGGCGCCCATGGCACTGGAGCCCATGCCGGCGTCGCAGGCGAACACGATGTTCTTGATGGGGCCGGCGAGGACAGCTGTGCCCACGCCTGCACCGGCGCCGGTCAGCACTGAGGAGACGGAGCTCTTTTTGCCCTTCATCGCTTCCATCTTGGACGTGGCGTCGTTCAGGTCCACCTCGTCGCTGTGCTTGGTGGTTTTCAGGATCACCGAGGCCACCAGGAACGATACCGTGGTGGCGAGCACCACCGCGAGGATCACTCCGACGTAGCTGTCACGGGAGGTCTGGGCGAACACGGCAATGATCGAGCCAGGCGCCGCCGGAGCGACGAGTCCGGAGTTGGTGATGGCCAGGGTGGCAATGCCGGTCATGCCGCCGGCGATCGCGGCCAGGATCAGCAGCGGGCGCATCAGGACGTACGGGAAGTAGATTTCGTGGATGCCGCCGAGGAAGTGGATGATCGCTGCGCCGGAGGCCGAACCCTTGGCAAGGCCCTTCCCGAAGAACATGTAGGCCAGCAGGATCCCCATGCCGGGACCGGGGTTGGCTTCGAGCAGGAACAGGATCGACTTGCCCTGCTCCAGCGACTGCTGGATGCCCAGCGGGGTCAGCACGCCGTGGTTGATGGCGTTGTTCAGGAACAGCACCTTGGCGGGCTCGATGAAAATGCTGGTGAGCGGCAGCAGGCCGTTGTTGACCAGGAACTGGACCACGTTGCCGGCTCCGGTGCTGAAGGCCTGAACCAGCGGCGAGATGCCGTAGAAGCCCAGCATCGCCAGCAGCGCGCCCCAGATACCGGCCGAGAAGTTGTTGACCAGCATCTCGAAGCCCGGGCGGATCTTGCCCTCCCACAGGAGGTCGATCTTCTTCATGGTCCAGCCGCCCAAGGGGCCCATGATCATGGCGCCGATGAACATCGGGATGCCGGCGCCCACAATGACGCCCATGGTGCCAATGGCTCCCACCACGCCGCCGCGGACGTCGTAGACCATCCGGCCGCCGGTGTAGGCGATCAGGAGCGGCAGCAGGTAGGTGATCATGGGGCCAACCAGGCCCACATTGGGTGCTCCTTCGGCGTTGGTGCCGAAGCCGCCCAAGGCCGGGACCGGGATCCAGCCCTTCTCAATGAAGAGGGCGGTGATGAGCCCCCACGCGATGAACGCGCCAATGTTGGGCATGATCATGCCGGACAGGAACGTCCCGAACTTCTGGACGCCGACCCGCAGGCTGGTGCGGGGTTTCGCAACTGTCTCTGTTGCCATGTGCTTTCCTAACCGTCATTCCTGCTGCAGCGCAGGATGGGTCCGATACTTACGACGACGTGCTGCTCGAGATTCGGTGAAGCCATTCGAGGAACAGTTTGAGTTCCGAGGTTGAGAGCTGGTCTGAGTGCGATGCCTGAAGCGCGGCATTCAGGGCAATCGCTGCCACCACCACCGAGGACTTTCCGGAGTCTTCCGGCGCGGCCCCTTCGGCTTGTGCCGCAGACACCGCAAAGATCATGGCGTCCCGGGTCATGATGGACAGTTCAAGGTTCCGTTCGGCGGCGGGTTCCGCAATCAGCATCAGGGTCACACCCACGTTGGCGGCCAGGATGGACCTGGCTGCTTCGCGCGGCTGGACGTCCAGCTGGCTCGCGGCCGCTGCCTTGTTCAGCATCTCCTCCATCAGCGCCTCGGCATCGGCAACGATGGCGGGGCGGCTTTCCGGGCGGATATTGCCGAACATCACCAGGTACAGTTCCGGCTGCTTGAGCCCGAACTGGACATGGTTATCCCACATCCGCCGGATATCCTCCAGCGGGTTTCCGGACGGGGCGAAGTCCCTCTCGCCCGCAACGTACTCCTCAAAACCTGCGGCGACGACGGCGTCGAAAAGACCTTCCTTGTCACCGAAGTGGTGGTACAGGGTGGGCGCCGTAACCCCTGCCAGCTGCGTGATCTGGCGGGTGGACACGGATGCTCCCGCGGATTTTGCCAGCAACTCGGCCGCTGCACGCAGCAGACGCATTTTGGGGGGAAGCTGGCCATCCAAACTCATAGCCGCTACCCTATCACCTATAGCATTGCTATATGAACTGAATCACATACAATTTTTTCAGGCACGTTTCCGCCCTCGCACACAGTGGTCGCGGCGGCCCCGGCATGGCGCCGGGATAAACCTAGGCGGGCCTGGCTACCGGCAGAGAACGAGGACCTTCAGTGCAGACCTTCCCAGGAGTTGGCGTCAGCCCCGGCCGCATCATCGGAACCGTCCGGCAGATGCCCAAACCGATCAGCGAACCCCCCGCAGGCGAGCAGCTGGCCGGCGGCACGTCAGCCGAAGAAGCCATCGCCGGGCTCAAGGCGGCAGCGGCCGCCGTCCATGACGAGCTCAAAGCCCGCGCGGAAACCGCCAGTGGAGACGGTAAGGCCGTCCTGGAGGCCACGGCGTTGATGGCCAAGGACACCATGCTCCTGAAGAACGCCGCCAAGCTGATCGCCCGCGGCACCTCGGCGCAGCGCGCCATCTGGGAGGCCGGCGCCTCGGTCTCCGAAATGCTGCACAACCTCGGTGGCTACATGGCCGAACGCGCCACGGACGTCCTGGACGTCCGTGCCCGCATCGTGGCTGAGCTTCGGGGCGTGCCCGCCCCGGGCATCCCTTCCTCCTCCACGCCGTTCATCCTCGTGGCAGAGGACCTGGCACCCGCGGACACAGCCACGCTGGACCCCGAAAAGGTGCTGGCCCTCGTCACAGCCGGCGGCGGACCGCAGTCCCACACCGCCATCATTGCCCGCTCCCTCGGCCTGCCCGCCGTCGTCGCCGCCGCAGGCGTGGACGAACTGGCCGACAGCACCGAGGTGTTTGTGGACGGCGCGGCAGGCTCCATCACCGTGGACCCGGATGACGCCCAGCGCGCCGCAGCCGAGGCCTGGGCAACCAACGCGTCCCTGCTGGCCGTGTTTGAAGGCAACGGCACGACGGCGGATGGGCACCTGGTGCCACTCCTCGCCAATGTGGGCGGCGGCAAGGATGCCGTGGCCGCTGCCGGCCTCAACGCGCAGGGCGTGGGGCTCTTCCGCACGGAATTCTGCTTCCTGGAGCGCGATACCGAACCGTCTGTGGAAGAGCAGGCAGCAGCGTACAAGAGCGTGTTTGACGCCTTCCCCGGCAAGAAGGTTGTCCTGCGCACGCTCGATGCCGGTGCCGACAAGCCGCTGCCGTTCCTCACCGACGCCACCGAGCCCAACCCGGCCCTCGGCGTCCGGGGCTACCGCACCGACTTCACCACGCCGGGTGTTCTGGAGCGCCAGCTGCAGGCGATCGCCCTCGCGGAGAAGGACTCGGAGGCTGACGTCTGGGTCATGGCCCCGATGATTTCCACCGCGGAGGAGGCCGCCCATTTCGCCTCGATGTGCACCGCTGCCGGGATCACCAACCCGGGCGTCATGGTGGAGGTGCCGTCCGCAGCCCTGACCGCAGAATCCATCCTGCGCGAGGTGGGCTTCGCCAGTCTGGGCACCAACGACCTCACCCAGTACGCCATGGCGGCGGACCGCCAGCTGGGCCCGCTCGCCAACCTGAACACCCCGTGGCAGCCTGCCGTGCTGCGCCTGGTGGGATTGACGGTGGAAGGTTCCCGCGCGGAAGGCCACAACAAACCCGTGGGGGTCTGCGGTGAGGCGGCCGCTGACCCGGCCCTCGCCGTCGTACTTACCGGGCTTGGCGTCACCACCCTGTCCATGACCGCGCGGTCCCTTGCCGCCGTGGCCGCGGTGCTGAAGACCGTCACGCTGGCTGAGGCGCAGCAGCTGGCCAAGCTGGCCCTGTCCGCGCCCAGCGCCACCGAAGCCAAGGCCTGGGTGCGGGAAAAACTGCCCGTCCTCGAAGAACTCGGCCTCTGAGCACACGCCTCTGACTAACCGCCCGCCGCTCTAGCCAGACACCAAGAAGCACCCACCAGGAGGAACAATGCCCGAACGCATCGCCACCATCGCCAGCCGCTCCGGCCTGCACGCGCGCCCCGCCGCACTGTTTGCGGAAGCCGCCGGAGACGTGGGAGTGGAGGTCACCATTGCCATGCAGGGCGACCCGGAGGACGACGCGCTGGACGCTTCGAGCATCCTGTCGCTGATGACCCTGGGCGCCGCCAAGGGCGATGTTGTAGTGCTCCGCGCTGAAGGTGACGGCGCCGACGCGGCACTGGATTCGCTGGTCAAGCTCCTGGAAACGGACCTCGACGCCGAATAGCTTCTGCTTCGCCGTTTCGATGGTTCCCTGCCGGATCGACGCTCGCAAACAACTGGTGGGCAGGGAACCGTTGAAACGGGCGACGCCCAGGGCTCCCCCGAGAGTAGGTTCAGGGTATGAACGAGCGTGCCGTCCCCATCCTGCCGTGCCGCCGCCTGGACGACGTGGCGCCGTTCTACGAAGCGCTCGGCTTCCAGGTCACGTCCGGCAGGAACGGCCGAATCCCTACATGTGCTTCACGCGTGGCGGTATCGACCTGCACTTTTTCGGGGTGGAAAGCTTCGAGCCCGAAAATTCGCTGGGCAGCGTGATCCTGCTGGTGCCGGACACCGGCCTGCTCTTCGACGAGTTCGCCGCGGGGCTGCGGGCCGCCTACGGAAAGTTGCCGATCTCTTGAATTCCGCGGATCACCCGCCCGCGCCGCAAGCAGGGCACCACGGCCGGCTTTTCGGTGGTGGATCCGGGCGGCAACTGGCTGCGGGTGAGCGCACTCGGTGATTCCGAGAATGCCCCTGATGCCTCCGGGTCGGCTGGGGCTTCCGGGTCGGTGTCCGCTCCGGCGGAGCGGCTCGACCGGGTCCTGTTGAACGCGGCGCGGCAGGGCGACGCGCATGGCAGCGAGGCGACCGCAATCTCCGTGATCGAGGCTGGGCTCCAGCGGCATCCGGAGGCGACGGACGCCGAGAAGCTGCCGCTGCTGGTGTACCTCGCCGAGCTGCATGAGCGGACCGGCAACCACTCGCTGGCCCCGTCTGTGCTGGACAGCGTCGGCGCCCTGGAACTCGACGCCGAGGCGCGGCAGGCGCTTGCAGCTGAGTTGGCGAATGCAGACGAGCTCCGCCGCGGACTCAAAACGTGAGATCTAGGCTTTTCGAAAGCCCGAAAGCCCGCCGAGACCTCACTCCTGAAAGTGCCTGCCGTGGCTGGAGTGCGGCGCGGGCGTCGGATTCTGCTCCATCATTCGCGCGTTCCGGAGAAGCGGCCGCGCCATTCCGGGGCCTGCCTTCGCGTGGATCGGAATGATTGAGCAGAATCCTCCGGAAGCGCGGGCGTGGGCGGGGGTCTGGGCTAGGCGAGGCCCGGATCGGATCGGATCAAGCCAGGAGGTGCTCGGGTTAGGCTTCTGGCATGGCACTCATAGCTCCACGCGTCACGGCTGGCCTGCCCGCCGACGACGCCCTGAACCTCGCGCGTTCCCTCCGGGACAGCAACGACATTACGGTCTTTGTGGACGGCACCGTCCACCGCCTCCCGGGTGAAGCGAGGGACGCCGTCGTGGACCTGCTCGCTCGGCTGAGCCGCGGCGAAGCGGTGACCGTCAGCAGCGTTGAGGAAATGCTCACCACCTCACAGGCTGCCGAACTCGCCGGGATTTCCCACACGTACCTGCGCAACATGACCGATCGCGGCGAGATCCCCGTGGAATACCGTGGCACGCACCGCCGGATCAGGCTGGCGGCCATCATGGCCTGGCTGGACCGGCAGAAGAAGCTTGAACAGCAAGAGCAGCCAGAGCAGGCCTAGCTCCGGCGTGAGCTGGCTCAGACGTGGGCGGGTCCCGGGCGTTGGGTCCCCGGGCGTTGGGTCCCGGCGCGCGAGCTAGATCCGCGGGCGCGCCGCCCAGCGCCGCATTTTCAGTGCCGCATGGAGTTCCAGCCGGGGCATCCCCTTCAGCGGGTCCACGCCCAGGAGCTGCCGGATGCGGCCCAGCCGGTTGTAGACGCTGCTGCGGTGCAGGTGGAGTTTGGTGGCCACGTCCTGGACTGAGCCGTCGTTGTCATAAATGAGCTCAAGTACGGGGAGAAGCTCATCATTGCGGTCGTGGTCCTCCAGCATCCGCACAAAAACGGACCCGGAGTCAGCCCAGGCGCCGGCTCCACCGCCCGCCGATGCGAGCAGTTGGTACACCCCGGTGGCACGGCAGTCCACCAGTTCGCCGAGCTGGGGGTCCACAGCTGCCGCCTGCGCCGCCATCCTGGACTGCCGGTAGGCCTCGGCAAGCTCGCGTGGCTTGGCAAAACCCTCGCTGATGCCCAGGATGATGCGGTGCACGGGCCGGCCCGAGCGTTTGGCCAGCTCCAGCTGGTAGTGGACCAGCACCTGGGCATGGTTGGCCCGGCCCACAGACTCACGGAACAGCACCACCGAATGGGTATCCGTGCCGGCGCTGAACAGCGCCACGTCCACTCCCACGGTGGCCTGCAGGGCGGCCGACCGGTGGATCAACGTGGAGGCGATGGGGTCCGGCCCGCCGGCCCAGCCATCAGCGTCGAGCACCGTGACCATCTGCCACGGCCCTTTGCCTTGGATTTCCTTCCAGCCTGCCACAGCGGCCACTGCGTTGGCCTCGCCGGAACAGGCGGCCAGGAACTCGCGTTCGCGGCCCCGCCGGAACTCGGACTCGGCAGTGTTGGAGTCCAGCAGCAGGGCGGAAAGCAGCTCGATCTCAGGGGTCACGTCCGGCAACTGGGAGAGGATCGCCGTCGGGCTTTCCTCTGCCGAGTCCTGCTGCACCCAGAGGTAGCCGACGCGGAAACCGCGCACCATCAGGGGAACACACACCCGGCCCAGCATCCCCAGCTCCTGGTTGGCCGGAATCGCTACCGGGCGGACGGCCGTAGCGATGCCGTGGGAAAGCTGCCAGGCGCTGACATCGGCCGGGACCCGCTTGCTCAACAGGAAGTTCACCCGGACCCGGTCCGCATGGGACTGGTTGGAACTATAAGCGAGCAGCAGGCCGTCCAGGTCCTCCAGCGACAGTCCCCGCCCAAGCTTCTGCGCCACCTGCTCCACCAGTTGTTCCACGTCCTGCTGCATGGGGTAACCCTACTGCTCCGGCAGGCATCCGGGCGAACGAACAGCAGGCGACACCTGACGCCTTCACGCTGAACATTTGTCGACCCATGGAAGCAAAAATTACCGGAATGACGCGGATCTCGCACGCCCCGGACCCTGCTTTCCTGTCAGTTGGGTCACAACCGGATTTATTCTGGAATCACAACTTCCCCCGCAATTTCGGGCCTACCTGGCCTGAGAATATGGAGCCACAAATGATCATCGGTGTCCCCAAAGAGATCAAGAACAACGAATTCCGCGTCGCCATCACCGCTGCTGGCGTTCACGAGTTCCGCACCCACGGCCACACGGTCCTGGTGGAACGCGGCGCAGGCTTGGGCTCAGGGATCACGGACGAGGAATACGCGATCGCCGGCGCCGAAATCGTTACCGAGGCCGATGACGTCTGGGCCCGCGCCGACATGGTCATGAAGGTCAAGGAACCCATCAAGGCCGAGTACCACCGCTTCCGCAAGGGCCTGATCCTCTTCACCTACCTCCACCTCGCCGCCGAGCCGGAACTGACGCAGGCGCTCATCAACTCCGGCGTCACCGCCATCGCGTACGAGACCGTGCAGGAAGGCCGAACGCTGCCGCTGCTGGCCCCCATGTCCGAGGTTGCCGGGCGACTGTCCGTGCAGGTGGGCGCCACCTCGCTGATGGCTCCGGCCGGCGGCAAGGGCGTGTTGCTCGGCGGTGTACCGGGCGTCCGCCCCGCCAAGGTGGTTGTCCTGGGCGCCGGTGTTGCCGGCACCAACGCCGCAGCGATGGCCCTGGGCCTCGGTGCCGACGTGACCATCCTGGACATCAACATCAACCGCCTGCGCGAACTGGATGCCCAGTACCAGGGCCGACTCAAGACGGTTGCCTCCAACTCCTACGAGATCGAGAAGTCCGTCGTCGACGCCGACCTCGTCATCGGCTCCGTGCTGATCCCGGGCGCCAAGGCACCCAAGCTGGTCACCAACGAGCTCGTCTCCCGGATGAAGCCCGGCTCCGTGCTCGTGGACATCGCGGTGGACCAGGGCGGCTGCTTCGAGGACACGCACCCCACCACACACCAGGAACCGACGTACAAGGTCCACAACACGATCTTCTACTGCGTTGCCAACATGCCGGGCGCCGTCCCGAACACCTCCACCTACGCGCTGACCAACGTCACCCTGCGCTACGCCGTGGCCCTGGCCAACCTGGGCGTCAAGGCCGCATTCGACCGCGACCCGTCCCTCGCCGCAGGCCTGAACATCGCCGGTGGCAAGGTTGCTCACCGCTCGGTCTCCGAGGCGCACAACCTGCCCCTCGTTTCGGACTGGCACGAACTGGTTTGTGCCTAGAACCCCCATCGATTGCTCCACAAGCGCCCTTATGGGGACTCAAAACGGCGCTTGTGGAGCAGTCGATTGAACTTAAACCAACTTTCGGGCTGATTCGATAATCTTCAGCACCTCGACTGCGTCTGCCGGGTCCACCGGGAGGGGCAGCGCAGAGGCGGTTCCGCCGTCGAGGATCTTGTCCGCCAGCAGCGTGTAGAACTCAGGGTAGGCACCGCGCTCCGTGGGCAGGGCATCGAGATGGCCGTCGCGGCCCAGGGATCCGGCCCATTTCGGCGCCTCCACACCGTATTCCGCGTCCAGAGGGCTGCCGCCGGCAACGATGTAGGGCTCCTGCGGGTCGATCCCGTGCTTGGTGAAGGCGCCTGTGGATCCGAGGATGCGGAACCGCGGGCCCTGCTGGGCGCAGAGCATGTTCATGCTCAGGTGGCTGGTCACCCCGGACTCGTGGTTGAGCACCAGGAAAACGTCATCGTCCACCTTCTCGTGCGGACGCCGCGCCTGCAGTTCCGCGTGGGCCACGGCGGCCGGTCCGAACAGCAACAGCGCCTGGTCGATGAGGTGCGTTCCGAGGTCGAACAGCACGCCACCGCCATCCGCTGCCGTGGCGCTGGCTTTCCATGCCTTGGAGATGTCCGGGGACCAGCGTTCGAAACTGGATTCAAAGCGGGTCACGCTGCCCAGCGATTCGCCGGCCAGCAGCTTCCGGGCCGTGAGGAAATCGCCGTCCCAGCGCCGGTTCTGGAACACGGTGAGAACGCGGCCCAGCCGCTCCGCGAGGGCGATCAGTTCCTGCCCCTCGCCACTGCTGACGGCGAAAGGCTTGTCCACCACAACGTCGAGCCCCGCCTCCAGGGCAGCCTTCGCCAGCGGAAAGTGGGTGGCCGGCGGGGTCCCCAGCACCACAAGGTCAAGGTCCCCGGCCAGCGCAAGGACAGCGTCGCCGTCGGGCACTGTATTGACCCCCGGGTACCGCTGCGTCGCGGCAGCCTGCCTGCCGGCGTCGGACGTGGCGATGACGTCCACCGAGTAGCGGGGATCCGCTGCGATGAGCGGCGCGTGGAAAACGCTCCCTGAGAGTCCATAGCCGACGACGGCGGTGCGGATAGTGCGTTCAGCTTCAGTCGCGGTCATAGGCAAAACCGTACCCCAACGCTCTCGCAGTTAATCTGGGTTAAAGCCAAACGCTCTTTCACTTCCCCGCGGATGACCTGCCGGAAGTGAGAGAGCGTTGGCTAAAACCCTGCGTTAAGTGAGAGAGCGTTGCAGGGAGGGTGTTACTTTTTGATCCAGCCCAGGGTGGACCAGTCCGGAACCTGGGAGAGGCTCTGGAACAGGGACGGGCCGTAGTTGGCCAGGCCGGTGCGGACGAAGGAGATCTGCGGGCCGTTCATCACAACACCCATGGAGAAGTACTTGGCCATGTGCTCCTTTTCAACCTCCATGGCTGCCTTGTTGCGCTCGGCGTTGTCCTCGATGGACGCGAGATCGGCGATCTTCTTGTCCAGTTCGGCGTCGCCAAGACCGTTTTCGTTGACCTTGGAGTCGTAGTACTGCTTGACGGCATCGGTGGAATCCGGGCCAACGGTGTAGCCGGAGACGCTCATGTCGAAGTCGCGGCCGCCGATGACCTTGCCGAAGTCCGCCGAGGCACGCTGGTCAATGCCAACATCCATGCCGCCGGCCTGGAGCTGCTTCTGCAGGGTCTGCGTGAAGGCAAGGGTGGTGGGGTCGTCACCGAAGTTGCTGATCTTGAAGGCGGCGGGCTTGCCGTCCTTCTCCATGATTCCGGCGGCGTTCGGCGCGTAACCGGCGTCGGTCAGGACCTTCTTGGCGACGTCCGCGCCGGTTTCCTTCACAGGGTAGTTGTCCTGGTAGTAGTCCGAGAACGGCAGGACCATCATGGAACCGGAGCTGGGCTCTTCCCAGTTCAGGCCATTGAAGCGGACCTTGCGGAGGGCCTCGCGGTCAACTGCGGCGAAGATGGCCTCGCGGACGGCGACGTCGGTGATCTTCTGGGCATTGATGTTCATGCCACCGGCGAAGAGGCGCTGGCCACGGCGGACCTCGGAGTCCTTGGTGCCCTCAAGCTGCTTGTACAGGGCGATGGTGTTGGCAGACATGGCATCGATCTCGCCATTCTTGAAAGCAGCGATCTGTGCGCTGGTTTCCAGCTGGCGGAAGACGACGCTTTCCAGGACCGGCTTGGTGCCCCACCACTTCTCGTTGGGAACCATGGTCACGGTCTTGGCTGCGGCATCGTACTGGTCCAGCTTGAAGGGGCCGGCCATCCATTCCGGGTGAATTTCGCCCACGAAGCCTTCGTTGAAGATGGCAGGCGTGTTCACGGCCGGGTGGATCAGACCGAAGAAGAGCGAATCCACGGGGTAAACCGGCTGGGTGGTCTTGACGATGATTTCTTTGTCGCTGCTGCCAGCCTCGACGGACTCAACGAATTCATAGGCCCCCGAACTCACAATGTCGTAGCCGGCATCCGGGCTCTTCAGGATGTTCCAGGTGTTCTGGAAGGCCTTGATGTCGATCGGGGTGCCGTCGTTGTACGTGGCCTTGTCGTTGACCTTGATGGTGACGGTCTGCTTGCCGTCCACCACCTTGCTCTCCACGGACTCGCAGAAGTCCTTGTTCGGCGTTGCCTTTCCGACGAAGTCGACCTTCCAGCAACCGCCGATGCCGCCACTGTTCACGGCCACCGGGTTGATCGGGGCCATCATCGCGGAGTTGTCCGAGCTGTTGCCGTTGTTGGAGAACCCGTTGAAATCCGGCCCGATGCTGCCCAGCGGCAGGGTGACCTTGCCACCAGGCTCAAGATCAGCGGCTGGCTTCTCGTTGATGCTGATGAGCTTGGCCAGGTCACTGCCCGTTCCCTGCCCCTTGGCGGTTTCCGGTCCGGTGGGTGTTCCTCCACCGCCGCAGGCCGTCAGCGTCAGGGCTGCGGCAATGGCCGCTGCGCCGCCGATCTTGGTCAGATTCCTCATGGTTTTCCCTTCATAGGTGCGGGTGGTGCTTGTGATGGGTCGAAAAAATCTAGGGTGCATGGGGTTCCGCCGTTTCGTGGACCACCAGCATGTGCTCGTCCAGTTCACCATCCGGGAAGAAGCAGGCGAACTGCTGATCCGGTGTAGGCGCCGGGCCGGCTTCCAAAATCTGCACGGCAGCGGAAGGCTGCACGGCCTCGAGCGGGGGCTCCAGGGTCAGGCATTTCTCCTGCTTGGCAGCGGGAAGCGCCGCGAAGACGGGGCAGCGTGTGGCGAAGTTGCAGCCCTTCGGGGCATCCAGCGGAGACGGCAGGTCCCCTTGTAGGATGATCCGCTCCCGCGTGCGCTCGAACTGCGGATCCGGGACAGGGATCGCGGACAGCAGCGCGCGGGTATACGGGTGGCGTGGGTTGTCGAAAACCCGGTCCACCTCCCCGATCTCCACAATCTTGCCCAGGTACATCACAGCCACCCGGTTGGAGATGTGGCGGACCACGGACAGATCGTGGGCCACCATGAGGTAGCTGAGGCCCAGCTCCGCGCGGAGCTTGTCCAAGAGGTTGATGACGCCGGCCTGGACCGAGACATCCAGCGCGGACACGGGCTCGTCCAGGACCACCAGTTTGGGGTTTACGGCCAGTGCCCGAGCGATGCCCACGCGTTGCCGCTGGCCGCCGGAGAACTGATTGGGGAACCGGTTGACGTGGTCCGGCTGCAGGCCCACCAGATTCATCAGTTCCATGATGCGTTTCTTGATGGCCCGCTTATCCATGCCGGCGTTCTGGAGCGGCTCGGCCAGGACCTCGTAGACGGTGAAGCGGGGGTCAAGGGCGCCGGTGGGATCCTGGAAAACCATCTGCATTTCCCTGCGCATGGCGCTTTTGGTCTTGGCGTCGGCGGCTTGCTTGTTGCTGATGCCGCCGATGATCACCTCGCCGTCCTGGTCTTTATGGAACTCCATGATTTCCAGCAGGGTGGTGGTCTTGCCCGAACCGGACTCGCCCACGATGGAGAAGCACTCACCTTCGCGGATGTCGAAGCTCAGGCCGTCCACGGCCTTCACCGTGCCGATGCTCCGCTTGAGCAGGGCACCCTTGGTCAGCGGAAAGTGCTTACGGACATCCCTGAGTTCCAGCACGGTTGAGCGCTCCCCGCGTGGGATGAGGTCAAAGCGCGAGACCGGGACCGGCGGGGCGGAAAAGATCTCGTGGACATCCACGTCCCCGCCGAGGGAACCGGATTTGATGCAGGCCGCCTGGTGGTAGCCAGTTCCCGGAACCGGGCTCAAAGCGGGCTCGCCGTCCAGGCAGGCGTCGGTCACCAGCGGGCACCGCGGCGCGAAGGAGCAGCCGGTGGGGGTGTGGAGCAGATTCGGCGGAATGCCGTCGATGGGGACCAGCGAGGATTTCTCCGCGACGTCCACCCGTGGCACCGCCCCGAGCAGGCCCATCGTGTAGGGCATCCGGGGATCGTAGTAGATGTCATCCACGCTGCCGGTTTCCACAGGCTTCCCGGCGTACATCACCATGATGTCGTCGGCGATGCCCGCCACCACGCCCAGATCGTGCGTGATCATCACGACGGCGGCGCCCGTTTCCTCCTGCGCCTTATGCAGCACCTCAAGCACCTGGGCCTGGATGGTGACGTCCAGGGCCGTCGTCGGCTCATCCGCGATCAGAACGCGCGGGTTGTTGGCGATGGCGATGGCGATCATCACGCGCTGGCGCATGCCGCCGGAGAACTCGTGGGGAAATGCCCTGAGCCTGTTCCGAGGGCTGGGAATGCCCACCATTGCCAGGAGTTCGACGGCGCGGGTTTCCTTCGCCGCCTTGCTCATGCCCGGGTTGTGGATGGTGAGGGCCTCGGTGATCTGCGTTCCCACCGTGTACACGGGGGTCAGGGAGGACAGCGGGTCCTGGAACACCATGGCGATGTCGTTGCCGCGGTAGGCACACATGGCTTTGTCGCTGAGGCCCAGCAGTTCCTTGCCCTTGAGCCTGACCGAGCCGGAGATCTCGGCAGTGGAGGGCAGTAGGCCCATGATGGCAAGCGATGTTACCGATTTGCCGGACCCGGACTCCCCCACGATTCCCAGCGTCTTGCCGGGCATGAGATCGAAGTTGACGCCCCGAACAGCATGCACAGCCCCGTTTTCGGAGTTGAAGCTGACGTTCAGGTCCCGGACGGACAGGACAGCGTCCGACGGCGAGTGGAGACCGGCGATATGGAGCCGCTCGGCGGCTGTGGAGGCCGGGTCAGCCGGCTCAAGGAAGGTGCTCATTTGCTCTTCTTCTCTGCGCTGTTCTTCTTGGCCCGGCCAACCGAGCTGGAGCTCGGGTCAAAGGCGTCACGCAGGCCATCGTTCATCATGGCCAGGGACCCCGTGAGCAGGAACATCACGGTGAGCGGGACCCAGAACATCCAGGGGAAGGTCTGGACCTGGGACGTGGCGCCGCCAATCAGCACGCCGAGGCTCACATCGGGCACCTTGATCCCGATGCCGATGAAGGAGAAAGCCACTTCGGCCAGGATGGCCCCGGTGACGCCGCGGGTGATGTCCAGGACCAGCAGGGAGCCGATATTGGGGACCAGGTGCCGCCACACGATGCGCCGCGGCGGGACGCCCATGTACTGCGCCGCCTTGACGAAGTCCCGCTGCATCAGCGACATGGACATCGAGCGGATAAGCCGCGCGGTCCCCATCCAGCTGAACACCAGGAGCACGATAATCAGCAGGAGCCAGCTGGGGAGGTTCTTCTTCAGGCCGTCCCCTCCGCCGCTGGTGGCCACCGCCACCACCAGCAGGGCAGGCATCATGATGAGGGCCTCCAGGACGAAGAGCATCACCTTGTCCACTTTGCCACCGAAATAGGCCATGGTGCAGCCGTAGACCGCGGCAACCAGGACGGACACCAAGCCCACAATCAGGCCGATCATGATGGAGATCCTGGTGCCTTCGACAGTCATGGCGTAGAGGTCAATCCCGGCCTGCGACGTGCCCAGGAAGTGGTCGCCGGAAGGCGGCATGCCGATATTGAACGGGTCGATGGTCTCCTTGTCCCAAGGAGTGAAGAACCCGCCGACGAAGGAGAAGGTGGTGAGGCCCAGGAAAACCGCCAGCCCGGCGACAGCAGTTTTGTTCCGCATAAAGCGGCGGAAAATGATGGTGGACTTGGCGATCACCACGTCGGCATTTTCGAGGTGCGCGTCCTGCGCCACGGCTGCCGGATCAACGGCGTTGAGGTTGGTCATGGCTACTGCACCCTCACTCTCGGGTCAACAAGCGTGGTGGCGAAGTCGGCGAGGATGGCGCCCAGGGCGAAGATGACCGAGCCGTAGGCGAGGGTGGCCGTGGCCGCATTCACATCCTGCAGCGAGATGGCGTCAATGCTCCAGGACCCCACTCCGGGCCAGGCGAAGATCTTCTCGGCGAAGAAGCCGCCGGCGAAGATGGCCGGGATAGTGAAGGCGATGCTTTGGGCGACCGGGATGAAGGAAACCCGGAGGGCGTGCCGGGTGATGGCCTGGTTCCGGGTGAGCCCCTTGGCCCGTGCCGTCCGGACGAAGTCCGCATTGACGTTGTCCAGCAGGTACTGGCGCTGCGCGATCTGGTACGAACCCCAGCCGACGAGCGTGATGGCGATGGTAGGAACTGCATAGTGGGCCACCATGTCCACAAACTGCGCCCACCCGGGTTGCATGCCGGGCGTGGAGATGCCTGTCACGAAGAAGATGCGCTCCCCGACGGTTTCGTTGATGTTGATGGCACCGAGTTGAACCAGGAAGTAGGCAATGGGGGCGGGCACGATGTACGCGAGGTAGCTGTAGGACGTGATCACCCGGTCCTGGAACTTGTACTGCCGGGCCGCCGAGTAGACCCCGAGGGCGACGCCGATGACCAGCGTCAGGATTATGGATGCGAGGAAGAGCCGCGTAGAGATCCACACACGATCCCCGAATTCAGCGTTGATGAAGGCGCCGTTGGGGCTGCGTCCCCAGTCCCAGCGGGTCACGATCCCGGTGAGCCACTCAACGTAGCGCTCCCATGGGCTGAGGTCCGGATCCAGACCCTTCAGGCGCATGGAATTGGCGACCTGCTCGGGGGTGGGACGGGGAATCCGTTCCTGTTCGAGGAGGGCTGGCTTGAGGGAGCTGACCGCCAGGAAATAGCCGGCTGACGTGGTCAGGAAAATCATGAAGACGTAGGTGATGCCGCGCTTGGCGAGGTACCTGATCATGTGGCAGCTACTTCAGGATCGTTGCCGCCGGGATTCTGGAGGAACACTCCAGGGGATGCCCCTGGGCCGGCAACGGATTTTCTGCCTTCACTACATCCACGTTCCAGATCCTTCCGATTTCCCGGCCAGCAACGGGTCTCGCCGCCACCGGGTCCCCACCAGCGTGTAGCCGGCCTCCCGCGACCAGCGCAGAGCAAGTCCGGGTGGACTATGTTGCGGGTCACATTCCAGAGGAAACTACCACAGAGTAGCGTCCGAAATGCGGGCGCCTGCGCGGAATCCGTGCGCTCCGTATCAGATTGTTATGAATAATTCAGTGGAATTGATTTGACTGGACGAGCCACTGGATTTAGGCGTATCCTACCGCCCGCGGACCACCCGCGTGACAAGTTCCCGCCAGGAGTCAGTCAGCCGTTCGGGCGCCAGGCCCTGGACACGGACGGCGTGGAGGAGCCGGTCCGGATCCAGTGTTGCGGTCAGCGACATGGCCATCAGCAGCGGATCCGCATCCAGGCCCTCCTCCCGGAGGAGGAGCTCGATGTGGCGCTGCCACAGCTTGACTGCCGGGACCTCGTAGCGGCTACGGGCCGAAGCCTCGGCCGCCCTCGCCAGGTCCCCATGCTCCATCACATACGCGATCCGCTCCGCACCGAAGGCGATCAGCCGCTCCAGGCCCGGGGCGCCCGGCCCCAAGGGCGGCGGGCCGAACATAAAGCGGGCCTGGAATGCGGCCTCGGAATCGCTCAGCAGAGTCATCATCAGCCCGGCGCGGCTGCCGAATCGGCGGAAGACGGTGCCCTTGCCCACGCCGGCCCGCTCGGCCAGCCTGTCCATGGTCAGGGCGTCCGGGCCACACTCGGCAATCAGCTCCCGCGCCGCGCCCAACAGCCGCTCACGGTTCCGGGCAGCATCACTGCGCTCAGCGGGCGGGCCGGAGAGCGAACCGGGCAGCAGCGGGATAAAGCTCACAGTCCATATCCTAGACCCGGGAATAATAATCGGACTACGGTCCGTTTAATCCATGAAGGCACCAAGCCTCCACCCTTCCACCGGCCAGCGGTCCCGCCGCGGCCCACTAAAGGAGTCCGTATGTCGAAGAGCACCGTCCTTACCCTTGTTGGCAGCCTGCGCGCCGAATCCACCAACCAGAAGCTCGCCGAAGCCATCCAGCTGAACGCTCCCGACCAGGTTGACGTGGTCATCCACGAAAGCCTGGGCAACATCCCGTTCTACAACGAGGACATCGACGTCGAGGGCCAGGTTCCTGCCGCTGCCGCCGCCCTCCGCGCAGCCGCCAACGACGCCGACACCATTCTCCTGGTGACCCCGGAACACAACGGCACCGTGCCCGCATCGCTGAAGAACGCCATCGACTGGCTGTCCCGCCCCTTCGGTGCCGGCGCCCAGGTGCTCGAGGACGTCAAGCTCGCCGTCCCTGGCTCCATGGTCCGCTTTGCCGAGCTGCACCCGAAGGACGATGCCGAGGTAGTGGAGCAGATCAAGGGCGTCTTCGACGCACTCGCCGCCGCCCAGCCGGCAGCGTAAGGCAGCCGCACGCAGCAGCGCCAAGCAGCCAAATGCCCCGGCACCGCATGGTGGCCGGGGCATTTGTTATCGCACCGTGAGCGGACTGGCGCTCACGCCCGTACGTGTGACCAAGTCTTGTTCCAACCGGTACCTCGCGGGCATTTTCAGGGCTGAGAGACCGCCGTAACGTTAATGCACGGAAAGCATTCGGGGATGGAACGCGGTGCGGACATGTCAGGCAGGCGGAGCGCCGGAAAGCTGATGGCGACGGCGGCAGCACTTACGCTTCCGCTGTGGCTGGGAGGCTGCGCCCCCACCCCCAACCCGTCTGCCGGGAGCAGTGTCGCGCCCGGCGCAACCACCATTGAACACTCCGACCGCGCCCAGCCGCCCTTGGTTCCAATTCCCCAGCCGCAGGCACCCCCGCCGGTCACCGCTGTGCCCGCCGAAACCACCGGCCCGTCCGCCGCTTCGCCCCCCGAGCCCTCGGGCCACGCCTCCGGCGGGACGCCCGGAACACCCGAGCAGAGCTCCGGCACCACCCCCTCGTCCGGAACGGCTTCGCCCGGAGTCGGCGCGGCATTCGGTACGACTGGTGCCGTCGGAGCAAGCCCCTCGCCGGCCCCCGAGCCCTCGGCGCCGCCCCCAGCCCAGCCGGACCCTGTCCAGTCCGGCGGATCCCAGACGGTGACTGCCTACTACGTACTGCTCGACGACGGCGGGGCGGGAGGTGTGCGCTTTGGCTGCAACGACAGCCTGGCCGGCGCCCGCCGCACCGTGGCCGGATCCGCGGAACCGTTGGCCAACGCCATGCGCGCCCTGCTGGACAGCGCCGCAGAACCTGCCCCCGGCCTGTACAACTCCCTGTCCAGCTCAACCCTGACGTTCCTGTCCGGCACCTTCGACGGCACGGCCGTGACGGTCTACCTGTCCGGCTCGATCCGACCGGCGGGGGTGTGCGACATCCCGCGCATCGAGGCCCAACTCACGCAGACTGCCATCGCCTCGGTGGGCGCCATCCGCGCCGAGGTCTACGTCAACGGCGTGAGGCTCGCCGACGCACTACGCCTCAAGTAGCGCCATTGATCAACAGATGTTGCCTGATCGGCAACTGCTGGCTGTATCCTGAGTATGTGACCCACGAAACACTTGATGCCGGCGCAGTGCAGTTACCGGCCGAAGCCATTGATGCCATCGAGCGCGCGGCCACGTCCGCCCACCGCGCCGCCCATCCCCACGAGGCGCTGTTTTCGGAGCGCGCAGCCAACATTAAGCAGTCAGCAGTGCGGGACGTTTTTGACATCTCGATGCGCCCCGGGCTGGTGTCCCTTGCCGGGGGCAGTCCGTACCTGCAATCCCTTCCGCTTGAGCGGCTGGCCGCCACGGCTGCAAGCATCATCGCCGACGAAGGGCTCACGGCCCTGCAGTACGGCGGCGGGCAGGGCACGGAAGAACTGCGCACCCAGATCTGCGAGGTGATGGCGGCAGAAGGAATTCTGGACGCGCTCCCGCAGAATGTGGTGATCACCGCAGGCTCCCAGTCGGCCCAGGATGTGGCCGCCAAGGTCTTCTGCAACCCGGGGGACGTGGTGCTGGTGGAAAACCCCACCTATGTGGGCGCCCTCAATACCTTTGAGGCCTACCAGGTGGAGGTGGCCACCGTGGAGATGGACGACGACGGCCTGGTGCCTGAGCTGTTGGAGGCCCGGATCGCCGCCCTCCAGACAGCCGGGAAGAACATTAAGTTCCTCTACACCATCCCCAACTTCAACAACCCCTCAGGGATCACGCTGGCGCAGGAACGCCGCCAGCGGGTTGTTGATATATGCCGGAACGCGAATATTCTGGTTCTCGAAGATAACCCCTATGGGCTCCTCCGGTTCGACGGGGAGCCGCTGGCACCGCTCCGCGCGGCAAACCCGGCTGATGTCATCTACATGGGGTCCTTCTCCAAGATCTTTGCCCCTGGTCTGCGCATCGGCTGGGCTCTGGTCCCGGAGCACCTCCAGCGGCGCTACTATCTGGCGTCCGAATCTGTCACACTGTGCCCTCCGACCCTGAACCAGATGCTGGTATCCGCCTACCTCCGGGACTATGACTGGAGGGGCCAGATCGAGACCTACCGCGGGCTTTACGCCGAACGGTGCACGGCCATGCTCGCGGCCCTGGACGAACACATGCCTGCGGGCACCAGCTGGACCAGCCCGGAGGGCGGCTTCTTCGTCTGGGTCACGCTGCCGGAGGGCGTGGACACCTATCCCCTGCTGCAGAAGGCGATCGACGCCGGCGTCGTCTTTATCCCGGGGGCTGCCTTCACCTCGTCAGATGCGCCGTCCAATAAGCTGCGGCTGGCGTTCAGCGCGGTGCCGCCCGACGCCATCAAGGAAGGTGTCCGCCGCTTGGCCCCGGTACTGCGCGAGGCCCTTACAGCGCTGTAACGTTGGCCGGACTGAGTGTGGCCAAGAATTCATACCGAACAAGGAGTACAAAGCATGAGCGGAATTATTGTTGTCGGGGTTGACGGCAGCGGCACCGCCAAGAAGGCCGCCGAATCGGCCCGGGATCTCGCCGCCGCCGTGGGCGCCTCGCTGCACGTCGTCTCAGCCTTCGACAGCGACCGCACCGAGATCTTCGGCACGGGCAGCGACCAGTGGATCGTTTCCGACGCCGACGGTGCCGAGCATGTTGCCAAGACAGTGGCCGAGGCCCTAGCCGGCTCCATCAAGGTGACCTACTCGGCCGCCCGCGGCAAGCCTGCCGAAGCGCTCATCAAGGAAGCCGAGCGCCTGGACGCCAAGATGATCGTGGTGGGCAACCGGCGGATGCGCGGCATTGGCCGGGTCCTGGGAAGCGTGGCCAACAGCGTGGCCCACAACGCCCCGTGCGACGTCTACATCGCCAACACCTACGACGCCGACTAACTGGCAACGGTCGCGTCATTGCGCTGCTGAATGACGGTTCCGTGGACAGCGCCCCCAACCTCATCGCGCCGGGGCTGCTCCTGCCGGAGACCCTGGAGAGCGTGCTGCGCGGCGACTGGAAATTCTTCGCGGCCCTCTCAGGCATTGCCTTGGTTCTGGGCGGCCTGATGTTCGCCACATTGCCTGCCTTGGCTGGCGCCATGGCGGGTAATCCCGAGATGGTCGAGATGATGACCGCCTACTCCGCCTACGGCTACTGACACTAGGCTTCCGCTAGAGGAGCCAGCCGCGCAGAAGCCACCACAGGACTGCCATCACTATCCCGCCGAACAGCGAACCGGCCACCACCTGCGCCAGGGTGTGCGCGCGGAGCACCACCCGGGACCAGCCGACGGCGGGAACCAACAGGAGTAACGGCAGCGAGGCCGGACCGAGCATCAGGACGGAAATAACTGCCGCCGACGACACCCCCGCCGCGTGACCGCTGATCTTCCAGAAGGGGCTCACGGCGGCCAAGACAATGATGCCGCCGACGATGGCCAGCACCATAACCATCACGCTTCGCGGTGCACCGGCAGCTTGCAGCACCATCAGGCCGGCGACCACGGAGGCCAGCGCCATG
The DNA here is from genome assembly GCF_023913755.1 of Pseudarthrobacter cellobiosi. Taxonomy (GTDB): domain Bacteria; phylum Actinomycetota; class Actinomycetes; order Actinomycetales; family Micrococcaceae; genus Arthrobacter; species Arthrobacter cellobiosi. Next base: position 39,137 of record NZ_JAMXBJ010000030.1, read on the forward strand.
AGCAGTACGGGTGCCCGCTGTTTGCGGTTGCTGACGTGGTGGTCCGTGACCTTGCCCAGCCTTACGAGCCCCAGGAGCACGATGAGCGGCAGTATGCACACAAACAGCGCAGCCAAGGCTCCATAGCCGATGGTGCCTGGGAATCCGGCCTCGACCACAGGGCTGATAAGCAGCTGAAGCGTCACCACCACCGGCGGTTGGAACACCTCGGTCAGCCATCTGGCTGTGCGGTTCCTGGACCGAATGGCGGCTTGGTTCACAGTGTTGATGTTCTTAGCCCCGGCGTCCTAATCCAGCAGGAGCGCTGGCTCCTCAAGGATCGCGGCGACGTCGGCCATAAAGCGGGCGGACAGGTCACCGTCGACCACGCGGTGGTCAAACGAGCCGCCGAGCGTTGTGATCCAGCGCGGGATGACCTCTCCATCCAGGACCCAGGGCTTCTGCTTGATGGTTCCGAAGGCAACAATGGCCACTTCACCCGGGTTGATGATCGGCGTTCCGGTATCAATGCCCAGCGCACCGATGTTGGTGATGGTGAGCGTTCCGCCCTGCATTTCGGCGGGCTGGGTCTTGCCCGCCCGGGCTGTGGTGGCCAGGTTGTTCAGGGCCAGTGCCAGTTCCTTGAGCGACAGGTCCTGGGCGTCCTTGATGTTGGGAACCATCAGCCCGCGCGGGGTGGCTGCGGCGATGCCGAGGTTCATGTAGTGCTTGACCTGGATCTCCGCGGCATCGGTCCCGTCCACGTTGTCCACCCAGGTGGCGTTGACGCTGGGGTTCCTGGCTGCAGCCCAAATGACGGCCTTGGCAAGGATCAGCAGCGGTGAGACTTTGATTCCCTCAAAGTCGCGTGAAGCCTTCAGCCGCTTGACGAATTCCATGGTGCGGCTGGCATCAACATCAACAAAGATGCTCACGTGCGGCGCGGAGAAAGCCGACTCCACCATCGCCTTGGCCGTCGCCTTGCGGACGCCCTTGACCGGAATCCGTTCAATCCGCTGGTCCTGCGGCTTGCCTGCCTTGCCCCAGAAGCCCTCGGCCTGGTCCAGCTCTGCATCGCGCTGGGACTGGTAGCTGACCAGGTCCTCGCGCGTGACTTCGCCGCGGGAGCCGGTGGCCACCACATCGGCGAGATCGATCCCCAGATCCCGGGCGATCTTGCGGACGGGAGGCTTGGCCAGGACGCGGTTCACGAGGCCCGTGATCGTTCCGCCGAGAGTGGGCCGGTCATCGACCATTCCGGTGGTTGAGCTCGTCTGGGTCTCGACAGGCTCGACCACCGGGTTTTCGGTGATTGAGCTTGTCGAAATCGCCGGGACCGGTGCTGACCGGGCCTCGGCGGCAGGTGCCGCCTTCCGGGGACGGCGCTTGACGGCGTCGGCCTTGGGGCCCGATCCCACCAGCGGACCGCCGGCCAGGGCACTGCCTGAAGTGCCGTCGTCGTCCGCGGGAAGCTTGCCGTACAACGGCTGGACCGGAGTTGCAGGGGCCGGGACATCGGCCGGCGTCGGGTCACCGGAGACGGCGTCTGAGACGCTGATGATGGCGGTCCCGACGTCGATGGTCACGCCCTCGGGAACCAGCAGCTCGGTGACGGTGCCGGCGAAGGGGGACGGCAGCTCAACGAGCGACTTGGCGGTCTCGATCTCGCACAGAACGTCGTTGATGGCAACGGTGTCCCCCGGCTTGACCTTCCAGGCGACGATTTCCGCCTCGGTAAGGCCTTCGCCCACGTCGGGCAGATTGAACTTGTTCAGAGTCATGATGTCCTCTTTCGCGGCAAGCGTGAGCGGGATGCGTGGGCGGGGAAGGTGCCTGCGCCTAGTAGGCCAGGGCGCGGTCCAGCGCCTCGAGGATGCGGTCGATGTCGGGGAGGTAGTCTTCCTCGACCTTGGCCACCGGGTACGGCATGTGGAAGCCGCCCACCCGGATCACGGGCGCCTCCAGTGAGAGGAATGCCCGTTCGCTGATCCGGGCCGCGATCTCGCCGCCGATGCCGCCGAAGGTCGGTGCCTCATGCGCCACCACGAGCCGGCCTGTCTTCTTGGCGGACGCCGTGACGGTGTCAAAGTCGATCGGCGAAATGGAGCGCAGGTCGATGACTTCGATGCTGTGGCCGTCCTCGGCCGCGGCGTCTGCTGCGGCAAGGGCGACCGGCACGAGCGGGCCGTAGGCCACCACGGTGGCGTCCGTGCCCTCGCGGAGCACGTGAGCTTTGAAGGGATCGGCCGACGCGCCGGGCGACTCCGTGTCAACCTCGCCCTTGAGCCAGTAGCGGCGCTTCGGTTCGAAGACGATCACGGGGTCCTGGCACTCCACGGCCTGCCGGATCATCCAGTAGGCGTCGTGGGCGTTGGACGGTGTAATGATGCGCAGGCCTGCGGTGTGGGCAAACAGCGCCTCGGGTGATTCCGAATGGTGCTCAATGGAGCCGATGCCGCCGCCGTAAGGGATCCGCACAACGACGGGAACGGTGAGGTTGCCGTTGCTGCGGGCGTGCATCTTGGCCAGCTGGGTGGTGATCTGGTTGAAGCCGGGGAACACAAACCCGTCGAACTGGATCTCGCAGACGGGCAGGTAGCCACGCAGGGCAAGGCCGATGGCGGTGCCAATGATGCCGGACTCCGCGAGTGGGGTGTCCACCACGCGGTCCGCGCCGAACTCCGCGAGGAGGCCGTCGGTGACGCGGTAGACGCCGCCCAGGGCCCCGATATCCTCGCCCATGAGCAGGGTCCTCGGGTTGTTGTCCAGGGTGGCGCGCAGGCCCTCGTTAATGGCCTTGGCTATGGTCATGGTGGTCATCAGCGGGCCACTCCTGTCGCTGCTTCATCCGGGTCCGGGCTGCCAGGTTCAGCGCTGTTGTGCTCCGGCGTTTCGGCGAAGCCTGCGCTGTACTCCTCAAACCAGGCCAATTCCTCGGCCACCAGGGGGTGGGCCTCGACATAGGTGTTGGCGAAGGCGGTCCGGATGTCCGGGGTCTCGAGGTCGTAGGTGGTCTTGCGGACGTAGGCGGCGAGTTCGTCGCCGTCGGCCTTGACCTGGTCAAAGAACGCGTCATCGGCCAGCGCCTGGGCACGGAGGTACTTTTCCAGGCGGTCAAGCGGATCCTTGGCCCGCCATATGGTTTCCTCGGCGGATTCCCGGTACTTCGTGGGGTCATCAGCCGTGGTGTGCGCACCGACGCGGTAGGTGAACGCCTCGATCAGCACCGGCCCCTTGCCCTCGCGGGCATGTTCGAGCGCCCACTCGGTCACGGCGTGGACGGCGATCGCATCGTTGCCGTCCACCCGGATTCCCGGGAAACCGTAACCCTTGGCGCGGTTGGACAGCGGAATGCGGGTCTGCACCGAGCTGGGAACGGAGATGGCCCAGTGGTTGTTCTGGCAGAAGAACACCACCGGCGCGTTGTAGGAGGCGGCGAACACCATGGATTCGTGGACATCGCCCTCGGAACTGGCCCCGTCACCGAAGTAGACCATCACCGCGGCCTTGGGCTCGGCCGGCCGGTCCTGCGCCCCATCAGCGGCGACTGCGGCGGCCGCCTTCTGGTCCCGCTGGATCCCCATTGCGTAGCCGACGGCATGCGGCGTCTGCGCGGCGAGGACCAGGGTGTAGAGATGGAAGTTGGTGTCCTTCGGGTTCCAGCCGCCGTTCGAAACCCCGCGGAACTGGCGTAGGAGCTCCGCGAGGTCCACATTGCGGGTCAGCGCCACGCCGTGCTCGCGGTAGGTGGGGAAGATGTAGTCCTGCGGCTGGCTGGCCCGCCCGGAGCCGATCTGCGCGGCCTCCTGGCCGGTCAGCGGGACCCACAGGGCCAGCTGGCCTTGGCGTTGGAGTGCGGTTGCCTCCACATCAAAGCGGCGGATCTTGGCCATGTCAGCGTAGAAGCCACGCAGCTTTTCACCGTCCAGCCGATCCGCATACGCGGAGAAGACCGGATCCGTCCCCAGGGTCCCGTCAGGCGCCAGCAGCTGCACCATAGGCTCGACGGGACTGCCCAGTTGGGCCTCGGCCTCAGCCTCGAGTTGGTCGTCTGCCGCTGTCTCATCGAACTCGGTGGAGGGCAGATGTGTGGCGCCCATACCGTCTCCTTGCTTGCCGCATGCGGATGCATTGCAATGTCGCTGGGATATATGCCGCTAGAGGAATGCATTCCTGTGTTGGCATATATATTGGCTTACTGGTCCTTACTTTATCTTCAGTAGGTGCCGCTCCTGATGCATGTTAAGCGCTAGGAACGTCGTGGCGCCTTTGTATAGTTTGCACAGAGATCGAGGAACCGGCTGTTGGCCTCTGCCTCGCCGATGCTGACCCGCACGCCTTCGCCGCCGAAGGCTCGCACCGAAAGCGCCTGCGTGCCCGCCAGTTCGGCAAATTCCGAGCTGTTTTCGCCCAGGTTCAACCAGACGAAGTTGCCCTGCGCCTCGGGTACGAACCAGCCGAGTTCGCGCAGTCCGGAGGTTACGCGGGTTCGTTCGTCCACGATGCTTTGTACCCTTTCTACAACCAGGGGGTAATTCTGCAGCGACACAATGGCTGCATTTTCAGCGATCTGTGACACGGCGAAGGGTGTGGCCGCCACGCGCAAGTACTGGGTCAGCACAGGGTTCGAGACGCTGTAGCCCACGCGCAGGCCGGCCAGCCCGTGCGCCTTGGAGAACGTCCTGAGTACAACAACGTTCGGGTATTTGCGGTACATCGCGATGCCGTCCACGGCATCGTTGGCGCGGACGAACTCCTGGTACGCCTCATCAATCACCACCACGACGTCGGACGGGACCGCCTGGATGAACCGCTCCGTTTCGGCAGTGGTCAGGATGGGGCCGGTGGGGTTGTTCGGGGTGCAGAGCAGGATGACTTTGGTGCGGACCGTTACGGCTGCAGCCATGGCATCCAAGTCGTGGCGTCCCTCGGCCGTCAGCGGAATGCGGACGCTCTCCGCACCCACAAGGCCCACGCTGATGGGATACGCCTCGAAGGACCGCCACGCATAGATCACCTCGTCCGCTTTGCCGTCGTCGTTCTGGCCGGCGAACGTGGACAGCAACTGGTTGAGGGCGCCAAGGCTTCCGGCGCCGGTGACCACGTCCTCGGCCGGCACTGCCAGGAACTCGGCGAGCGCCGCCCGAAGCTTGCTGCTGAGGGGATCGGGGTAGCGGTTGAAGTCCGTCTGGTTGGAAATTGCCTCCAGCACTGCCGGAAGAGGGAACAGGGGGTTCTCGTTGGAGGACAGCTTGTAGCTGGCCAGCCCATCCACGGCGACGGGAGGCTTTCCTGCGGCGTACCGGGGTAGCCGGCCAACCACGGGGCGCGGCCGGATTTCGCCAGGCAGGATCTCTGATGAAGTCATGCAAACTAGCCTACTTCGCCTGACCGGCACGGGCCGGGTGGGCGCTCAGGCGGGGCCCAGGGGCAGTGTGACAGCATGGGCCTATGCGCTCTTTTATTGTTCGAGTCCTTATCAACGGGCTGGCCCTCTGGATTGCCAGCTGGATACTGCCGGGCCTGGATATCTCAACTTCCGCCACTACCGAGGCGGTGGCCACCACGGGCGTCACGCAGGGCACGGAGACCATCGGCGTCGTTCTCGCGTACCTGTTTATCGGGCTGATCTTCGGCGTGGTGAACGCGTTTGTCCGCCCCCTGGTCAGCTTCCTGTCCTTGCCCATCACCATCCTCACGCTGGGACTGTTCACCATCGTCATCAACGCCGCCATGCTGTATCTGACGTCCTGGCTCAGCAGTTACACACCGGTGAACTTCACCATCGATTCGTTCTTCTGGACGGCCGTCCTCGCGGCCATCATCATCACACTCATTTCGCTGGTTGCCGGGCGGCTGACCGGCGCCGGCAGGCGCTGACCGGCGAGCCAGATCTGCTCGGCCGGATTGCGTAGCAGCATCATTTAGCGCTGTGTCGGCTGCGGCGACGGCACCGGACTATCACGTCGCACCGGCTGGGGTGAGGACGGTTGCGCTGAGGGTTGCGGCGGCTGAGGTGGCGCCTGCGCCATGGGCGTTGGCACCGCCCCAGGGGCAATCGCGGTCTCGGGAGGCTTCGAACGGGACAGCGCGAAGCGGGTGGCCGTTGCCGTGCCGCCTGCCCCCAGGACGCCGCCAAGAACCGCGGTTGACGCCATCAGCGAGGGATCGTCGCTTGCTGCGACGAGCCGCGCGGCTCCCTGGTAGTTGTTGAGATTGTGGCCCGGCCCAATACCGAATTCGCCACCTTCGGGCGTGGTTACTGGGCTGTTGAGGGTCACCGTAACCCGGTTTCGGGCGTCCGGGTTCGGTGTACCGTCAGTGCCGGGCACCCAATCCTGCCTGTGCTCCAGGTGAAGAGCAGTGACGTCGGCGTCCGGAACAATGCCACCAACGGGAGACCCGGCGGTGAGGACATATTTCATGTCGTACTCGTTAAGGAATAGATCGTCGGCCGCCATGTTCATTGCATGGATTCCACCTTGGCTGTAACCCACGGCCACTACGGATGCCCCCTTTTCCGCGCGGGCAGCCTGCAGGGCCTGAAACACCGCTGCGTTGATTTCTGCGGAGCTGTGGCCCAGCCCTTCAACGATGCCGGCTTCATCGAAGGGATTCACTCCGCCCATTTCACCTCCCGTCTGCGTTCCTGGAATGACCACCACGTAGGCCTTCTGTCCCCCGTTATCCACTTCGACGACTTCGATGTAGCCTTCACCGCGTTCATCGATGATCCGTGCCCGTTCCAACAACGCAGCCGGAGAACCGTCGAATTCAATGGGCAGCGTTTCCTTCTTTTCCAACGTGACCGAACGCGGCTGAAGGATTCGGTTTGAACGCCCGGACACACCGGCGAGCAAAGGTACGGCCGCCGCAATATGCCTGCCCGCCGTCAGGTCTGCCGCGAGCGCTACCCAAAAGCGCTCCGGGGAGACTGCCAGCAAGGCAGCCATGGCAATAGGTCCCACGGCGAGTTCCGTGACCTCCCTGTTGGGAACCGGACCCAAGCCGAGGTCTACCGCCAGCCTGCCAAGGGTTTCGGGGCTCGTCAGTCCGCCGCCACTTCCGCGCGAGAATCCCGCCCACGCTTCAGCCGCCTCGTAGTCCCTTTTGCAGTCCCGCACCTGACTGCTGATTCCCTGCAGCTCCGCACGGACGGCCTGGACGCTCCACTGCGCCTCTCCGACGCCAATCAGGGCCGCCGTTCCGGTGGAACGCGCTTCATCCTGGTACAGGCACAGGTCTTCCCAGATGCGGCGAACCTCCACTTCCACGGCAGCCAGCTCCCCCGCAGCAGCGTCGAGCTTCTCCGCACCGCCTACGAGCTCCTCCAACTGAAAACTGATGCCGTCAACGCCGCCCCTGATTTCCATGCCCCCGTCCACGGCAGGCCCTGTCAGCTGGATAGGGCCGCCGCTGCCGGATGGCGTCACCTCGGCCATCAGTACCGCCCCGCCGGGTTGCCGGCGGACGTTCCCACCGCCTGCGCGTGGCGTTTCACCGAAGCCAGCGCATCCTCGAGCCGTACCCTCGCCCTCCCTAGAGCCACCTCCTGCAGAGCCACCGAGTTCCTGTACGCCCTCCCGGCAGGTGACTGCCAGTCCAAAAGCTGGATCTCGCGAAAGCCGCCGAGGACCTTTTCCACCCTGCCCAAGCAAAGGTCAACCCGGGCCGCCAACTGCTGAACCTCATAACCTCGGGACATGCATGCCGCCATGTCGGCTGCCGTCACGTCACTGCCCATGCCCGTTCCCCCCTCCCGGATACCCGCCCGAACTTCTCGTCCGCCAAGGCCAACTCCTGAACCCCGACGCTACGGAAAGCCGCCCACTCGACGGAAGCACCGCCGTCGGCTATGTGGACAAGTCACGCCGCTGTTCACATGCGACGGACCGCTTAAGCGGCAGTGAGGAGTTCATGAAAGAATCAGCACATGCCTGAAACTGCCGCCACAGCTGATACCCGCACGCCCTCCGGACGCCTGGCCCTCGCCGCGTCACCGGACCAGATCGCCCTGGGTCCGCTGGACGGCCGTTACCAGTCCGCCGTTGCGCCCCTCGTTGACTACCTGTCCGAGGCAGCCCTGAACCGTGACCGCGTGGCCGTGGAAGTCGAGTGGCTCATCCACCTGACCGGCAACAATGTCCTTCCCGGCGCCGGCCAGCTCACCGCGGAACAGCAGGAAGAGCTCCGCGCGATCGTCACCGAATTCAACTCCGCCTCGGTGTCCGAGCTCGCCGAAATCGAAGCCGTCACCGTCCATGACGTGAAGGCTGTGGAGTACTACATCGGCCGCCGGCTGCCCGCCATCGGCATCGAGAACCTGACCGCCATGGTCCACTTCGGCTGCACGTCCGAGGACATCAACAACCTCTCCTACGCCCTGGGCGTCAAGGGTGCTGTGGAGGACGTGTGGCTGCCCGCCGCACGCTCCCTCGTTGCCCAAATCAGCAAGATGGCCGAGGTCAACCGCGCAGTCCCCATGCTGTCCCGCACGCACGGCCAGCCGGCCACGCCCACCACCCTGGGCAAGGAACTGGCAGTCAGTGCGCACCGCCTGACCCGCCAGCTGGACCGGATCGCGAAGACCGATTACCTGGGCAAGATCAACGGCGCCACCGGCACGTACGCAGCCCACGTGGCCTCTGTCCCCGGCGCTGACTGGCAGCAGGTGGCCAAGTCCTTCGTCGAGGGCCTGGGCCTGACCTGGAACCCGCTGACCACCCAGATCGAAAGCCACGACTGGCAGGCCGAGCTCTACGCCGACGTCGCGCGGTTCAACCGGATCCTGCACAACGTCTGCACGGACATGTGGAGCTACATCTCCATCGGCTACTTCGCCCAGATCCCCGTGGCCGGCGCCACCGGATCCTCCACCATGCCGCACAAGGTCAACCCCATCCGGTTCGAGAACGCCGAAGCGAACCTGGAAATTTCCTCCGGCCTCCTGGACGTGCTGGGCTCCACGCTTGTGACCTCCCGCTGGCAGCGCGACCTCACCGACTCCTCCAGCCAGCGCAACATCGGTGTGGCGTTCGGCCACTCCCTCCTGGCGATCTCCAACGTGGCCAAGGGCCTTGACCGCCTCGATGTTGCCGAAGACGTGCTCGCCGGGGACCTGGACACCAACTGGGAAGTTCTGGGCGAGGCCATCCAGATGGTCATGCGTGCCGAAGCGATCGCCGGCGTCGAAGGCATGGAAAACCCGTACGAGCGCCTCAAGGACCTCACCCGCGGACAGCGTGTGGACGCCGCCCGCATGCAGGAATTCGTCCAGAGCCTGGGCCTCTCCCCCGACGCCGAGTCCCGGCTGCTCGCCCTCACGCCCGGCAAGTACACGGGCATCGCTGACCAGCTGGTGGACCACCTCAAGTAAGCAAGTCCGCACGGGCACAAGAAGTACGACGGCGGCGCCGGGCTCCTGAGGGGGCCCGGCGCTTGTTTGTTCCCGCCCAGTTGCTCGATCAGGATCGGGCGTTTCCGGGCGACACGCCGTGGCTTGCCACAAGCGGGCACCAGCAACTGGGCAGGAACGCCCGACGTCGTCCCGGCAGGCAGACGCCGGATCTCGCCGCCGGATGCGAAACTGGAGTCATGAAGCTGCTCCTCATCCGCCACGGACAGACCCCCGGCAACGTACTCGGCCAGCTGGACACCGCCCACCCGGGGCCGGGGCTGACCGAGCTGGGAGAACGCCAGGCCGAGGCCATGGCTCGGTCCCTGGCCAACGAGCAGATAGGCGCAGTGTACGCATCAACGCTACTGCGGACACAGATCACGGCCGCGCCATTGTCCCGGCTCCAAGGACTCGAGGTTGAAGTCCTGGACGGCCTGCACGAAATCGAAGCAGGGGCACTGGAGAAGCTGACCGACCACGAATCGCACATGCGATACATGGGCACGGTGTTCGCGTGGGCAGCCGGTGACCTGGACCGCCGGATGCCTGCCGGCCCGGACGGCCACGAGTTTTTCGAGCGGTACGACGCCGCCATCAACCGGATTGCCGAGCGCGCGGCCAGCAACGGGAGCTCCGCCGTCGCCGCCGTGGTGAGTCATGGCGCGGCCATCCGCACCTGGACCGGGCTCCACGCCGCCGGCGCCGACCATGAGTTCGCGGCCCGCCACGTCCTGTCCAACACGGGCATCGTGGCCCTGGAAGGGGACCCCGGCGCCGGTTGGAAGCTGATCCACTGGGACGGGAGCCCGGTGGGCGGCCTCGCTCTCGCGGATCCGACCGCCGAGGACCCCACGGGCACCCAGGGATAGCAGGCAAATTCTCCATCCCCTTACGCACAGGAAACACGGCGTTAACGGTGGGGTCGTAGGCTTGATCTGCATCACCCTTCCGGCGAAAGAGGCTCGCGATGCAGACCAACCCACGGCTCAACATCAGGCAGGTCACCTGGGCCAACCCCGTGGGCGCCGACCTGCGCAGGGCCCAGCAGGCGGAACTGGACGCCCGCTTCGGTACCCCTGACCACGAACCGGGGACCCCGCCGTCGGGCGCTGACTGTGCCGTGTTCCTGGTGGCGTACGACAAAGGCTCGGGACAGCCCGTGGGCTGCGGCGGACTCAGGCTCCTGGACAGCGCCACGGCCGAAATCAAGCGGCTCTACGTGCTCCCGTATACGCGCGGCTCTGGCGTGGCCAGCTCCATCCTGGCGGCCCTCGAAGCCGAGGCGCACAAGCAGGGCATCACACGCATTAAGGCCGAAGCAGGCTCGGCGCAGCCGGACGGCCGGAACTTCTACGAGAACTCCGGCTTCGATTCCGTCCCCAACTTTGGCGCTTACGTGGGCGTGGAGCACTCGTACTGCTACGCCAAGTCGATTGACTCGCACAGCGCCGCCCACACTGCCATGGCCTGAGCCAAATCCGGCGGCGGTCCGTTACACAACAACTGCCACCACGTAACCTGCGCCGCGGCACGCTAACCTCGCCATATGGAATCCACTGACATCACCTTCCGCACCCGCAAATGGATCCGGCCGGAGGACCTGAACGCCAACGGGACCCTCTTCGGCGGCAGCCTGCTGAAATGGATCGATGAGGAAGCCGCAATCTACGCCATCCTCCAGCTTGGCAACGGCCGCGCGGTCACGAAGTACATCTCGGAGATCAACTTCGTGAGCTCCGCAGTGCAGGGAGACCTGGTGGAAATGGGTCTGACGGCGACGCGCTTCGGCCGGACGTCATTGACCATGCGCGCCGAAGTCCGCAACATGATCACCCGCCAAAGCATCCTCACAATCGAAGAGATCGTCTTTGTGAACCTCAGCCCGGCCGGCAAGCCCGAGCCCCACGGCTACACCGAAATCACCTATGAGCGGGACCGGATTCCCACGCATCACCTGACGGAAACCCTCATTCAGGACTGACGACGGCGGGACGCGCCCTACGCCGCCCGGCCGGGCGCCATGGGCCACCGCCATGGGTCACTGTGGAGAACGGCATAGGATCGATAGCCGGACCCATTGAAAGGACCCTCTTGGCCAAGCTCTACTTCCGCTACGGCGCCATGAACTCAGGAAAGTCCACCGGGCTCCTGCAGGCCGCTTTCAACTACGAGGAGCGGGGCCAGCGTGTCCTTCTCGCCAAGCCCGACGTGGACACCAAAGGCGATACCGACATCGTGTCCCGGCTGGGCATGACCCGGTCCGTGGACTTCCTGATCTCCGCCACCACCCCCGTGCGCGAGCTCTTCGCCGCCCATGCGGCCGGGGACGACCCCGATGCTTTGCTGGAGCACGTGGACCAGAAGCCGGTGGCCTGCCTGCTGGTGGACGAGGCCCAGTTCCTCACCCCGGACCAGGTGGATGACCTGTTCCGCATCGCCGTCCTGGACAACGTGCCGGTTCTCGCCTACGGCATCAGGACAGACTTCCTGACCCGCGCCTTCCCGGGATCGCGCCGGCTTATGGAGGTCGCCCACACGCTGGAAGAGCTCAAGACCATTTGCCGGTGCGGGCGCAAGGCCATCTTCAACACCCGTCGCGTTGGCAACGAGGTAGTGTTCGACGGCGACCAGGTGGCCATCGACGGCCAGGACGTCTGGTACGAGTCCCTCTGCGGCTCCTGCTATCTCGAGGAGTCCGGCGGCCGCCTGGGCTCGTGAGTTTGCCCCCGCAGCCTGTTCCCACAATCGGAACGGCAGGGCAACGCCGCCGAAACACCACCCTGTGATCCTTGAGGCATGAAGCCCACCGCAAGGAACCCTGCCGCGGCTGATTTGAGCTGTGAAGTCTGCGGCCTGATGCCGGAACCCACCAAGGCCCGCCTGACCTTGGCCAACGTGGCCGTTATGCTCCCGATCGAACTGCTGGTCCACGCCCTCGTGGTGGGAACGCACCTGCCGTATCTTGCCAAGGTGCTGGTCCTCACGCTCACGGCCACCGTGCTGGTGATCTGGGTGGCGGAGCCCTCCGCCGCCCGGATGCTCCGCGGCTGGCTGCACGCGCCGGCGCTCCGGCACCACAGGAAGCTGGGCAGCGCACCGGCGTTGTGGCGGGCGCGCACAGTACTGCAGGACCACCCGGGTTCGCTGCAGAAGATCACCCGGGCGCTGGCCCGCCTGGACACCAATATCCTCAGCATCCACGTTCACCCTGTTGCCGGCGGCGTGCTGGACGAGTTTGTGCTCTCGGCGCCGGGGAACCTCAGTGAACGGCACCTGCTGGAGGCACTGCACGACGGCGGCGGCTCAAGTTCGCGGGTCTGGCCCACCACCGCGCTGGCCATGGCGGACGGTCAGACGAAGGCGCTGAGCCTAGCGGCCAGGATCGCCGATGCCCCGGACGAGCTGCCGCTGGCAGTCGCCGAGCTGCTTCGTGCCCGCATCCTCACCCCCGCAGAGGCCACCCTGGAAGCGGACGACGCCGGCACCCGCCTGAAGATCCCCACCGCCTGGCACGGACCCATCACCTTCGCCCGTCCCGGCGAACCCTTCACGCCCGCCGAGTCAGCCCGCGCGCACCGGCTCGCCGAGCTCGCCGAAATCCTGGCCCACCGGCCGGCGCCAGCACCCCGCATGTAGGTCCCAGCCAATGTAGGTAGCGCTATCTGTCGTTATAGGGCCTCAAAACGACAGATAGCGCTACCTAGTTGGGTTATATCCGGATGGTCAACGCGCCGGGCTCAATGGTCATCAGGACGTGCTTTCCGTCGCCTTCGTGGTCGCCGTCGAGCTGGTAATCGTCATTGTGCTCAAGCGTGATTTCCACGGACTTGCCTTGGTAGTACTCCACGGACGTGTCTTTACCGCGGCCCTTGCCGATCATGCCGGCCACTACGGAGAACCACCCGAATTTCCCCCTGGGTGCCAGCACGGCCACGTCCAGCAAGCCGTCATCCATCTTGGCGTCCGGGAAGATCTCCAGTCCGCCCTGGACCTTGCCGCAGTTGCCCACCATCACGCTGCGGACCCCGCGGTGCACTACTGTTTTGCCGTCGAGGACGATGGTTGCCTTCACCGGCTTGCCCGGCAGGTTCCGGATACCGGCGTCCACGTAGGCCAGCCAGCCCACCTTGTCCTTGAGGTCCTCATTGGTGTCGGCCATGATGGTGGCGTCGTAGCCCACTCCGGCCATGACCAGGAAGACCTGCTCCTTGTCCGGATCATTGCGGGCGGCCCGGACCACGTCGATCTTCCGCTCGGTGCCCGCCAGGGCCCCGGCCATGGCGCCGTCAAAGTCCGTGACATCCATGCCCAGGTTCCGGGCGAAGAGGTTTCCCGTGCCGAACGGAAGCAATCCCATGGGCACGTCCCCGCCGGAAAGGACCTCGGCCACACACCGCACGGTGCCGTCGCCGCCGGCCGCAATAACGACGTCGGCCCCTTGCTTGAGTGCCTCCTTCGCCTGGCCGACGCCGGGATCCTCCTTGGTGGTCTCCAGCCAGATGGGCTCGCCCCAGCCATTCTCCGAGCAGTGTTTGGCCGCCAGGGCACGGACGTCGATGTCCACCGGCTTGGCAGGATTGATGATGATGGCCGGGCGCTTGAGGGAAGTGGAGCTGTTGGCTGTCATGGTGTCCTTCGCTGACGTGGGAATTGGGCCTTGGGGACAGCGTACTTCGCTAGAGCGCCTTCACCGCGCCCAGCACCTTGGCCAGGGAATCCTTGGCATCGCCGAAGAGCAGCGAGGTCTGCGGCTCGTACAGGAGCTCGTTCTCAATTCCCGCGAATCCTGGCCGCATGGAGCGCTTCAGGAAGATCACCTGCCGGGCGTCGGCCACTTCCAGGATGGGCATGCCGTAGATCGGCGAGCCGGAGGACGTCTTCGCTGCCGGGTTCACCACGTCGTTGGCGCCCACCACCAAAGCGACGTCGGCCATGCGGAACTCGGAGTTGATCTCGCCCATCTCCTTGAGCGATTCGTACGGCACGTTCGCCTCGGCCAGGAGCACGTTCATGTGCCCGGGCATGCGGCCGGCGACGGGATGGATGGCGAAGTCCACCTCGATGCCGCGGGCTTCGAGGGCCAGGGCCAGCTCGGCTGCGGTGTGCTGGCCCTGCGCCACCGCCAGCCCGTAGCCGGGCACGATGATCACCCGCTGCGCGTAGCCCAGGAGCACCGCCACGTCCTCCGCGCTGGAGGACCTGACGGGGCGTTCGCTCACGGCGGTGGATCCCGCCGTCGAACCTCCCTTGAAGGCGCCGAACAGGATGCCGGCCACGCTGCGGCCCATCGCGGCGGCCATGGCCCGGGTGAGGATGGTACCGGAGGCGCCCACCAGCGTGCCGGCCACCACCAGCAGCACGTTGCCCAGCACCACGCCGGACGCCGCCACGGCCAGACCGGTGAACGCGTTCAGCAGCGAGATGACGATGGGCACGTCCGCGCCGCCCACCGGCAGCACCAGCAGTGCACCCGCGGCCAAGCCCAGCACCATCAGCAGCACCGCGAGCGCCAGGGAACCGGTCAGGACGACAGCGACGGCGGTGCCCACGGCGGCGAGCAGCACCGCGGCCATCACCAAGGGGAGGCCCGGAAAAACGATGGGCCGGGTGGTCATGAGTTCCTGGAGTTTGGCGAAGGTGACCCCGGATCCGGCGAAGGATACGGCCCCCACCAGAAGGGTGAACACGATGGCGAGGCGGACCCAGGGGTCGGCGGTGTGGCTGAGTTCCAGCAGCGCCACCAGGGCTGCGGCGCCGCCGCCCACGCCGTTGAAGAGGGCCACGAGCTGCGGCATCTGGGTCATCTGCACCCGCCGGGCCACCGGCGCGGCCACGGCGGTCCCCACCGCGATGGCACCGATGATCCAGGGGATGTTGTCGAGCCGGGCGGAAACGAAGACCGTGACGACGGCGAGCAGCGCACCGAAAGCACCGATCAGGTTCCCCCGCCGGGCGGTCCGGGGCGAGCTGAGGCCGCGAAGCGCCAAGATAAAGAACACTGCCGCGGCGAGGTAGAGGAGCGAGGTCCAGACTGGATCGAGGAGGGTCACTTTGCTTCCTCCCTGCCGCTGGCTTCCTTAGCCGGAGCTTCCTGGCGGACGACGTCCTTGCGGGCACGGAACATGTGCAGCATCCGGTCCGTCACCACAAAGCCGCCCACCAGGTTTGCGGTGGCCAGGACCACGGCCAGCAGCGCCACGGCCAGAATCCACGGGTCCGCGGCCTGGCCAGCCACGATGATGGCGCCCACCAGGATGATGCCGTGGATGGCGTTGGCTCCGGACATCAGGGGCGTATGCAGGGTGCTGGAGACCTTGGAAACCACTTCGAAGCCCACAAACACCGCCAGCACCGTGACCGTCAGCAGGCTCATGCCGTCCATCAGATTCCCCCCTCGTTCTGGATGCTGTCGTCCTGGATAGGGACCCGGGGCGCATGGTCGGGCAGGGCGGGGACAAGTGCCGCCAGGGCCTCGGCCGTGGGCAGGTGCCGCACCGCGCCGTCGTGCGTGAGGCACGCGCAGGCGATCACGTCGTCGTCGAAATCGGGGGCAACGGTGCCGTCCCGGACCATCAGGGCGAGCAGGTTGGCCACGTTCTTGGCATACAGGCGGGACGCATCCTGCGCCATCGCGGACGGTGCGTCCTTCAGCCCCACCAGCGTGACGTGGCCCTGCCCGTCGGCGGTCGGAACCAGGATGTCCTCGCCGGGAACAGCGCCCTCGACGTTACCGCCGGACTCCGCAGCGAGGTCGACGACGACGGAGCCGGGGCGCATGCCCTGCACCATTTGGCGGCTCACGAGGAGCGGTGCGCGCCTGCCCGGGACGGCCGCCGTCGTAATCAGGACATCCGCCACGGCGACGTGCGGGGCGAGGAGTTCACGCTGGAGGGCGCCGCGGTCGGCACTGAGTTCGCGGGCGTAGCCACCCGAAGCCTCCGCCGTTTCCAGATCCAGTTTGATGAACGTGCCGCCCATCGACGCGACCTCGTCAGCGGAGGCGGGCCGGATGTCGTTGGCAGAGACCCGGGCCCCCAGCCGTTTAGCTGTGCCGATGGCCTGCAGCCCGGCAACCCCGGCGCCTAGCACCAGCACACGGGCAGGCGGGACAGTGCCGGCGGCAGTCATGTACAGCGGGAAAAAGCGCGGCAGCCGGATGGCGGCTTCCAGCACGCAGCGGTAACCGGCCACCAGGGCCTGGGAGCTGAGCGCGTCCATGGACTGGGCGCGCGAGATGCGGGGCACCAGTTCCAGGGCGAAGGCGGTGACGCCGGCCTCGACGAGCGCCTGCACGGTGGCGAGTTCGGACGACGGCGAGGCCAGGCCAACGGTGACGGCGCCCCTCTTTAGGGCTGCCGCCGTCGGGGGTTCCAGCGGGCGGACGTGGACCAGGACGTTCAGTTCGCCGGGATCCAGGTCTTGGACGACGCGGGCGCCGGCGTCGGCGTAATCGTGGTCTGAGTGGCCGGCGGCGGCCCCTGCTCCTGCCTCGATCAGGACGTTCAGGCCAAGCCCCGCCAGCTGCTTGACCGTTTCCGGCGTGGCGGCCACACGCCGCTCACCCTCATGACGTTCCCGCGGTATGCCCAGTTTCAAACCGCCAACTCCCTTACGGACGTAGTTGGCTCGAGTCTATGACCCCTTGCGCGAACTGGCAGCTAATTCCCTCAGATTCGCGTTTTGGGGGCATTTGCTGCCCGTTCGCGCGACTGCCTGCCACGGTCAGCACCGGGCGTTTAGCGCCGCGCGGTCAGGTCCGCCGAGACGAGCTTCGCGGTAGCCACGATTTCGCGGGCCACGGCGGCCAGGTACGCTTCCGGGTCCGGCTGGGCCGCCACCGATTGGGCCTGGAGGGACACGTTAACCGCGGCCACCGCTTTGGTTGGCCCGTCGTACACGGGAGCGGCAACGGACATCAGCCCGATTTCAAGCTCCTGGTCCAGCAGGCACCAGCCCTGGGCGCGGACGGTGCCCAGCACCACCAGCAGCTCGGGAACAGTGCCCAGCCCGCGCGGCGTCAGCGGTTTAATCTCCGCCGCTGCCAGGTAGTCCTTCAGTTCGGCGGACGGCAGGGCCGCGAGCAGCACCCTGCCCATGGACGTGGCGTAGGCCGGGAAGCGGGTGCCCACGGTGATGCCCACGTTCATGATGCGGCGCGTGGTCACCCTTGCGATGTAGGCGATGTCCGTGCCGTCCAGCACCGCCGCCGAGGTGGATTCGCCCAGCTTGAGGGACAGTTCCTCCAGGTGGGGCTGGGCCAGCTGCGGCAGGGACAGCCCGCTGAGGTAGGCGTAGCCGAGCTGCAGGACCTTGGCCGTGAGCGCAAACGTCTTGCCGTCGGTCCGTACGTAGTCCAGCTCAACGAGAGTGTGCAGGAAGCGCCGGGCCGTGGCTCTGGTCAGGTCCGTCCGGGCCGCCACCTCGGTGAGGGTCATGACCGGGTGGTCGGTATCAAAGGCGCGGATCACGGCCAGCCCGCGCGCCAGCGACTGCACGTACTGGTCACTCGCCTGCGGGGCGGCCCGTGAGTCTGCAGGTGCGTTGGTCATGGTCACCAATCCTATTCGGCGCGAACGGGCAGGTAATCCCTTCAAAACTTGGGTTTGAGGGGATCTGCTGCCAGTTCGCGGGTGGGGGCTTAAGTGTCCGTTCGCGCCGGGGGTGGGTTAGAGCGCGACGGCGGCGGCTGGCTTGAGCGGGACGGGCACCAGGTCCTGGAGTTCCTCGAAGGTGCAGCCGAACGTCTCACGGACAGTGACGCCGTCGGGCCCGGTGAGGAAGACGGCCTTGTCGGTGTACACGCGCGTCACGCAGCCCACGCCGGTGAGCGGGTACGTGCACGCTTCCACGATCTTCGACACGCCCTCGCGGGTCAGGAGCGTCATCATCACAAACACGTCCTTGGCTCCGGTGGCCAGGTCCATCGCGCCGCCCACCGCGGGAATGGCGTCGGGGGCGCCGGTGTGCCAGTTGGCAAGGTCACCGGTGGCCGAGACCTGGAACGCGCCGAGGACGCAGATGTCCAGGTGCCCGCCACGCATGATCGCGAACGAGTCCGCGTGGTGGAAGTACGACGCCCCCGGCAGTTCCGTGACCGGGATCTTGCCGGCGTTAATGAGGTCGCCGTCGATGTCGTCGCCCTCAGCCGCGGGACCCATGCCCAGCATGCCGTTCTCCGTGTGGAGCGTGATGTTCTGTTCCAGCTTGAGATAGTTGGAGACCAGAGTGGGCTGGCCGATGCCGAGGTTCACAAACGAGCCGGGCGCGATGTCCCGGGCCACGAGTTCGGCGAGCTGATCGCGGCCCAGGGGCTTGTTGCTGGTCTGAATGCTGGCCTGGCTGTTGGTCTGTGCGCTCATTTTCAGGCCACCTTCACGATGCTGTTGACGTAGATACCGGGAGTCACGACGTTTTCGGGATCAAGCCCGCCGGTGGGGACGATCTCGGACACCTGGACCACCGTGTGCTTGGCCGCGGCGGCCATGATGGGGCCGAAGTTCCGCGCGGTCTTGCGGTACACAAGGTTCCCCACGCCGTCGGCCTTCAGGGCCTTGATCAGCGCCACGTCGGCGTGGATGGGCGTCTCGAACACCTGGCCGCGGCCGTCGATGATGCGGGTTTCCTTGCCCTCGGCCAGCATGGTGCCATAGCCGGTGGGCGTGAAGAACCCGCCGATGCCGGCTCCGGCGGCGCGGATCCGCTCGGCCAGGTTGCCCTGCGGCACTAGCTCCAGTTCGATCTCGCCGGCGTGGAACTTGGCATCGAAGTGCCAGGAATCGGACTGCCGCGGGAAGGAGCAGATCATCTTCCTCACCCGGCCCTCCTTGATCAGCAGCGCCAGGCCCTGGTCGCCCTGGCCGGCGTTGTTGTTCACCACGGTCAGTTCCTTGGCGCCGCAGTCCATCAGCGCGTCGATCAGTTCGAACGGCTGGCCGGCGTTGCCGAAGCCGCCGATCATCACGGTGGAGCCGTCCTTGATGCCGGACACGGCCTCACTTACGGTGTCAACAAAATTCAGCATCGTTATGCCTTTCCTGTGCTGGTGCCGGTACCGGCCGTAACGTTTTCGAGGACAACGGCGAGGCCCTGGCCCACGCCGATGCAGATCGCGGCGACGCCCCAGCGCTCACCGGAGGCCTGCAGACTCCGGGCGAGGGTGCCCAGGATCCGGGTGCCGGACGCGCCGAGGGGGTGGCCCATGGCGAGCGCGCCGCCGTGCCGGTTCACGATGGTGGGGTCGATGCCCCAGGCGTTGATGCAGGCCAGGGACTGTGCGGCGAACGCTTCGTTAAGTTCGACGGCGCCCACCTGGTCCCAGCCGATGCCCGCCTTCGCGAGGGCCTTGTTCGCGGCCTCCACGGGGGCGTAGCCGAAGAACTGCGGATCGTTGCCGTGCGCGCCGCGACCAGCGATGCGGGCCAGCGGTTCCAGCCCCAGCAGCCTGGCGGCGTTCTCGCTGCCTATCCAGGCCGCGGAGGCGCCGTCGGACAGCGGGGACGCGTTCCCGGCGGTGACGGTGCCATTCTCGGTGCGAAACACGGTCTTCAACCCGGCGAGTTTCTCCGCCGAGGAGCCAGCGCGGATGCCTTCATCGCGGACCAGGTCAGTGCCCGGAACCGGGGCCACCAGGTTGTCGTAGAACCCCTCGTCCCAGGCGGCGGCGGCGAGGTTGTGCGAGTTCGCGGCGAACTCGTCCTGCTGCTCGCGGGTCACACCGTACTTCTCGCGGAGCCGTTCGGTGGCCTCGCCCAGGGAGATGGTCCACTCCTTCGGCATGGCCTTGTTCACCAGGCGCCAGCCCAAAGTGGTGGACGCCAGGGTCATGTCCCCGGCCGGGTAGGGCTTCTCCGTCTTGGGCAGGACCCAGGGGGCCCGGGACATCGATTCGGCGCCGCCTACCAGCATCAGCTCCGCGTCGCCGGCATTGATCTGGCGCGAGGCGATGATCGCCGCGTCCAGCGACGAACCGCAGAGCCGGTTCACGCTGGTGCCCGGAATCGAAACCGGCAGGCCGGCCAACAACGTGCCCATCCGGGCGATGTTGCGGTTCTCCTCACCGGCGCCGTTGGCGTTGCCGAACACCACTTCATCAATCCGCTCAGTGTCCAGCCCGGGGGCCCGCTTCACGGATTCCCTGATCACGTGCGCGGCAAGGTCATCCGGGCGGACGGCGGCGAGGCCTGAGCCGAACTTGCCGAACGGCGTCCGGACCGCGTCGTAGATAAAGGCCTGGTTCATGAATCTTCCTCTGAATTCTTTGGTTGGTCCCAACTAGGTAGCAGTAAGTGTCGTTTTGAGGGCTCATAACGACAGTTAGTGCTACCTAGTTGGGTGGGGGCGCTAGTTGGGTGGGGTGGCGGCGGAGTCCAGGGTGGGGGCGCGGTCGAGTTCGACGAAGACCTGCTGGGCGGTCTTGAAGGCCGTGTTGGCGGAGGGAACCCCGCAGTAGATGGCCGTCTGGAGCAGGATTTCCTTGATTTCGTCCCTGCTCAGGCCGTTGGTGATGGCCGCGCGGATGTGCATGGCCAGCTCTTCCCAGTGCCCGTGCGCCACCATCGCGGTGATGGTCACCGCCGAGCGCATCTGCCGTGAGATGCCCGGCCGGGTCCAGATGCCACCCCACGCGATCCGCGTGATCATGTCCTGGAAATCCTCGGTGAACTCGTTCTTGGTGGCGTTGGCCCGGTCCACATGCGCGGCGCCCAGCACTTCGCGGCGGACCACCATGCCGCCGTCGTAAATTTCCTGGCTGGTGGCATCCGGCTGGACGACGCCGTGCCGTTCTCCCCCGTTCAGGGCAGCGCCGCTCACTTGGCTGCCCCGCGGGATTCGCTCCAGATGATGAGGGTCCGCAGCAGTTCGGCAACGTGGGCGGGCGCCTCGGCTGGGGCCAGGTGCGCCACTCCCTCGAGCGTCACAGCATTTGCCGTGCCGCCGCCGGCGGTAATCCCGTCAACGGTTTCCTGAGCCATCGACGGCGGTGCAACAGTGTCTGCCGCGCCGGCAACTGCCTGGGTGGGGACGGTGATGCTGCCGAGTTCGTCACGGACATCAAAGCCGGCCAGCGCCTCGCAGCAGAAGGCGTAGCTGAAGCGGTCGGTGTCGCGGAGGGCGTGCAGGAGCCGGCTGCTCCGCTCGGGCTCACGGTCCATAAACCCCGGCGCAAACCAGCGCTGT
Organism: Pseudarthrobacter cellobiosi; assembly: GCF_023913755.1. Taxonomy (GTDB): domain Bacteria; phylum Actinomycetota; class Actinomycetes; order Actinomycetales; family Micrococcaceae; genus Arthrobacter; species Arthrobacter cellobiosi. The sequence continues at coordinate 60,690 of NZ_JAMXBJ010000030.1, forward strand.
GCGGAGCCCTGGATCATGACGGGAGTGCCCTGGCTGCGAACGGTTTCGGCGCGTTCCAGCCAGGCTTCGGGGGTGCCGATTTTGGCCCCGGTGCACTGGATGGACAGGCTCTTGAGGCGTTCGCCGTGCTTGATGCCCAGCTGTAGGCCGGTGGCGCCGCCGAGTGAAACCCCGGCGTAGTGGAAGGCTTCGCCCGGGGCGATCGAGTCCATCAGGTCCACCACTGAATCCGCCAGCGCGGCGACGTCGAACGTCTCCGTGGCGGCGGGTGAGACGCCGTGGCCGGGCAGGTCCCAAGCCACCACGTCGTAGTCGTTGGCCAGCAGGGTGGCCGCGTCGGACCAAAGTACGGAGGACGTACCCAAGGAGGGTCCAACCACCAGCAGGGGACGTTCGCCAAGGGCCCGTTCGGGTGAAAGCAGAACTGCCTTCAGGGTCGGTTTAGCCACGGTTGGCTCCGTTCTGGGTAGGTTTTGAAAAGTCGGGGTAGGCGGCCAGGATGCGACGCGAGATTTCGGCTGCCTGGCCCAGGTAGCCGGCCGGTTCCAGGAGTTCGCCGAGCCGCAGATCGGTGAGCACGCCAGCCGGGACGGCCTCGCGAAGCAGCCGACGGTAAGTTGCGCGCTGTTCGGCTGAGGGCGCCTGGAGCGTCCGGTCCACCACGGCCTGCAGCTGTTCTTTGCCGCTGCGGCCATCCTTTTCGGTCAGCAGCGGGGCGACGGCAGCGCCCACTCCTTCGGCCAGCAGCAACGGGCCGGCAAGGTCCAGGTTGCGGCGCATGGCGTCGGGGTAAACCTGCAGGCCTTCGGCGAGCTCCCGGAGGTGACCGGCAGCGCCGAGTGCCAGGCGGAGAAGCTGGCGCAGGGCCGGCCACTCCGTGTGCCAGGCGGCGTCGGGGCGTTCGTCGTTGAAGTTGGCAGCGGCCAGGTGCAGCTGGGCCACCAGCTGAGGCGCCTGGAGGGCGGCGCTGCGGATGAGGATCGACAACACCGGGTTCTGCTTCTGTGGCATGGCAGAGGAGACGCCGCGACCGGCGGCGCGCGGTTCGGCGAGTTCGGCCACCTCGGGCCGGCTCAGGAACAGGACGTCGGTGGCGATCTTGCCGGCGGCGTCCAGCGCCGAGGCCAGGGCATGTCCTAGGGACGTGACGGCCAACCGGTTTGTGTGCCACGGTGCCGGCGCCGGTGCCAGGCCCAGTTGCCGGGCCAGTGAGTCGGCCAGGTCAAACGGGGTGGCGGACGTTCCTGCGGTCAGCACGGTTCCGGCGGCCAATGTTCCGGCCGCCCCGCCGAACTGCACCGGGAACGGCACGTTGCCCAGCTGCTGTCCGGCGGCGGCGAGCCCGTGGAACCATTGCGCCGCCCGCAGCCCAAAGGTAAAGGGGAGGGAATGCTGGGTCAGGCTCCTGCCCACGCCCAGCGTGTCCACATGCTGTTCGGCCAAGGAGGCGAGCGCCGCCGTCGTGCATTTCAGATCCGCCAGCACCGCCTCGACGGTGTTGCGCGCGAGCAGCATCAGGGCCGTGTCCAGCACGTCCTGGCTGGTCAGCGACGTGTGCACCGCCTTCACTGCGCCGACGCGGGCGCCGTCCAGCGCCGTGACGTGCTTCCGCAGGTCTGCCAGCAGCGGGATGACGGGGTTGCCGCCGCTTTGGGTCCGGAGCGCGATGTCTGCTGCGTCGTAGCGTCCCGCCTCGGCGGCCGAGGCCACGACGGCGGCGGAACCGGCCGGCGCCAGGCCCGCCTTCTCCAGCACGGCGGCCCAGCCGGACTCGACGGCGAGAATCGCCGCCAGCACGGCGCGGTCACCGGTCAGAGCCGTCACCAGGGGCGACGCCGAAACAGGACTCAACAGGCCGACGTCACCGTCAGCCGCGCTTCCGAAGTGGCCGGTACCTTCCGTGCCGGGGGCCTCCGTCACTGGAAATCCAGGAAGACTGTTTCGCCGTCGCCCTGCAGGTGGATGTCCCACGTGAGCCCGCCGTCGGGATCGCGCCGGGCAATGAGGGTCTTGCGGCGGTCCGGGTCCAGGGAGCTGAGCAGCGGATCCTTGGCGAGGGCTTCCTCGTTCTCCGGCAGGTACACGCGGGTGAACAGGCGGTTCATCAGGCCACGGGCAAACACGGCGACGGAGATGAACGGAGCAGCACCGGACTCGGTGGGGCCCGGGTTTACGGTGGTGAACGTGTACACACCGGAGTGGCCCACGGAAGCGCGGCCCCAGCCGGTGAAGGTGTAGCCGTCGCGGACCAGTGAACCGGTCTGCTGCACGATTGTGCCCGCGGCGTCAGGCTGCCAGATCTCCAGGATGGCGTCCGGAATGGTTGCCCCTGCGCCGTCATACACGGTGCCCTGGAGGCGGATGGAACCGGGCGAGCCGGGAGCCAGGAGTTCGTTGTCCTTCACGAACGGCAGGGCGTAGCCGTAGAACGGGCCGACGGTCTGGCCGGGGGTGGGAACAAGCTTGGTGGTTGTGCTCACGTTATTCCTCATCTCCTGCTGCGCCGAGCGCCTCGTTTTCGGTCCAGGTCCGCTTGGAACCGGTAAGGACGATGTCCCAGTTGTAGCCGAGGGCCCATTCGGGTTCGGTCAGGTTGTGGTCGTAGCTGGCCACGAGCCGGTCGCGGGCGTCCTGGTCCACGATGGACTGGTAGATGGGGTCCAGCGGGAAGAGCTGGTCGCCGGGGAAGTACATCTGCGTGACGATCCGCTGCGTGAACTCCGTGCCGAACATCGAGAAGTGGATGTGGGCCGGGCGCCAGGCGTTGACATGGTTCTTCCACGGGTAGGCGCCGGGTTTGATGGTGGTGAACCGGTACGAGCCGTCGGGTCCGGTGATGCAGCGGCCCACTCCGGTGAAGTTGGGGTCCAGCGGGGCGGGGTGCTGGTCACGCTTGTGGATGTAGCGGCCGGACGCGTTGGCCTGCCAGATTTCCACCAGCTGCCCGGCCACGGGGCGGCCGTCGCCGTCCAGGACCTTGCCGGCCACGATGATCCGCTCGCCCTGGGGTTCGCCGTTGTGCTGGATGGTCAGGTCCGACTCCAGGGCGTGCACGTCCTGGTGGCCGAACGCCGGCGAAAACAACTCGATGGTTTCCGGGTCCGCGTGGTGCAGGCTTTTGGTGGGGTGCCGCAGGATGCTGCTGCGGTAGGGCGCGTAGTCCAGCCGGGGCTGGGTCTCGGCCGGGGCGCCGTCCTTGAGCGCCCGCGCGTAGGCATCGCCCATGGCGTTGATCTCTGCACTGAGATCCTGCTGTGTCTCCACTGCGGTCTCCTTTTCTGGTTGTTGGTGATGACTGGTGGTGCCGTCTTACCGGTGCTGCAGGTGGTCGTACTGGACTGCGTGCCGCACGGGGGCGTTGGGGGCGCCGTAGCCGTCGTAGGCGCCGCGGCGTTCCACCATTTCGAAGAACACACTGCCCACGGTGGCTGTGTAGAAGTGGAGGAATTCGCCGTCCGCGTCCCGGTCGTACAGGAGGTTCAGGTCCTGCAGCGTGACCAGGAAGTCCGATGCCAGGCCGAAGCGTGCGTCCAGGTCCTCGTAGTAGTTCGCCGGGATCTGCAGGAATTCCAGGCCGCGGGCCTTGCAGTTCCTGGCGGTGGCCACCAGGTCATCCACGGCGAAGGCGATGTGTTCCTGGTAGGTCTTGCGCTGCTGGTTCAGCGGCGCAAGGTTCAGCACCAGCCGCACGGCGCGGTCCCCGGTGGCCATGACCTGCGAGCGGACCAGACCGGTGGGGCTCGGCACTTCCGCGAACGGCTGGGGCTCCAAGGCCAGTGCGCTCGTGTAGAAGAGGACGGCCTCGTCGAAATGCTGCCACGGCTGGGCCAGGTTGACGTGGTCGATCACGGCGGTGGCTTCGGCGGCGGGCTTTTCCAGACCCTCCCCGAATTCACTGGTCCAGGCTGCGGTGCCGTCCGAGGTGCCCTGGCACAGGAAGATCTCGGTGGAGTCCGGGGCGGCGAAGCCCTGGAACACCTCCTCGTTGGCTTGGCTCTTGCGCGGGACCGCGGGGGCCTTAAGCTGCTGGGCGCGGGCGGCGGCAATCACCGGGGAGTCGACGTCGAACCCCAGGGCAGCGATAGCGGGAGCGCTGGTGGGCGACGCGTCCCCCGTTGAATCGTCCCCGTCCGCTGGTGCGGCCTCGTTGATGATCAGCCGGGCGTGCCCCATGGTCCAGAGCTGCACAGCCTTGGTGCGGTGCCGGCCGTTGAACTCGAAGCCCAGCTGGCCCAGGACCGTTTCCAGCCCCTTGGTGTCCGCGGCCCTGACTTCGGCGAAGTTGTAGCCAGCCGGCTCGGCCACCTGCGGGAGCGTGGCCAGTTCCATGGGATAACGACGGCGGCCGGGGGCCATAGGACCACCAGCAACAGTGCCAGCGGCACCAGTGCCGGTGCCGCCGTCGGAAGCATCATCCAGCCACTTGGCGCTCTGTTCCTCCAGCCAGATGAGCGAGCGCATGGCGTCGACGGCGGTGCGCTCCACGTCCGACTGGCGGAAGACGTCGTTGAAGATCTCCAGCGACACCGGGCCGCTGTACCCCGCCCGGACCACGTGGCCCATGAACTTGGCGAGCTCGAACTGGCCCTCGCCCGGGAAAACGCGGTAGTGCCGGCTCCAGGAGAGGACATCCATGGAGAGCTTGGGGGCGTCTGCCACCTGGACGAAGAAGATCTTGTCCGGGTTGAAGGCCTCGATGGGGGCGGTGTCCCAGGTGCGGGACAGGATGTGGAAGGAATCCAGGCAGGTGCCCAGGCTGGGGTGGTCCACGGCTTCCACGAGCTTGTGAGCGTGCTCGTAGTCGTTGACGTACTTGCCCCAGGCCAGGGCTTCGTAGGCAACCTTGACGCCGTGGTCCCCCGCCAGCGCCGCCAGTTTGTCGAGCTGTTCCACCCGGAGGTCGTCGCTGTCGATGCTGGCGGTGGCCACGTTGGAGCAGACCAGGATGGTGTCCATGCCCAGCCGCGCCATGAGCTTGAATTTGGCTTCGGCGCGCCGGAGGTTGGCGGCCAGGAGGTCGTCGGACACGCTGTCGAAGTCGCGGAACGGCTGGTAAAGATCCAGCGTGAGGCCAAGGTCGGCGGCCATCTTGCGGACGTCCTCGGGGGTGAGCGGCGACGTAACCAGGTCCTGCTCGAAGATTTCGATCCCGTCAAAGCCGGCGATGGCGCAGGCCTGCATCTTTTCCTTCAGGGTGCCGGAGAGGCAGACTGTGGCGATTCCGGTGCGCATCAGGCCGCCACCTCTTCCTTGGCTACGAGCTCCAGGAAATGGCTGCGCATGCGGTCCGCGTCGGCGTCCAGCCCGGTGAAAATCCGGAAGGAATCCGCCGCCTGCCCTACGGCCATGCGGCCGCCGTCCAGGACCTCGCAGCCCTTGGCGCGGGCTCCCAGGACCAGCTCCGTTTCGATGGGCCGGTAGACGATGTCCGCCACCCAGTGCCGCGTTTCCAGCAGGTCCAGGTCCAGCGGGACGCCCGGGTGGGCGGCCATGCCCACGGGCGTGCAGTGCACCAGACCGTCGGCCAGCGGCATCAGCTGCGGCAGCTCCACCGTCGTGCGAGCTGTGACGGTGCTGCCCGGGAAGAAGCCGGCCAGCTCTGCGGCGCGTGCCGCGCAGCGGGCGGGGTCCACGTCCACCAGGTCCAGCGCCTTCACGCCGGCGGTGAGCAGGGCGTAGGCGACGGCGGAACCGGCACCTCCCGCGCCAAGCTGGACGACGCGGTCCAGCCGTGCGCCCCGGAGGCCGGAGGCGAGCGCGGCGGCGAAGCCGGAGAAGTCGGTGTTGTGGCCGATGAAACGGCCATCCTCGATGACGACGGTGTTGACGGCGCCGAGCCTGAGGGCATCCGGCGAGACCTCGTCCAGGTGCGCCAGCACAAGCTGCTTGCACGGATGGGTGATGTTCAGACCGTTGAAGCCCAGGCTGCGGGCACTCTTGAGCAGGTCCCCCACGGCGTCGCCGGAAAGTCCGAGCTCCAGCAGGTCAATGGGGCGGTAGAGGTAGCGCAGGCCCTGCACATCGCCTTCGCGTTCGTGCATGGGGGGAGTGAGGGACGGCATAACGCCGTCGCCGACCAGTCCCACAAGGTAGGACTCAGTTCGATTGCTCATCCGGGCAGCTCCTTTGATACGGCACCCGGCGGGCGGCGGCGCTCAAGGCGTCCGCGGCGGTCGGGTGATAGGGATTACAGTACAACACTTGTTCACTTCTCGCACGCATGTTCTACATACGAACATCTTCGAGTTTTTACCGTTGCGGCAAGCGCGCGGCCAGCTCGGCCGCAGCGTCCTGCAGCAGGGGCACATGGGCCAGCAAGGCTTCGATACTGAGGCGGAACACGGGAACGGCGGTGGCCAGGGAGGCGAAGGCGTGGCCCTGCGAATTGAGCAGCGGCACGGCCACGGCGCGCATGCCGCTCTCGTTCTCCTCGTCCATCACGGCATACCCCTGCCGGCGCACCTTCTCGATTTCGGCGCGGAAAGCGGCACGGTCAGTGATGGTGTGTTCGGTGAGGGGTTCCAGCTCGAGCTCCTCAATCAACGCTTCACGCTCCGCATCCTCGGCAAAAGCCACCAGCGCCTTGCCCACGGCTGTAGCATGCAGGGCGCCCAGATGCCCGGGATCGCTGGTGACACGGAAGGTCTGCGATCCGTCCACCTTGTTGACGGTGAGGTGATGGTGGCCGTCGCGGACGCTGAGGATGGTAGCCTCCCCCGTCTGCTCGGTCACGCGGCGCAGGACCGGCAGTGCCGTGCCGGCAAATCCGTGATGGTTGGAGACCCGCTGTCCCAGCTGGAAGATCCGCAGGCCCAGGTGGTAGCGGCGGCCGTCCGGCTCATAGTCCACAAATCCGTCCCGCGTCAGGGATCCCAGCAGGCGGTAGGTGGTGCTGAAGGGGAGGTCGGCGCGGCGCGAGATCTCCGCGGCGCTGGCGCCACGCGGCTCGTCACCCAGGAGGACCAGCAGGCCCAGGGCCTTGCCCACCATGTCCGTACGGTCACCCTTGGGCGTCTTTGGCTCAGCGGCGACGTCATTGGGCGCTGTGGTTTGATTCACACTCATAGGTCGATATTGCCACATCGTGGCAACTATTTCTAGATGGTGATTATTTTCTTGACAAGTGACTGCGCTCACAGCCATCATTGCTATATCGCACAAGTAGCTCCCACCATGTGGCTACTCGTCCGGGTCTTTCAACGGACTCCAGCCGCACCGCACCAAGCCTCCACTCAGGCAGCTGCGGCTGCGACCCTCCAGATCCATCCGCGACAATGTCGTCACATCTAAGGAACTCCATGAGCCAGACACTTCCGTCCGCCGGGCCGGGCACTGTTGCCCCGGCAGGGACGCCAAAGAAAGCAGCCCTCGCCAGCTTCCTGGGCAGCGCCGTCGAATACTACGACTTCTTCATCTTCGGTTCCGCGGCCGCCCTGATCTTCCCCACGGTGTTCTTCCCGGACGCCGGGGCCAACGCGGCCGTTATGTCCTTCGCCACTTTCGGCTTTGCCTACGTGGCGCGGCCCTTCGGCGCCGTCATCCTGGGCCACTTCGGTGACCGCGTGGGCAGGCGGAAGGTCCTCATGTTCACGTTGCTGCTGATGGGTGCCTCGACGTTCCTGATCGGCTGCCTCCCCGACTTCAACACCGTGGGCTGGTGGGCTCCGGCCCTGCTGGTGCTGGCCCGGCTGTGCCAGGGCCTCTCCGCCGCAGGTGAGCAGGCCGGCGCCTCGTCCATGACACTGGAACACGCACCGGACAACCGCCGCGCCTTCTTCACCTCCTGGACCCTCACCGGCACCCAGGGCGGACAGATCCTCGCCGCGCTGGTCTTCATCCCCGTCCTGGCCCTTCCGGACGAGATCAAGTACGGCATCGGCTGGCGCATTCCGTTCTGGCTCAGCGCAGTGGTAGTGCTGGTGGCATTCTTCATCCGCCGCACGCTGCACGAACCGCCGGCCTTCGAGGAAGCCCAGAAGACCGCCCAGATTTCCAAGCTGCCCGTTGCCGACCTCCTCAAGGACCACTGGCGCGATGTGCTCCGCGTGGTCTGCTGCGCTTTCATCGCCGCAGTCTCCACTGTGTTCGGCACCCTGGCCATCACCTACGCCAAGACCGTGGCAGGGGTGGACGGCACCACCACGCTCTGGCTGGTAGTCGGCGCCAACCTGGTGGCACTGGGTACCCAGCCTTTGTTCGGCAAGCTCGCGGACCGGATCGGCCGCAAGCCAGTCTTCATCTACGGCGCCGTGGCCAGCGCCATCCTCACCCCGGTGTTCCTGCTCAGCCTGGAATCCGGCAGCATCCCGCTGATGTTCCTCGCAGCGATCGGCTTCTTCTCCTTCGGCTACGCAGCCTCAAACGCCGTCTGGCCGTCCTTCTACTCCGAAATGTTCAGCACCAGGGTCCGGTTCTCCGGACTGGCGATCGGTACCCAGCTGGGCTTCCTGATGGCAGGCTTCGCCCCGGCCATCGTGGCAGCCATGGGCGGCATCAGGCCCGGCGGCTGGGTCCAGATCAGCATCTTCACCGCCGTCATCTGCGGCATCTCGGCCATCTCCGCCCTGACGGCCAAGGAAACCTTCAACGTCCCCACCAAGCAGCTTGGCCTGAAGTAACGCACCAGCCCGGTTTTGAGACCGGAAAGCCCGCCATTCCCCCAAATGGCGGGCTTTCCCTGTTGAAAAATGGGCCATTCAGGCAGCAAAAGTACGACGGCGGACGGCTGGGTAGCTAGGGCCGCCCGGCCTCGAGCACGGAAGCCAGGTCAAAGTTCACCGGTTCCTCCAGTTGGGCGTAGGTGCATGATTCGGGGTCCCGGTCCGGCCGCCAGCGGTTGAACTGGGCAGTGTGGCGGAAGCGGTCGCCCTCCATGTGGTCATACCTGACCTCCACCACCAACTCCGGCCGCAGCGGCACGAAGGACAGGTCCTTGCCTGCGCTCCACCGGCTGCCTTCGGCGTTCCGCGGCGTCCGATCTCCCTCCTCCTGCTTGGCCCACGCCCACGGGTGCCCGTCAAAGTCGGTGACCAGTTGCTGCAGTTCGGCAAAAAGCTCCTGGCGGCGCTTCATCGGGAAGGCACCGATCACGCCCACGCTGGCCAGCCCGCCGTCGTCCTTGTACAGGCCGAGCAGGAGCGAGCCAATCGCGTCCGGTCCGCTCTTGTGCACGCGATAGCCGGCCACTACGCAGTCGGCGGTGCGTTCGTGCTTGACCTTGAACATCACGCGTTTGTCCGGCTGGTAGGAGCCGTCCAGGGGCTTGGCCACAATCCCGTCCAGGCCTGCACCTTCGAACTGCTGGAACCACTGCTCGGCGGTGGCCTTGTCCTGGGTCGCGGCGGTGATGTGGACGGGCGCCTTGCTGCCGGCGAGCGCCTTTTCCAGCGCTGCCCGCCGCTCGGCGAAGGGCCGCCCGGTGTAGTCGTCGTCGCCCAGGGCCAGCAGGTCAAAGGCCACAAACTTGGCCGGGGTCTGTTCGGCGAGGAGCTTCACGCGGCTGGCGGCGGGATGGATGCGCTGCTGCAGGGCGTCAAAATCCAGCCGGTCACCGGCTGCCCTCACCAGCACAATCTCGCCGTCCAGCACACAGCGGGGCGGCAGGTTCTCCTTCAGGGCTGCCACAAGCTCAGGAAAATACCTGGTCATGGGCTTTTCGTTGCGGCTGCCGATCTCCAGCTCATCGCCGTCGCGGAAAATGATGGACCGGAACCCGTCCCACTTGGGCTCATAGCTGAGGGCACCGTCGGGCATTCCGCTGACGGCTTTGGCGAGCATGGGCGGGACGGGGGGCATCACCGGAAGTTGCATAGTGCCCATTCTTGCCCGGGAGACCCACCGGCGGTAGGCCTGAACTGGCACAATGTCCGGCTGAAGGCTCCGGCGCGGTTTGGCGGGTGGCGTTCTCCGAATCCCATGGTGCCGGCGGAAACTAATCGATCGCGGAGAACTAACCGGCTCCTAACGTTGAGGAAACGCGGGCGCAACATTGCCCCGCCACACTGGAAGTGCCGGCAAGCGCAGGCACCAGCTCCAGCCAGGAGGCCCCCGTTACCTTTTTAGTAGCCCCTTAACGAGTAAGAATTGGGGTTGTTGGCCTGTCGGTCTCGGCATGATTAAGTCCCCCAGTCATCAATGATCCGG
>NZ_JAMXBJ010000031.1 GCF_023913755.1 Pseudarthrobacter cellobiosi
CCACCCGCTACGACAAACTGGCCCTCACCTACCGCTCAGCGACCGTTCTGCACGCCGTCGTCATCTGGAGCACCCTATTAGGAGACACGCCCTAGGGCCAGCAGCCCGGTCAGCAGCCCGGTCAGCAGCAGGGCAATGGAGCGGTTGCGCAATTTTGGTCCCCTCCGCAGTTAAGTGCGGTAGATGTTAATCGAGTTCGCCTCGATGCTGTCCGTCTCGCCGGACGCCACGCGGCTGCCCTGTCGAAGCTCGTGAAGCGGCGACGTTGTCAGCCGGAGTTCGAACATCCTGCGGGGCGTTCCGTCGTCGTTCTTGAGTTCCGGAAGGGTGATTTTCACGTCGGAGCCGCTGCCGTTGACCACCACGAGGCCCGCCAGCGTGCCGTCATCGGAGCCAAGCAGGAGCTGCATGACCCGGTGCCGGGGATCATTCCACTGATCCATGGACATGGGCTGTCCCGAGTGATCAAACCAGTAGATATAGGACTGCTCATCCCGAGCTGGAAAATCATGGGGTTGGCTTGCCAGGAACTCCTTGCGCAGCCGGACGTAGCGCTTGGTGCTGCGGAGCATCTCTGCGGATTCCGGCGTACGCGTCCAGTCGAGCCAGGCCAGTGGGTTGTCCTGGCAGTAGGCGTTGTTGTTTCCCTGCTGCGTGCGTGCCAGCTCGTCGCCGGCCGTGATCATCGGCACACCGAGCGAAATCATCAGGGACGCCATGAGGTTCCGCCGGGACTGCGACCGCTGCGCCAGGATGCTCTCGTCCTCGCTCCTGCCTTCGAAACCGTGGTTGTAGCTGCGGTTGTCCCCGTGCCCGTCCCGGTTCTGCTCGCCGTTGGCCTCGTTGTGTTTACGGTCGTAGGACACAAGGTCGTTAAGGGTGAAGCCGTCGTGTGCCGTGATGAGGTTAACCGACGCCAGCCTGGAACGGCCCGATGCTTCAAAGAGACCGGCAGACCCGGACAAGGCATCAGCCAGCCGCGCCACGGACCCGCCCTGCCCGCCGGCTTCGATGGCCGCCCGGTCCGCAAGCCAGAAGGAGCGGACGCCGTCCCGGAAGTGGTCGTTCCAGTCAACCCAGCCGCCCGGGAACCGTCCCGTCTGCCAGCCGCCGTAGCCCACGTCCCAGGGCTCGGCGATCAGTTTTACGTCAGACAGCACCGGATCGGCGGCCACAGCCACCAGGAACGGGTGGCGGGGATCAAACTCGTTGTCCGCGTTCCGGCAGAGCGTCACGGCCAGGTCGAAGCGGAAGCCGTCGATGTGGAATTCGTCCACCCAATACCGGAGGGAATCCAGCACCAACTGGACCACCCGGGGCTGGCCGAAATTCAGGCTGTTGCCGCAGCCCGTTGTGTCGATGTACTTCCCGTGGCCATCCGTTCGGTAGTACGTGTCCTCACCGAGTCCGCGGAAGCTGATGGCCTGGCCGGCCGGGCCGCCTTCGGCAGTGTGGTTATAGACGACGTCGAGAATCACTTCAAGCCCTGCCGCGTGGAGCAGCTTGACCATTCCCTTGAACTCGTCCTGGACGGCGTGCGGTCCGGAGTTCTGCGACGCCTGCGTCGCATAGGCCGCGTGCGGTGCGAAAAACGCGGCCGTGTTGTAGCCCCAGTAGTTGGTCAGGCCGAGGTTCTGCAGGTGCAACTCATCGAGGTGGAAGTGCACCGGGAGCAGCTGGACAGCGGTTATGCCCAGGCTCTTGAAATGCTCGATGATGGCCGGATGGGCCATTCCGGCGTAGGTGCCGCGCAGTTCCTCGGGGACATCGGGATGCAGCATGCTCTGGCCGCGGACATGGGCCTCGTAGATGATGGTGTTCCGCCACTGCGTCCGGGGCCGCTCGTCGGTGCCCCAGTCAAAATCGCCGGCCATCCGGACGCTCGTCAGGAATCCTTCCCGCTGGTCCACCGCCCGGCCGTAAGGATCGAGCAGAAGCGGCTGCCCGCCGTCGTCGTCCAGGTCCACGATGGGGACCGCCAGCGGCAACGGGTCCGCCTTGGACGTGGCGCGGAAACCGTACAGCGATCCGTACGGGAAATCCTCAACAATTCCGTGGTGCACGCCGTGGGTGACGTTGGGCAGGGTCTGCAGATGCCACTCGCTGCCGGGGGCCTTGTAGGCAATCTCAAGGTTCTCCACGGCCGGGGCGTACACGGCGACGTTGGCGCTGGACTGCACGCCGTAATCCGCTCCCGATCCCGGGCGCGGGACGCTGACACCGAGCGGATATGCCGAAGAGGCATCCTTGGTGGAAGCGGTATCGAAAAGCGGCATGACCATCACGTCAATGGTAGCGGCCAGCGGCTGTTGAACTGCACTGGCGCTTTTATGACGTCACCCGGACCCACCACGCTCCAACGCTCTCGCAGTTTTCGCGCCTTAAACCGAAACGCTGTCTCACCGGGTGAGAGAGCGTTTCTGTTTAGGTTGCAGGAACTGCGAGAGCGTTGCTGTTATACCCGCCAAAGGTGGGAGAGCGTTCGCGGAACGGCGGGCATCCGGAAGCGTGCGTCAGAGCGACGAAGGAGCAGCACGCAGAGGATGTCCGCCGTGCCGCCCCGCGCCGCGGCTCAGCTACTACTTGACGGCGCGCTGCCTCGAGATTTCGTACAGCGAGATACCAACGGCCATGGACGCGTTGAGCGATTCCATGGCGGAGTTGATCGGGATGGAGACGATCTGGTCGCAGTTTTCGCGGACCAGGCGGCTCAGGCCCTTGCCCTCGGAACCGACCACAATGCAGACGGGCTCGGTGGCCAGGGTGAGGTCAGGCAGCGAAACGTCGCCGTCGCCGTCGAGCCCCAGGACAAAGATGCCCATGTTCTTGAACTGCTTCAGGGCACTGTTCAGGTTGGCGGCACGTGCCACGGGAACACGCACGGCAGCGCCGGCGCTGGTCTTCCAGGCCGAGGCTGTGACGCCCACGGAGCGGCGTTCCGGGACGATGACGCCGTGGCCGCTGAAGGCCGAGACGGAGCGGATGATGGCACCAAGGTTGCGCGGGTCCGTGATGCCGTCAAGGGCAACGAACAACGGGGCGTTGGATACGTGGCCCTTCTTCCAGCGGTCCACGGTTTCCTCGGCCAGGTCATAGGCGTCCTGGTACTCGTACGGCGGGATCTGCAGGACCAGGCCCTGGTGGATGGCGTCGTCCGTCATGCGGTCAAGTTCGGGCTTGCCGGTCTCGAGCAGCGGGATACCGCGTTCGGCGGCGATCTTCAGCGACTCCTTGACACGGTCATCCATTTCAATCCGGATGGCGATGTGCAGGGCCTTCGCGGGGATCCCGGCGCGGAGGGCTTCCACCACGGAGTTACGGCCGGTGACGACTTCCTCGGTGGCGCGGCCCTTGGGGCCCGTGCGGGAGGCGCCGGCGCTGCGGGCGCCCGTACCGCGCTTGGCGGCCGAACGCTCGGACAGCTGCTTGCTCTTGTGCGCCTTGTGGTACGGGCGGTCCTCCGCCTTGGGCGTGGGACCCTTGCCTTCCAGGGCCTTACGGCCATGACCACCGGTTCCGATGGTTGGCCCCTTCTTTGCTTTGACCGACCGGCGACCGTTGTTGGCCATGATTTTCCACCCTTGATTGTTTGACTGAGTCTGCTTACCAGTCTACTGAATCAAGTAAAATCGCCGGTTCAGTCCCGTTGCAGGCTCCAGGTAGCGCCATTTGGGCCATCTTCGACGACGACGCCGGCCGCCTTCAGCGTGTCGCGGATGGCGTCGGAGGCAGCCCAGTCCTTGGTGGCCCGGGCCCGGGTGCGGGCAGCGAGCTGGGCTTCCACCAGGACGTCGAGGGCGGCCGACTCCCGGGCGTCCGACGCCGGGCCGGAAGCCACCGCATTCAGGCCCAGGACCCGCAGCATGTCATGCACGCTGTGCAGGGACTGCTGTGCGTCCTCCAGCTTCCCCTCCGTCAAGGCAGTATTTCCGGCACGGACTGTTTCGTGGACCACGGCGAGGGCCTGCGGCACGTTGAGATCGTCATCCATGGCGTTCTCGAACGCCTCGGGAACCTTGCCATAGGTGGCGAAGGTGTAGTTCCCACCAGCGGCGAGCACCCGAACGGCGCGGCTGATGAAGCCGTCGATGCGTTCGACGGCGGCGGCGGCCTCTTCGAGCGACGTGGGGCGGTAGTCCAGCACTGAGCGGTAGTGGGCCTGCCCGAGGTAGTAGCGGACCACCCGCGGTGACGCGAGGTCCAGCATCTCCGAAGGGCTGATGGTGTTGCCGATGGACTTGGACATTTTTTCGCCCTGGTAGGTGACCATGCCGTTGTGCATCCAGAAGTTGGCGAAACCGTGCCCTGCGGCCTGGGACTGGGCCATTTCGTTTTCGTGGTGCGGGAAGCGCAGGTCCAGTCCGCCGCCGTGGATATCAAATTCGGTGCCGAGGTACTTGGTGACCATGGCCGAGCACTCGAGGTGCCAGCCCGGGCGGCCGGCGCCCCAGGGCGAGGCCCAGCTCGCCGTCGTCGGCTCTCCTTCTTTGGAGCCCTTCCACAGCGCAAAGTCTCGGGGGTCCTTCTTGCCCCGGGGATCCGCATCCGGGGCGCCCTGCATGTCGTCAATGTTCTGGCGCGTCAGTGTCCCGTACTTGTCCCAGGACCGTACGTCGAAGTAGACGTCGCCGGAATCGTCCAGCGCCGGGTAGGCGTGGCCCCGGTCGATCAGCTGTTGGATCAGCGCATGCATTTCGGGGATATGGCCGGTTGCCCGTGGCTCATAGGTGGGGCGGGAAACGCCGAGCGTGTCGTAGGCTTGCAGGAACGCCTGCTCGTAGCGGTAGGCCAGGGCCCACCATTCCTCCTCGCGGACAGCGTCCGGTCCGGCTTCGAAGTCCGGTCTGAACGATTCGGCAGACTTGGCGAGGATCTTGTCGTCGATGTCCGTGACGTTGCGGACCGCGGTGACCCGCAGCCCCCGGTACTCAAGCCAGCGGGTGAGCTGGTCAAAGGCGATCGCCGAGCGGATGTGGCCAACGTGCGGCATGCCCTGCACGGTGGCTCCGCAGTAGTACAGGCTCGCTTTTCCCGGGACGAGGGGAACGAAGTCACGGACTTCGGCGGACGCGGTGTCATAGAAGCGGAGAGTCACCGCTCCAGATTAGCGGAAAAGGCCTGCGCAGCGCCGGGTTGAATCACCGGGGATAGACCAAAGCGGTGGCGACGGCGGAAATTCCCTCGCCCCTGCCGGTGAAACCGAGTCCGTCGCTGGTGGTGGCCGTGACGCTGACCGGCGCCCCGGCCGCGTCGCTCAGCACGCGTTGGGACTCTTCCCGCCGCGGGCCGAATTTGGGCCGGGTAGCCACGAACTGCACTGCCACGTTGCCGATCTCAAAGCCGGCCGCACGGACAATCCTCGCCGCCTCGGTCAGGAGCGTGACGCCGGAGGCTCCGGCGAACTCCGGACGGTCGGTGCCGAAATGCGTGCCGAGGTCCCCGATGCCGGCGGCCGAGAACAGGGCGTCGGCGGCGGCGTGGGCCACCGGGTCCCCGTCCGAATGCCCGGCCAGTCCACGCTCGCCTTCCCAGAACAGCCCGCCCAGCCAGAGCGGACGGGGAAGGTCAGGGGACGCGTAGGCATGGACATCCAGGCCGATACCCGTACGCGGCAGGATCATCTTGGCTTCACTCATGCCTAACCCTCCACCCAGCGGATGCCCAGCGGGCCTTCCAGCAGCCCCTCGGCAATGATCAGGTCCAGCGGTGTGGTGATTTTTAATGACTGTGTGGAGCCATGGACGGCGTGCACGGGAACTCCCAGGAGTTCCACCAGCATGGCGTCGTCGGTGACCGCCGCAGCCTGTTTCTCGTCAAAGTCCGCCGCCGCCTGATGCGCCTGGATCAGTGTGGACAGGCGGAAGCCTTGGGGCGTCTGGACCGAACGGAGTTCCTCCCGCGGCGCGGTCCCGGTCACGAGTTCCGGGGCGATCCTGCTGTCCTCACCGCTCGTGGGAGCAACCATCTTCACCGTATCCACCACCGGTACCGCAGGAATCACTGCAACGGCGCCGGCCGCCAGCGAATCAACGACACGGTGGAAGACATACTCGGGCGTCAGTGCCCTGGCGGCGTCATGGACCAGCACCGCTTCGGTGCCGTCGAGCAAGGCGGCCAGCGCCGACCGGACGGAAGCGGCACGGGTGGCGCCGCCGTCGACCGTTGTCAGCAGGGGAAGCGGGTTCTCCTGGTTGCCATCGTGCCCCGCCCGGAGTTCCTCGGCGAAGGCCGCGCACAATTCCTGCAGGACCACATCTCCGGGCGGCAGGGCCACACAGATCTGGCGTGCGACGCCGGCGGCAGCGACGCCCCGGAGGGCATGGGTGAGGATGGCGTCGCTCCCCAGCGGCACGCGCGCCTTGGGCATGCCGTAACCCAGCCGCTCGCCGGAACCTGCGGCCACAATGACGACGGCTGTGACGGGGCGGGGAAGTCCGTTGTTCATGCGGTCCAGCCTACGTGCCCGCTTGCCCGGCGTGCCGAATCCCACCCGCGCGACGCGCCTGCCGCTGCGGACTGGACCGAAAAAAGGCAAAAAGAAACCCCGGAGGCACTTGCGTACCCCCGGGGCTCAATTCTTAGGAAGCCAGGACCTCGTCGAGAACGCTTGCAGCCTTCTCTTCATCAGTCTTTTCAGCCAGTGCAAGTTCTGAAATCAGAATCTGACGGGCCTTGGCCAGCATGCGCTTCTCACCTGCGGAAAGGCCCCGATCGTGATCACGGCGCCAGAGGTCGCGAACAACCTCTGCTACCTTGATGACGTCACCGGAAGCAAGCTTCTCCAGATTTGCCTTGTATCTGCGCGACCAGTTGGTGGGTTCTTCAGTGAACTCGGCCCGGAGAACATCAAATACGTGCTCCAGACCTTCCTTGCCCACTACGTCACGGACCCCAACAAGGTCAACGTTCTCTGCTGGAACTTCAATGGTCAGATCACCCTGAGCCACCTTGAGCTTGAGATACATTTTCTCTTCGCCCTTGACAGTGCGCATCTTGATTTCTTCAATTTTTGCAGCACCGTGGTGAGGGTAAACTACTGTCTCGCCGACCTCAAATACCATGTGGACATTCCCCTTTCCCGCAGACCAGTTTATCACGATTCAGGCATATGACTGGCCTCGAACCGGCCCCGGAACCCCGGAAATACGCGGAAAATGGGCAGAATAGACCCCCTTCCACCCCTTGACGAATGCGGATAATAGTGCATGCGCGGCCTGCTGCCAAGGGCAATATGACCGTGCGGAATCCTCGTTTGGGCCGGTTTGCCGCTAGGCTATGGCTGAATAATGTTTCAAGACTCTCGAGGAGTACGTGACGTGCGTTTCACTGCGATGAACCGGGCCCAGGGCGGCAAACTGGCACTGGCGGCAGGATCCCTGGCCCTCGCCCTGGCGACGATGACCGGCTGTGGCTACATCAACCCCCAGCAGACTTCTCACCAGTACGCGGCGTCGGACGGTATCCGCGCCGACCTGGGTCCGCTGCAGCTGCGCAACATGCTGATTGTCTCCGCCGGCGCAGACAAGCCCGGCCGCCTGCTCGGCGCCGTTTACAACTCCTCTTCACAGGACGTCAAGCTCACCGTCAACGGGGCCGAGGGTTCACAGACGCAGGTGCCGGTGAAAGCCAACTCCTACACCCTGCTCAACGACTCCACAGATGAAGCCATCCTCAGCACGAGCGGCGGCATCGCCGGCTCCCTCGTCGATGTGAAGATCACCGAAGACGGCACCAACGTGAGCAAGACTGTCCGCGTGCCTGTCCTGGATGCTTCCCTCGCGGAGTACAAGGAGTACCTGCCTGCCGGCAGCGAACCGACCGGATCCGCCACACCCAGCCCGTCGCCGTCGGCCACCGGCACTGGTGCGACCCACTAAGCAGCAACAAAGCACAAAAAGGAGGGGCTCC
Source organism: Pseudarthrobacter cellobiosi (assembly GCF_023913755.1). Lineage (GTDB taxonomy): Bacteria > Actinomycetota > Actinomycetes > Actinomycetales > Micrococcaceae > Arthrobacter > Arthrobacter cellobiosi. The sequence goes on from NZ_JAMXBJ010000031.1 coordinate 7,909, forward strand.
CCGCGGGGAGCCCCTCCTTTTTGTGCACTTGAAGTCTGCTGCGCCTGATGCCCGGCGTGCCTTACGGCGGAGAGGCCTACGGCTCGAACTTGTAGCCCAGGCCGCGGACGGTTACCAGGAAACGCGGTATGGACGGGTCGGGCTCGATCTTGCCGCGCAGCCGCTTAACATGCACGTCCAGGGTTTTGGTGTCCCCCACGTAGTCCGAACCCCAGACCCGGTCGATCAGCTGGCCGCGGGTGAGTACACGGCCGGAGTTGCGCAGCAGCATTTCCAGCAACTCGAACTCCTTCAGCGGCAAGAGGACCTGCTGGCCATCCACGCTGACCACATGCCGTTCGATGTCCATCCGGACAGGGCCGGCCTGGACTGTGGCCGAGATCAGTTCCTCAGGTTCACCCTGCCGGCGGAGTACGGCCCGGACGCGGGCCACCAGCTCGCGGGAGGAGTAGGGCTTGGTGACGTAGTCGTCAGCGCCAAGCTCCAGGCCAACCACCTTGTCAATCTCGGAGTCCTTGGCCGTCAGCATGATGACCGGAACGCTGGAGCGCTGCCGCAGCTGGCGGCAGACCTCGGTGCCCGACAGGCCGGGGAGCTGCAGGTCCAGCAGCACCAGATCCGCCCCGTTCCGGTCGAATTCGGTGATGGCGTCGAGGCCGTTGTCCACCACTTCTACCTCGAACCCCTCCTTGCCCAGTAGATAGGACAACGGATCACTGAACGATTCTTCGTCTTCGACAATCAAAATCCTGCTCAAGCGCTAGCTCCTTGCTCATGTACGCCGCGTTCTTTGCCACGCTCGGGTACGGCTGGTTCTTTGACACCTGCGGTATCCGGTGCGTCCTGGCTTTCCATCTCAGGCAGCCGCAGGGTGAAAGTGGAACCCTGGCCGGGCCGTGACCACAATGTCACTTCACCGCCGTGGTTGGAGGCAACGTGTTTGACGATGCTCAGGCCCAGGCCCGTTCCGCCCGTGTGGCGCGAACGCGCCGCATCCACCCGGTAGAAGCGCTCAAACACGCGCTCCTGGTCCTCCGGGGTCAGCCCCTCGCCCTGATCCGTGACCGACACTGCGATCAGCCCGTCCTTTGACCGGACGCCCACGCCCACCCTGGTGTTCTCCGGGGAGTAGCGGATGGCGTTGTCGATCAGGTTACGCAGAGCGGTAACCAGCAGGTCCCGGTCACCAAAGACGGTGGCCTCAACCCGCTCCCCCACCACGATCCGGATGTTCTTGCTTTCAGCGGGGAGCTGGGAACGGTCCACCGCTTCGGTGATGACCGCATTGATGTCCACGGCCTTGCCCTCCTGGGACACGCTGGCACCTTGGAGGCGAGACAGCTCGATGATGTCCTGGACCAGGGCGGCCAGCCGGCTTGACTCCTTGTGCATGCGCTTGGCGAACCGGCGAACTGCTTGTTCGTCGTCGGCCGAGGACTCCAGTGCCTCGGCCAGCAGGGAAATTGCGCCCACCGGGGTCTTCAGCTCGTGGGACACGTTGGCCACGAAGTCGTTGCGGATCTCTTCCGTGCGGGTAATTTCGGTGCGGTCGTCGGCCAGAAGCACGATATATTCCTCGCCGAGCATGGCCGCCCGGACCTGCACGATGATGGTGCCGTGGCCCAGCGGACCGCGCTGCAGCTCCAGCCGTTTTTCCAGGATCACGCCATCGCGGCGCACCCCGGCCGTCATGTCCAGAAGTTCCTTGTGAACCACCGTATGGCCGCGCACCAGGCCATACGCATAAGCTGCCGGGCTGGCGCGCACTACACCGTCCACCGCGTCAACCACCACAAAAGCCCGTCCGACGACGGCCAACACTTCCGCGGCGCCGGCCGGCAAAGCGAGTTCGTCCACGTCGACGTCAACAAGCTTGCGCTGCTTTTCACTGATCCTGAAGGCGAGCACGCCAAAGGTGCCGAGCGACAGGCCGACCAGGCCGGCGATGACACCGATGAGCATAGGATCCACAACTCCAGCTTAGGCCGTGGTTCCTGTCGAGACGGTGCGTCATGGCCCATTACGGGGACGGTTCAGCTAACGTTCATCTACAACCGACTAATCGTTTACCGCACGCTGACAGAGTTATACGCTGGAGTGCCGAATGGCGACATGAGTTCCGTCTGCCACCCGAGGGGCGGAGTTCCAAAGAAAGGACGCCCACGTGCGTAAGGTTTTTCAGGAAGAGCTGACCCAGGTGGGTGAGCAGCTGGTGGAGATTTCGAAGTTGGTCAGCGAGGCATTGGGGAAGGCTGCGACGTCCTTCCAGGTTGCCGACGTAGACCTGGCAGAGGACGTCATCGCCGCGGACGCCCGTATCGACTTTTTGCAGACCAGCCTGGATGAGCGCGCCATCGACATCCTCGCCCTGCAGGGGCCGGTGGCCAGCGATCTGCGGATGATCGTGGGCGCCCTCCGCATGAGCGCTTCCCTGGAGCGGATGGGGGACCTGGCCCGCCACATCGCCCAGCTGGCCCGGCTGCGCTTCCCGTCCACCGTGATCCCTGCTTCCATGACGGAAACGTTCAACAAAATGGCCGAGCAGGACCAACTGATCGCGGACAAGCTCATCGTGCTGCTGGAATCCCGGGACCTCGAAGTGGCCCGCGACATCCTCAAGGCCAACAACACCATCGACGATCTTCACCTGAGCGTCTTCAAGGCGATCGCCGCCCCGGACTGGGCCGAGTCCCCCGCCACCACCGTGGATGTGGCCCTGGCCAGCCGCTACTTCGAACGGTTCGCCGACCACGGCGTGTCCGTGGCCCGCAAGGTCACGTACCTCGTCACCGGCGAATGGCAGCCGCAGCGCTCCTAGCCGCTCCCTAAACCACATACGACGGCGGGCCGGTCACCTGAGGTGACCGGCCCGCCGTCGTTCGTTAAGTTCTATTTCTTGCCCTGGTTCGCCACTGCCAGGATGGCTTCCGCAGCGGCGTCCGGGTCCAGGTAGGTGCCGCCCGGCTTGACCGGCTGGACGTCCTCGTCCAGGTCGTAGACCAGCGGGATGCCCGTGGGGATGTTCAGGCTGGCGATGGCGTCGTCGCTGATGCCGTCCAGGTGCTTGACCAGGGCGCGCAGCGAGTTGCCGTGGGCGGTAACCAGGACGGTCTTGCCGGTTTTGAGGTCTTCCTTGATGTCCGATTCCCAGTACGGCAGGAGGCGGACCAGGACATCCTTGAGGCACTCGGTGCGGGGAAGCGCGTCACCGAGGTCCGCGTAACGGGGGTCGTGGGCCTGGGAGAACTCGGAGTCGTCGTCCAGGGGAGGCGGAGGGGTGTCGTAGGAGCGGCGCCATTCCATGAACTGCTCCTCGCCGTATTCGGCCAGAGTCTGTGCCTTGTCCTTGCCCTGCAGGGCGCCGTAGTGGCGTTCGTTCAGGCGCCAGTCCCGCTTGACGGGGATCCAGCCGCGGTCGGCCTTGTCCAGGGAAATGTTGGCCGTGTTGATGGCCCGCTTCAGGAGCGAGGTGTAGAGGACATCCGGGAGAAGATCGTTCTCAACCAGGAGCTCACCGCCGCGTGCTGCTTCCTCGCGGCCCTGGTCGTTGAGGTCAACGTCCACCCAGCCGGTGAACAGGTTCTTGGCGTTCCATTCGCTGTGGCCGTGGCGCAGCAGAATCAGCTTGTAAGTCATGATTTTTATCCTAGCCGAGGCACAGCGCCGCCCGCCTTGCGTTACAAGGGGCGACACTTCGCACGGAAACGTAGGGAACCGTAGGGATATGGTGGGGCGGTGGTGCAAAAAGCTGAACGGGTGGCGAACGCCCCGATCTCGGGCAGGACCCCCGGCGGGCCGGGCAGGCCCGCCAAGCCAGGCAGGCCGGTCGGAAACGTCACACGGGGCACCACCAATCCCAACCGGATGCGGCGGGTGGACCGATGGCTCACTGGCCCCCAGGCCTGGCGCCTGCGCGCTGCCGAAGACCCCCTCGTGGTTGACCTGGGCTACGGCGCAACGCCGGCCACCGCCGTCGAACTCTTTGAACGTCTCCGCGCCGTCCGGCCGGACGTCCGCGTGTGTGGAATCGAAATCGAGCCTGAGCGCGTCCGGATCGCCAAGGCGCTCGAGAGGCCGGGGCTGAGCTTTCAGGTGGGCGGTTTCGAGTTGCCGCTGCCCGGACGCCCGGTACTGGTCCGCGCCTTCAACGTCCTGCGGCAGTACGAAGAGGCTGATGTGGCGGGGATCTGGCGGCTGGTCCAGGGCCGGCTCGCCCCCGGCGGGCTCTTTATCGACGGGACGTGCGATGAGATCGGGCGGCGGGTGACGTGGGTGGCCCTCGACGCCGAGCGGCCATTGTCACTGAGTATGTCCGTGCGGTTCGGCAGCTTTGACCTGCCGTCGGAAATTGCCGAGCGGCTGCCGAAGGCGCTGATCCACCGTAACGTTCCGGGCGAGTCTGTCCACCGGCTGATGCAGGCCATGGACCGGGCCTGGCTGGAGTCGGCGCCGCTGGCGTCATTCGGGAACAGGCAGCGCTGGCAGGCCATGTGCAGGGCACTGCTCGACGGCGGGTGGCCGGTTCAGGACGGCCCGGCGCGGTGGCGCCTGGGCGAACTAACGGTGGCCTGGGAAGCCGTGGCGCCGGGGGCCCCCGCCGGCAGGGTTCCCTGAGTGAGCTTGCGAACTGAGGGTGCCGGTGGGGAGTACGAACAACTGTAAGGCTGGGTTACCAGCCGCCGTAGGGCCCCTTATTACGGCTACCGCCGCGGCCTGCGTCCTTGACCGCTGGCCGGACGTCTGCGAGGTAAATGGACGCTGCCACCACGGCGGCGAGCCCAAAGAGGCCAAGCGTGCCGAAGATTCCGCCGCTGCTGAAGAGTGAGATGACGCCGATCAGGGTGGCGCCGCCGGTCAGTGCCAGCCAGAACATCTTGGTCCGCTTGCCGGTGGCTTCAAATGCAGCCGACTTGTGCCGGACGCAGTCCAGCAGCGCCCACACCTCAAGTCCCAGTGCCACCAGGGCAAGGGTAAAAAACACTGCCTGTTCAACAGGCCGAATAATCAGTTCACCGTCCACCGTCCAAGCCTAGCGGCCCAGCGAGTCGAGCGCCTGCTTCAAATCGGCCCAGAGGTCCTCAATATTCTCAATGCCGACGCTCAGGCGCACCAGATTGTCCGGGACGCTCCACGGCTCAGCGGCGTGCCGGCGGCGCCGTTCGATCAGCGATTCCACCCCGCCCAGGGAGGTGGCCGGCAGCCACAGCTGCAGCGCGCGGACCAGTTTGTCCGCGGCGTCTGCTCCGCTCAGCCCGGCAACCGGCGCGATCTGCACGCACACAATCGAACCGAAGCCCGACATCTGGGTCTTGGCCCGCACGTGGCCGGGGTCCGTGGGGAGCCCCGGGAACCGGATGCTAGCGATCAGGGGGTGCGTACTCAGGCGTTCCGCAAGGAGCGCGGCGGAAGCCTGCGATCGTTCCACACGCAGGGCAAGGGTCCGGAGCCCGCGCAGTGCCAGCCATGCCTCGAACGGCCCGGCGATACCGCCATGAATGATGCGGTGGTGCAGCAGCGCTGCCCGGATGTCCGGGTTGGACGTCACCAAGGCGCCGAGGACGACGTCGGAATGTCCGGCCAGATATTTGGTCACCGAGTGAAGAACGACGTCGGAACCCAAGCTCAGCGGCTGCTGGACCAACGGCGTGGAGAACGTATTGTCCGTCACCACAATGGCGCCCACCCGGTGGGCCGCCGCCGTGAGTTCGCGGATATCGGCGATGCCCAGCATCGGGTTGGTGGGGCTCTCAAGCCACAGCATCCTGGCCGCTTTCGCGTCCGGTCCCTGCGGCGCGAGCTGTGCTTTGACTGCGTCAGTGTCCGTGATGTCCACAGTCCGCAGTTCCAGGAAGCCCTTCTGCGCCAGCTCCGTGGCCATCACCAGCGAACCCGCGTAGCTGTGCGACGGCATCACAAGGACGCCGCCGGCGGGCAGCAGGGACAGTGCCGAACTGACGGCCGCGAGTCCGGACGCGTAGAGCAGGCCGGGCAGTTCAGATCCTTCAAGCTGGCCCAGGGCCTCCTCAAATGGATCCCAGGTGGGGTTGGAATAGCGGCCGTAGCCCCGGTCCCCGTCGCCCAGCGCTCCCGTGCCGAAGTACGTCGAGGACAGCACGATGGGCGGGTTGACGGGCTCGTCCCGCTCACGCGGCGGCCTGCCGGCGGCAACCACCACGGTTTCGGCCGACAGGGACGCTGCGTACTGTTCCGAGAGACTCATGGAGAAAGCGTACTTGGACGTGCGGCGGCGTCCGAAGTCGGTAGTCTTGAGCAGTGACCACCAACAGCCCTGGACTTTTCATCGCCTTCGAGGGCGGCGACGGCGCCGGCAAGTCCACCCAGGCGGCCCGGCTTGCCGAGACCCTGGAAACACGTGGCCTCACGGTCCTGCGGACCCGCGAACCCGGCGGGACGCCCATTGGCGAAAAACTGCGTTCCCTGGTCCTGGACCACGGCCACGGCCACATCGACGCCCACACCGAGGCCCTCATCTTTGCTGCCTCCCGCGCGGCCCATGCCAGCCAGGTCATCCGCCCGGCATTGGAACGCGGCGAGGTTGTTCTGACGGACCGCTACATTGATTCCTCCGTCGCTTACCAGGGGGCCGGCCGCGATCTGGGCACCGACGCCGTGCGTACCCTCAACGAATGGGCGACGTCGGGGCTGCAGCCCGACCTCACGGTGTTGCTGGACGTGGATCCCGCTGACGGCCGCCGCCGCCGCACAGCCGGCGACGCCGCCGAAGACCGCCTTGAGTCAGAGGCCGATGCATTCCATTCAACAATCCGCGGGGCGTTCCTCGAACTGGCCGCCAGCCGGCCGGATACGTATCTTGTCCTGCCAGCGGATCTGCCCGTCAACGAACTGGCCGCGCGGATCCTCACCCGCGTGGATGACCTGCTCGCGTCTGCAGGCCGGGGCGCCGCATGACTGTCTGGGACGACCTTCAGGGCCAGCCCGCCGTCGTCGAACAGCTCCGCCATGCCTCGCGGGGCGAAGGACTGACCCATGCCTGGCTGTTCACGGGCCCGCCCGGATCCGGGCGTTCCAACGCCGCGAAGGCCTTCGCGGCCGCCCTCAACTGCGATCAGGACGACGTGGCCAGGCGCGGCTGCGGGGAGTGTCCCGCCTGCCTGACCATCCTCGGCGAGACCCATTCGGACGTGACGTACGTCAGGACCGAGAAGGTCACCATCACCATCGATGAAGCCCGCGACCTGGTATCCAAAGCGGGCAACCGGCCGTCGTCCGGGCGCTGGCGGATCATTGTGGTGGAAGACGCCGACCGCATGGCCGAGCGGACCACCAATGTGCTGCTGAAGGCCATCGAGGAACCCACGCCGCGGACCATCTGGATGCTGTGCGCGCCGTCGCCCGCCGATGTCCTGGTGACCATCCGTTCGCGCTGCCGGGCCGTGGCATTGCGGCTGCCGCCAGCCGCCGACGTCGCCGCTTTGCTCGTCAAGCGCGACGGCGTGGACCCGGCGCTGGCCGAACGCGCTGCCCGCGCGGCGCAAAGCCATGTGGGGATCGCCCGCCGGCTGGCGCGGGACCCTGAAGCGAGGGAACGCCGGCTGGAAACGGCGAGGTTCCCCCTGGGTCTGCGCGGCGTGACCGCGGCGGTGATGATGGCCGACAAGCTGGTGAAGATCGCCACCGCCGAAGCCAACAGTTCAAATGAAGAGCGCGACGCCGCCGAGAAGGCTTCGCTGCTGGCCACCCTGGGGGCCCCGGAGTCAGGGACGCTTCCGCCGACCATGCGCAGCCAGGTCAGGCAGCTTGAAGACGACCAGAAACGGCGGGCCAAGCGATCCATCACGGACTCCCTGGACCGGACGCTGACGGACCTCCTGTCGTTCTACCGGGACGTGCTGATCATCCAGCTCGGGAACGCCGTGGAGCTGGTAAACGTTGAGCTCAGGGGTGAGCTGGAGGAATTCGCCGCCCGGTCTGCCCCGGACACCACCCTCGCCCGCATGGACGCCATCAACAAAGCCCGCCAACGCATCACCACCACCAACGTTGCACCGCTGTTGACCATTGAGTCCATGGCAGCCAGCCTGATCTAGCAACTACTAGGAGACCGCTCGATGACTGCACGCCCCCTGCCCGCACGCTCCCGATCCCTGGTGATCGGGCTGCGGGCTGCCGGCGCCCTGATCCTGGCCCTGACGCTGGCCTCGTGCGGCCTCTTTGGCGGGGACACCCCGGACGCGGCCCCCGCTACGGCGAAGGCAGACCCTGCTATCGTGGCGTCCGCGCCCGCCGGCTTGGACACCTTCTACGCCCAAGAGGTTGTGTGGGAGCCCTGCGAAAACGGCTTCCAGTGCGCCAAGGTCACCGTGCCGATGGACTACGCGAAGCCGGACGACGACACGATCCAGATAGCTGCGCTGCGGGCTCCCAGCACGGGCAAGAAGACCGGCAGCCTGCTGGTCAACCCGGGCGGTCCGGGCGGGTCCGGCTACGACTTCGTCAAGGATGCGGCCGGAACGCACTTCTCGCAGTCTGTCCGGGCCAACTATGACCTGGTGGGCTTTGATCCGAGGGGCGTCAAACGCTCCGCCCCTGTTACGTGCCTGACGGATGCCGAACGGGACGCATCCCGGGCAAAGGTCTACGCCCTCGATACCGATGCAGGGCTTGCCGCCGCGTTGACCGATAACAAGGCAATCGCCGCGCAGTGCGCCGCCAAGACGGGTCCGGTACTGGGCCACGTCGACACGGTCAGCGCGGCCAAGGACCTGGACATCCTGCGGGCCGTAGTCAATGACTCGAAGCTCAATTACCTGGGGTACTCCTACGGAACGTTCCTCGGTTCAACCTACGCCTCGCTGTTCCCGGACAACGTGGGCCGTATGGTCCTGGATGGCGCCCTGGATCCGTCCATCAGCAACGAGGAGCTGACCAGCGGCCAGGCCGTGGCCTTCGAAAAAGCCATCAGGGCCTACGTGGCCAGTTGCCAGCAGGAATCCTCGTGCCCGCTCAGCGGGAACGTGGACAGCGGAGTCCAGCAGATCCGCGACCTCATCACCGCCGTCCAGAACACACCTTGGCAAGCCAAGGACGGCCGCCTGGTGAACGCCACGATGTTCGTCAGCGGCCTCATCACTCCGCTGTATAACGACCAGAGCTGGCCCGCCCTGACCCAGGCCCTCGAAGCTGCACTGAACGGTGACGCCAGCCTGATGCTCCGTCTGGCGGACCTCGGCGCTGACCGCGGCGCCGACGGGAAGTACACGTCCAACTCCACCTTCGCCTTCGGCGCCATCAACTGCCTGGACTACCCCATGGTGTCCGACCCTGCCGCCATGCGCGCGGAACAGCAACAGCTTATGCAGGCCTCCCCCACCCTGGGCTACTTCTTCGCCTACGGCGGCACCAACTGTGTGGACTGGCCGTATAAGAACCTGCGGACCCCCGCCCCGGTGGAATACACCGGGGACGCTCCCATCGTGGTTGTCGGAACCACCGGCGACCCTGCCACCCCCGTGGAATGGGCCGCATCCCTGCGCAAACAGCTGGGCAACGCCTCCCTGCTGACCTGGCAGGGAGAGGGCCACACCGCCTACGGCCGGGCCAACAGCTGCCTCGAAGACGCCGTTGACAAGTACCTTGTGGACGGAACGGTTCCCGCCGACAACACCGTCTGCTGAGGACTTCTGCTGAGGTGTTTGGGGCGCCCATTTTGACCCGGGCGCAGGGACTCTATTACAGTTGACTCTTGCATGAACCGGCCGGTTACGCCGGGCGGTTTGTGCGGTGCTTCCTTAGCTCAGTCGGTAGAGCGTTTCACTCGTAATGAAAAGGTCATCAGTTCGATTCTGATAGGAAGCTCGGGATAAACCCCCTAGAAACCAAGGTTTTTAGGGGGTTTTTCGCTGGTTAAGCTCCGACAGCCCGCCGCATTGGACTGCGCCGCTGCGGGAAGTTTCCCTGTGGTCCACCGAAATTCATCCCGCCGTCATCCTCAACTGCTAATGTCCGGCCATGGACGAACTATTGCTGGTACCAGGTTCTGCCGCTGCACGTGATCTGTCGAACCGGTCGGGGTACGACGTCGCCTTCCTGGGCATAACATCCTGGCGTTAAAACGCGTGACGATAAAACGTGATCATGGACTGTATCGAGAATGCTCCGTTCGAACGAGTGGAAAAGGTGATCAAACCGGGCGGGTCGCTCCTCCTCGTCATATTCGATCTCAAAGGCGCCGTCCTCGCACCGGTCCGACGATGGCGCACCGGCAAAAGTTGCCCTGATCGGCAGCAACCACACAGAGGAGGACTTGTCATTCCTGGTAAACCTTGCGGCCTCCGGCCCATACCAGGCGGTGATCGACCGGACCTACGAACTCCCTGAAATCGCTGCAGCGCACCGCATGGTCGACACCGGCCGCAAGAGGGGAGATATCGTCCTGCGTGTGTCTCCGGTCAATGACCTGAACGCTTGACGGACTGCCTGCCAAAGCGCATTGAGTGGCCAGAGTGCCCTCAGCCGTTCGGGATCGTGAGCTCGACCGGCGAAGCTTCCAAGGGACCGCCGCATTGGGCTGAGCCGCCCACTCGCTTCCAGTCCAGGTCGGCTTCCTTCTCGGCGAGGACCTCGCCCGTTGCAGACAGCGCTTTTGCGGTCACGTGGTCCGGGGAGCTCATGCTGACGGTGAACCGCCAGGTATCGGCGTCGATCCTTTCAGCGTAAAACGGGGCCATGGTCGGCTGGGCTTCCGGGGTGGGCGAAGCCCTGGCATCCAGCGGTGTTGTCACGACAATCCGGGGTGTTGCAGTCCCAGGCTCCGGTCGCAGCTCCGAACATGCGCCATCGGCGCACAGCTGCACGGTATCCACACGCGAGACGGCACCCGCCAGTTCAACCGTGATGGAGTTGACCCACCCGATGGCCGGACAGGCGGTTGAGCAGCCAGCCACCGGAATGCAGACTGCCAACATCAGAACCGCCGGCCGGACAAGGAGCCCCCACACTCTTCTCATGCGGCCAGTCTAGGCGGCGGGAATGGGAGCCTTCGCTGCCCCTATGATGGCGTGCATGGATGACAAGGCGCTGGCGGCTATCGCGTTCGAACTGTACGCCCTGCCTTTCGAGGAATTTGTGGCTGCCCGGACCGCCGCAGCCAAGGCAGCCGCCGGTTCCGGGAAGGAACTCCCGGCCGCCGTCAAGGCCTTGCCAAAACCGTCAGCGGCGGCCTGGGCCGTCAACATGCTGGCCATCCATGAGCCAGGAGTGCTCGCGCAGCTTTCCGAGCTCGGCCAACGGATGCGGTCGGCCCATGCATCCCTCGACGCCGCCGCCCTCCGGGAACTGGCGCGGGAGCGCCGCAGACTGCTGGGGACCGCCGTCGACACCGCCCGCTCCCTTGCAGAACGACAGGGGCGCAGCATCAGCGCCACCATCGCCGCCGACGTCGAGCGCACCCTGCAGGCGATGACGGCCGACGAAGGTGCCACCGCCGCCGTCCAGAGCGGACTGCTGGTCCAGGCACTGTCCGCCGACGGCGTGGACACTGTTGATCTCGATGGGGCCGTAGCAGTGCCCGGGGCAGTGCCGGCGCCGCGCGCCACCACACAGGGCCGTCTCATACAGCCACCGTCCACTGTGCCGGAAAAAGAAGAAGAACGGACGACGGCGGAACCTAGCACACGCAAACCAGCGGACCAGCCGCGCCTCAAGGCTGTCCGGGAGACTCCGCGGCCGGCGTCCCCCTCGGCCCTGGAGAAGGCCAGCGCTGCCTTGGGCGAGGCCAAGGCAGCAGAGGAGGAGTCGGCCCGGCTGGCCGCGGACCGGCAAAGGCAGCTGGCAGACACGGAGGCCGAAGTCGCGGACCTGACCCGCGAAACACGCGAGCTCCGCGACCGGCTCAAAGCCGCGGAGGAGCAGCTGGAATGCGCCAGGAAAAACTTGGGCACGGCGGCAGCCGAGGCCAGGCAGGCGGCCCGGGCAGCCGATAAGGCCAGGCGTTCGGCCATGCTCGCGCAGGAGCGGGTGCTACGCGTGGGCGACACGCGGGACTGATGAACGGTTATTGTCAGACCCCGGTTGCAGACTGGATTTATGGAAAACCAACTTGCACAGGAATTTCACGTCACGTACTTCGACGCCGATTGCGGCCGGATCAGCAGTGAAATCTTCGATTCCCTGAAGGACGCCGAGCGTTTTGCCAGCCGGAACTGCGGCAGCGAGGAATCGTGGGCCGCCATCGACGCTGTTGCCGTGGAGCAGGCCCGGATCGCCGCCTGACGCTTAGCCTGAAATACCGCTCAGCCGGAACGGCTTTCGGGCTGGCCGCCGGCTGCAGCGTCCTCGGCGAGCCGGCGTTCGGCGTCAGCCACCTGCTCGAACACTGATTCCGCGCGGCGGCGTACCGAGGCCGCCCCCACCGGCACGGGACCGACGGCGAGCCGCAGCATGGCTGCAGCCTCGGCGGTGGTAGCCAGTGAATTGCCTGCCTTCGACAGCGACCGGTGCACACCGGCCAAGTCTCCAGGAATGTCCAGCCCCTCACTGGGCGAACGCCGCTGGGCCTCGACGCAAACAACACGGACACGTTCCAGGAGCCCCGCCAGTTCGTTCGCGACTTCCACGAGTTCCGCATAAAGCTGCTCTTCTTCGACACCTTCGAGGACCTGGTGATAGCGGTCCAGGCCACGGTGGAAACGATCGTGGGCGCGGCGCCAAAGGCCCTTGCCCAGCTCAGCATCGTCCTTGCGCCCTTGGCGGGCGGCCGTAAAGAATCCCATGCAGGACCCTAGAGGTACTGGCCGGGACCGTGGTCCGGGTCCTCCGGCCGGCCTGACGGCACCGGACCGGAATGCTGGCCGGCGGCGGCCCTCTGCGGCTCGCCGTTCTCCCCGATAACCACACCAGGGGCGATCATGGTGCCCGGCGGAAGCTGCTTCAGGTGCATCTGCGCGGCGGCCTGCTCACGTGCGGCATGCTGGGCGGCGATGGCCGTCTGGATGCCGTGGAAGAGGCCTTCCAGCCACCCCACCAGCTGCGCCTGGGCGATCCGAAGCTCGGCGTCGGACGGTGTGGTGTTCTCCGGGAAGGGCAGGCTGATCCGTTCCAGTTCTTCAACGAGCTCCGGTGCCAGCCCGTCCTCCAACTCCTTGATGGAACGTTCGTGGATCTCGGCCAGGCGTTCGCGCGCGGCGTCGTCCAGCGGTGCCGACTTAACCTCTGCCAGGAGCTGCCGGATCATGGTGCCGATCCGCATGACTTTCGCGGGCTCGTCCACGAGGTCCTGCAGGTTGCTGCCCTTGGCCTTGCCCCCGAGTGACGTGCTTGACGCCGCCGGGCCGGTAGTGACCGGACCAGCTGCGCCGGGGCCGGCTCCAGCCGGGATGGGCAAAGCCGGCATGGCCGGTTCGCCGTTGTCGAGGGTCCTGCCCTCAACGGGGACATCATCAGGCTGAGTGTCTGTCGGATCGCTCATGCGTTCATACTCTCACGAGCCGAGGACGGGCAGTCCAGGTGATGAAGCAGCCCAGTTGATGCAGCCGGCCAGCCGATGAAGGCTGGCCGGCCGTCAGCGTCAGCAGCACCGGCCCTGCGGGTTGGAGTCCTGGCGGTCCGTCCGGTCCCGCCAGAACTCGCGTTCCGTCAGCGGTGGCTCCCCGTGTCCGGCCGCGTGGTAGTGCTCCAGGTACTTGGCGTACGCATCAGCACCGAGCACGCCGCCGAGGTACCGGGCGAAACTCCGGAACCCTGTTGCGACCGCGGCCAGACCGGGGCTCATTTGTGGTGACCTGCCCTTTCGAACCGCAGCTCGGCCGGCAGCTTGTTCCACTCGGCCAGCAGCTCACGTTCTGCGGGTGTGGGGATCAGGCTGGCGGGCGCGAAGACCTTTGACGGCCGGGCCTCATCCTCGTTGTCGATGTTCGGGATCCCCGCGGAATGGTTGCGGAAGGCCTTAATGGTGGCCACCAGCGCCATGGCGATGACGATGATGCTGAGCACCACAAAGATGACGGACAGCCAGCCCTGGATCGCGGTGTTGCGCACCACGGCTTCCATGGCGGCAACGCTCTTGGCTGAGCCGAACTCGGTCTTGCCGTCCGCGAGTGCCTTGCTGAAGGCTGCGTTGTTAGCGAAGTAGCCGACGGCGGGTGTTGACGAGAAGATCTTCTGGTAACTCGCGGTGATGGTCACCACCGCCGCGAACGCCAGCGGTACGGCCACGATCCAGAGGTATTTGAAGCTCCCCCGCTTGGCGACGATGGCCAGGCACACGGACAGCGCGATCGCGGCCAGCAGCTGGTTGGCGATGCCGAACAGCGGGAACAGCGTGTTGATGCCGCCCAGCGGATCGGTCACGCCCATGAGCAGCACGGCACCCCAGGCGCCCACCATAACGGCGGTGCACAGCCAGGCTCCCGGCCGCCACGAGTGCTCCTTGAACTTCGGGATGAAGTTGCCGATGGAGTCCTGCAGCATAAAGCGCGCAACGCGTGTACCGGCGTCGACCGCGGTGAGGATAAACAGCGCCTCGAACATAATGGCGAAGTGGTACCAGAACGCCATCAGGGCCGTCCCGCCAATGAACTGCTGCATGATGTGGGCGAGTCCCACGGCAAGTGTGGGCGCGCCGCCGGTCCGGGACACAATGCTTTGCTCCCCGACGTTGGCCGCCGTCTCCGCGAGCATGGCCGGGCTGACGTTGACCCCGGAAAGGCCAAGGCCATTGACCCAGGCGGCCGCGGTTTCCACCGTGCCGCCGGTCAGGGCGGCCGGCGCGTTCATGGCGAAGTACAGCCCGCGGTCAATGGAGATGGCCGCGACCAGCGCCATGATGGCCACAAACGACTCCATCAGCATGCCGCCGTAGCCGATGAAGCGGGTCTGGCGTTCCTTCTCGATCAGTTTCGGGGTAGTGCCCGAGGAGATCAGGGCGTGGAAGCCGGATAGCGCCCCGCAGGCAATGGTGACAAACAGGAACGGGAACAGGGCGCCGGGGAAGACCGGCCCGTTGTCCCTGCTGGCGAACTCGCTGAAGGCCGGGACAGTGATCTCCGGGCGGACCACGATGATGGCCAGCGCCAGCATCACGATCACGCCGATCTTCATGAACGTGGAGAGGTAGTCGCGGGGGGCCAAAAGCAGCCAGACCGGAAGGATGGCGGCGATGAAGCCATAGACAATGAGGCCCCAGGCAATGGTCACCTTGTCCAGGGTGAAGAACGCGGAACCCCATTCGGTCTCCGCCACCAGGCCGCCGCCGATGATGGCGGCCATCAGGAGCACAAAGCCGATCAAGGAGACTTCCATGATCTTGCCCGGCCGGATGTAGCGCAGGTAAACGCCCATAAACAGCGCAATCGGGATAGTCATACCCACCGAGAACACGCCCCACGGGCTTTCGCCCAGGGCGTTGACGACGACGAGCGCGAGGATCGCCACGATGATCACCATGATGAGCAGCGTGGCGATCAGTGCTGCCGTTCCGCCGATGACACCCAGTTCTTCGCGGGCCATCTGGCCGAGGGAACGGCCGCCGCGGCGCATGGAGAAGAACATCACGAGGTAGTCCTGGACGGCGCCTGCGAGCACAACGCCGATGATGATCCAGATGGTGCCGGGGAGGTAGCCCATCTGGGCCGCGATGATGGGCCCGACCAGCGGGCCGGCGCCGGCGATGGCGGCGAAGTGGTGGCCGAACAGCACGTTGCGGTCTGTGCGGACGTAGTCCTTGCCGTCAGCCTTGTATTCCGCCGGCGTGGCGCGGCGGTCATCCGGCTTGGTGATGAGGCGTTCGATCACCTTGGAGTAGAAACGGTAACCGATCAGGTAGGTACAGACGGAGGCAAAAACGAACCAGATCGCGTTGACGGTCTCGCCCCGGACGATGGCCAGCATGAACCAGGCGACGCCGCCAAGCAGGGCGATGGCTGCCCACAAGGCGATCTTGGCCGGGGTCCATTTCTTGTCCTCAGCCTCGCGGACGGCCTCGTCCACGGCCGTTGGCGGAAGCTTCGGATCGGCGGTCAACGGGCCGCTTCCTTTCGCTGCACGTACCGGTTCGTCAGGCCTGCTGACCATGTCTCCTCCTTGAGATTTGGTGCTTCTGTGAGTTGCTCAAAGGCACCCTACCAATGCCGCACCAACGAGGAGGCGGCATCGTGCCCGCGCCGCGTGTCATTGCGGTGAACGGCGGACGGGAGGCGCCGAGCGCACAGAAGCCCC
The DNA here is from genome assembly GCF_023913755.1 of Pseudarthrobacter cellobiosi. GTDB lineage: Bacteria > Actinomycetota > Actinomycetes > Actinomycetales > Micrococcaceae > Arthrobacter > Arthrobacter cellobiosi. The sequence continues at coordinate 24,103 of NZ_JAMXBJ010000031.1, forward strand.
CGTTCAGGGTTTCCTGGACGGAGGCCTTCGTGATTAGTCCCGGGCGGGAGCCGTGGCTACGCGTGTGCGTAAGTGAGGCAGTCCGCGTTGTCAGCACCGGGGCCCACATGGACTTCGGGGGCGTTGCACATCAGGTGGTCGTTGTGGATGCACTCGGAGCGCTGGCAGGCTCCGACATCTGCCAGGACCTTGGGCAGCCCGCCGTGTGTGCCGGTGTCGATGAACGTGGCGCAGCTGGCGTGGTCTTTGCTCCCGCCAACCGTGATGGCGTGGGCCGTACAGCCTTCGTGGTCATTAAACGAGCAACGGGTAACACTGCAATCGGCAACATGTGTTGTCATAAGAGGTTCCTCCGTACTTCGGCCGTCCGGGACGGACGGCGTCCTGAGTCCCACGGTAGGCCTGTTGCGTCCAATCAAAAAGACCCAACTGTGTGACCTAATTCCGACCCGCCCCCACTCAGCTGCCGCGGCAGACCCCTCAGGTCCCCACCTCCCGGCGGGACACCGGAAGCCTCGCCCGGGTAAACAGCCAAGCCAGGGCCGCACCGGTGAGCGGCACTGCGATCAGCAGCGCCACGAGCTGGAGCCAGGGAACGACGGCGGTCCCCCCTATCCCGGTCGCGGTCACCAGCAGCACGGCGGGCACTATCCCGGCAACACTTCCCAACACGGTTCCGAGCCCCGCCGTCATCAGTGCCTGCGAACCTGCGAGCGCCTTCCGCAAACGCGGGGCGGCACCCACACCGGCAAGGGTCACGTGGTCTTTCCGCGAGTCGGCCATGGACAGGCCCGTGGTGATGCCTGCCGCGCTGAGCGTGATGAGCGCACCCAGGCCCACGATGGACCAGAGGATCAGCGAGGCGTCCTGCTCCGCTCCGCGCTCCACATACGGGGTCCCGAAGCGGTCCTTGTAGATGCCGGCGAGCGCTTCGGACATTTTGTCCATCTGGACGGCATCGGGGTAGGCGCTGAACTGGATCAGCAGTTCGCTGTCATCCACACGCATGCCGGCCGCCACCGCAGCCTCCGGGGACACTACGCCGTAGTATTGCACCTTCACTTCGGGCTCCAGCACGGCCGCAGCCACTTTCGTCCGCCCCGTCTCCTCGTAGCCCTGGAAGGCGCCTGTGGCGGGGTCGGCGCGCGCGGGCTTGCGCACGTCACGCGCCACCAGCGACGCCTGCCCGTCGCGGACGAACACGGGGTTGCTAACTACCATTCCCCCGGCCGCCAGCACGTCGCGGGCTTCCGCCGTGGGCGCCGTTCCGAACAGCCTTTCCACGTCATCGGCAGTTCCGACGATGATGGAGTCAACACTTCCCTGCGTCTCGTACGGACGCATCGCTCCCCGGCAGCGCCAATCCTCCGGATCCAGGACACGCTGGCCGGCCGTAACAGGGCATGCGTTACCTTCGGGTGTGGCCAGCGAGTATTGGAGGCAGCTCGTCGTCGGCGTCTGCGCGGGCGACGCGTCGGCCAGTTCGGGCCGCATATCGCAGTTCCGGATGGCGGCTGTGCGCAGCACGCTGGTCCATTCGACGGTATCCACCGCTCCATTCAGGGCGGACACCACGGCAGCAGGATCAATCCGCGCCGGGTCCGGCATTGTGCCGTCAGCCAGTGGAGGCTGCCACACGGACAACGGCAGTACTGCCTGGTTCTTCAACGCGGACCAGTAGTGGTTTTGCTGCTCGTTCGCCTGCTGGCTGGCGGCCAGCACCATGCCGGCACTGGCCAGGGTGGCAGCGGCAAGGACGGCGGCAACAGCGGGTACAGTTCGGCTGCGGTTGCGGGAAGAGTCCCGGGCGGCCATGCGCGCAGCCAGCGGAAGGCGTCCGGCACGCTTGGCAAGGAGGGCCACCATCTTGCCGGTCAGCAGGACCAGGGCCGTAACGCCCAGTACCGCGCCACCCAGCAGGAACCAGGCAATCACCGGCGTCCTTGAGCTGAACACGTCCGGGTCTTCGCTGCTGACGGCAAACCACGTGCCGCCGGCAAGTGACACGGCGGCCACGCCCAGCAGGACAGCACCCACCACGGTGGACGCCTTGCCGGCCGACGCCGGCGCCCGCCCCGATTTGAGCGCGCCCAGAACAGCCTGGCGCGCCACCTGCCGCGCCGGGGCCAAGGCAGCCAACAGGCACGCCACAAAGCCCATGATCATCACCAGGACCGTCAACAACGCGTCCGGATGGAAGCCCGGGAAACGGACCGATCCGTTAAGGCGCGCAACGAACACCACCCCGGCGGCTGCGGCCAGTCCCACCGCAGCGCCAGCCGCTACGCCAAGGCCGCCGAGCCACAGGCCAGCCGCCATCACCACCGAGCGGATGGTGGGGCTTTCGGCCCCCGTCGCGGCGAGCAGGGCCAGCTCCCGGACCTGCCCCTTGGCGCCCACGGCAAACGCGGCTCCCGCCAGCAGGCCCACCTCCAGCAGTGCGAGGGCACCCAGGAGCGCCCCGGCCGCGTAGGTGGAGAGCGGCAGCGACGCGCTGGACGAGGTCCCTGCGCCTTCCGGCCCGCGTTCGTCTTGAGGCGGCGGGTTCAGCACAACGGACCTGGACAGCACGGTGACACCCACGGCGTTGGCCGCCAGGATCTGGCTCCAGGTCACCGGCTCGGAACCCACCAGGTAATACATGGTGGCCTTGATGGCCGACGCGGTTGGCGCCGGACCAGTGGAGGCTGGCGGCGCCGGGGTGCCCACGCTGCCCTGGCCGGGCTTGAGGTAGACGATGGAGTTGCTGTCCGAATAGCCCGCATCGCGGAGCGTTCCGACCGCAACAAACGTCCCGGCCGACGTCGCCAGTTCCTCCCCCAGTTCCAGCCCGAACCGCTCCAGCAGCCCCGGCGATACGAGCATCTCGGCATCAGTCCCGGGGGCCCTGCCGTCCAGCAGGGTGTATTTTCCGGCAAATGCCGGGGCTATGGCGTCCACTGCCCGGCCCACCACACGCACGTGCGCCGCACCCGACTCGGCGGTGAGGTCGAGGGTGGATTCTGTGAGCACGTCGTAGCCGGCCGGAATCGCGTCCTGCGGATCACTCGGCGTGAAGTCAGGGTTGCTGTCCCAGTCGTTCGTGGTGATCTGCAGCTCTTCGACCGGGTGCTGGACCATGACGCCGTTGGCCATGGGCATGGGCCGGAACCGCGCCTGGGTGGTGCCGAGCTCATACTGCACGCGCTCGGCGGCGGTCTCCTGGGTGCTCTGGACCAGGGTGACCGCCCCCGTCATTGCGGCCACAGGGAGCATGATCAGCAGGATGATCAGGAGGGAACGCCCTTTGTGGCGGCGGATATCGCGCCGGGCCATCCGCACGGCGACGCGGAAAGCCTGCCGGCGTCCGCCGGGCGCCGGATCGAGGGTGAGTGCCACGTCAGTTGCCGGCCTGGGCGAGTAGCATGGCGGGATCGTGCATGGCAGCTGCCTGGTCCACGATCCGGCCGTCCCGGAGGAACACCACCCGGTCAGCCCACGCGGCATGCCGGGCCTCATGGGTCACCAGCATCACGGCCGCACCGGCATCGGCACGTCCGCGGAGCACTTCCATCACGCCGTGGCCGGTGGTGGAATCCAGGGCTCCCGTGGGTTCGTCGGCCAGGATCAGCCGGCGGTCGCCCACGATGGCCCGCGCGATGGCCACCCGCTGCTGCTGTCCGCCGGACATCTGGTCCATAAAGCGGTCCGCGAGTTCCGGGATGCCCACCTGCCGCAGCGCATCGAGGGCCTGGCGTTGCGCCTTCCTGGTGGCCGTCCCGTCCAACTCCAGCGGCAGCGCCACGTTCTCGGCAGCCGTCAGGGTGGGGACAAGGTTGAAGTCCTGGAAGACGTAGCCAACGGCGCGGCGGCGCAACCGGGCGAGTTCGTTCAGTCCCAGCCCGCCCAGGGGTGTTGATTCCACAAAGACACCGCCCGACGTCGGCCGGTCAAGTCCCCCGGCCAGCGCCAGGAGGGAGGATTTCCCGGAACCTGACGGACCCATCACTGCGACGAACTCTCCGGCTCTGATACTGAGGTCTACCTCGCGCAACGCGGCGACCGCCGTCGCGCCTTCACCGAACGTCCTGCTGACCCTGGCGAGTTCCAGGACCTGCTGCGGCCCCTGGACGCTCACCGGCGGATGTCCGCGATGAGGGGGGCAGCCTCTTCCACAGTGACCCCGTTGGACGATTTACGTGGTGTGGCCTGGCCCGCGGTCTGCGCCTGCTGCAGCATCCGCGCCTCGCAGAGGTCCAGCCAGCGGACCTCCGCTTCCGTCTGGAAGATCAGCGAGTCCAGCACCAGCAGCCAGGCGGTATCCGCCGCCCGCTGGTTGGCGGCCGTGTCGCGGCGGGCCTTGGTGTAGTCCTGCAGCGCCCGGATGGACGCCACCCGCTGGGCCTGGATGATGGCCTGCACATCCACGCCCGGCAGCGTGACCGCGAGCGCCAGTTTGATGGCCAGCTCGTTCCGGGGCGGGTTGTTGCGCTCCACGGGGGCGGCAAACCAGTTCTGAACTTCCGCCGTGCCGGCGTGGGTGATGCTGTAGACCACGTGGCCTTCGCCGTCACTGCCGTCATTGCTGACCAGGCCGTCGCGTTCCAGCCTGTCCAGCGTGGTGTACACCTGCCCGATGTTCAGGGGCCAGGTGGACCCGGTGCGGTTCTCAAACTCAACCCTGAGCTGGTAGCCGTAACGCGGCTGGTCCTGCAGCAGGGCAAGGAGGCTGTGGCGGATGGACATGATGCTCCTAGCGGTGGCGTCAGCGTCGGTATGCACGGACCCCCAAGACCCGTGCATACCGCGTATAGAGTGAGGCTAACCCAGTCCGCGGCGCAAAGCAATACTCAGTATCTACCCGGCCTACATAACCAGCAGGATCTTGCCCACATGGTCGCCGCTGTCGAAGTACCGGTGGGCGGCCGCAACCTGGTCCAGCGGGAAGGTCTTGGCCACCAGCGGGCGAATCCGGCCGTCCGTGATGAGGGGCCACACGGATTCGCGCACGGCGTTCATGATGGCACCCTTTTCCGCCACCGGGCGCGGCCTCAGGGCCGTGGCAACCACTGCCGCGCGCTTCCGCAGGAGCTGGCCGAGATCCAGCTCACCCTTGGCCCCGCCCTGCAGGCCGATGACAATGAGCCGGCCGTAGTCCGCGAGCGCATCAACGTTCTGCGCCAGGTACTTGGCACCCACAACGTCGAGGATCACGTCGGCACCCTTCCCGCCGTTCTGCCGCCGGAGGCTTTCCGGAAAGTCCTCTTCCGTGTAGTTGATGGCGATGTCCGCGCCCAGGAAAGCCTTCGCGGTCCCCACCTTTTCCGCGCTTCCCGCAGTGGTGGCCACCTTGGCCCCGAATGCCTTGGCCAGCTGGATGGCCATGGTGCCGATCCCGCCCGTGGCGCCGTGGATCAGGACAGTTTCACCGGCCTGCAGCTGCGCCGTCATGATCAGGTTGGAGTAGACCGTGGCTGCGACTTCCGGCAGCGACGCAGCGGTGACCACATCAACGCCGTCGGGAATCCGCAGGACCTGCTCCGCCGGCACCGCAACCTGCTCCGCATAGCCTCCGCCAGCCAGCAGCGCCACCACCTTGTCCCCCACGGAGAATGCCTTGGTGACGCCGGGACCGAAACCGGCGATCCGCCCCGAGACTTCCAGCCCCGGGATCTCGGACGCGCCGGGCGGGGGCGGGTAGAAGCCCCTGCGCTGCTGCACGTCCGCCCGGTTCAGGCCGGCGGCGACAACGTCGATCAACACCTCGCCCTGCCCGGGCACCGGCGCGTCCACTTCGCGGACTTCCAGAACCTCCGGACCACCGGGTTCTGCAATGTAGACGGCTTTCATGGAGAACTCCCGTTTTCTAGCTGATTCGTGCCCCAGAACCAGTGTGCACCGGACGCACGGCAGACTCTGTTTTGTTGCAGCCAACTGCCTATGAAACACTACTCGTTAGGGAAGGTTGTCCGAGCGGCCGAAGGAGCTAGTCTTGAAAACTAGTGTGCGGTAACCCCGTACCAAGAGTTCGAATCTCTTACCTTCCGCGAATGGAACCCCGGTACGCCACATGATGGCGGACCGGGGCTTCTTCGTTTAACCGGCACAGGGTCCGCCGGAGCTGAACCATTGAAACTGTCGGAGCCCGGACATAGGGTCGTTCCTGTTGCCACCCATCGACAGTAAGAGCCCATCATGCCTTCACCCGAGATCACCCCCGGCGCACCCTGCTGGATCGACCTCATGACGTCAGACATCGACAAGGCCCGCCAGTTCTATGCCGAACTCTTCGGCTGGGAGTACGAGACCGGGGACGAGGAGAAGTACGGCGGCTACACCACCGCACGGAAGAACGGCAAGACCGTGGCCGGGCTGATGCAGAAGGATGCGGACCAGGCAGGCATGCCTGACGTCTGGTCCACGTACCTCCGCTCGGACGACGCCGAGGCCACCGCGTCCGCCGTCGCGGCCAACGGCGGGAAGGTCTACATGCCGCCCATGGATGTTCCGGAGCAGGGCCACCTGGCCATCTTCGGCGACTCCGCCGGAGCGGCAATCGGTGTGTGGCAGCCGCGCGAGATGAAGGGATATGAGCTCGTAGCCGAGCCCGGCGCTGCCGCATGGCACGAGCTCCACACCAAGGACTACGACGCCGCCGTGAAGTTCTACCGGGAAGTATCAACTGGGACACGGATGTTATGAGCGATACACCGGACTTCCGGGACACCGCCCTGGGCGCCGGGGACTCCGCCAGGGCAGGCAGCATGGACGCCTCCGGGTATCTGCCGGCTGACGTTCCGTCCAATTGGCAGATCTACTTCAACGTCGAAGATGCGGACGCTTCGATTGAGAAGGCCGTTTCGCTCAGAGCCACCGTCATTGACGGGCCGGAGGACTCGCCGTTCGGCCGCCTCGCCTCGCTGGCCGATCCCACCGGCGCAATGTTCAAGATCATCACATAAGTAAATTCCTTCGACGAAATACCGGCCGACAGCTTCCATTGAAGCTACCGGCCGGTATTGTTTTGCCCCACGGACGTTTCGCCGAATGCACTCACCATCAACCTTGCGTTCATTCGGCGCTGCTTTGCTGTGCCGGACACCACCTCATGACGCGTGGATTCCGGTCACTATCCGTCGGTACAACCCGGACACACTCCATCGGGTCCCCTACCGGGACACCCCTATGAAAGTAGAGCGGATGCACCATTCACCTTGGAAATTAGCGCTGGGAACAGCGGTATCTGCGGGGCTTATCGCCACTCCGTTGGCAGCGGTCCCCGCCTTCGCCGTCGACGCAGCACCTGCCGGCACTTCACCGGTTGTCATCAACGAGGCCTACCTGAGCGGCGGCAGTTCCGGCGCAGCGTACAAGAGTAAATTCGTTGAGCTCTACAACACCTCCGACGCCGCGGTGTCCCTGGACGGCTGGTCAGTCCAGTACCGTTCAGGCACCGGAACTGCGGCGCCCACCAGCGTGGCTGCCCTCACCGGTTCCATCCCTGCCAAGGGCCACTACCTCATCAAGGGCGGCAGCAACAACGGCGGGGTTGAGGGTGCAGACCTGCCGGCTCCGGATTTTGTGGCGACCTCCCTGAACTTCAGCGGCTCCGCCGGCACCATCGTCCTGGCGAAGCAGGCCACAGCCGCCACGCTCGCCACCGGCTCGGTTGTTGAACCGGCCGGCGTGGCAGACCTCCTCGGCTACGGTTCCTCCAACACCTTTGAAACGCAGGCCGCCGTAGCGCCCGCCAGCAACACCGACGTCAAGAGCCTGAACCGCAGTGCCGGGACGGACAGCAACAGCAACCGGGCAGACTTCACGCTGAACACCGCCGTCACGCCGACGGCGGCGGGCGGCACCGTGGATCCTGATCCGGATCCAACGCCGGACCCGGGCCCGGGCACCAAAACGATTGCCGAAATCCAGGGCACCGGTACGGCCAGTCCGCTGGCCGGCACTGCCGTGACAACACGCGGCAAAGTCACCGCGGCCTTCCCCACCGGCGGTTTCGCCGGCTACTACGTCCAGACCCCTGGTACCGGCGGCGACCTCACCCCGGCCAGCCACACGGCGTCGGACGCTGTTTTTGTCTACTCCCCTGCCACCGCAGGATCCGTGCAGATCGGCGACTTCGTGGAAGTCACCGGCACGGTGTCCGAGTTCTTCGGCATGACCCAGGTCAGCGTGGCGGATGCCGCCGGGCTGACCAAGCTCAGCGACGCCGCGGCCGAGGTGAAGGCCACCGTCTTCACGCTCCCGGCGGCCGAGTCCTTCCGCGAGGCACTTGAGGGCATGCTGCTGGCACCGCAAGGGCCGGTCACCGTCACCGACACCTACTCGCTGAACCAGTACGGCGAGATCGGCCTCTCCGGCGGGACCACCACGCTGGTGCAGCCCACCGCCGTCGCGCGTTACGGCTCGGCCGGATACCAGGCCGCCGTGGCGGACAACGCTGCCCGTGGCATCAAGCTCGACGACGGCTCCACCACCAATTTCCTCAAGGACGCCGCCACCAAGGCCCAGGTGCTGCCGTACCTGACGGCCGCGGACCCGGTCCGGGTGGGCTCGCCGGTGACGTTCGCTACCAACGTGGTGCTCAGCTACGCCAACAACGCCTGGAAGTTCCAGCCGCTGACCCATCTCACCGAGGTCAACAAGGGCACGGTCCAGCCGGCCAGCTTCGGCGCCACCCGGACCGAGGCTCCCGCCAGCGTGGGCGGCAACCTGAAGATCGCCTCCTTCAACGTGCTGAACTACTTCCCCACCACCGGCGACACCCTCACGGGCTGTTCCTTCTACAAGGACCGCGACGGCAACCCCATCACGGTCCAGGGCGGCTGCGATGCCCGCGGCGCGGCAAACGCGGAGAACTTCCTCCGCCAGCAGGACAAGATCGTCGCCGCGATCACCAAGACCGGCGCCGACGTGGTGTCCCTCATGGAAATTGAAAACTCCGCCCAGTTCGGCAAGGACCGCGACGACGCCCTGGCCAAACTGGTGGACGCCCTCAACATCGCGACCCCCGGCATCTGGGACTACGTGCGGACACCCGCCAACGCTCCCCCGCTGGCGGACGAGGACATGATCCGCACCGCGTTCATTTTCAAGAAGGCCGCGGCTGAACCTGTGGAAGAGTCCATCATCCACAACGACACCGTCGCCTTCGCCAACGCCCGCAAGCCGCTGGCGCAGGTGTTCAAGCCGGTAGGCGCCGGGGACGACAAGAAGTTCATCGCCATCGCCAACCACTTCAAGTCCAAGGGTTCGGCAGCAACGCCGGATGACACGGACAAGGGCCAGGGCGCGTCCAACCTCGCCCGCACCGCCCAGGCCAAGTCGCTCCTGGACTTCGCCGCCGGGCTGCAGGCAACCAAGGGCACGGACAAGGTTTTCCTGATCGGCGACTTCAACTCCTACGCCCAGGAAGACCCGATGAATGTCTTCACGGACGCCGGCTACGTCAACCAGGACGGCAAAGCGAAGAACGCCGACGGCTCCGCGAAGCACTCCTACCTTTTCGGCGGACTGGTGGGTTCGCTGGACCACATCCTGGCCTCCCCGGGCGCTGATGCAGTGGTCACCGGTGCGGACATCTGGAACATCAACTCCGTAGAGTCCGTGGCGCTGGAGTACAGCAGGTATAACAACAACGTGACCAACTACTATGCGCCGGACCAGTACCGCGCCAGCGACCACGATCCTGTGGTGGTGGGCCTGGACCTGCCTGCCGGCCCGGTCACGCCGGCCAGTGTTGAGCTGAACTTCCTGGCCATCAACGATTTCCATGGCCGCATCGACACCAACACGGTGCTGTTCGCCGGCACCATCGAGAAGCTGCGCGCCGCCGCCCCCGGGGCCACGGCCTTCCTGTCGGCCGGCGACAACATCGGGGCATCACTGTTCGCCTCGGCTGTTGCCAAGGACCAGCCCACCATCGATGTGCTGAACGCGCTGGAGCTGGACGCTTCCGCCGTGGGCAACCACGAGTTCGACGGCGGCTGGGCGGACCTGCGCGACCGCGTCATCGCGGGCGGCACCAACGCCACGTTCCCGCTGCTCGCGGCGAACGTATACAAAAAGGGGACCACCGAACCGGTCCTGCCGGAATACACGGTGCTGGACATGGACGGAGTGAAGGTGGCCGTCATCGGCACCGTCACCCAGGAAGTCCCGTCCCTGGTGACGCCCGCCGGGATCGCCGATCTTGAATTCGGCGATCCCGTGGACGCCATCAACCGCGTGACTGCCAAAATCACGTCGGAGAACCTCGCCGACGTGATCATCGCGGAAAACCACGACGGCGCCGGGTCAGGGACGCCGGACGGCGCCACCCTCGAGCAGGAAGTGGCAGCGGGCGGCCCGTTCCCGAAGCTGGTCACCGAAACCTCGGCCGACGTGGACGCCATCTTCACCGGCCACACACACAAGGAATACGCCTGGAACGCACCGGTCCCCGGGACCGACGGAAAGACCCGTCCGATTGTCCAGACCGGCAATTACGGCGAGAACATCGGCCAGATCCAGCTCACGGTGGATACGGCCACCAAGGAAGTCACCGCCTCGAAGGCCGGGAACGTCAAGAGGACCACAGATGCCGCCGCCGGCCTCGTAGCCGCTTACCCGCGGGTTGCAGCGGTAGATGCCATTGTGCAGAGGGCCCTGGCCGACGCCGCCGCGATCGGAAACCAGCCGGTGGGTGCGCTGACCGCTGATATCACCACAGCGTTCACCGCGGACCCCGCCGGCGGACCCGCCAAGCGCGATGACCGTGCCAGCGAATCCACGCTGGGCAATCTGGTGGCCGACTCACTGTTGGAGTCGCTCCAGCCTACTGAGCTGGGCGCCGCGGAAATCGGCGTCGTCAATCCCGGCGGCCTCCGCAATGAGCTGTACTACGCCCCGGACGGCACCATCACCTACGCGGAGGCCAACTCGGTCCTGCCGTTTGTGAACAACCTGTGGACCACGTCCCTGACCGGTGCGCAGTTCAAGGCACTCCTGGAGCAGCAGTGGCAGACCAATGCTGACGGCACGGTCCCCAGCCGCGCCTACCAGCAGCTGGGCCTGTCCAAGAACGTCAACTACACGTACGACGCAACCCGCGCCGCCGGTGACCGGATCACCTCCATCCGGGTGGCCGGTGCCCTGATCGATCCGGCGAAGTCCTACCGGATCGGGACGTTCAGCTTCCTGACCACCGGTGGCGACAACTTCCGGGTCTTCAAGGACGGCACCGGCACCAAGGATTCGGGTCTGGTGGACCGGGACGCCTGGATCAGGTACCTGCAGGCCCACAACCCCGTGTCGCCGGACTTCGCCCGGCGGACGGTGGCCGTAGTGAACACCACGGCAGCCGAGGTCAAGGCCGGGGACGCCATCACCCTGGCGGTTTCCAAACTGGACCTCACCTCGCTGGGCAGCCCGATCAATACCTCCCTGGCTGCGGTGTTCACCGACAGCGCCGGGACCGTGACGGGCTTCGGCACCATCCCGGTTTCTGCGGGCGCTGCCGCCATGAATCTCGTCGTTCCTGCTGGTGCTGCCGCGGGGACCGGAACCCTGACGCTCACGGCCGCCGAGTCCGGCACCGTGGTGAAGGCTGCTGTCCAGGTCGCTGCCAGCGGACCGGTGCCGCCGGTCTGCACGGCACCGGTACCGCCCACCAAGTGGTACGACGTCCTGGGGTGGATCCGTTACGGCGTTGCCTGGATCCAGTACCAGCACTGCCTGCGCGGCTAAGCGCGGGTCAGTATTAACCAGAGGTGCCCCGCCCCGACTGAATCAGCTGGGGAGGGGCACCTTCGCTTTCCCCGAGTTTTGTCCAGATAATCCGGTTTCCCGGCGGCTCAGAGGCCATTATCTGGACAAAAACTCTCGGGGTGGGTCGGGGTGGGGGCGTCAGGCGGGCTGCGGCACCCGCTCAAAGGAGTTGGCCGGGACGGCCAGCCCAAAGTGCCCCCGCAGCGTGCGCCCGGTGTATTCGCGCCGGAACAGCCCGCGGTCCTGGAGGATGGGAACCACATGGTCCACAAAGATGTCCAGGCCGGCGGGCAGCACGGGCGGCATGATGTTGAACCCGTCGGCGGCGCCGGACTGGAACCAGTGCTGGATGGCATCGGCCACCTGCTCCGGCGTTCCCGCGAAGGTACGGTGCCCGCGGCCCCCGCCGAGCCGGCCGATGAGCTGCCGGACAGTCAGGTGTTCGCTGCGGGCGAGGTTCACCACCAGCGTGTAGCGGCTCTTGGCGCCCTCGATCTCGTCCTCCGACGGGAGGTCGGCCGGCAGCTGGCCATCCAGTTTCAGGGATTCCGGCGAGACGCGGAGCAGATTGGCCAACTGCCGTACCGCGTGCTCCGGCAGTATCAGCTCGTCCAGCTCCCGTTCCAGCTTGAGGGCCTCAGCCTCAGTGGCGCCGATGACCGGAACAATCCCCGGCAGGATCTTGATGGACCGCGGGTCCCGGCCCGCCGCCGTCGTCCGTCTTTTCAGGTCGGCGTAGAAGTCCTGGGCAGCCGCCAGGGTCTGGTGCGCCGTGAAGACCGCCTCCGCGTACCGCGCCGCAAAGTCCTTGCCGTTCTCGGAAGAGCCGGCCTGGACAATCACCGGGTGCCCCTGGCCGGATCTGGGCACATCCAGGCCGCCCTCCACCTGGAAATGCGGGCCTTGGTGGTTCACCGGATGCACGCGCGAACTGTCCGCCCAGACGCCGGCGTCCTTGTCCGCCACCACGGCGCCATCCTCCCAGCTGTCCCAGAGCTTCTTGGCCACATCCAGGAATTCCGCAGCCCGCTCGTACCGCTGCGAGTGGGCGGGCTGGCCGGCGAGGGAGAAGTTCCTGGCGGCCGCGTCTCCCGCCGTGGTCACCACGTTCCAGCCCGTCCTGCCGCCGCTGATGTGGTCCACGGAGGCGAAGCGCCGCGCCAGGTTGTACGGCTCGTTGTAGGTCGTGGAGGCGGTGGCGATCAGGCCGATCCGCTCCGTGACGGCTGCGATGGCGGCGAGCAACACGGTGGGTTCGAGGCTGCCGTACGGCCGCTGGGCCACGTTTCCGTGCAGCACCGGGGAATCGGCGAAGAAGATCGAGTCCAGCTTGCCGCGCTCTGCCGTCTGGGCCAGCCGCTGGAAGTGGGCAACGTCCGTGCCGGCGAAGCTGTTGCTCTCCGGCAGCCGCCACGACGCCTCGTGGTGGCCGGTGCTCATCAGGAAGGCGTTCAGGTGCAGCTGCCTGGAGCCTCCCGCCGTGGCACTCACGCTCGAACCTCGGCTGCTTCGCGGGCAACTGCCTCAGGAACGACGACGGTCTCGGAGTATGTGGACGAGTCGCCCTTGATGGACGTGCTGCTGCGCCCATCCACGCCCCGGGGAAGGTCACCGGCGATGGTCACGCGGTTGAGCTGGCGGGGCTGGCCGTCGTAGTTGTCCGGGGCGTAGTGCTGCGTGATGCGGTTGTCGAACAGGACCAGCTGGTTCGGCTCCCAGTTCACGCGCACCACGTTCTCCGGGCGGGTGACGTAGGCCTGCAGGAGGCGCAGGATGTCCTTGGACTCGGTGTTGGAGAGGCCAACAATCCGCAGCCGCTGCGCGAAGCCCCCAATGAACAATCCGCGCTCGCCGGTCAGCGGGTGGACCCGCACTACAGGGTGGGCGGATTCGAAGTGGATCCTGGTGAACTCCTTGCGCCGTTCGTCGGCGTTGGCGTGTTCCAGGTTCTTGGGCACGGAGTAGTCGTAGTCGTTGGTGTGGATGGCCCAGAGGGTGTCGGTGAAGTTCCGCAGCTCCTCCGGCAGGTCCTGGTAGGCTCCGGCCGATGACGCGATCAGGGTCTCCCCGCCGTAGCCCGGCAGGGTGATGCTGCGCAGGGTGGAGGCCTGCGGCGGATTGACCACAAAGGTCACGTCGGTGTGCCAGTTGTTGGCACTGCCGTTTTCGCTGTCCACCGGCAGGACCGCGGGTTTTCCGTCCACGGAGGCCACCGTGGGGTGGGCCTTGGTGAGCGGACCGAAGCGGCTGGCGAAACGCACCTGGTCTTCGTCAGTGCGGATGTTCGCTTCCCGGAAGACCAGGGCCTTGTGCATGTTCAGGGCGTCCCGGAGCTGCGCCACGGTGGGGACTATCTCATTAACGGTGTATCCGGCGGTTTCTTTTAGTAGCTTTCAGCTGCCGGGAATCGGTCGCTGAAAGTGATGGCGAAGGCGTTCAAAGCGGGCTTCCAACGCACGGCCCATCGGGTCTTGCCGGCACCGGTCGGATCGAGGGATCTGGTGACCAGATACAGGCACTTTAGCGCAGCCTGCTCGATGGGGAAATGACCCCGGGCCTTGACGGGGCGCCGGTACCTGGCGTTGAGCGATTCGATGGCGTTGGTCGAGCAGATCACGCGCCGGATTTCCACGTCGTAGTCCAGGAAGGGGGTGAACTCTTCCCACGCGTTCTCCCAGAGCCGCACGATCGCCCCGTATTTCTTGCCCCAGCGCTCCGTGAGCTCCTCAAACGCCGCCCGCGCGGCCGCGGCATTCGGCGCCGTGTAAATGGGCTTCACGTCCCGTTTGGGGGCGTCCCAGTCCTTCTTCGAAGCCAGCCGGAAGGTGTTCCGGATCAGGTGGATAATGCAGGTCTGCACGGTCGTCAGCGGCCACACATTCGTCACGGCTTCGGGCAGGCCCTTGAGCCCGTCGCAGACCAGGAAGAACGTGTCCTTCACGCCGCGGTTCCTTATGCGGTGAGTACGCTCATCCAGAACTTCGCGCCCTCACCGCCGGTGCCGGCCCAGAGTCCGAGGATGTCTTTCTCCCCGTCCAAGGTGACGCCGATGGCGGCGTAGATGGGGCGGTTGGCGACCTGCCCGTCGCGGACCTTGACGACGATCGCGTCGATGAAGATCGCCGCGTAGACCTCGTCCAGCGGCCGGTTCTGCCAGGTGGCCATCTCCTCGAGCACCCTGTCGGTGATCCGGGAGACCGTCTCCTTGGACACGGACGCGCCGTAGATCTCGGCGAAATGGGCGCTGATTTCTCCCGTGGTCAGGCCCTTGGCGTAGAGCGAGAGGACAATCTCATCGACCCCGGTCAGGCGGCGCTGGCGCTTCTTGACGATGACCGGCTCGAACGTCCCGGCCCGGTCCCGCGGCACGTCCACCTGTACGGGTCCGGTGGTCTCCGTCAGCACCGTTTTCGGGCGAACCCCGTTGCGGGAGTTGGCAGTCTGTTTGCCGGCCATATCGTGCTTTTCATATCCGAGGTGCTCGGTCATTTCCTCATCGAGCGCGGTCTCGATCACGGTCTTCGTCAGCTGCTTGAGCAGACCATCGGGACCGGTCAGGGACAGGCCCTGCTCCTTCGCCATTCTGACAAGCTCGCGGGCAGCGTCAGCCTCGGATATTTCTGTCTTCTTCTCAACGGTTTTCGTACTCGGCACAGCCTCAAGTGTTGCGGCCATATCGGCCTCCTCCCCGCCAGGCTTACCGCCCGGCGTGTCGAGCCGGATACACCATTATTTCCACAGTCCCGGAATAGGAGCGCACGAATGTGCGGTTGAGCATGCCGGGCTTCGGGTTAGTGGCTGTGCGACGTGTGGGTGTCGGGTGCGGGCGCTGCGGGGGCGTCCGTTGGCTTGTCGCGGGTGCGATCTTCGCTGGTCGGAGCCTCCGCGGGTGCCTGCGACGGTGCCGGCGTGGAGTCGTGGCTGTGGCTCTCGGAGTCGAGAGTGCTTGCGAGGGCGGACATGCCGAACCACGTCAGCGCGGCGACCAACACGACACCTGCGGCAAACGGGCTGACCAGGTGGCGCAGGCCGCCCTTGGCGTCCTTGGCGATGAACGCGACGTACGACATCAGCAGGCCGATCGGAGTCATCCAGGCGCTGCGCTCGGGGAACTGTTCGAAGTGCTGGATGCCACCGCCGACCAGGCCGACGCCGAAGGAGAGCAGGAGCGAGAACGCGACGAGCGAGATGGCCCGGCTCAGCGGCGGGCGCTCATCGACGAGCACGAACTCGTTGACGATGGTGCCGAGGAGGAACACGAACGCACCGACGACGCAGATGATCGTGTACAGGCCCGGGTTGACCGGATAGTGCACGACGGCGCCGGCGATAAGGGCCGCGCCTATGAAGTAGAGCATCGCGCCGATGTAGCGCGAGTAGAGCGAGGGAGTCCGTTTCGCGAGCTCTGCCTCATAGGAGGCAACGTCTTCGCGGCTGAGGTCGTTCTGAACGGTCATGTCTGGTGAGTCTTTCGTTTTCGGGCAGCAGGCAGCCGTAGCTCCGATACCGGAGGTTGGTGCAGCGTGGCGCTGCGCGTGCTGCTCAGCAGGGCAGAATTGAGCGTCATGTCTCATTTCCTTGGAAGTGGGGCTTGGCCGGACACTCTAAACAGATGGGACACGCCACCGGCCTTTAGTGGTTTGTTAGCCTGCGCGGACGAAGGTGACGGCACCCTTGGACGTCATCCACGTAAGGGGGTGGACTGCGGTTTCGTTCTTGCCGTTCAGGCCTGAGCTGAGGACCTGGCCGTTGCCGACGTAAATTCCTACGTGGCCAGGCTGCATGACCATGTCACCGGGCTGGGGGTCGGTGACCACGGTGCCGTAGTTCATGAACTGCATTGGGCCCAGGTCCCCGACGGGGATGCCAGCGGCATTGAGGGCGTTTTCGACCAGCCGCGTGCAGTCCTGGATCATGCCGATCTGAGCGTAGGCGGAGGACACCATGATGGAGTTGGTGTCACCAGCTGCGGGGGCGGGAGCCGGAGCGGGCGCAGGCGGGGTGACGGTGACTTTGGCCGAGGCGGGTGCAGGGGTCGTTACGGCGGCCGCGGGTACCGCGGCCGCCGCGGTTTCCACGACAGGCTTCGGGGCTTCCGCTACGGGAGCGGGCGTGGTTTCCACGACCGGGCGCTCGAAGGAAATCTGGATGGTGGCATCGGCGGTCAGTGGGGCCTGTACCTGGCTTGCGACCTCGAGGTTGGCGGCCGGTTCAGCTTCGCGCTGGGCGGGAGCGTCGGCTGCCTGGGCGGCAGCAATACCACTGGTCAGCACGAGACCGGAAGCCGCTGCGAAGACGGCGGCCTGGCGGCCTGCGCCGCCGGCATTCGCGGTAACGGACTTGGTCAGTGCGGCAAGAGTGCTGGTCTGGGGGACCGCGCGGCGGCGGCCGTGAGTTTTGCGCATGGGCATGTAAGGGCCTCTCCCACTGCCTGCGAGGTTAGCTGTCGGATTCGGGTGGGAGGCACCCGGCCGCGTCAGGCGCAAAAGTGCACCAGGCACGGCTTCACCCCAAGACCTGCCAGAAGCAGGCCAATAATGGGTTCCCCGTCTCTGCCGGACGAAAAGCGAACGGATCCCGGGCAGCGGCAGAGTTAGGCAATCTGTTCGGGAGTGCCGCCTCAAGGAGAAACCGGCACGACTTACCGTACTTCAGACCAGCAATGTTTGTCACATTCCGATAACGGCGTGTCCGCCGTGGCACGGGATGCGCACTTGCTCTTTATACCCGGCCGGGGTATAGGATGCGTTTTCTTGGGTTGTCAGTGACATGGAAGTCCGGGCTGGTGTTGCCGTACCCGCTTGCACGGCCGTTCACCCCCCAGTACACCCTCGATTCTTCCTCAAGAGATAGAGCCGGGCTTCCCCTTGTTTCTTCCGCTGCCGGGTGCGGCTGCTGCTCAACCGGAGCTTCTTCGGCACCGGCAGTGGTATCCAGTGGCAGCACAGTCGAGTTTGCTGTTGAAGGGCTGACGTGCGGGCATTGCGTCCAGACCGTTAAAAAGGCTGTAGCGGCCGTTGACGGTGTCGAGTCCGCCTTTGTGGATCTCGTGTCCGGCGGGTCGTTCCCGGGTGATTGTCTACGGTATGGCCGAGAGCTTTGCTGTGTGTGAGGCCGTGACCTCCGCCGGCTACACGCTTTCCAGCAATTGACATCAAGGCCCCTGGCAGAAGACCGGTTAGGCGAGCGGGGTGTCTTTTGACGGGGCGAACGCGTCCCCGGCGCTGGACCTGTTCTGTCTACGACGTTTTGGCTGCTGTCCTGTCGGATTGTACGTGTCCGCTCCGGCCCGCCTAGCCCCTCCTTCGTCGGGGCCTGCGCCGCACGAATTTCCCTGCGGCGCTCCTTCGTCGCTGATTTCACCTGGGAATTTCCCGCCCCTTGCCCTGCGGGTAGACAGGCCTCCGTCGGCCACAGCTCCGCAAGCTTCGCCAGCAGCCAAAAATACGGGGGGAGAGGGGACGCTGGCCGGTCACCACGAGCCGCCCCGCCCACCGGCAAAACAACTTGGTCGGCGCCCGCACCCGTTTCCAGCCGCTTGACAGACATAGAAGCGTCGGGGGAAGTGAGGACGAATATTTCGTTGCGGCGGGGATCCTCAGTGTCCCAGGATCGCGTGCGCGATTTCGTCGGCGTCGCGGAGTGTCCGCTGCCCGCTGGCGTACGTGGGGCCGCCCGGCTGGAGCGCTTCCGCGGCGATGGCAGTGCCCCACTGGGTGGCCGAGAGCTGCAGGCCCAGCACATAGAGACCCTCGGTGACCGAGCCGTTGGCCGCCACCGGCCGGTACGGGTGCGGCGCAACGTCCAGCCCGGTGGCCTGCACCGGCGCACCTTCCGCCGTCATCATCAGCCGGGGCCGTACCATCCCGTCGGCGAGGAGCTGTTCCAGCAGCGGTGAGTCGTTCGCGGACACGCGGTTGGCCGGCGCAAGGGCCTCCACCATGGTCTTCGCCGCCACCGGCGGGCCGTTCACCCAGGGTGAGGCGGCGGTAAAGCGGCCTGTCCGGCGGTCCACGCCGAACCGGGGGTCGGGACCCACAAAACTGACCACGCCGGCGCGCGCCAGGGCAGCCAGCTGTTCAGAGCGCAGCGCGGGCGGCCCGCTGGCCAGGCCCTCCACAAACGACTCAAACCAGCCACGCAGGCCGGCCACCCAGGACTCATCGGTGATGCCGCCGTCGGCCACTGCCGTTTTCAGCACCGCGCGTCCATGATGCAGGGCGCCGATGGCCATCTTCACCGGATCCTCCTCGCCCAGGGCGGAGCGGCGGGCGTCATCAAGCAGGTACTCGACGACGGCGGCATCCAGTTCGGCACGTGATCCGAAAGACCTGCCCGCAAGCGGGGACGCGAGGCCCCGCAGATCCAGCCGGTGCCGCGGGCCGACGTGCACGGCCAGGACGCTCTCCACCGCGGCCTCCCAGTTGGCGGCGCTGTGGGCATGCGGGCGCAGCGCCTCCTCCAGCGCGGCCAGGAACGCGGACGCGTCAGGGACGGCCGCCGGCTGCGAGCGCACCAGGGTGGCGTAATAGGCCCAGAGGGTGTCGCGGTGCAGCAGGGGCCAGAGATCGTGGTCGAAACCCGGGCGGATCCCGGTGGCCGCGAACCGCTCCAGCGCGGCCACGGTCAGGTACCGCAGGGTGACCGACGCCGGGTAGTAGCCGGCCAGCGCGGCCTTGGCCCGGTACGGGGTGCCGCGGCGGGACGCGGCAATGATGAGCGGCTCCTGGCCGGACGGCTGATACTCAAGCCGGGGTCCGGCGTCGATGAATTTTCCGCCGCGGCCTTCCGTGAGCTGGCCCATCGCGTCGAAGAAGTTCAGCCCCATGCCCCGGACCAGGACCGGTTCGCCGGCTGGAATCGCGGCCCAGTCGACGTCCGCCGGGACCGCTGGCGGGAAGTAGCTCAGGCCCAGCTGTGCGGCCGATGCCTGGAGTTCCCGCTGCTCAGGGTTAAGCCGGGACGAAAGGTGCCCTAGTGCCAGGACCACGGAATCGACCTTGAGCGAACCGCCGCCGGCGAGTCCGACGTCGAACGTTCCGGTGCTTGGGGTTGTCTCGCCTGGGGTGCTGTCCCCTTGCGTCCTGGGTGTTCCGTCGCCCGACGGCCGCACCGAGACGGCGGTCGTTTCGTGGAAACTGACGGTGACGCCGTCGGGCAGCTTTTCCGTCAACTCATCCAGCGTGCAGCGCAGGTAGCGGCCGTACAGCGCCCGGCTGGGGAAGTCCCGCGATCCCAAGGCAGCCAGTTCGGACCGCTCGTCCAGCGTCAGGACCTGCATCGGCTCACGCTGCTGCCGGGCACGCCAGCGGTCGAACGTGGTGCCCGCGACGGGCGGCGCCAGCCGGGTGTCCTCAGGGATGACCGTGGGATAAAAGGACTGGGTGTTCATGAGGTACAGCCGGGACTGTCCGGGCTGCCACACGTGCCCCGGACCCGCCGGATAGGGGTCGATGACGTCGATATGGAGAGATGCTTGGCCGGAGTGGGCAGCAGCGTGGGCGGCGGCGTGTGCGAGCAGGCGCTCCAGCACACTGGTTCCCCGCGGTCCGGCGCCGATGATGGCTGTCCGGATGCTCTTCGATTTACCCACGGCATCCAGAGTATCGGCATGCGCCGCAGGCACTTGACTTGCTTGCGGCGCGAAAATGTTGTTTGGATGGGGCGCATGACCACCACTGCAGCTGATCAAACGCCCGGTTCATCGCCCGCCCCCGAACCCACTGATGAGAACGTCTGGCTGGAGGAGATCTACGGCGAGGCACCGCTTGCCTGGGTCCGGGAGCAGAACGCCCGCACCGAGGACCTTTTGGAGGACGCCGATTACGTAGGCCTGGAAGGAAGCATCCTGGAGGTGCTGGACTCCACGGACCGGATCGCCATGGTGGGCAAGCGCGGCGAGTGGTACTACAACTTCTGGAAGGACCAGGCGAACCCGAAGGGGCTGTGGCGCCGCACCACCTGGGAAAGCTACCTGACGGATTCCCCCGCCTGGGACGTGCTGCTGGATGTGGATGCCCTCGCCGCCGCCGAAGGTGAGGAGTGGGTCTTCCACGGTGCCACGTTCCTGCGCCCCGCCGCTGGCGACCCGTACCGCCTCGCGCTGCTGGCGCTCTCCCCCGACGGCGGCGACGCCAGCCGCTACCGCGAGTTCGACGTCGGGACCCGCACTTTTGTTGACCCGGCCGACGGCGGCTTCGACCTGCCGACGGCGAAGGGGAACGTCTCGTGGCTGGATGCGGACACGCTGCTGGTCGCCTCCACGGCCGGGGACCTGCCGCGGACCGCATCCTCGTATGCCCGGACGGCTATCACCCTGCGACGCGGCGAGGCCCTCTCCGCGGCTGCCCGGCTTTTTGAGGTGCCGGAGGACCACATGATGGCCGTGGTGGCGCACGATTCCACTCCCGGTTTTGAGCGCACGTTCGCTGTGGACTACATCGACTTCTACAACCGCAGCACGTTCATCCGCTGGGACGACGCGTGGCTCGAGATCGATGCGCCGACAGATGTTAACCTCAGTGCGCACCGCGAGTGGCTCCTATTCCGGCCGCAGCAGGACTGGTCAGTTGAGGGCACTACATACCCCGCCGGGTCCTTGTTGGCCGCGAAGTTCGAGGACTACCTTGCGGGGGCGCGAGATCTCTTTGTGCTGTTTACGCCGGATGCGCACACTTCGCTGCAGTCTTGGAGCTGGACGCGGAATTTCCTGCTGCTGAACCTGCTGCGGGACATCTCGTCAGAGATCCGGGTGCTGGATCCCTCTGTTCCCGGCGTTGCGGCCGACGGGGGCGCGTCCGACGGGGCTGCGGCCGACGGGGGTGCCTGGGCTTCGTCGCTGCTGGATGCCTGCCCGCCGCTGCACGACGTCAACGCCTACGCGGTGGACGACGAAGATGAAGGACCGGCCGACGGCGGTGCGGGCGACGACTTCTGGCTGGTCGCCACCGGATTCACCACCCCCAGCACACTGATGCGCGGAAGCCTCACGCGGGATCCTGCCGGGACCGCTGACTCCGGCGGGGGCGTTGCCGGGACGGCTGGCGTGGTGAGCAGCCATGCGGCAGTCAAGGCGTCGCCGTCGTTCTTTGATGACGACAAGTACGAGGTGCAGCAGCACTTCGCCGTGTCCGCGGACGGCACCCGGGTCCCGTACTTCCAGGTGGCCTCGCGGGACCTGGTCCTGGACGGGCAGAACCCCACGCAGCTCTCCGGCTACGGCGGCTTTGAGGTTTCCCGGACGCCTGCGTACAGCGGAACTGTCGGCAGGGCTTGGCTGGAACGCAGGACCGCCACCCCCGGCGGGCCCGGCGAGGCAGCGCACTCCCGCGGCGGTGTCTACGTGGTGGCCAACATCCGCGGCGGCGGAGAATACGGGCCGTCCTGGCACCGGGCCGCGCTGAAGGAAAACCGCCACCGCGCCTTCGAGGACTTCGCGGCCGTGGCGCAGCACCTCGTCTCCCGTGGCGTCACGTCCCGGGAGCGGCTTGGCTGCGTGGGCGGTTCCAACGGCGGGCTGCTGGTGGGCAACATGCTCACCAGTTACCCGGAGCTCTTCGGGGCTATCTCCTGTGGCGTGCCGCTGCTGGACATGAGGCGCTACACGAGGCTCTCCGCCGGGCACTCCTGGATCGCCGAATACGGCGACCCGGACGTGGCTGCGGAATGGGAGTACATCAAGACGTTCTCGCCGTACCACCTGCTCAAGGACGGCGTGGAGTACCCCGAAACATTTATCTGGACGGCCACGTCGGACGACAGGGTGGGACCGGTCCAGGCCCGCAAAATGGCTGCCCGGATGCAGGCGATGGGCATCCCGAACGTCTGGTTCCACGAGGCGCTGGAAGGCGGCCACGCCGGAGCTTCGGACAACCGCCAGGCCGCCGCGCTGCAGGCCCGCAGCCAGCACTTCCTGTGGCGGACGCTGGCAGGCGGATGAGCGTAGCGGCCAGTCCTGGCAACAGACCTACCGTGGATTGATGTCCGACGCCTTTCTGGCTGCCCTGAAACCGGCCGACCGACTGGCGATGTGGTGTCAGCTGCTGCTTGCCCCAGAGCCGGCGGCGTGCGTGGCGTGCGCGGACGGCTCAGTGGTGGGGTTCTCGCAACCCGCGCAGTGCCGCAAGGGGACCTTGATCAGGACCTGCCTTCTTCGGGGAGCCTGGAGCTGTGGGGACTCTATCTGCTTCAGTCCCATTCTACGAACGGCTGGGATTCGCTCCGGACGGGGCCGAGGACCGTGTGGCCGAGTGGGAAGACCTTCACGAAATCAGGATGATCCGCTCCGGTTGATCCGCTGATGGTTTGGGTATTCTGCGCAGGTATGTTCGCCGGGCGAGCAGCGCCCCTGACGCTGTGTGCTGGGGCTGAGACAAGCGTTCGGTGGCCGTTTTGCACTGCGTGCCCCATTCTGCGTATCCTTGGTGGGCTAGTAATAGCCATTGGAGACGTGCCAGAGCGGCCGAATGGGCTTCACTGCTAATGAAGTGTGGGGCACAACTCCACCGGGGGTTCAAATCCCCCCGTCTCCGCGTTTGGCCCCGGTCCTGGACCGGGGCCTTTTGCGTACCCAGGGCACCTGCGTTTATGCCACGAACCCCAACTAGGTAGCAGTAACTGTCGTTATGAGCGCTCATACCGACAGTTACTGCTACCTAGTTTGGTGGGTGGCGGGGTGGGGCGTGCGGGAGCCCGGGTGTGGTGCGGGCATGGAAGCAGGGCGTGGTGCGCGTGGGCTGGGCTGGCGGTCCGGGGTGCGGACGTCGGAGGCTCCATCCGGGCCCGCGGTGGCAGGATGGTGGAATGGCAGCACGCAACGCCCCGGAGACGGAAACCAGCCCAAGCCAGACGTGGAATCCACGCCTGGCGCTACTGGTGGCTGCCACATTCTTTATGGAGTTCCTGGACGGCACCATCCTCACCACCGCCATCCCCAACATCGCCGGCGACTTTGGCGTTCCAGCCGCCGACGTGAACATCACCATGACGGCCTACCTCATGACCGTGGCCATGGGAATCCCGCTCAGCGGCTGGCTTGCAGAACGCGTGGGGGCCCGCAAAGTATTCTGCTTCGCGATTGCCCTGTTCACACTGGCTTCATTGGCCTGCGCCGTCAGCCCCGACCTGACCGTGCTGACGCTGAGCCGGATCCTGCAGGGCGCCGGTGGAGCCATGATGGTTCCTGTCGGCACCCTCCTGGTACTGCGCGGCACACCCAAATCGGAGCTCCTGCGGGCCACAGCCTTCCTGGTGTGGCCGGCGCTGCTGGCGCCCGTACTGGCGCCGCTGGTGGGCGGCGCCCTGACAACCTACCTGTCGTGGCACTGGATCTTCCTCATCAATTTGCCACTGGGTGCGGCCGCCTTCATCGCCGCACTCCGTCTCGTTCCAGCCGGCGCCGGAGACAGGGCACGCAGGCTCGACTGGCTAGGCCTGCTCCTCACCACCACCGGCGTCGGTGCCCTGGTAGTGGGCCTGGAACTGGCCACCGCCCACCCCGACGGTCCATGGGCAGCTATCAGCGCTGCTGCAGGGGTATGCGCCCTCGCGGCCGCCGTGCTGTGGATGAGACGGGCCAAAAACCCTCTCTTTGATCTCAGTGTTTTTTCCACCCGCACATTCCGGGCCATGGCCACCGGCGGGTTCGTCTACCGCCTGACCATCAGTTCGGTGCCGTTCCTCCTGCCCCTAATGTTCCAGACCGGTTTCGGCTGGTCACCGCTGCACGCCGGAATCATGGTGGCGGCCGTGTTCATCGGCAACATCGGCATCAAACCGGCCACCACGCCGCTGATCCGGCGTTTCGGTTTCCGGGCCATGCTGGTCTTCGGCTCCCTGGCATCGGCGGTGACCTTCGCCCTGTGCGCCCTGCTCACGCCGGACACGCCGCAGGCACTGATCTTCGCCCTGCTGGTGTGCAGCGGGGCTTTTCGCTCCATCGGTTTCTCGGCCTACGCGTCGGTGCAGTACGCGGACATCGCACCGGCCCAGCTGACATCGGCCAATTCCGTGTCAGCGACCCTGGTTCAGCTCGCCGCAGGCGCCGGCATCGCCGTTGGCGCTTTGCTGATCCGGATTTTCGACGGCGTGGCGGCCTTCCCCGCGGATCACGCGGGCCCCTTCCGCGGAGCCTTCCTCACCATGGCCGTCCTGATGCTCTTCAGTACGGCAGACAGCCTGTCACTCCACCGGCACGCCGGCGCAGAGGTCAGCCGGCCTGGGCAAGCACGAGCGGAAGAACAGCCCCCGCGCCCGCCTGGCGCAGGGCACGTCCAGCAACGGTAACGGTCCACCGGCTGTCCACGAGGTCGTCGATCAGCATCACGCCCTGGCCTCGAAGTGATGCCATGGCCGCTTCCAATTCCGGACCCACCACCACACGGTCCCAAACGCCCGCCAGCCGGTACGCACTGTTGCCGCCACGGCTTCCAGTGGGTCCGCCATGTCCCAAGTCCAGCTCGCCAAGGTAGGGGATCCTGCCGATTTCCGAAATTCCCTGGGCAAGGGACCGGACCAGTTCGGGCTTGCTGCGGGAAGGCATGCTGACGATCGCGGCCGGCCGTCCTGCACCGCTCCAGCCTTGGTTCCGGCCGTCACCGGTAGCCCATTCCCGCAGGACCTGGACACAGGCCTGGAGCATGGCAGGATCCACCGGACGGTCTGCGGCGCCGGCCGCAAAGAGTTCCCGCAGCGCCCCGCCCCAGCCGAGATCGGTAAGCCTGGCCAGCACGCGGCCGTCCGCCAGTCCTTCGTCTGGCTTGATCTTGCCCTTGACCGGAACGCCCAGGCGGTCCATGCCGCTGGGCCACTGCAGCCGTGCCTCCAGGACACCGCCGGCGCGGGTGAGCGTCTGGCCCGCCGCTGCAGTGGCGTCGTCGGCGATATCTACCCGGAACCAGCGGCCCGCGCAGTTATCGCACTTCCCGCAGGCGTGCGCGGTCTCGTCATCGAGGACCGAGGTGATGTATTCCATCCGGCACCCGGCGGTGTCCTGGTAGATCACCATGGAGTCCTGCTCGTCCACCCTGGCCTCGGCGATCCGGCGGTAACGCTCGGCGTCGTAGATCCAGGGCTGGCCGGTGGAACGCCACCCGCCGCCGACACGTTCCACGGCGCCATCCACGGCCAGGACCTTCAGCAGCAGCTCCAGCGGGGTGCGGCGGAGGTCAACCCGGGCCTCCAACGCAACCGTTGACACGGCAGTTCCGGCTTCAGCCAACGCTGTCAGGACCGCTGTGGCTTTCTCCTCGGACGGCATGGAGGCGGTGGCGAAGTACTGCCAGATATCCCGGTCTTCAGAACCTGGCAGCAACAGCACGTCTGCGTTCGCCGCGCCACGGCCCGCGCGGCCCACCTGCTGGTAGTACGCCACTGGGGAGGACGGTGCCCCGAGGTGGACGACGAAGCCAAGGTCCGGTTTGTCGAAGCCCATGCCGAGCGCCGAGGTGGCCACCAGTGCCTTGACCTGGTTGTCCTTGAGCATCTGCTCTGCGCGCTCCCGGTCCGCGGGATCGGTCCTGCCGGTGTAGGCCTGAACTGTGTGCCCGGCTTCGGCGAGAAGCCGGGCGGTGTCCTCCGCGGCGGAGACTGTCAGCGTGTAGATGATGCCGCTGCCGGGCAGATCGGCCAGGTGCGTCAGGAGCCAGCCCAGCCGTTCGCGGGAATTCGGGAGTGCGAGGACGCCCAGGCGCAGGGAATCCCGGCCAAGGGTTCCGCGGATGGTGAGGACGCCCGCGCCCAGCTGTTCCTCGATATCGTGGACCACGCGCGAGTTGGCCGTGGCAGTGGTGGCCAGGACAGGAACGGACTCCGGCAGCTGCGTGATCAGGTCAGCGATCCGGCGGTAGTCCGGCCGGAAGTCATGGCCCCAGTCGGAAATACAGTGGGCTTCATCAATCACCAAGAGGCCCGTCCGCCGGATGAGCTCCGGCAGCTGGTTCTCACGGAAGGACGGGTTGGTGAGCCGTTCCGGCGAAACCAGCAGCACGTCGACTTCATCGGCGGCGAGCTGTTCCCGGACGGTGTCCCAGTCCAGCTGGTTCGCCGAGTTGATGGCCACGGCACGTACTCCGGCGCGGGCGGCGGCAGCCACCTGGTCCCGCATCAGGGCAAGCAGCGGCGAAACGATCAGGGTGGGGCCGGCGCCGCGGCGCCGGAGCAGAAGGGACGCCACAAAGTACACGGCCGATTTTCCCCAACCGGTGCGCTGGACCACCAAAGCCCGCCGGCCGCCGTCGACCAGTGCTTCAATCGCCTCAAACTGTCCGTCGTGGAAATCCGCCGCCGGATGCCCCACAAGTTCGCGGAGAACCTCCAGCGCCTGGCTTTTTGTGGCGGGCGGTGAGTCAGGGGAAACGGAAAGAAGGGCGGCGTTCTGGGTATCGACCATTGATTCAGTATCCCAGCCCCCACCGACACCCATAAAGCCGGGACCTCCGTATGTGGACAACCGGGAACGTCCGCGGGTCCACGTAAGATAAGACCCGTGACTAGCGAACAGACAAAGACTTTTGACCTCTCGGCATCCTTCAAGGCCTACGACGTCCGGGGCATCGTGGGCGAATCCATCACCGCTGAAATCGTCGAAGCCGTGGGCGCCGCGTTCGTTGATGTGCTGGAACTGGAGGGCCAGACGATCCTGGTAGGCGGCGACATGCGTCCCTCCTCCCCCGAGTTCGCCAAGGCCTTCGCCGACGGCGCAGCCACCCGCGGCGCCGACGTCAAGCTCCTTGACCTGATCTCCACCGACGAGCTCTACTACGCCTGCGGTTCCCTCAACGCTGCCGGAGCCACGTTCACCGCCAGCCACAACCCCGCCGAATACAACGGCATCAAAATGTCGAAGCCCGGCGCGCAGCCCATCTCCTCCGAATCCGGCCTCAAAGAGATCCAGGCCCTCGCCGAGAAGTACCTCAACGAAGGCTCCATCCCCGCGGCCCCCGCCCGCGGCCTGATCGGTGTCCACGACGTCCTGAAGGACTACTCCGAGTACCTCCGCCAGCTGGTGGACCTCTCCGGATCCCGGCCGCTCAAGGTAGTTGTGGACGCAGGCAACGGCATGGCCGGCCTCACCACCCCGGCGGTGCTGGGCGACGCCCTGCTGCCCAAGCTGCCCTTCGAGATCATTCCCCTCTACTTCGAGCTGGACGGTTCCTTCCCGAACCACCCGGCCAACCCTCTCGAGCCGGAGAACCTCCGAGACCTGCAGGCCGCCGTCATTGAGCACGGCGCCGATATCGGCCTGGCATTCGACGGCGACGCCGACCGCTGCTTCGTCATCGACGAAAATGGTGAGCCGGTGTCGCCATCAGCCGTCACCGGTATGGTGGCACGCCGCGAAATCGCCCGCGCCCAGGCGCAGGGCGAGGCAAGGCCCACCGTCATCCACAACCTGCTCACCTCCCGTGCAGTGCCCGAACTGGTAGAGCACGACGGCGGCCGCGCCGTCCGCACGCGCGTGGGCCACTCGTTCATCAAGGCAGTCATGGCCGAGGAAGGTGCAGTGTTCGGCGGCGAGCACTCTGCCCACTTCTACTTCCGCGACTTCTGGAACGCAGACACCGGGATGCTGGCGGCAATGCACGTGCTCGCTGCCCTCGGCGAGCAGGACGTACCGCTGTCCGAGCTCGGCCGCGAGTACGAGCCCTATGTCTCCTCCGGTGAGATCAACTCCGAAATCGAGGACAAGGCCGGCGCCGTAGAGCGCGTCCGCACCGACTTCGCCGCCGAGGACATCACCGTGGACACCATGGACGGCAGCACATTCACGGCCAATGACGGCAGCTTCTGGTTCAACCTGCGCCCGTCCAACACCGAGCCCTTCCTCCGCCTGAACGTGGAAGCAACGGACCGGGCCACGATGGAACGCGTCCGCGACCGCGTGCTCTCCAATGTCAGGCGCTAAACCGAAGATGGCCCACGAAGCCACGGACGGCACGGCCGCGGTAGCTTCGTGGCGGGATTCCGTTCCGGAGGCCTCCGCCACGGACCTGGAAAACCTGCTGGGCACAGGCGTCGGCGCAGCCCAGGAACAACTCGAGCGAAACGGCGGCTTCCTGCCCTTCGCACTGGTAGTGGAGAACGACGGCGAGGTCCGGCTGGTGGCTGTCACGCCGGCTGATGCCCAAGACGGCTCTGACGGTGACTTCGACGCGGACACGATGATCAGCGACCTCACCGAACTGCTCCGGCAGAACCGGGCTGATTTCCGCGCGGCCGCTATTGTCTGCGACATCCTCTTGGTGGAGGAAGAAATAGATGCCATCCATGTAGCCGCTGAACACCGCGACGGATCCGTCTTCGCCGCGGTCCTCCCCTACGCCGCCAACACCGGGACCCACGAATGGGAGTTTGGCCAGCTCGCCGCTGACACCAGCGAACCCACCGTCTGGGTGGACTAGACCTCCACTGGGTTGATGACATGAAGATCAATGCCTTCGCGGATGTGAGCCTGCGGGCCATGATGGTGCTGTCCGCAGCCCCTGACGGCAACCTGCTGACCACGCAGAGCATCGCCGACGCCGTGGGCACCCCGTACAACCACGTCAGCAAGGCCATGGCAAAGCTCCGTGAACTTGGCGTGATCGACGTCGAACGCGGCCGCAACGGCGGCTCCAGGCTCAACGACGCCGGACGCAAGGCCACCGTGGGCCAGTTGCTGCGGCTCCTGAACACCCGGGTGGATCCAGCGGACTGCCATTCATTGAACGGCGACTGCCCACTCATCAACGAATGCCGGCTTCGCGGCGCCCTCTCGCGCGCCCGGGAAGCCTTTTACCGGGAACTCGACGACATCGTGGTGTCCACCCTTCCCGGATCCCGCCAGATGGCGCCCGTATTCCAGGCGATCGGGCTCCGCCCGGGGCTCTGACTCCCGGCTCCCCTGCAGCCCGGGCATTTCCGGATCCGTAGTCCCCAATTTTGATATCTCTTCTACGAAGTGTAGAACTTAAGTATAAATACTTGTATTTCAAATACATGTATTGACCGCGGTCCGGATGTACGCCCCGGGCCCCTACCTCAGGAGTACGCATGCTCTCGGACAAATCCCGCCCCGTCATTGAGGCCACCCTCCCGTTGGTCGGTTCCCGGATCGGCGAAATCACCCCCAAGTTCTATGCACGGCTGTTCGCCGCCCACCCGGAACTGTTGGATGGCCTGTTCAGCCGCTCCAACCAGCGCTCGGGCAACCAGCAGCAGGCGCTGGCCGGAAGCATCGCCGCTTTCGCCACGCACCTGGTCAACAACCCGGGCACCCTCCCCGAAACCGTGCTTTCCCGCATCGCGCACCGGCACGCGTCGCTCGGCATCACCGAGCCCCAGTACCAGGTGGTCTACGAGCACCTCTTCGCGGCCATCGCGGAGGACTTGGCCGAGGTCATCACCCCGGAGATCGCCGAGGCCTGGACCGAGGTGTACTGGCTGATGGCCGATGCCCTGATCAAGATCGAAAAGGGCCTCTACGCCGCACAGGCCAACGGCACGATGTGGAGCCCCTGGAAGATCGCCGCCAAGACCCCCGCCGGCACTGGCTCGATAACCTTCACCCTGGAACCGGCCGACGACACCCCCATCACTCCCGCCCTGCCCGGCCAGTACGTCAGCGTCAAGGTCACCCTCCCGGACGGGCTGCGCCAGGTCCGCCAGTATTCGCTCTCCGGCGACGCCGGCACGAGCCGCAGCTTCACCACCAAGAAGGACGACGGCGGCGAAGTCTCGCCCGTGCTGCACGACACCGTCCAGGTGGGCGACGTCCTCGAAATCTCCAACCCCTACGGTGAAATCACGCTCAAGGAAGGCGAGGGCCCGGTGGTCCTGGCCTCCGCCGGCATTGGCTGCACGCCCACCGCGTCCATCCTGCGCTCCCTCGCGGAAGCCGGCTCGGACCGCCAGGTCCTGGTCCTGCACGCGGAAAGCGATCTGGAGTCCTGGGCGCTGCGCTCCCAGATGACGGACGACGTCGAACGCCTCGAGGGTGCCGACCTCCAGCTGTGGCTCGAGCAGCCCGAGCCAGGCACCAAGGCGGGATTTATGTCCCTGCGCGAAGTGGACCTGCCGGCCAACGCGTCGCTGTACCTCTGCGGACCACTGCCGTTTATGAAGCACATCCGCAACGAGGCCATCAACGCCGGCATCCCGGCCACGAAGATCCACTACGAAGTCTTCGGCCCGGACATCTGGCTGGCCAGCTGAATCAATTGGTGGGCCCACACCGGCAGGGTTCCCTGGCCGAGCTTGCGAGGCTAGGGGCCGGTGGGGACGACGGCGGCCCCGCACCTTTCTTGCAAAGGTGCGGGGCCGCCGTCGTACTTTCTGGAACGCTTAGCCCAGGCGGGACTTCAGGCCGGCAAGCTCGGACTGCAGCGCTTCGGGGAGGGAATCGCCGAAGTTGGCGTACCATTCCTCGATGGACGCGAGCTCGGTGGCCCACTCGGCCGGGTCAACGCGGACAGCTTCCTCGACCTGGGCAGGCGTCATGTCCAGGCCCTTGAGGTCGATGGATTCGCCGGTGGGAACAAAGCCGATCGGCGTCTCGACGGCGTCTGCCTTGCCTTCCAGGCGCTCGATGGCCCACTTGAGGACACGGGCGTTGTCGCCGAAGCCAGGCCAGGCGAAGCCACCCTCGGCCGTGCGGCGGAACCAGTTGACCAGGAAGATCTTGGGCAGACGCTCCGGGTTGCCCTTGGCGGACAGGTTCACCCAGTGGTTGAGGTAGTCGCCGGCGTCGTAGCCCATGAACGGCAGCATGGCCATAGGATCGCGGCGAACCACGCCCACCGCCCCGGCTGCCGCCGCAGTGGTCTCGGAGGACAGCGTGGAACCCATGAAGATGCCGTTTGACCAGCTGCGGGCCTCGGTCACCAGGGGGATGGTGGTCTTGCGGCGGCCGCCGAACAGGATGGCGGAAAGCTCCACGCCGTTGGGGTTGTTGTACTCCTCGGCCAGCATGTCGATCTGGTCGATCGGCGTGCAGAAGCGCGAGTTCGGGTGGGCTGCGGGTTTGTCCGAATCCGAGGTCCAGGAGTTGCCCTGCCAATCGGTCAGGTGAGCGGGCACGTCCTCAGTCATGCCCTCCCACCACACGCCGCCGTCGTCGGTCAGTGCAACGTTGGTGAAGATGCTGTTGCCTTTGGCAATAGCGCGCATCGCATTGGGGTTGGTGCCCCAGCCGGTGCCCGGAGCCACGCCGAAGAGGCCGGCCTCGGGGTTGACGGCGCGGAGCTCGCCTTCCTTGCCGAAACGCATCCAGGTGATGTCGTCACCGAGCGTCTCCACCTTCCAGCCTTCGATGGTGGGATCGAGCAGCGCGAGGTTGGTCTTGCCGCAGGCGGAGGGGAAGGCAGCCGAGACGTAGTACGTCTTCTGCTCGGGCGAGGTCAGCTTCAGGATGAGCATGTGCTCGGCCAGCCAGCCCTCGTCGCGGGCCATGACGGAAGCGATACGCAGGGCGTAGCACTTCTTGCCCAGCAGCGCGTTTCCGCCGTAGCCGGAGCCGAAGGACCAGATGGAGCGTTCCTCGGGGAAGTGCACGATCCACTTGTCCGTGTTGCACGGCCACGGCACGTCCGCCTGGCCTGCTTCGAGCGGCGCACCCAGGGAATGCAGGGCCGGCACGAAGAAGGCGTTGGTCTCGGTGATGCGGTTCAGCACGTCGGTGCCGATGCGGGCCATGATGCGCATCGAGGCAACAACGTAGGCGCTGTCGGTGATCTCCACGCCGAACTTGGGATCCTCAGCGTCGAGGTGTCCCATCACGAACGGGATGACGTACATGGTGCGTCCGCGCATGGAGCCGGCAAACAGCCCACGCAGCTTCTCCTTCATCTCGACCGGGGCCATCCAGTTATTGGTGAAGCCGGCGTCGTGCTCCTTCTCGGAGCAGATGAAGGTCTGCTCTTCCACCCGGGCTACGTCCGCGGGATCAGAGAATGCAGCGAAAGAGTTGGGGAAGAGTTCCTCGTTCAGGCGCGTCAGCGTTCCTGCTGCGACCAGTTCATCGGTAAGACGCGTGTTTTCCTGTTCGGACCCGTCAACCCAGTGGATCCGGTCGGGCTGCGTGAGTCCAGCAACCTCTTCGACCCATGCCAGCAGGCCAGCATGCGTGGTGGGTGCTTTCTCAAGCAGCGGCAGTCGTGCGAGATCGCCCATTGCGGTTCCCTTCCTCGGGGTCATCGGTGTGGACTAAATGCTATTGGCCGCCCAAGGGCGTCATGGGAGGCCAGCGGTGCACGTTCGTGATCGTTGGAGCCGAAAACCGCGCAAATTCAAGGAAAACCGCGCACAAACGGCTGTATTTAGGTGACGAAGGTCACCTAGACCGGTCTAGTCAGCTAGATTACATGCCTCCCGATTTGGTACTCCGGGCCACCCTCGCGTAAAGTAATTCGAGGTTCGGGGAGCAAGAAACTCCGCGAAACACAAAATGCGCCCATAGCTCAGCTGGATAGAGCGTCTGTCTACGGAACAGAAGGCCGGGGGTTCGAATCCCTCTGGGCGCACAGAGAAAGGCCCGTATCGGCTCGCCGATACGGGCCTTTTGTCGTTAAGCGCAGCGCCCCTTCCTGCCACCGGCCTCGGCCCAGGAACAGCCCGGCCACGCGCGGCTTCCCACGGAAATGCGTCACTTTCAGCAGCAAACCCCCGCACTGCCCCTGGATTCGCGCGGGCGAGCCCGCCCTTCGCGGTCAAAAGTTACGCAGTTCTGTAGTCACCCTGATTGACGACGACAGCGCTCCCCGCCTCCCGCGAGGCGGGCGTAGGCTGGACGAATGACGCCTGAAACGCTGCAACGTGAATTTGATGTCATTGTGATCGGTGCTGGTGCCGTGGGGGAAAACGTCGCCGACCGGGTGGTCCAGGGCGGCTTGACGGCCGTTCTCATTGAAGCCGAGCTGGTGGGTGGCGAATGCTCGTATTGGGCCTGCATCCCGTCCAAGGCCCTGCTCCGCCCAGGCACAGCCCTGCACGGCGCACAGTCAGTACCCGGCGCAGTGGAAGCCGTCACCCTGACACTGGATGCAGCGGCAGTCCTTAAGCGCCGGGATTATTTCACCGCAAACTGGCAGGACGACAGCCAAGTGAAGTGGCTGGACGATGCCGGGATTGAGCTGATCCGTGGCCACGGCTGGATCACCGCGCCGCGCACCGTTGAAGTAGCCGGGCTGGACGGCAACACTTACGAACTCAAGGCGCGTCACGCCGTCGTACTGGCCACCGGCTCCACACCCACCACCCCTCCCATCGACGGGCTGGCGGACCTGCAGGTCTGGGGCACACGCGAAGCCACCTCGGCCAAGGAGGTGCCGGAGCGCCTGGCTGTGATCGGCGGGGGCGTAGCGGGCACCGAGCTGGCGCAGGCATTCGCACGCCTGGGCTCGGACGTGACGCTGGTGGCCAGGAGCGGACTGCTGGGCACATTCCCTGCAGAGGCCACCAAACTTGTTGCCGCGGGGCTGCGCGCGGACGGCGTGGCGGTCCGCCTCAACACGTCCACCGAAAGTGTCCGGGAAAACGACGACGGCACGTTCACCCTGACGCTTCAGGACCAGGCGCCGGACGGCCGAACCACTGTCACTGCCGACAAGGTCCTCGTTTCAACAGGCCGGCATTCCGCCCTCGAAGGCCTCGGCTTGGAAAGCCTGGGTTTCGAAGCCGAGGGTGGGCACCCACTGAAACTCACAACCGACTCCACTGGCCTAGTCCAGGGCCTCCCGGACGCCCCGGGCACCCCAATCGAGAACGGCGGGGATCCCTGGCTCTACGCTGTTGGCGACGCCGCCGGCAGGAACTTCTTCACACACCAGGGCAAGTACGAGGCCCGGGCGACCGGTGACGCGATCGCCGCCCGCGCCAAGGGCGAGCTCAGCGGCGTCCCCGCGGTCTGGAGCCGGTACGCGCAGACCGCCAACCAGCACGCCGTCCCGAACGTGGTATTCACCGATCCCGAACTGGCGGCCGTGGGGCGCACTGTGGAGCAGGCGAAGCAGGACGGCTACAACGTATCGTCCGTGGAGCTGCCAATCCAAGTGTCGGGTTCGTCGCTGCATTCGGAGCACTACGAAGGCTGGGCGCAACTGGTGGTGGACGAGGACCGGCGGGTCCTGCTCGGCGCCACGTTCGCGGGCCCGGACGTGGGCGAACTGCTGCACGCGGCCACCATCGCCGTGGTGGGCGAGGTCCCGCTGGAGCGGCTGTGGCATGCGGTGCCATCGTTTCCCACGGTCAGCGAGGTGTGGCTGCGGCTCCTGGAGAAGTACGGCTTGTAGGAGAGGCCGCAAGTGTCCGTTGGCTCTGGTCTATTCCACCCGCGCCCACTCCTCCCTCGCTATCTCCAATCGAGCTATTTGAACTGACCAGTCAGTTCAGTTAGGCTGGAGGTGGACATACACCGTCGAAAGGCCATTTTTGCTCTCCGTACAGCAGCTCCTTGTGAAGGGCCGGCGCGACGATTTGCTTCCGCCCACCTCTCTGCGGGTCGGCCGGGGTGAGCTCCTCCTCGTCACCGCCGAACGCCAGGACCAGCGGACAGCCCTTGCCCTGACCATCAGCGGGCGCATGAAACCCACTGGCGGCCGGATCTCGTGGGACGCCAACGAACGAACCAAATCCCTCCGCCTCGCGAGCGCCCTGGTGGATTCCCCCAACGTGAATGAGCCCGAGCAGCACCTGAGCGTCCGGGACCTTGTCACCGAGGACCTCGCCCTGATCCCCCGCCGTTACCGGGGCGCGCTGCTCAGCAAGCCCTGGCTCAAAGTCAACAGTTTCGAGGACATCGCGGACCTGTGGACGGAACAGCTGGCTCCGGACCGGCGCGTTGAACTGCTGACGGCCCTGGCCCTCGCCAGCCCGCACACCGACCTCCTGGTGGTGGACTCCCCCGACAGGCACGGTGCCCACGCTGCGGACTGGCTCCCGCGGCTTGAGGAGCTGGCGTACGACGCCGGCCGGCCGCTCGCCGTCGTCGTCACGGTTACTGCCCTCCCGGCAGGGTGGATGGGACCGGCCACGGTGATCGGTAACGCCGTCCCGGACGTGGACGAAGCGCCCGATGCGCCGACTCTCACAGACGAAGAAACCGAATCCCTCTTACTCGAAACCGAGGATGCCAAGTGACAGTGCTGCGGCTGGCCCGTTCCGAACTCAAGCGGATGACCGGCGGGTTGCTGCCGAAGCTGACCATCCTGGCCCTGATCATGGTGCCGCTCCTGTATGGGGCCGTGTACCTGTACGCCAACTGGAATCCCTACGGGAACCTGAACCAGATCGACGCCGCCCTGGTGGTCGAAGACACCGGCGCCACGTCCAGCGACGGCACCGAGCTGCAGGCGGGCAAGAAGGTGGCGGACGGCCTGGTGGAAGGCAACGTCTTCAACTGGCAGGTGGTCCCCACGGCGGCCGAGGCCGATGCAGGGGTCAGCAGCGGCAAGTACGCGTTTGCACTGAAAATCCCGGCAGAGTTCTCCACAAACCTGGTCTCACCCGGCAGCTTCGATTCGGCCAGCCAGGCGATGCTGAACGTCACCACCAACGATGCCAACAACTACCTGCTGAGCACCATCGTGGACAAACTGACCACCGCGGTGCACACCACTGTGGCCAAGGAAGTAGGCGAAGAGACGGCGACCCAGCTGCTCACCGGCTTCGGCACCATCCACGCCCAGATGCTCAAGGCCGCTGACGGCGCCGGGCAGCTGGCGGACGGCGTCGCCACCCTCCGCGACGGGACCGTCACCCTGCATACGGGCACCAGCGAGCTCAGCGCCGGGGCGGGCGAACTCTACAACGGGCAGCTGAAATTGCGTGATGGCGCCAATCAGCTGACCGACGGCGCCGGGCAGCTCAGCAGCGGGCTCTCCGTCCTGAAGGACAAGACCGCCACCCTGCCCACCGACACCCAGACCCTGGCCAACGGCGCGGCCCAGGTGGCCGCCGGGAACGCGCAGCTGAACACCAAGGTCCAGGGCGTCGTTACGCAGCTTGATGCCGCGGACCAAGGACTCCGGACGCGCGTGATCGAATCGAATGCCCGCCTGGTCGCATCCGAAGTGATCACCCAGGTGCAGGCCGACAAAATCCTGGCCGACTTCGATACCGTGGCAGCCTCCAGCCCCGTGGCCGCAGCGAAAACCCGGATCCAGACCGACGCCACCCAAATCCAGCAGCTCGCGGACGGCTCCGAAGCCGTGAGCGTCGGCGCAGCCCAGCTGGCAACGGCCACCCCTGCCCTGAAGGACGCCATTGTTCAGGCCTCCGGTGGCGCAGACCAGCTCCACACCGGGGCGGCCACGCTGGCCACCGGCGAGCAGTCTGCGCTGGATGGCGCCAGGCGCCTCTCGGAAGGGGCGCAAACGCTCGACGCCGGCGCGGGCCAGCTTGAAGCGGGTGCCGCCACCGCAGCTAACGGCTCACGGACGCTGGCCAACGAAATTGCCAAGGGAGCCGGGCAGGTGCCCAACCCGGACGATTCGCAGATGAGCAGCCTCTCAGAGGTGATTGCCGATCCGGTTGCGGTTAGCAATGTCTCCCAGGCAAAGGCGGATTCCTACGGCGCGGGGCTGGCACCGTTCTTCCTGACGCTCGCCTTGTGGATCGGCATCTTTATGCTGGTCCAGGCGATGCGGCCCATCACCCAGCGGGCCCTGGCGTCGAACGCTCCGGCCTGGAAAATCGCCGTCGGCGGCTGGCTTCCGTTCCTGGCCGTTTCGGTGGTGCAGGCGAGCCTGCTGACCCTCGTGGTGAATCTGGCGCTGGGCCTCAACCCGGCGCATCCGGTGCTGATGTGGCTGTTTATGCTGGCCGCGGCCATGGCCTTCAGCGCCATCATCCAAGGCATCGTGGCGCTGCTGGGGTCACCAGGCAAACTGGTGGTGCTGATCCTGCTGGTGCTACAGCTGGTGTCCTCGGGCGGCACGTTCCCCTGGCAGACCACTCCGCAGCCACTCCACGTGGTCCACGAGATCCTGCCTATGGGCTACGTCGTCACGGGCATGCGGCACCTCATCTACGGCGCGGACCTGTCCGGGATCGTGCCCACTGTCCTGGGGCTGCTTGGCTACACGTTGCTGGGCGCGGCGATGTCCACGTTTGCTGTCCGGAAGCACAAGCACTGGACCCTCAAAACGCTCAAGCCGGAGATCGCGGTATGAGCCACCCCGTTCCCGGACCTGACGTGCCTGATCCCGTTGGGTATGATCCTGTCGGGCACGATCCTGGCGTACATGAACCCGTTGGGCATGGTCCTGTCGGGCACGATCCTGGCGTACATGAACCCGTTGGGCACGATCCGGCCATGCACGGTCCGGCCGAGAAGAAACTCCGCCCGGCCCGGACCAACGCCACCCGGCAGAAGCTCTTCGACGCGTCCATGGAGCTGATCGGCCAGCGTGGCGCAGCGGGTGTCACTGTGGACGAGATTGCCGCGGCGGCGGGTGTCTCCAAGGGCACTGTCTACTACAACTTCGGCAGCAAGTCGGACCTGATCGCGCAGCTGCTGCGGCACGGCGTGGACATCCTGAAGGCACGCCTGCTCAGCGAGGCCGGGCAGCCCGGGGCCGATCCGCTGGTGGCCATGGAGGCAATGATCGGCCAGGCCATGGATTTCATGGCCGATTACCCGTCTTTCGCCCGGTTGTGGGTGAGCGAAAACTGGCGGACTCCCAGCGAATGGCGGGACACGTTCGCGGTGCTCCGGTCTGAACTCCTGGCGGTCATCGGCGCGGCCATAGAGAACGTGGCTGCCGTCTATCCGGTGGACGAAACGGTCTCGCGGGGCAGCCTCGAAACGGCGATCTTTGGCGCCTGCTTTGTGGTGGGGCTTGACCGGCAAACCTACAACCCGGAACGCACCCGTGACCAAAGCGTTGCAGCAATCATGGCAATCCTGCGCGGCTATGTCGTGAAGTAGCAGGGATGATTGGACACATGCGCCACATGGGTAACAGGGGGAAGTTCGCCGTGATCGCGGCCGTCGCCGCCTTGGGTATGCTGGTGCTCACCGCCATCACCCTGGAAGAGGCCGTAATGGTCACGTTCCTGGGCCTGGTTGCGCTGGCATATGTTGCCGCCGTGGCGGAGGTCCTGGCCCGCGGGCGCCTCTTTGTATTGGTGGCCACCGCGGTGGGATCCAGCCTCACCATTGCCTTCTCCCTTGCCTTCGTCAGCACCTGGGAGCTGGCCTTCGCCGAGCAGTCGTCGATCTTCGGCACACCGCTCCCCACCGGGGATCCGGACAACTACTTCTACTGGGGTGCGGCCTCAGCGGTGGCCACGCTAGCGGTCCTGTTCCTCGGCGCAGCCTGGCCGGCGGGAAGGCGGTTGGGGACTGCCAAACGGAGGCCCTCGCCAGCCAAGCGGCGGCCCGCTTCCGGCACTGGCCGCCCTACTGCGCGGCGCCCGGCAACCGGAGCCACGGCGGCCCGGGGCGCGGCACCCCGGGGTGCCGCCACCGGTCAGCGCGCGTCAGGCGCCCGCGCGCCCGCCCGGATGCCAGCCTCAGCAGCCAAGCGGCCGTCGTCGTCCGCCTCCCCGGTCCGCAAAACGGCACCCAAACCGGGCACCAAGACGGGCGCCAAACCAGCACCCCGCCGCTGACCCAGCAGAACCTGCCGGCCTCGGCCGGCGAGCACGGCAGTCGCCACCCCGCCCAGGAGGAGCAGCCCGCCAGCCAGTTCCGCCGGCGTCGGCACCTCCCCCAACGTCAGCCAGGCCGCGCTCATCCCCACCACGGGCACCAGCAGGGTAAAGGGCACCACGGCCGACGACGGATAGCTGGCCAGGAGCCGGTTCCAAATTCCATACCCCACCAACGACGCGAAAATGGCTGTGTACAGGGCACTTAGGATCGTGGCCGGTTGGAGGTCTGCCAGCGTGCCGAACACCACGTCCGGGCCATCCACCAGCAACGACAGCCCGGCTAGGGGCAGCGGAACCACTGCGCCGGACCAGACCACCAGCCCCAGCCCGGAGGCGGCCTTGGCCTGACGCGCAATCACGTTGCCGGCGGCCCAGGACAGCGCGGCTCCCAGGACGATGATAAGCGGGAGCACCGGGGCCACGGCACTGCGGCCGACAGCCACCACGGCCAGCCCCGCAACGCCTAGAACGACGCCAGCCAACTGGCTCCGGCTGGGACGCTCGCGCAGGAACCCTGCAGCCAGGAGGACGGTGAGCAGCACCTGCGCCTGGAGGACCAGGGAGGCGAGGCCCGCCGGCATGCCCAGCGCCATGGCCAGGTAGAGGAGACCGAACTGGCCCGCGCTCATAAAAACGCCGACGCCGATGATCGCCTTCCAGCTGACGTCCGGCTTCCTGATGAAGAAGATCCAGGGGAAGACCACCAGAAGGAACCGCATGGCCACAAACAGCAGCGGGGGAACCTCACGGCCGTTCGCATGCAGGCCGAAGTCGATGGCGACGAAGTTCAGGCCCCAGAGAACGGCGACCAGGGCAGCAAGGAGGGAGTGTCGGAGGTTCACGGTCCCACTCTTACAGAACGGGAGATGAAGCACCAGCGTTGAATTATGCGTCGAATCATGTACGTTTGCTTCATGATTGAGATCAGTTCGCTGCGGGCACTGGCGGCGATTGAACAGCACGGTTCGGTCATAGCGGCGTCCGAGGTGATGGGCTTCAGTCCGTCGGCCGTCTCCCAGCAGATCAAGAAGCTGGAGAAGCAGACCGGGTTCCCCGTCCTGGAGCGCCGCGGCCGCGGGGTGCTGCTGACCGAGCGGGGGCTCACCTTGGCAGCCTACGGCCGGCGTATCCTGTCGGAGCTCGAGGAACTGGAATCCACCCTCTTGGCGGATCCGGCCAAACCTACCGGAAACCTCAGGGTTGTTTCCTTTTCCACTGCCTGTCGGGGCCTCGTGGGGCCGCTGCTGGGACGGCTGGCTTCATCCGGAGCGGACCTGGACCTCAGCGTGCTGGCCGAGGACCCTCGGGAAGCGGTGGCGCGGGTGGCCAACGGAGAAGCGGACCTGGGTGTGGTCCACAATTGGAACTCCGTCCCACTGGTCATACCGGAGCATATGACGCTTGAGTGGCTGTGCGAGGACGTAGCGGACGTCCTAATGCACCGCGACCATCCCCTGGCGGTACACAGCCAGGTGGAACCGGCTGACCTCGTGGATGAACGCTGGATCAGCACACCGCACGGCGCCATCTGCAACGAGGCGCTGCTGAGGATCTTCGCCGATCTTGGCCGGGTGCCGGACATCAGGGTCTACGATCCAGACTTCGCAACCCACATCGCACTGGTGGAGCAGGGAGCCGTTGTGGCGCTGGTCCCCCGCCTCGGCCGGCCCGCGCTGCCTGCGGACGTCATCTGCCTGTCCCTGGTCAACCCCACGCAGGTCAGACAGGTGGGCATCGTGTACCGCCGGACCATGGCGGCCAGCCCGGGTATCCAGCACGTCGCCGGACTGCTGCGGGAGGTCGCCGAGACGCGCGGGGTCGCCGGGTCCCGGGTGGTCAGCGGGTCCCCTGGGGTCAGTGGGCTCGCGGGACCTTGAACTTGGTCAGCCGGGCGTCCTGCCCGTCCAGCTCGGCCCAGGATTTTTCCGTTTCCAGCACCGTGAGGGCGCTGGTGGGGTAACGTGTGGCGGCGTCCATGTAGGCGTCGTGGTTTGAGTCGCGTGAGGCCAGGTGCATGGCGAGGTCCTGGACGCCAGGCATGTGCGAGATGAGCATAAGCGTTGTCACGGTGTCAGGCACATGGTTGACCACGGCGAGCATCCGCAGCGCAGAGGCGGCGTAGAGGCCGTCCTCAAGCTTCGGCGTCGGGGCCTTATCCCCCAGTTCTGAGCACACCCAGGTGCAGGTCTGGCGGGTGCGCAGCGCACTGGAACACAGGATGAAGTCCGGGAGGATGCTGTGCTTGACCAGCCACTTGCCGGCCAGGGGCGCCTCGCGGTGGCCCCGTTCCTCCAGCGGCCGCTCATGATCCGCCACGCCGCCGGGCCAGTCGGCCTTGGCATGCCGCATGATCACCAGGCGTTTGATGTGGTGGTCGCTCATCCCCCAAGCCTAGACCCGCAAGACCCGCGGCGACGCCGAAAAACCCGCCAACGCCCGTCACGCCCAGCACGCTTTTGGCGGGCGTGAGAGTCCAGCCCCGCAGAATGCCGGGCCCGGGCCAATGCCAGGAAGCCAAAAGCATGCTCCCCGTGACAAACCTGGGCCACCGGGCCCTCGAGCAACAGCCGCGGAGGCCAACACTCGCTGGTCCGGGCTGAACGCGAAAAGGCGGCACATCCCGAAAGCGCCGTTGTTGCGTGAGGTACGAGCGCAGGCGCAGAGGGGTCGTGCCGCCTTTTGGCGGTACTGAAGTAAGGACTAGATCGAGTATTCCGGAGCGGCCCAGACAATAACTTCGGGGTGCTCGTAGAAGCGGTAGCCCTGGCCGCGGACGGTACGGACGGTGTTGGCGAGGCGGCCCAGCTTGGAGCGGAGCCGGCGGATGTGGACGTCGATGGTGCGCTCGTTGGGCACTTCCTCGGCGTTGCGCCACAGGCCCTCGAGCAGTTCATCGCGGCCAACCGTGCGGGTGCCGTTTTCCACCAGGTAGTTCAGGAGTTCGAATTCCTTGAAGGTCAGGTTTAGGGATTCGCCGTCAAGGTGGACTTCGCGGCGGGCAAGGTCGATCAGGACACCGGACGGGCGCGGGTCCTGGGGCTGCTGCAGCCGGGCAGTCTCGGTGCGCTTCTGTGCGTTCACGGTGGGGTCACCAAAGGTGGACCGGACGACGTCGAGCGCGGAACCCGGGGTGCTGGCCGGGGCCACGGCCACGGCCGCGTAGCTTTCGGCGCCGGTCACGAGTGACTGTGCGTAAGCGCGGATTTCCTGGGCAAGTTTGGCAATTGAGGTTCCGGCAGCCGCTGCGGTTTCCTCGTCGATGCCCATGTAGAGGACAAATCCACGGGCAACGGTGTCGTTGGCGACGGGCCGCACGGCGTTTGGTCCAGCGACAACCGGGGTGGGCGCGGTCAGCGGCGCGGCTTCGGCAGGCTGGACAGCACGGAGCTGGCCGTAGGAGTTGGGGTTGTAGCCCTGGGGTGCGTAGCCAGGGGCGGGAAAGCTGGCGCCGGGGGCTGCCGGGGCGAATGCCGGTCGGGCGCCGAAGCCTTGGCGGAGGCCGGAGGCCTGGCCCGCCTTGCCTGCGTTACGGACGGAGATGTGGACGTATCCGGATGCAACTGACATGAATGCTTACCTCAATGTGAATGGCCGTCATCGCGGCTCGAATGCTGATTTTCCCCGCAATGAGATCTGGGGAGGGCGCCCTACGCTGGGCTGGGGGGCGAATGCCTAGGAACTTCGTGGGGTCTGAAGGTCAGGCGTGCATTCGACAACAGCGCATGTCGGCACCAGCGGATGTGCTGGGCCAATATTCTGCGGCTGCAGGTGCTGTTGAGTTCTTGTTCACAATTCAAAGTGTGCAACGTAACAATGAGAACTTGCAAGTAACAATGGGTGCGTTGTTCCGCATAGTGAGACAAAATGCGGTTTTGTGTGATAGATCACCATTCTGAAATGACGACAAAATAGGAGTTGTTGTCCGCCGGAGGTCCGCAAATAGCCCTCTGGGGCGAACAATCTTCGCTCTGTTGCCCTGCTAAGCCCGTGAAATTCACGGTGCTATGACTTGCCGAAATTGCCTGTTACCTTTTGCCGCCTGTCCAACGGAAACGGCTCAAACCCGCGAATTGTCGGCGGCCCGCTCCCCCATCCAGCTCGCTAGGCTGGGATTCACAGCGTGCGCACAGGAACCACATAGCGCGGGCTCACCGAATGATCGGAGAGTTGTCCCATGGCCACTTCGCACCCCATGACCAACAACCTTCCGCAACTGACCCACCCGGACGGCTCCCCCATCCGCGCCCTGGTGGTTGACGACGAACCCAGCCTTTCCGAACTCATGAGCATGGGGCTGCGCATGGCCGGATGGTCCGTTGCCGTGGCTTCGGATGGCCCGGAGGCCGTTAAGCTTGCCAAGGAGTTCCGCCCGGACGTTCTGGTGCTGGACGTAATGCTGCCAGGATTCGACGGCGTTGAGCTGCTGGGCAGGATCCGCGCCTTCGCGCCCGAGGTACCTGCGCTTTTCCTGACCGCCAAGGACGCCGTCCAGGACAGGATCGTGGGCCTGGCGGCCGGCGGGGACGACTACGTGACCAAGCCGTTCAGCATGGAAGAGGTCCTGCTGCGGCTGCACCGCCTGGTCCAGCGCTCCGGCGTTGCCGCGATGGACACTGCCGAACTTGTGGTGGGCGATCTTGTCCTCAACATCGACACCCGCGAAGTGACCCGAGCGGGCGACAACCTCCAGCTCACCGCCACCCAGTTCGAGCTGCTCCGGTACCTCATGGAGAACCCCAAACGCGTGATCAGCAAAGCCCAGATCCTGGACCGCGTCTGGAACTATGACTTCGGCGGCCAGGCCAACATCGTGGAGCTCTACATCTCCTACCTGCGCAAGAAAGTGGATGCAGTGCACCCGCCCATGATCCATACCGTGCGGGGTGCCGGCTACGTCATCAAGCCGGCTGAGTAGCAGCTCCATGTCCTCGCCGCGAGCCACCCCAGCACCAGCCCGGAGCTGGCTGAAACCGGACACCTGGCATCTGCGCACGCGCCTGATCCTGTTGGCCATGGCCCTGTTGGTGGCCATCTGCGGAGCCGTGGGGCTGTTCAGTTACGCCTCCATGGACTCGTTTCTCACCGGGCAGCTGGATGAACAGCTGAGCCAGGCCGCCAAACGCTCGAACGATCCGGGCCGCCCGCCCCTGGGCGGATTCAACGGCAGGCCGGACCCGCTTGACTCCCGCGGGCAAAGTGTCGGAACGCTGAATGCACGGATCCTGAACGGCCAGATCAACAGTGGCGGCTTCCTGGACTCGGACACCACGCGCCTGGCCCTCGACGCCGAAGACAAGCAAAACCTGCTGGCGCTGACGCAGAACAGCCTTCCCGTGAACCGCTCGCTGTCCAACGGGGATTACCGGATTGTGGCCGTGAAAACCGGCTACGGCGATGTCCTTGTCACGGGCCTTCCGCTCGCCGCCAAGGAGAGTACTCTGGCGTCGCTGGTGTGGACGTTTGTGTTTGTCTCCCTGGGCGGGCTGGTGCTGATCGGCCTTGCCGGAACGGTGCTCATCCGGCGCACCATGAAGCCGC
Source organism: Pseudarthrobacter cellobiosi (assembly GCF_023913755.1). Lineage (GTDB taxonomy): Bacteria > Actinomycetota > Actinomycetes > Actinomycetales > Micrococcaceae > Arthrobacter > Arthrobacter cellobiosi. Next base: position 69,013 of record NZ_JAMXBJ010000031.1, read on the forward strand.
TGGAGCAGCTTTCCGAGGTTGCCACCCGCGTCTCGCAGCTCCCCTTGGATGCCGGCGAGGTGGCACTCGCGGTGCGCGTCCCGCCGTCGAACTCCAACCCCGGGACCGAGGTGGGCAGCGTGGGGCACGCCGTCAACCTCATGCTGGACAACGTGGCCAACGCCCTGGAAGCCAGGCAGAAGAGCGAGACCAAGGTGCGGCAGTTCGTTGCCGACGCTTCCCATGAGCTGCGCACCCCGCTGACCGCCATCCGCGGGTACACCGAGCTGATGCGCATGACCGAGAGCTTCACGCCCGACGGCCGGAAGTCCCTGGCCCGGGTGCAGAGCCAGTCCGAACGCATGACCACCCTGGTGGAGGATCTGCTCCTGCTCGCCCGGCTCGATGAGGGCCAGCCCCTGAAGCTCAGCGAAGTTGACCTCACACAACTCGTCATCGAAACCGTCAGTGACGAGAAAGTCATCGCCCCGGACCACCGCTGGCGCCTTGAACTGCCCGACGAGCCGCTCGCCGTCACCGGAGATGCGTCCCAACTGCGTCAGATGCTGGTCAACCTGCTCTCCAATGCCCGCAAGCACACGGCGCCCGGGACCACCGTGGTCACAGCTCTCACCAAGTCTGCCAATGGCGGTGCAGCGGTGACGGTAACGGACGACGGCGGGGGCATCCCTGCGGAATTCGTTGACCACGTTTTCTCCCGGTTTGCCCGCGCAGACGCGGCCCGCAAGGGTACGGCTCCGGCCTCGGCCGCCGGGGCGTCCGAAGGCACTAGTGGCTTGGGCCTGTCCATTGTCCAGTCGATCATGGAGGCCCACGGCGGGAGCGTGGAAGTGACATCGCGGGCCGGACGGACCGAGTTCGCGTTACTCTTCCCTGCCAGCGCGCTGGCGTGACCCACTAACGCCCAAGCGCAGCAAGGCGACACACCGTCGTCGTGATTCCTGTTACCAAAATGTGACTTAAGCTTCCAACTCCTGTAGCGTCGATGACGTGTGGTTCCCGTTGGGCTGCATATCCGGATGACGCCAAGCTCTGCCGCTTCCCGGATTCCGTTTTCAGAGGCAGAGGCGGGGGACCCACCGTCCCGGGCACCAAGTGCCCTTTGGGGTTAAGCCAACACGTGATTGTGCCGTGTGGCCGGATGCCCTCATCCGAACCCGACAGCTAACTCCGCAGGTGTGAGAGGCGATCCATCATGTCTGAATTCAAGGTACAAACGCGCCCGCAGGGCGACACAAAGTCCCACAGCCACCGCAAGCAGACCCGCTTCGGTGCAGCTATGTCCCCAAAGGCCAAGGCGGCCCGCATTCCCTCCGTGGGCCAGCGCGTCGCGGTGTTCGCGACGGCGTGCGCCCTGCTGGTCGGCGTCAGTGCCGCAGCACACGCTTCCGAGTCTGCGTCGCTTGCGGCCAGCGCGGACCAGGCCGCCGAAGAAGCCAGCGCCCAGTCGAAGCTGAGCTTCGAGGCAGCCGAGATCCAGCCCCCGGCCTCCCCGGAAGCTGCGCCGGCCGAGATCAACGTCGCGCCCCAGGCCGCCGAACCGGCACCTGCCCCGGCCCCGGAGCCCGCTCCGGAACCTGCACCCGCGCCTGTTGTGGCCGTCAACGACCCCGCAGGAGCGCAGGCCTACGCTGCTGGCCAGCTGGCGACGTACGGCTGGTCCGCTGACCAGATGCAGTGCCTGCAGACGCTGTGGACCAAGGAATCCGAATGGACCACCACGGCCACCAACGCCAGCAGCGGCGCGTACGGCATCGTCCAGTCATTGCCCGCTGAGAAGATGGCTAGCGCCGGCGCGGACTACGTCACCAACTACCGCACGCAGATCAACTGGGGCCTGAACTACATCCAGGAGCGCTACCAGTCACCGTGCGGCGCGCTGAACTTCCACCTGTCGCACAACTGGTACTAGGCCGACTCCCCCGCGGCGCGGCGCGGCGCTGGCCGCACGCCGCGCCGCAGATCACCAAGGTGTTCCGCCGGACTCAAAGCCGGAAAGAAATGAGCTGCCGTCCCGCGGCGTCCATTTCCACGGAGGCGGTCACGGCACGGTAATCCGCGATATGCAGCACGCCTGCCGGCAACTCGCCCGCATTGGGCCCCACGGCCACCGTCCGGATGCCGGCGGCAACGCCTGCCGCGATTCCTGCGGGCGCATCCTCGAACACCACGGCGTCCTCCGGTTTCACGCCCAGCAGACCGGCGGCCATCAGATAGCCTTCCGGGTGCGGCTTGCCCCGTGTGACCAGGTCCGCCGTCACGGCCGTGGCCGGCATCGCCAGCCCGGCAGCGTCCATGCGGATGTCCGCCAGGGTCCTGTCCGCTGAAGTCACCAGCGCCACTGCCCCGGCCGGGAGGCTGCGAAGCAGGTCGGCAGCCCCCGGCAACGCGACGATACCGGCAGTCCGCACCCTTTCCATCGCGCCGAGTTCCGCAGTGAGCGCCACGACGTCGGCGCCGGCCGGCGCGAACCGGCGTACGGTATCGGCAGCCTGGACGCCGTGCGAAGTGCGCAGGATTTCCGCAAAGTCCAGGCCGTACCTGGCCGCGAATTCTCCCCAGACCTCCTCCACTACTGCCGTGGAGTCCACCAGTGTGCCGTCCATATCGAAAAGGACGGCCCGGCAGGTCAGGGTTCGCGTGGCGGCAGGTGTGGGGATGTTCATGCTGCCCATTTTGCCTTAGGCGTCACGACCCCAGGCATCACGCCCTTAGGCGTCACGACCCGGGATGCCATCGGGATCAGCGAAATAGACGAAGTGCCCCCAGTCCTGCACGTCAATGTCGCTGACCTCCACACCGTTACCCTTGAGGTGGTCGTGGGCAGCCTGGATGTCGCTGACCACCATCTGCAGGCTTGGGGCCGTACCCGGAGGGGCGTGATTGAGGCCCTCGCCAATACAAATGGAGCGGGCGGATCACGGCGGGGTCAGCTGGACGAAGCGGATGCCAGCCATGGGCCGCTCGTCGAAATCCGGGTTGAATCCAACTTTGTTGACGTAGAAATCCTTGGCGCGGTCCACGTCGGATACGGGCACAAAAACGAGTTCAAGTTTCCAGTCCATGCGCCACAGGCTAAAGGCAGCGGCAGGAAAGCAGAAGGCCTGAAATCCGAAGCAGCCCCGAATTAGCCGGCGATGCCGTACAGGCGGTCGCCGGCATCGCCGAGCCCGGGAACGATGTAGGATTTCTCGTCGAGCCGTTCGTCAATGGAGGCCAGCACGATGGTCACGTTGGCCTCGGCCAGTTCCTCTTCGAGCTTGGCCAGGCCTTCCGGCGCGGCCAGGAGGCAAATGCACGTGACGTCGGAGGCGCCGCGCTTGAACAGGAACTTGATGGCCTCGCGCAGGGTTCCGCCGGTGGCAAGCATGGGATCCAGCACAAAGATCTGCCGGTCCGTCAGGTCCTCCGGGAGCCGCTCCGCGTAGGTGATGATGTCCAGGGTTTCTTCGTCGCGGGCCATGCCCAGGAAGCCCACCTCAGCGGTGGGGACCAGCTTGGTCATGCCCTCAAGCATGCCGAGCCCGGCGCGCAGGATGGGGACCACCAGCGGCGTGGGCTTGGTGAATGCGGTGCCCACTGTAGTGCTGACCGGCGTCTCGATGGTGACCGGCTGGGTGCGGACCTCGCGGGTGGCTTCGTAGGCCAGGAGGGTCACCAGCTCTTCCGTCAGCTGCCGGAAGACCGGTGACGGAGTGTTCTTGTCCCGCAGGACGGTGAGCTTATGGGCGACCAGCGGGTGGTCCACAACGAGAGTGCGCATGCGTCAAAACTATCACCCGCGCGGAGGGCCTCCGGCCGGGAATCAGCTCGACGGATCATCCCGCAGTGCGGGGTGTTCGAACGTGGGTGCCGGGCCCGCGTGCTCGCGTTTCCGCAGCACGTGGAACAGCCGGTGCGCAAGGATCACCATGCCCACCCAGGCAAGGCCCAGGAACCATCCGGCCATCACATCCGTCAGCCAGTGGTGGCCCAGGAACACCCGACTCAGGCCCATCGCGATGATGAAGATCACCCCGGCGGTGATGGAAGTGACGCGCGCCCACAGCATTTCGAACTGGAGGCACATGACGTACACCAGGACACCGATCACCACCGTCGTATTCAGCGTGTGGCCGCTGGGGAAGGACGGCGAAGTCTCGTACGGAGGGACAGCTTCGGCGTGGTCCGGGCGGGTGCGGCCCACGAGCCGCTTGCCCACCGTGGTGGCCAGCGTGGAGACGGCCGCGGCGCCGCCCACCAGGACGATGGGCCGCAAGGTCCGGCTCAGGAACGTGAGCCAGGCTGTCAGGATGCTGGCTAGGATGGGCATGCCGATGCCCCCGCCGATGTTGGTGAAAGCCGTCACCCCGGCATCCAGCGCGGGGTTCCGAAGGCCCTGGGACAGCTCCAGCGCGGGCAGGTCCAGGGCGGCCAGTCCCTCTTCATCCACCACGTTGTTGTAGACCTCGGCACCCAGGAGCGCCATGGTGACCACTAAGGCGCCGCCCACCAGCATGGTCAGCCACAGCGCGGCGTATGGTTTGAACCATTGGCCCAGACGGTCCCTGAACGTGTCCACTATGCCTCCCGGCGTCCATGCTTTGCAGGCTGGATATCCTTCGAAACTATCATTGAGCCATGGTCGCCGCAGAAAAGAACCACCTCGAATGGATGGGTCTTGCCCTGGACGAAGCACGGCGCGCGCTGGACACCGAGGACGTGCCGATCGGCGCCGTGGTGATTGGGCCCGACGGCGCCGTGCTGGGTTCCGGACGGAACCAGCGGGAAGAGCTGGGAGACCCCACTGCCCACGCAGAGATAGTGGCCATCCGTCAGGCGGCGGACCGGTTGCGTGCCTTGTCCAAACTCGACGGCGGCACCGGGGACGGCTGGCGGCTGGCCGACTGCACGCTCGTGGTGACTCTGGAGCCGTGCGCCATGTGCGCCGGCGCGGTGGTCCTGGCCAGGATTCCCCGCGTGGTCTTCGGCGCCTGGGATGAGAAAGCCGGAGCGGCAGGCTCGGTTTTCGATATCCTCCGCGAGCGCCGGCTCAACCACTGGGTTGAGGTGTACGGCGGGGTCAGGGAAGAGGAGTGCGGAGCGGTCCTCAGGGACTTCTTCGCAGCGCACCGCAGCCGGCTGTAACGGGTCGCAGGCGGGCTGCAATTCGTCTCGGGCCTGCTGTAGCGCTCTCACCTGCCTGCACGACTCTCAGCCGGCTGCATCCAGGGCGGCGATCCTGTCCTGGCGGGAGGCCGGTGAGTCCAGGCTGAAGGAGCGGAAGTCCCCCAGTTCGTCCCGGATCCAGGCCTCTACCTCGGCGATGCGCCGGGATACTGCGGGTGTGGCCCCGTCAAAGAGCCAATAGGCAATCCGTGATTTCCCGGGATCGTATTGCCACAGCCCGATGATCCGGCCGCGGTCAAAGATCGGATGGTCCGGCAGGTCAGCCTGCAACGCCAACGTGGAACCCAGGATCTGCTTTCCCTTGTCCTGCTCGGCAAACAGATCCCCTGAATTCCTGCGGAGCAGGACCAACGAGTCCGTGCCGGCCAGCAGCTGAATCTGTTCCTCGGCCGGCGCCTCGAACAACGCAAGCCGCCCGACGTCGTCGGGCATCATCCACAGCACCTCACCGTTGGCGGTGGGAACCTCCACCGCCCCAGTGGCGGCCAACGCCGCCCTGGTGTGGGCCAGGGTGAACCCGGTGAACCATTGCGACTGCTTGACCGTGGCACCGCCGGTCCAGCCGAGATAGCGCGCCAGCAGGAGGCTGCGGGCGGCGTCGTCGTCCATGGCGGTGCGCTGCAGACCCCACAGTGTGTAGGCGTAGCGCTGCTGATCCAGCCGGCCGTTGGCGGGCACGCGCCGGATCCGGCCGTCCGCCTGGAGGAGGCCCAAGGCGGTCGGCAACGTGGTGGCCGCGCCCTTCTTTTTGCCCTCCTCGCCGAGGTTCCTGACAGAATCACCCAGGAGATCCTTGAGCTGTTTGGGGTCCAGCGGGCTACCGGCCTCGGCCAGGGCGTGGAGGATCTCCTCCTCCAGCAGCGTGATCTCGCCGCGCTCGACGCCCATCCTCGCCAGCACACGGAACGGCGCCACCGCGGCGTCCCGGCCGATCTGGAGGCCCCACGCAAAGTCATCCTGTCCCAGCACATAGGTGCAGCCGCGGGCGGTGGGCAGCTCATGGATTTTCAGCGACAGGACGTCGGCATCCGCCTGCGCACGGCTAGTGCCGGCGCGGGCAAAGAGCGTGAGGTACGGGTTGGCGCCGCCGACGGAACGGGCCCAGCCCGCCCTGCTAAACACGTCGGCGGCGTCCGCGCCCTGCAGTGTGCCGTCGAGGCCCTGCTTGCGCCAGGCCCATGCCCTGAGGAGCTCCGGAGTTAGCACCTGCGGATCCGGGGCATCTTGGCTCAGGGCTTGTGGGATCACGGCTTGTGGGATCAAGACGGCGGCGGAGGTCGGGAGCGTGGTCATGGCTTATTGTCCACCGGCCGTACGCGCAGCGGTAGGCATCCCCTCGGCTGGGGTTTCTTCAGCAGGCGTTTTGGCAGCAGGCTTTTTAGCAGGCACGCCGAGGATTTCCAGGACGTTCCGGGCGGTGGAGTCCCAGCCGGGCAGATGTTCCCGTGCCGCCAGTGCAGCCGCACGCCAGCCGACGCGGAGGGATTCGTCCACCAGCCACTGGCGGATCACGGCAGCGAGCACATCCGGGTGGTGGTCTTCAGGTCCGTTGCCACGAGGTGCGTCGCCTTCGGGTCCGGCGAGTCCGACGGCGGCACCTGGCACCGCATATGCCCCGGCATCACGTTCACCACCACGCTCGCCGTCCGGTCTTCCCGCGAGCCTGCCGGCGAGTCTTCGGGCGAGTCCCAACGCGTCCACGGCGCCGGTTCCCTCCCGCACGATGACGGGAATCCCGTGGGCCAACGATTCCGTCACCACAAGCCCAAAGGCTTCGGCCCGGGACACCAGCAGGCTCAGGTCCGTCCGGTTCCACGCGTCCGCCAGGGCGGTCCCGGCGAGCTGGCCGGTCACACGCACCCTGTCCTCCAATCCAGAGGAGGCAATGGCTGCCCGGACCTGTGCCGCATAGGCGGGATCGGCGTCGTCCGTTCCCACCAGGGACGCTGTCCAGGCGAGGTCCTGGAGCCTTGCCAGCGCCGCCACGGTCAGCAGCTGGTCCTTGTTGGGCAGCAGCGCGGCCACCGCAATGATGTGGGGCGGGGCCGAACCTGACGCCACCGGGGCAGGATCCGTCCCGGGCAAGGCAATCCCGCTGGCGCGGAGCCCGTGCTTTTCTGCCGCCGAGGCCGCAGCGGACGAACTCGTGCAGATCACACCGGCGGCCGCCCGCAATGCCCGCCCCTCGCCGTCGGGGTGGCTGGGCGACGGCATATGCTGCAGGACCCACGTGTGTTGTCCGGCGGCCGCGGCGTACTCCAGTTCGCTAGGGCGTGTCTCCTAATAGGGTGCTCCAGATGACGACGGCGTGCAGAACGGTCGCTGAGCGGTAGGTGAGGGCCAGTTTGTCGTAGCGGGTGGCC
>NZ_JAMXBJ010000034.1 GCF_023913755.1 Pseudarthrobacter cellobiosi
AAACGCTACGTCTGCCGCGAAATTCATCCCATCCTCATCAAGATCCAACAACGCCACCAAACCCTTCAACAAGCCGCTTGACAACCATAGGAGCATCGAGATCCTGACCTTTCGGCCCGGTCGAGGAACTTCTGCGCCTTCGCCAGGGCCGGCAGTGCGTCCGGGATGCCTTCAAAGGGCCCCGTTCGCTCCGGACGTTCCGCAGTCTTCACGGCGTCCCATTTACGGACAATCTCCGCCACCGAGGCAGGGAAGGTGTCCTGCAGCGTGCCGTCGGGCCGGAAGACATGGGGATTGCGGCGGACCATTTTGGCGCTCAGCCCGCGGGCGACGTCGTCGAACGTGAACGTGCCGCGCTCCTCGGCGAGCCGGGCGTGCAGCACCACCTGAAGCAGCACATCGCCCAGTTCGCCGCGGAGCTCGGCGTCACCCGCGCCGGTCTCGATGGTCTCGGCAACCTCGAAGGCCTCCTCCAGGAGGTACTCCACCAGCGAGGCATGCGTGAGGGCGGCCATCCACGGGCAGTGCTCGCGCAGCTGGGCCACGACAGCGACCAGCCGATCGATGGGAGCCTGCTCAGCCAAGGTTGTCGTAGGCGTCGTTGATGTATTCCACCAACGCTTCCTTCTCTTCAAGCGGCAGGAAGGATGCCTCGGCAGCGTTAAGCGTGAGCTCCAGCAGATCGTCGAGGTCGTAGTCGAAAGTTTCCACGAGGAGTTCGAACTCGTCCGTCAGGGTGACGCCGCTCATCAGCCGGTTGTCGGTGTTGATGGTGACGTTGAAGCCCAGCTGGTACAGCATGTCCAGCGGGTGGCTCTCGATGCCCTCGCCGAAACCGGCGATCGCTCCGGTCTGGAGGTTCGACGACGGGCAGATCTCCAGGGCGATGCCGCGGTCGCGGATCCAGCTGGACAGGTCGCCCAGGGTGACCAGGCCGATGTTGTCCTCGTCGCTCGCGGCGTCGTCGTCTTCGTCGTCGAACTCCACCATGATGTCCTCGGCGATGCGGACGCCGTGGCCCAGGCGCAGTGCCCGGCCGTCAACGAGGGCGGACTGGATGCTTTCGAGTCCGGCGGCCTCGCCGGCGTGCACCGTCGCGGGGAAGTTGTGCTGGGCGAGGTACGTGAAGGCGTCCTTGAACCGGGACGGGAGGAAGCCGTCTTCAGCTCCGGCGATGTCAAAGCCCACAGCGCCCTTGTTGCGGTGGCGGACAGCGAGTTCGGCGATTTCCTGGCCGCGGTCTGCGTGGCGCATGGCGGTGATCAGCTGACCCACCTGGATTTCGCGGCCGCTTTCGGTCACGGCGTCCACACCGGCTTCGAGGCCTTCCTGGACTGCTTCAACAACCTCGTCCAGGGACAGGCCCTTCTGGAGGTGCTGCTCCGGTGCCCAACGCACTTCGCCGTATACCACGCCGTCGTCCGCGAGGTCCTCGACGAATTCCTTGGCGACGCGGATGAGGCCTTCCTTGGTCTGCATCACGGCCACTGTGTGGTCGAACGTCTCCAGGTAGCGGACCAGCGAGCCGGAATCCGCGGACTCGCGGAACCACTCGCCCAGGGCCACCGGGTCCGTGGAAGGCAGCGTGTGGCCAACGGCCGCGGCCAGCTCGATGATGGTGGCTGGACGGAGACCACCGTCCAGGTGGTCGTGCAGCGAAACCTTAGGCAGGCTCTTCAGGTCGAAATCGATGGCAGGGGCAGCGTCAACAATAGGCTCAGTCACCATCCAACCTTAGGGTCGGCAGGCGGCTTATGCCAGCCGCTACTTTCCCAGCTGCTCCGCCTCGGCCGGGGCAGACGCCAGCAGCGGCGAAGCCGCGGTATGCGCGGGCACGGAACCTTGAGGGCCGCCGTCGAGCCATTCATCCACAGTTTCGGCGTCATTGCGGGCCAGGTGCTTGTGCCACCAGCGCAGCAGGTGGTCGATCAGGATGCCCAGCACGATGGCGAACACCACGGCAATGCCTGCGCTGAGCAGCGGGTTGTTGTGGAGCCAGGGGAACGAACTGGCCAGTATCCCGATGCCGATGGAGTACCCCACCCACGTGATGCAAGCGAAGGCGTCCAGCAGGAAGAACCGGCGGTGCGCAAAGCCGGTGCTGCCGGCCACATAGTTGACCGCCACCCGGCCCCAGGGAATGTAGCGCGCCGTGAAAATCAGGACGGCGCCGCGTTTTTCGAGTTCATACCGTGCCCAGCCAAAAGCCTTCTGCACTTTGGGACGCCGCATCCACTTCCAGCGGTCAAGGCCGATCCTGCGGCCGAGCATAAACGCCATGTTGTCACCCGCGATGGCACCGATCAGTGCTGTCGCGCCCAAGATCCAAAGATTCGGTTCACCGCTGTGCCGGGAAAACGCGGCCAGCGCCACAATCAGCGTCTCGCTGGGAACCACCATGGCGAAGCCGTCAATGAAGAAGAACACAAGAAGGACCGGGTAGATCCACCATTGGCCCGCTGCATGGAGCACGGCCTCATTAATAAACTCCACGCGGGTCTTGCTCCTAGACGAAATGATGCAGCCGGAAGTGACGTAAATCGCTCTTCAGTGTCCCATGCCCGGGACCCTACCCGCTACGCGCGGACGCCGCAAACCCTAGGCTTCCGGATCCTTCAGCCGCTCCACCACAGGAACCTTTCCCCGGATGCGGTTAATGATCAGGTCCACCACGATTCCAAGGCCCACGGCGCAGACGATTGCGATGGCCGCGCCGAGCAGATGATTGTTTTCAAACCACTGGCCGAAGAACAGCCCGATACCCACGGAGTAGGAGGCCCAGAGCGTGGCGGAGAGCACCGTCAAGCCGACGAACCGCACGTGCGAATAGTGGGTCACGCCCGCGGTGAGGTTGACGGCAACCCTGCCGATGGGAATGAACCGCGCCACCAGGATGAGGGACGCCGGCCGCTTCCTCAGCTCGTCTCCTGCCCAGCGGAAGGCACTTTGCATCCGCGGTCCGCGCATCCAGTGCCAGCGCCGGGTACCCACCCGTCGCCCAATGAGGTAGGCGATGTTATCGCCTGAGAAAGCACCCAGGCCCGCGACCGCCATCAGCAGCCAGGGATTGGGGACGTCCGCGGTGGCGGCCACTGCGGCCAGCCCCACCACCACGGATTCGCTGGGTATCGGCGGGAAAAACCCGTCGATCAGGCAGCAGGCCAGCACAAGGAGGAGCACCCACGGCTGCCCGGCGGCAGCAAGGATGAATTCATTGATGGCCTGCATTGTCCCTATGCTATTCGGTCGATGATGAGCTGCTGGGCCGGGCGCGACCCTTCCGGGGCGATCGTGGCGGCGTGTTCAAGGGCTTCCTTGGCGCGCGCGAACTTTTCCGGCGTATCCGTGAGCAGCGTCATCAGCGGCTCACCCGCACGCACCACGGCACCGGGCTTTGCATGCATGCGGATGCCGGCACCGGCCTGGACGGCGTCTTCCTTGCGGGCACGCCCCGCCCCGAGACGCCACGCCGCAACGCCCACCGCCAGGGCATCAAGCCCCACCAGGACACCGTCGGCCGGGGCGTAGATGACCTCGGATTCCTTGGCGACCGGCAGCTTGGCGCGCGGATCTCCGCCCTGCGCTTCGATCATCCGGTTCCAGACGTCCATGGCCCGGCCGTCCTTCAGCGCGGCCCGGGGATCGGCGTTGTGGACGCCCGCGCAGGCCAGCATCTCTTCAGCCAGCCGGACGGTGAGTTCGACGACGTCTTCCGGGCCGCCGCCGGCCAGGACCTCCACGGATTCCTCCACTTCGATCGCGTTGCCAGCGGTGAGGCCGAGCGGCGTGCTCATGTTGGTCAGCAGCGCCACCGTGTTGACGCCGGCGTCCTTGCCAAGGGCCACCATGGTTTCGGCCAGTTCGCGCGCCCGGGCCTCATCCTTCATAAAGGCGCCGCTGCCCACCTTGACGTCCAGGACCAGGGACCCCGTGCCTTCGGCGATCTTCTTGCTCATGATCGAGGAGGCGATCAGCGGGATCGCCTCGACCGTGCCGGTGACGTCCCGCAGTGCGTAGAGCTTCTTGTCCGCCGGCGCCAGCCCCGCCCCGGCAGCGCAGATCACGGCGCCCACGTCCTGAAGCTGCGCCATAATTTCGTCGTTGCTCAGGGCGGCCCGCCAGCCGGGGATCGATTCCAGCTTGTCCAGGGTGCCGCCGGTGTGGCCCAGCCCGCGGCCGGATAGCTGCGGCACCGCCACGCCGAACACTGCCACCAGCGGTGCCAGCGGAAGCGTGATCTTGTCCCCCACTCCCCCGGTGGAATGCTTGTCGCTGGTAGCCTTCACGCCGCCGTCGGGCCGCCGGAGGCCGCCGAAGTCCATCCGTTCGCCCGAGGCGATCATCGCCGCCGTCCAGCGCGAAATTTCGGCGCGGTCCATGCCGTTGAGCAGGATGGCCATGTTCAACGCGGCCATCTGTTCGTCGGCGATGACCCCGCGGGTGTACGCGTTAATGGTCCAGTCGATCTGCTCCGGGCTCAGGGCGCCCCGGTCCCGCTTGGTGCGGATGATGTCGACGGCGTCGAATGCCTCAGTTGCCTGTGTCACCTTGGATCCTCCAGGTTTTGGGGACCAAATGCGTCGGGCAGCACCTGGTCCATGGTTTTGATGCCTTGTGTGGTCATAAGCTCCATGCCAGGCGCGCGGAATTCATAGAGAAGCTGCCGGCAGCGGCCGCACGGCATCAGCACGTTGCCCGCAGCGTCTACGCAGTAGAAGGCGCGCAACAACCCGCCGCCGGTCATGTGCAGGTTGCCCACCAGGGCACATTCAGCACACAGGGAGAGCCCGTAGCTTGCGTTCTCCACGTTGCAGCCGCTGACCAGCCGCCCGTCCTCGGTGAAGGCCGCGGCCCCCACCGGGTACTTCGAATACGGGGCGTAGGCGTTTTTCATGGCGCTCACGGCGGCCTGCTTGAGCGCCTGCCAGTCCACGGGGAGCGAAACCCGATCCCGTTCCATGGCCGTCAACCCTTGATGTACGGGATGCCGCTGGCTGCCGGTGGCCGGGACCTGCCCACCAGCCCGGCCACGGCCAGCACCGTCACCAGGTAGGGCAGCATGGCCATGAACTGGCTCGGCACCGGGGTTCCGATGATGGTCACAATGCTCTGCAGGTTGTCTGCAAAGCCGAACAGCAGGGCGGCGAAGAACGCGCCGATCGGGTTCCAGCGTCCGAAGATCAGCGCGGCGAGTGCGATGAAGCCTCGTCCGCCGGAGATTTCCTTCGTGAAGCTGTCGATCGCCACGAGCGTGAAGAACGAGCCGCCGATGCCTGCGATGGCGCCACCCAACGTGACGTTCCAGAAGCGGGTGGCGTTGACCTTGATGCCCATCGTGTCGGCGGCCTGCGGGTGTTCACCCACGGCGCGGACCCGCAGGCCCCACTTGGTTTTGAACAGCCCAACCCACACCACGATGACGGCGACGTACATCAGGTAGCCCACCAGCGACTGCTTGAACAGGATAGGGCCGAGGATCGGGATTCCGGAGAGGATGGGAATCTGGACGATGTCCAGGCCGGGCGGTGAGTTGAACTGGGCCTTGTCCGCCTGCATAACGGTGCTGAACAGGAAGCCGGTGACGCCGGAAATCAGGACGTTGAGCACCACGCCGACGATGATCTGGTTGACCAGGTACCTGATGCTGAACACCGCAAGCACCATGGACACCGCCGCGCCCGCCACAGCTGCCGCGAGCAGGCCCACAAAGGGGTTTTGCGTAATGCTGGCCACGATTGCGGCGGTGAAGGCGCCGCCCAGGAGCTGGCCTTCGATGGCGATGTTGACTACCCCGACCCGCTCGCACAGCACACCGGACAAAGATCCGAACACCAGCGGGACGGCCAGGGTGACCGAACCGGCGATGAGTCCGGCCAGTGAAATGCTGGGCGTCCGGGCACCGCCGACCACCCAGATGAGGAAGGCTGCGACAAACAGCACCGTAAAGGTGATGGTCAGCCAGGCCGGGGTGGGCCGGACCTTGGTCTTCAGATAGACGGAATAGGCCGCCAGCCCAAGCATCAGGACCGAGAGGGTGATGCCGCCCGGCATTGCGGGAACTTCAAGCACGGGCAGTTGGAAAAAGTCCCCGCCGGTGGAAATTCCGAACCTTGCGGTCTGCGCTGATCCCATCAGGCCGAAGAAAACAAAAGCGACGAGTCCCAGCGCCGAGAGCAGGACGGGGGTTTTCCAGAGCACCGGTTTGCCGGATGTTGGCTGGGCCTCGTCGGCTTGGGGCGATGTTCCTGGCGTTCCGCGTCCCGGCAGGGGCGATGTTGCTGTTGCGCTCATGCTGCGCCTCCGGTGGTTGCTGCCTGCTGGGTTTTTCCGGCCTTGGCTGGCTTCTTGCGGCGGGGGTTCAGCCCGAAGACTGCCCGGACCAGCGGCGGGGCCGCGATAAAGAGGACAATCAGCGACTGGACCACCAGGACAATGTCGATGGGTGTTCCGGTCTGGATCTGCATCTGCACGGCACCGGCGCGGAAGGCGCCGAACAGCAGGCCGGCAGCGAAGGTGCCCCACGGCGTCGAACGTCCCAGCAGCGCCACCGTGATGGCGTCAAACCCGTACGTTGCAGCGACGCCGTCTGTCAGGACCTTTTCCGTGCCCGCCACCTGGGCCACGCCGGACATTCCCGCCAGCGCACCGGCGATGGCCATGACCAGGATGGTGGACCGGGAGACGTTGATTCCGGCGGTCAGGGCAGCCTTCGGATTGGCTCCCACGGCCCGGAATTCAAAGCCGACGGTGGAGCGGTTCAGCAGCCACCACACCAGGACGGTGGCCGCGATGGCCAGGACGAAGCCCAGGTGCAGGCGATACTGGGAGCCGAAAATCTGGGGGTACACGGCGGTTGCGTCCAGGATGGGCGAGATCGGGTTGGACTCCCCCGGACGCTGGAACGCCGGAGTGTTCAGCAGGTATCCCAGGAAGTACAGCGCAATGTAGTTGAACATGATGGTCAGGATGACTTCGTGGGCACCTGTCCGGGCCTTCAGGAGACCAACCAGGCCACCCCAGAGGGCGCCTCCCACGATGCCTGCCACGAGGACGAGCAACAGGTGCAGGCCCAACGGAAGGTGCAGGGCGAAACCGACCCAGCCCGCCAGGATGCCGGCCATGATGATCTGGCCCTGGGCGCCAATGTTGAACAGGCCGGCCCGGAACGCGAGCGCGACGCCGAGGCCTGCCGTGATGAGCGGTGTGGCGATGGTGAGGGTTTCCATCAGCGGCGCGAACTGGACCGCGAGGCTCGAACCCCGGGGGTTGAAGACCGAGCCCTGGAACAAGGCAACGTAGGACTGTGTGGCGGCTTGCCAGACTGCGGAGAGGAAGTCTGTGGGTCGGGCGAACAGATACGCCGAGGTGGTGCTGACGCGCTCGTCCGTGGCGGCGATCAACAGTCCGCCCAACACAAGTGCCAGCAGCACCGCCAGGACTGAGACCATGCCGCTGCCGGTGAAGATCTTCCGGAGCAGCGTGTCCGGCCCGCCGGGCAGCTTTCCGCTTTGGGCGCTGGCTGGTACGGCTGAAGGGCTGATGGCGCCGCCGGCCGTGTCCACGGCCACCCCGGCGGCGGTTTCGTCCGCCGCCGGGGTTGGCTCGTCCGCTTTCGCTTGCTGGTCCGCATGCTTAGGGTGACGCTCTTCAGGCATGATCGCCTCCTTCGGCGCTGGAGGTTCCGCGGCGTTCTGCGGCGGCGGAGTCAGTCTTGTCAGCGGCTGATGTGTCAGCGCCGGTCTTGCTTACGCTCGTGGTACCTGAGCCGGTCTTGTCAGGGCTCGTCTTATCTACGCTCGCAGCGTCCTCTGGTGAGATGCCGGCCATCATCAGGCCCAGGACGCCGCGTCCGGTCCCTGCCGGGACGATTCCCACCAGCTTGCCCTTATAGAGCACGGCGATGCGGTCGGCGAGTTCCATGACTTCGTCCAGTTCGGTGGAGATGATCATGACAGGCGTGCCCTGGTCGCGTTCCGCCACGATCCGTTTATGAAGGAACTCGATGGACCCGACGTCCACACCCCGGGTGGGCTGCGAGGCAATGAAGAGCCGCAGCGGCCGGGACAGCTCCCGTGCCATGACCACTTTCTGTTGATTGCCGCCCGAGAGCGTGCCGGCCGCCAGCAGGCCCGAGGGTGTCCGGACATCGAACTCGTCGATCCGTGATTTGGCGTTCTCCAGGACCTTCGCCGGACTCATGCTGATGCCCTTGGCAAACGGCGGCTGATCGTACCGGTCAAGAATCAGGTTTTCGGCGATCGAGAACGTGCCGATGAGGCCGTCAACAGACCGGTCTTCCGGAACGAAGCCGACGCCGGCGTTAAGGACCTCCTTCACACTGCGGCCAACAAGTTCCACATCGTCCAGGAGGATGGAGCCGTGCACGCGGTCCTGGAGTCCGAGGATGGCCTCGGTGAGTTCGGTCTGGCCGTTGCCTTGCACGCCTGCGACGGCCAGGATCTCTCCGCGAGAAATGTCGAAGCTGAGGCCGTCCACGGTGTGCTGCCCGTTCGGGGCGATGACAGTGAGGTCTTTGACCTGGAAAGTCTTCTCTTTGGGACTGGCGGGTGCCTTCTCGAGTGTGAGGCTGACGGCGCGGCCCACCATCATGGAGGCCAGCTCCGCGGTGGAGGCGCCTGGATGCGCCGAACCAACAACTTTGCCCCGCCGGATCACGGTGATGGTGTCCGAGACAGCCTTCACCTCGCGCAGCTTGTGCGAGATGAAGACTATCGAGGTTCCGTTGGACTTGAGCTGGCGCATGATGTCCAGCAGCTCATCGGTGTCCTGGGGCGTCAGCACCGCCGTCGGCTCATCAAGGATCAGGACCCGGGCGTCGCGGACCAGCGCCTTGATGATTTCCACCCGCTGCTGTACGCCCACCGGGAGGTCCTCCACCAGGGCGTCGGGGTCGACATCGAACCCGTAGCGGTCCGAAATCTCCTTGATCTTGCGCCGGGTGTCATCCAGGTTCAGGAAGCCGCCGGTTTTGGTGGACTCGGCTCCAAGGGCCACATTCTCGGCAACCGTGAAAACAGGAACGAGCATAAAGTGCTGGTGCACCATGCCGATGCCGGCAGCCATCGCGTCGCCGGGGCCCCGGAAGTAAACAGGTTTGTCGTCGATGAGGATTTCGCCCTCAGAGGGCTCGTAGAGCCCGTACAGCACATTCATCAGGGTGGACTTGCCGGCCCCGTTCTCGCCCAGCAGACAGTGGATCTGTCCGGGTTCAACCACCACGTCGATGTGGTCGTTGGCGAGCAGCGAGCCGAAGCGTTTGGTGATCCCTCTGAGTTCAAGTTTCAAAACTCTGACCAATCTCGAAGCGTCCGGTGAATCCCACCGGACGGGATAGGTGGCTGCAGCACCAGCCTAGTGCGTGCAGTCCTGCGTGGGCGGTCTCGCCGACGCCGAATTCCAACGAAAAGCGCCACCGCCCGGCCAGTCGATGACCATCCGGGAGTGGCGCCTAGCGAGGATGACTAAGCCTTGGGGCTTGCCGCAGATACGACCTTCAGCTTGCCGTCGACGATGTCCTTCTTGAGCTGGTCCAGCTCGGACTTCAGGTCGGACGGGACCTGCCCGTCGAAGCTGTGGAAAGGTGCCAGCTGGACGCCGTCGTTCGCCAAGGTGCCGACATATGGCGTGTTGGTGAACTTGCCTTCCTTGTCGTCCTTGACCACGGTTTCAACGGCTTCGCCCATAAGCTTCATGACCGAGGAAAGCATGATGTCCTTGTATTCGGGTGCGGTCAGGAATCCGTCGGAGTCAACCCAGATCATCTTGACGTCCTTGCCGGCCGCTTTCGCCTCCATCAGGGCTGCACCGGCTCCCTTGCCCACCGGACCGGCGACGGGCATCACAATGTCCGCGCCCTGGTCAAGGAAGTTTTGGGTGAGCTGCTTGCCCTTGTCCTGCTTTTCAAAGTCGCCCGTGAAGCTGCCATCCTGGGCCGCCTTGTCCCAGCCAAGGACTTTGACGTCCTTGCCCTTCTGCTCGTTGTAGTACTTGACGCCGTCGGCAAACCCATCCATGAAAATGGTCACGGTGGGAATCTCCCTGCCGCCGAACGTGGCCACACTTCCTGTCTTGGTGGTGCCTGCGGCCAGGTAACCGGCCAGGAACGCTGCCTGGGCGGTGTCGTAGATGATCGGCTTGACGTTGCTGATGGGCGGGTCGTAGCCGAAGTCGATGATGGCAAAGTGGCGGTCCGGGTTGTCCGTAGCCTGCTTCTTGGTGGCATCACCCAGCAGGAAGCCGACGGTCAGGGTGAGATCGCAGTTGGCGGCAACCATGGCGCGGAGGTTTGGCTCGAAGTCGTTGTTGGTCTTGGACTCGGCCTGGTTGACCTTGATGCCCAGGTCAGCCTCGGCCTTCTTCAGGCCATCGTAGGAGGACTGGTTGAACGACTGGTCATCGAATCCGCCGGAGTCCGAGACGATGCAGCCGGTGTAGTCGCTCGCTGTTGCGGTGGCGGTGCCTCCAGCGTCAGGTGCCGCGCCGCAGCCGGTCAGCAGGAGTGCTGTGGCACCCACTGAGGCCATGCCTGCCATTGAACCGCGCTTGAACTTAGCGCGCAGTGTGTTCTTCAAATTTCCTCCAGGGAGAGAGTGGCGCTACGACTCGAATTCAATGAGTGTCCGTTTCTACACTGAAATTCTGTTTTCACTGAGGGCTTCGCAGCACTGCGCCGAAGCGCCTGATACAAGCAACATTAGTGGGCTGCAACACATCCGATACCACATTGAAGCCGGATCCCGAAGATTGTTGAGAATTTGTTACCAACCAGTAGAAAACCTGCGGTTCCGCACCCCTCACTTTAAGCGCGAACGGACACTTGGGGCCCGCCGGGCGGGGCCTCAAATGTCCGTTCGCGCTGGTGGGGGGCTTAGAGGCGCACGAGCATCTTGCCGGTGTTGGCGCCGTCGAGCAGGTCCATGAAAGCCTGGGGCGCATTCTCCAGCCCGTCCACCACGGTCTCGTCATACCGGACTGAACCTTCCGCCAGCCAGGCTGACATCTTGCCGAAGAATTCAGCGCTGTGCTGGCGCTGTCCGCTGACCAGGAACCCCCGCAGGGTGAGCTGCTTGCCGATGGCAAGGGCGAGGTTCCGCGGCGCCGGCGTGGGTTCGGTGGAGTTGTACTGGGCTATCGCGCCGCACATGGCCACACGGCCGCCCACATTCAGGACCGCCAGGGCAGCCTCCAGATGATCGCCACCCACGTTGTCGAAATACACGTCAATACCTGCGGGTCCTGCGGCCTGGACAAGCTGTTCCCGCACCGGCCCGTCGTTGTAGTTGAATGCGGCGTCGAAGCCCAGTTCCAGGAGCCGGGCCACCTTCTCCGCGGTTCCCGCGCTGCCGATGACCCTGGAAGCGCCCATCGCCTTGGCGATCTGGCCCACAAGAGAGCCCACGGCACCCGCCGCACCTGACACGAATACGGCATCGCCGGGCTTGAACTCGGCCACTTTGAGCAGCCCGGCGTACGCCGTCAGTCCGGTCATGCCCAGCGCGCCAAGGAACGCCGACGCCGGTGCAAGGTCCGTGCGGGCAACCGACGTTGCGTCTGCTTCCAGGACCGCGAATTCCCGCCAGCCGAGCTGATGGACGACGGCGTCCCCCACCTTGCGCCCCTCGGCCCTGGACGCGATGACCTCACCGATGGCGCCGCCGTCGAGCGCTGCATCCAGCGCGAACGGCGGGGAGTACGACTTGACGTCGTTCATACGGCCGCGCATGTAGGGGTCCACGGAGACGTAGAGGTTGCGGACCAGGATCTGGCCGTCCTGAAGCTCCGGCAGCGGTGACTCTGCCAGTCGGAAGTTTTCGGGACCGGGACGCCCTACCGGACGCGAGGCCAGGCGGATTTCGCGGCTGGATGATGGCAGTGCCGTTGTCACGCTCATGCTGCGAACTCCAGGATCTTGATGTCCACGGTCATGTTTCCCCGGGTGGCGTTGGAATAGGGGCAGATCTGATGCGCTTTGGCCACCAGGGACTCGGCCGTGGCGAGATCCAGGGCCGGAACCGCGATCTCCAGTTCAGCAGCGAGACCGTAGCCCACGCCGTCGTTCAGTGCGCCAAAGTGGATCTTGGCGGCCACGGCTGAATCGGTCAGGTCTGCGCGCTCCTTGCGCCCCACGAGGCGGAGGGCCGAGTGGAAGCATGCCGCGTAACCGGCGGCAAAGAGCTGCTCCGGGTTGGTTCCCTGGCCGTCACCGCCCAGCTCCACGGGGCTGGCAAGGCTGACATCCAGCTTGCCATCATTGGTGCGTGCGTTGCCGTCGCGGCCTTCGCCGGAAGCCAGGGCCTCGGCAGTGTAGAGAGTCTTCATAGGTGGTCCGTCCTGTTGGATGTGGATAACGGAAATCTTTGGCGCTCAGTGCGTGCGGTGAAGGGCTTCCGTGAGCCTTTCAAGAGTGGTGCGAAGCTGTTCCAGCTCCTCGGCTGACAACCCGGCGGCGTCCGCAAGGTGCCGAGGAATCCCGCTGGCCCTGCTGCTGAGCGAGCATCCGGTCGGCGTCAGGTGGACTGCAACACGGCGCTCATCTTCCCCGGACCGGCGGCGCTCCACGAGCCCCATGGCCTCAAGCCGCTTGAGCAGCGGCGATAGCGTGCCGGAGTCAAGGCCCAGTTCCTCGCCGAGCTCCTTGACGCCCTTCGGCTCCGATTCCCAGAGGACCAGCATCACCAGATACTGCGGGTACGTCAGGCCGAGGTCTTCCAAGACTGGGCGGTAGACCGCTGTTGCCGCGCGGGACGCGGAGTACAGCGCAAAACACACCTGGCGGTCGAGGCGGGGGGCTTCAGTCATACCTAAGACGATAGTCCACAATTCAATTGTGCACAACTTACCACGCCAAAGAGACGCGCGAACGAGCAGATAACACCCTCAAAACCGGGTTTTGAGGGTGTTATCTGCCAGTTCGCGCGGGAGGGCAAGGGCTTAAATGTCCGTTCGCGCGCCAGGGGTTAGATAGCTCGGGGCGCGGGGGCTAGAGGTCGCGGATGGTCCGGAGGGCCGCTGCCGTGAGGACCTGGATGCCCAGGCCCAGGGCGCGTTCGTCCAGGATGTAGTCACCGCGGTGCAGGTCGTACTCCTCGCCGCCGGGGGTCTTGGTACCCAGGCGCATCATGGCGCCAGGCCGTTCAGCCAGGAACCAGGCGAAGTCCTCGCCGCCCATGGACTGCGGCGTCAGCACTACGGCGCCCTCGCCGATTTCAGCGCGGGCTGCGGCCTCAATGAGCGCGGTCTCGTCCTCGGAGTTCACAACAGGCGGGACGCCCCTGGTGTGTTCCAGGTGGACATCCACCCCATAGGGCGCGGCCACCTGCTGCACGACTTCATCCAGGAGCTCGCCGGCGTCATGCCAGGCATCGCGGTCGAGGCAGCGCATGGTGCCTGACATGTAACCGGTGCCCGGGATGGCATTGGGTGCCGATCCGGCGTTGATCTGGCCCCAGACCACGGATACTCCGCTGCGGACATCCACCCGGCGTGAAAGCACGGCCGGAACGTTGACGGCGATCTGCGCCAGGGCGAAGACCAGGTCCTCGGTAAGGTGCGGGCGGGACGTATGGCCGCCGCGGCCGCTCAGCTCGATCTTGATGGTGTCCGAAGCGGACGTAATGGCGCCGATGCGCGTACCGATGCGTCCGACGTCGATCCTCGGGTCGCAGTGCAGCGCAAGGATGCGCGGCACACCGTCCAGGACGCCCTGCTCAATGCAGGACAGTGCGCCACCGGGCATGGTCTCCTCGGCAGGCTGGAAAATGATCCGGACCGAACCGCCCAGCGGGGACTCCTCGTGCATGCGCTGCAGGACCAGCGCGACGCCGAGCATGGCGGCGGTGTGGACGTCGTGGCCACACGCATGTGTGACGCCATGGTTCTTCGAGGCAAACGGCAGCCCCGTTTCCTCGATGATGGGCAGGGCATCAATGTCGCCGCGGAGCGCTGTGGCGATGGTCCCCTCGCCGATGTCGACGGTGAGGCCGGTGCCTTCAAGCCGCCGCGGAGCCAGTCCGGCGGCTTCGAGCCGCTCCACCAGCTTGTCTGTGGTGCGGAATTCCTTGAAGGAAAGCTCGGGGTGCGCGTGCAGATCCCGGCGAAAGTCGATCAGCTCCGGCAGGAGGGGTTCCAACCATGGCCGCACTAATGCGGTGGGCTCGGCTTCAGTAGTGTAATTACGCACTCATTTACTCTAGCGAGCGTCCACGGAATAGCGTCATCACGGCGGGCGCGTTACAGATTGTGCCGCGCCTGGACACTTCCGACCGGGTTACAGAACGTCGGTGTCGCCACTGGCCTTGAGCGCGTCAACGGCTCCCTTGACCCGCTGCGCATGCTGCTTGGTGGTCACCAGGAGGGCATCGCCCGTGTCAACGATGACCACGTCCTTGATGCCGATCAGGGCGATCACGCGCTTCGTGTCCGAAACCACCACACCGCTGGCGTTTTCGGTGAAAACCCGGGCGCCTTCACCGATAACGGTGACGTCATCGACTTCCCGCGCACTGTTGAGCCGGCCCACCGAAGCAAAGTCCCCGACGTCGTCCCATCCGAAGGTGCCCGGCACAACGGCAACATCGCCGGCAGCGGCGGCAGGCTCGGCCACCGCATAGTCAATGGCGATCTTAGGCAACGTGGGCCAGACGCGGGCTGTGACGGCATCACGTTCGGGAGTGTCCCAGGCCTGGGCGATCTCCTGCAGGCCCTTGAACAGCTCCGGCTGGTTGGCCTCAAGGTGCCTCAGCATCAGGGCAACGGGAGCCACGAACATACCTGCGTTCCAGACATACTCACCGCTGTCCACATACTGCTGGGCAACTTCCTCGTCCGGCTTCTCCACGAACTCCACCACGGCCTGGGCGCTGGGCGCACCTTCGATGTTGAGTTCCGCGCCGGCCCGGATGTAACCGAAGCCGGTGGACGGGTGGGTCGGCTTGATGCCGATGGTCACGATCTTGCCGGCGGCGGCCGTGTGGATGGCCTCGCGGACGGCCTGCTGGAACAGGTGGTCAGGACTGATGACCTGGTCAGCGGCGAAGGAACCCATGATGGTGTCCGGGTCACGCTGGTACAGGATGGCGGCAGCCAGGCCAATGGCGGCGCCGGAATCCTTGGGCTCGCTCTCCAGGACCAGGTCAGACTCCTGGACCTCGGGGAGCTGCCGGCAGACGGCAGCCCGGTGCGCAGTGCCGGTCACCACGAGCACGCGCCTGCCTGCCAGTGGCTCCAGACGGTCGTAAGTGGCGCGCAGCAAAGTGCTGCCGGACCCCGTGAGGTCGTGAAGGAATTTGGGAGCTGCTGCGCGTGACAGGGGCCAGAGGCGGGTCCCCACTCCGCCTGCCGGAATCACCGCAATAAAGCGGTTCAGGGGTGAATCCGGGCTTGTCACTTTGTCTGTACTCATCACCGCTACTTTAGCTGACAAGCCGTGAACTGCCCTTTCAGAACCCTCCGCCAGCTCCCGCGGGCGCGCCATGGTGTGGTGTTCGTCTCATCTGCAGGCAAAACGCAGGCATTGCGGGGTCACCAAGGAGTTCCTAAATTGAATAAGCTGTGAGCGAAGCCTAGATTTAGGCCTGAGCTACGAGTTGCTCTCGCAGCAGGCGTTCCCCCCGCGTGGATCTCATGCCAGCGCCGCTGTGTTGCAGGGAGGTTTATCAGTGCCGACAAAACCAGCTGGCACCTTGTACCGCGGCCGTGAAGGCATGTGGTCCTGGGTAGGACACCGGATTACCGGTGTAGTGATCTTTTTCTTCTTGTTGGTCCATGTGCTGGACACCTCATTGGTGCGTGTGTCCCCGGAGGCCTACACGGCTGTTATCGGTGCCTACAAGAACCCCCTCATGGCCCTGGGTGAAACGGGCCTGGTTGCCGCGATCGTCTTCCACGCCTTTAACGGCCTGCGGATCATCGCCGTCGACTTCTGGAAGAAGGGCGCCAAATACCAGCGCCAGATGCTGTGGACCGTCCTGGCCCTGTGGGTAGTTGTGATGGTCGGCTTCTCCATCCGCCACCTTTCCCTCGCCCTCGGAGGTTACTAAGCCATGACTGCAACGATCGAAAACCCGCGCAGCGGCAAGATCTCCCCCCAGTACCGCCGCACCGGCGCAAGCCGGGGCAACTTCGAAATGTTCGCCTGGCTGTTCATGCGCCTTTCCGGCGTAGTGCTGGTGGTGCTCATCTTCGGGCACCTCTTCGTGAACCTCCTGGTGGGCGAAGGCATCCACGCCATCGACTTCGGCTTCGTCGCCGGCAAGTGGGCTGACCCGTTCTGGCAGATCTGGGACCTCGCCATGCTGTGGCTGGCCATGCTGCACGGCACCAATGGCGTCCGCACCATCATCAACGACTACGCCGAGAAGGATTCCACCCGTCTCTGGCTCAAGATCGTCCTCTACGCGGCCACCACCGTGATCATCGTCCTTGGCACCCTGGTGATCTTCACCTTCAACCCGTGCCCCGTGGTTGACGGCGTTCCGCTGCCCGGCGGCTTCTGCCCCGCGTAGCCAGATCACCGCTGCCCGCGGTGAGCCGCAGGCTGTATTTTGCGGTGCAGGCAACATTTTGCGGTGCAGGCAACGCCCGCCCGTTGTTTTATAGCGAATTTTGAGAGAAAGAGCGCCCAAGTATGCAGGTCCATAAGTACGACGTCGTCATCGTCGGTGCCGGTGGCGCTGGCATGCGCGCCGCGATCGAGTCCGGTCAGCGCGCGCGAACAGCAGTACTGACCAAGCTCTACCCCACCCGCTCGCACACCGGTGCGGCGCAGGGTGGCATGTGTGCGGCCCTTGCCAACGTCGAAGAAGACAACTGGGAATGGCACACGTTCGACACGATTAAGGGCGGCGACTACCTGGTTGACCAGGACGCCGCCGAGGTCATGGCGAAGGAAGCCATCGACGCAGTGCTGGACCTGGAAAAGATGGGCCTGCCGTTCAACCGCACGCCCGAAGGCCGGATCGACCAGCGCCGCTTCGGTGGCCACACCCGCGACCACGGCAAGGCGCCCGTCCGCCGCGCCTGCTACGCAGCAGACCGCACCGGCCACATGATCCTGCAGACCTTGTACCAAAACTGCGTCAAGCACAACGTGGAGTTCTACAACGAGTACTACGTCCTTGACCTCCTGACGGTCGAGGAAGACGCCGTCCGCGAGGACGGCACGCCGTACAAGCAGAAGCGTGTTGCCGGCGTCGTGTCCTATGACCTTGCCTCCGGTGAGCTGCACGTGTTCCAGGCCAAGTCCGTGATCTTCGCCTCGGGCGGCGCCGGCAAGGTCTTCAAGACCACCTCCAACGCCCATACCCTGACCGGTGACGGCATGGGCATCGCGTTCCGTCGTGGCATCCCGCTGGAGGACATGGAGTTCTTCCAGTTCCACCCGACAGGCCTCGCCGGCCTGGGCATCCTGCTGTCCGAAGCCGCACGCGGTGAGGGCGCCATCCTGCGTAACTCCGAGGGTGAGCGCTTTATGGAGCGCTATGCCCCCACCATCAAGGACCTCGCACCGCGTGACATCGTGGCCCGCTCCATGGCCAACGAAGTCCGCGAAGGCCGCGGCTGCGGCCCGAACAAGGACTACGTCCTCCTGGACCTGACCCACCTGGAGCCGGCGCACATCGATGCCAAGCTCCCGGACATCACCGAGTTCGCCCGCACCTACCTGGGTGTGGAACCGTACACGGAGCCGGTTCCGGTGTTCCCCACGGCGCACTACGCCATGGGCGGCATCCCCACCAACATCACCACCGAAGTCCTGCAGGACAACGACACCGTCATCCCGGGCCTCTACGCCGCCGGCGAGGTTGCCTGCGTTTCGGTCCACGGCTCCAACCGCCTGGGCACCAACTCACTGCTGGACATCAACGTGTTCGGCAAGCGCGCCGGCATCGCCGCCGCGGAGTACGCCAAGACTGCTGACTTCGTGGATCTCCCGGAGGATCCGGAGGCCTACACCATCGAGCTGCTGGACATTGCCCGCAACGGCACCGGCGACGAGAAGGTGGCGGTGATCCGCAAGGAACTCCAGGACACCATGGACGCCAACATGCAGGTGTTCCGTACGGCTGACACGCTGAACCAGGTCCTGACGGACATCGAGTCCTTCGAGGCCCGCTACAAGAAGATCAGCGTCCAGGACAAGGGCAAGCGCTTCAACCTGGACCTGCTCGAGGCCGTTGAGCTGGGCTTCCTGCTGGAACTGGCCAAGGTCATGACCGTGGCTGCCCTGCACCGTGAGGAATCCCGCGGCGGACACTTCCGCGAGGACTTCCCGGAACGCGACGACGAAAAATTCATGAAGCACTCCATGGCGTACAAGGATGACCATGCCCCGGCCGACGGCTCGGCAGAGGCAATCGCCGGCATCCGTCTGGGCACCAAACCGGTTGTCTTTACCCGCTACGAGCCGATGGTGAGGAAGTACTAAGATGACCGCTGAACTTGCTGAGCCAGCCTCCAAGATCGAACTGCCCGCACACATCGGAGGCGGCGGAGAGATCCCGACATTCGACGTCACCCTGCGCGTCCGCCGTTACAACCCTGAGGTGTCCGAGGACGCCACGTGGGACGACTTCAAGGTGACCATGTACGGCACCGACCGCGTGCTGGATGCCCTGCACAAGGTCAAGTGGGAAATTGACGGCAGCGTTTCGTTCCGCCGTTCCTGCGCCCACGGTGTCTGCGGTTCCGATGCCATGCGCATCAACGGCCGCAACCGCCTTGCCTGCAAGACGCTCCTGAAGGACTTGGACACCACCAAGCCCATCACCGTTGAGCCCATCAAGGGCCTGCCGGTGGAGAAGGACCTGATCGTGGACATGGAGCCGTTCTTCCAGTCCTTCCGCGAAGTCATGCCGTTCCTGATCAACAAGGGCCACGAGCCCACCAAAGAACGCCTGCAGTCCGCCGAGGACCGTGAGCGCTTCGACGACACCACCAAGTGCATCCTCTGCGCGGCGTGCACGTCCTCCTGCCCGGTGTTCTGGACCGATGGCCAGTACTTCGGCCCGGCCGCGATCGTCAACGCCCACCGCTTCATCTTCGATTCCCGTGATGATGCCGGCGACATGCGCCTGGAAATCCTGAACGACAAGGAAGGCGTGTGGCGTTGCCGCACCACCTTCAACTGCTCCGAAGCATGCCCCCGCGGCATCCAGGTGACCCAGGCAATCGCCGAAGTCAAGCAGGCAATTCTCTCCCGTAAGATCTAATTCAGGTTCTTGCTTACGACGGCGTCACCCACCTTAGGTGGGATGGGCGCCGTCGTTGTTTAACACCTGACGGTACCAACGAAAGCAGCACGCGATGTCCCGCTCCGAAAAAGTCAGCTTCGAAGGATCCACCGGCGAGCTCCTTTCCGGCATCATCGACGTCCCGGAGGGGCCGGTCCGCGGCTGGGGTGTGTTCTCCCACGGCTTCACCCTGGGCAAGGACAGCCCCGCGGCGTCCCGGATGTGCAAGGCCCTGGCTGACACCGGTATCGGGATGCTCCGCTTCGACAACCTGGGGCTGGGCGAGTCCGCCGGCCATTGGTCGGAGGGCTCCTTCAGCCACAAAGTGGCGGACACCGTGGTGGCCGCCGAGTTCATGCGCAGCCAGGGGAGGGCTATCTCGCTGCTGGTGGGCCACTCCTTCGGCGGCGCGGCGGTGCTTTCGGCCGCCCGCCAGATCCCGGAGCTCGACGCCGTCGCAACAGTTGCGGCCCCTTTCTCACCCAAGCACGTGGCCCACGTCTTTGACGCGGCACTGGACAAGATCCTCAGCGAGGGCAGCGCGGAAGTGGACCTCGGCGGGAAACGCGTGGAGATCCGGAAGCACTTTGTGGAGGACCTGGAGAAAGCGGACCTCACGGACTGCATCCGGCAGCTGCATAAGCCGCTGATGGTGCTCCACTCCCCTACGGACAACACTGTGGGCATCGAGAACGCCAGCACCATCTTCCAGACGGCGCGCCATCCGCGGAACTTCGTCTCGCTCGAAGGCAGTGACCACCTGCTGACCGGCAAGGGCCAGGCAGCCCGGGCCGCCAGGATTATTTCTGCCTGGGCCGACCAGTACCTCGACGCCGGAAAGTAACTGCCGGGCTGCCCTGGTGCCCGGCGCCGGGGCCCTTTCCGTCGCTGTGGCCCTCCACGGGTACTTTGCCGGGCTGGACCTGTCGGGAGCCCCACAGGGCTTTGTCCTGGCCTGCGGGTTCGCTCCTGATGTCCTCTTCGCGGATGGTGGACCAGCCCGCGGACACGAGGTAGACCTGGCTGACCAGGTTGAACCAGATCAGCAGGCCGATGATGATGGCAAACGGCGCCAGGATGGGGTTCCGTCCCGCACCGGCCAGCAGTTCAGTGCTGAAGACCTGCAGGACGGTGGTGCCCACCGCGGCAAGGATGGTCCCCTCCAAGAGCGCCCGCCGGGAGAGCTTGAGCCCACCGGCCAGCCGGAACATGATGACGGCCGTGACCCAGTTGAGCAGCAGCGGCACACCGATCTTGATCACGGTGGTCAGCGGACCTGCCACCGTCGGATCCAGCCGCAGGAAGTCCGTGACCCAGCCGGCCGCCGTGCCAAACACCAGGGACGCTCCGGCGCTGATCACCAGGGCCACTCCCAGGAGCAGCAGGGTGCCGGCGTCGCGCAGTTTGAGGACAATCGGGTTGATTTTAAGGGGCGGTAACTGCACCACACCGCGCAGACCGTCACGGAGTCCGGCGATCCAGCCCAGGGACGTGATGACTGTAACCACGGCAGCAATCACGGCGGTCCAGCCGAGACCGTCCGGGTTCAGGAGGTCGTTCGGATCAACCAGCCCTTCTCCCCCGCCCACCTTCAGCAGTCCGGGCGCACTCTGGGCCACGCTGCCGATGATGGTGTCCAGCAGGGCAGGCTGGCCCCGCAGCACCAGACCGGCAACGGAGAAACCCGTGGCCAACAGGCCGGTGATGGAAAAGAACATGTTGAAGCCGATGCCGGCGCTCATCAACGGGCCATGCTGGAGGTTGTAGTGCTGCCACGCGCGCATCGGGCGGAAGGCATTAAGCCTGGCCAGCAGCCACTGGAGCATTGCCAGCGAGCTGGCCACCGGGCCGCCGTCGGACCTTCTGGCCTTGCCCCACTCCATCCGTTTCTGGATGACGGCGAGCTTGAGGCGGGCCTGTTCAGTAGGGAGCGGTGGCTCCGTTTGCGTCGGCGTCCGCGGCGAAGGACCCGCCGTCGTCAGTTTCGGTCCCAAAGTCCAACTCTTCCCGTAGCTGCCAAATGCCGTCGGCATCGTGCTCGTAAAGTCCCATGCTAACCACCGGGAAGGTCGCCCGGTAACTTTCAAGCACCGTTTCGGCTTCGTCCAGGCTTTCGGGCGCAACATCGTGGGCGATCGTGACATGCGGGTGGTACGAGAACGGCAACTCGCGTTGCAGCGGGCCGGTCTGGAGTTTTTCGTGGAGCTCCACGCAGGAGTCGAACCCGTCCTCGACGTTGATGTAAACCACCGGGGAGACCGGCCGGAACGTTCCGGTCCCGGCGATGGTGACCATAAACGGGACCTGCCGCCGCGCCACGTCGCGGACGTGCGCCTGGGTGGCTGCCCAGTCCTGGGTGGGCGTGGTAGTGATCAGCGTGATGTGTGCGGGCACCACCCCCGCCATGGGGTCCCCGAAGGAGGCGCGCCACCGTTGAAGTTCCTCGGCGATGGCAGGGGGGAAGCCCAGAATGACGCCTACGCTCATTCCTTCACTGACATTGCTGGCGGCCGACATCGAGCTAGCGGACGCCTGCGAGGCTGAGGGACGGCAGGAAGCCCATGCGCTCATAGACCTGGCCAAGGGTCACTGCGGCGATTTCCCTGGCCCGATCGGCGCCCTGGGCCAGCAGCCGGTCCAGTTCGGCCGGGTCAGCCATCAGTTCGTTGGTGCGGTTCCGCAGCGGCGTGATGAAGTCCACCATGATCTCCGCAAGGTCCACTTTCAGGTGGCCGTACATCTTTCCCTCGTACTCCGTCTCCAGCTCAGCCACGGACTTTCCGGTGAGCGTGGAGTAGATGGTGAGGAGGTTGGAGATCCCGGGCTTGGCTTCAGCATCGAACCGGACCTCGGATCCGGTGTCAGTGACCGCGGACTTGATGCGCTTCGCAGCGAGCTTGGGGTCCTCCAGCAGCTGGATGGAACCGTTGGGCGACTCCCCCGTCTTGGACATCTTGGCGCTGGGGTTCTGCAGGTCATAGATCTTGGCGCTGGCCTTGAGGATGGTGGCCTCCGGCACGGTGAACGTGTGGCCGTAGCGGGTGTTGAAGCGCTGGGCCAGGTTCCGGGTGAGTTCCAGGTGCTGCCGCTGGTCCTCGCCCACCGGCACGAGGTCCGTCTGGTACAGCAGGATGTCGGCTGCCATAAGCGTGGGGTAAGCAAACAGGCCAAGAGTTGCGGCGTCCGCGCCCGACTTCTGGGTCTTGTCCTTGAACTGTGTCATCCGGGACGCCTCGCCGAAGCCGGTGATGCAGTTCAGCGCCCAGGCCAGCTGCGCGTGCTCGGGGACGTGGGACTGCACAAAGAAGATGCTTTTGTCCGGGTCGATGCCGGCGGCAATGTACTGCGCGGCCACCACGCGGGTGCGCTTGGCGAGCTCGGCGGGATCAAAGTCCACGGTGATGGCGTGCAGGTCCGGGATGAAGAAGACGGCATCATATTCGGCCTGCATGTCCACCCAGTTGCGGACAGCGCCAATGTAGTTGCCCAGGTGCAGGGAGTCCGCCGTGGGCTTGGCGCCGGAGAGGATGCGTTTCTTGGTCACCGGGGAAGTCGGGCTAGTCATGGGGAGAAAAACCTTCGGGGCTTAGAGCCGGTAGTCCACTACCAGCGGGGCATGGTCAGAGAAGCGGGTGTCCCACGAGGGCGCCCGGTCAACCACTGCCGAGAACGCGGCGGCGGCGAGGGCCGGGGTGGCCATGTGGTAGTCGATGCGCCAGCCGGTGTCGTTGTCGAACGCCTGGCCACGCTGCGACCACCAGGTGTAGGGGCCGTCAACGTCGCCCGCCAGGCCCCGGTGGACGTCCTTCCAGCCGATGTCCTCGCCGAAGAAGCGGTCAAAATAGGCACGTTCGTCGGGCAGGAAGCCGGCCTTCTTGACGTTGCCCTTCCAGTTCCTGATGTCCCGTTGAGTGTGCCCCACGTTCAGGTCGCCCACCACGAGTGCGTGGTCGCTGTGCTTGGTGAGTTCAGGCAGGCGGGTGCTCATGACATCCAGGAATCGGTACTTGTCCACCTGCTTCGGGGTTCCCACCTCACCGGAGTGCACGTAGGCGCTGGCAACGGTCAGCTGCGCGGGGTTCCCCTCGCCGTCAGTCACCCTGAAGTCAGCCTCAACCCAGCGGCCGGCGGTGGCGAAGTAGTCATCGCCGATGCCGTTGCGGGTTTCCAGCGGCTCTTCACGGGACGCAATGGCGACGCCGGCACGGCCTTTGGCCTCGGCTTCGGCGTGCAGGATGTGCCAGCCATCACCGAGCAGCTGGCGCACGATCGCGTCAGGCGCCCGGACTTCCTGGAGGCAGAGAATGTCCACCTCGCGGGGCTCCAGCCATGACGCCATACCGTTCTTGTAGGCAGCCCGGAGGCCGTTGACGTTGACTGATGCGATGCGAAGGTGGTCCTTCTTCAATGCCGAGATCACCCGCACTACTCTAGTCGATGATGGTTCCGCTGACCGGTTCCCCGGTGCCGCCGGAGGCGCGGATCATGTCGCGGGCATTGGTGGCGGTGATCTCGATGGTCTCCAGCGCGCGGCGGATCGTATCCTGGTCCGCTGCCTCACCCTTGGCGTGTTCCTTCTCCACAACCTGGATCTGCACCTGGACAATCTTGAAGGAGTGGTCCAGCTTGAGGTCGCGGACTTCGTCCGCTTCGGTCCGCTCGTACACCATCCGGGTGCCGCCGTGGTCGGCCGAGGACGACGACGGCGCGCGGCCGGCTGCGCTGTTGAAGGCGTTCTGGGCTTCCGTCAGCTTGGCTCCGGCTTTTTTGGCGGCCTTCTGGATGCTGAACACCACGAACGCTGCAAGGGCCAGCCAGAAGGCGGCGATGATAGCGACAACCCAGCCCACAACGTCGTTCTGGTTCGCGGCAAAGATCACGGCAACGAGGAACGCGATGACAAAAACCAGCATTCCCGGCCCACTGATCCGGAGCATGGAGAAGCCGCCCTTGGACCGGCCGGACGGAGATTGAGTGTTACCCAGAGATCGCATGCGTCCATTGTCTCAAACGCAGCAGAGCCCCAACGCACCTTCCACCCCCGGCGAACACTTGCACGCTCCCAAGTAAGTAGCGCTATCTGTCGTTTTGAGCCTCCAAAACGACAGATAGCGCTACTTACTTGGGGTTGGGCACGCTTAACGGCCGACGGCGGTCCCGCGCCTTTCCTGAGAAGGTGCGGACCGCCGTCGGGCTTTGCTGTTAAGGAACGAAACTAGGCGATTCCCGCCTGGCGCTCCGCGGTCTCCACCACATTGGCGAGCAGCATGGCGCGGGTCATCGGCCCTACGCCGCCCGGGTTCGGGGAGATCCACGAGGCGACATCGGCAGCAGCGGGGTCCACGTCTCCGGTGACCACTGCCTTGCCGTTGCCGTCGTCCACACGGCTGACGCCGACGTCGAGCACTATTGCGCCCGGCTTGAGGTCCGCCGCCTTGATCATGTGCGGGACTCCCGCGGCGGCGATCACGACGTCGGCCTGGCGGAGTTCGGCGGCCAGGTCCACTGTGCCGGTGTGCGCCAGGATGACCGTGGCGTTGACGTCCTTACGGGTCAGCAGCAGCCCGACGGGACGGCCGATGGTCACACCGCGGCCCACCACGAGGACGCGCTTGCCCTTGAGGCTGATGCCGTGCCGGGTGAGGAGCTCCACGCAGCCCTTGGGCGTGCAGGGCAGTGGCGAGGTCATGGGTCCGCTGACGTTGGCTACCAGGCGGCCCAGGTTCATTGGGTGCAGGCCGTCGGCGTCCTTGTCCGGATCCATGGCCTCCAGGATGACGTCCTGGTTGATGTGCTTGGGCAAGGGAAGCTGCACGATGTAGCCCGTGCATTCCGGGTTCCCGTTCAGCTCACGGACCACGGCCAGGAGTTCGTCCTGCGTGGTTTCCTCGGGGAGGTCGCGGCGGATGGACGTGATGCCCACCTCGGCGCAGTCCTTGTGCTTGCCGCCCACGTACCAGGTGCTCCCGGGGTCGGAGCCCACCAAAACGGTGCCCAGTCCGGGGGTGACGCCCATGGCCTTGAGTGCGGCCACGCGTTCGGTCAGCTCGGCCTTGATGGCAGCGGCGGTAGCCTTGCCGTCAAGAATCTGTGCAGTTCCAGTTTCAATGGTCATGGATTACCACTGCTCGTGCTGCGGGTACAGCGGGAAATCGGCGGCGAGCTTGTCCACGCGGGACTGCAGTGCCTCGACGTCCGTGGCGGCGCCGGCCTTCAGTGCAGTGGCGATGATCTCCGCCACCTCGGTGAACTCGGCAGCACCGAAGCCGCGGGTGGCCAGGGCCGGGGTTCCGATGCGCAGGCCGGACGTGACCATCGGCGGGCGGGGGTCGAACGGAACCGCGTTGCGGTTCACGGTGATGCCCACGGAGTGCAGGAGGTCTTCGGCCTGCTGGCCGTCGAGCTGGGAGTTGCGCAGGTCCACCAGGACCAGGTGCACGTCGGTGCCTCCGGTCAGGACGGAGACGCCGGCGTTGGCGACGTCGGCCTGGTTGAGGCGGTCAGCGATGATCTTGGCGCCTTCGAGGACACGCTCCTGGCGCTCCTTGAATTCCTCGGTGCCGGCGATCTTGAAGGCCACGGCCTTGGCCGCGATGACGTGCATGAGCGGGCCGCCCTGCTGGCCCGGGAAGACGTTGGAGTTGATCTTCTTGGCCCACTCCTTCTTGGCCAGGATCACGCCGGAGCGAGGGCCGGCGAGGGTCTTGTGCACGGTGGAGGTGACGACGTCGGAGTACGGAACCGGGCTCGGGTGCAGCCCCGCAGCCACCAGTCCGGCGAAGTGTGCCATGTCGGTCCAGAGCAGCGCGCCCACTTCATCAGCGATGGAGCGGAAGGCCGCGAAGTCCAGGTGGCGCGGGTAGGCGGACCAGCCGGCGATGATGACCTGGGGCTTCTCGGCGATGGCCTGCTCACGCAGCTTGTCCATGTCAACGCGGAAGTTGTCCGGCTCCACCTGGTAGGCAGCCACGTTGTAGAGCTTGCCGGAGAAGTTGAGCTTCATGCCGTGGGTCAGGTGGCCGCCGTGGGCCAGGGACAGGCCCAGGATCTTGTCACCGGGAGTGATCATGGCGGACAGTGCTGCGGCGTTGGCCTGGGCACCGGAGTGCGGCTGGACGTTGGCGTACTCGGCACCGAACAGTGCCTTAACGCGGTCGATGGCCAGCTGCTCGGCGATATCCACATATTCACAGCCGCCGTAGTAACGGCGGCCCGGGTAACCCTCGGCGTACTTGTTGGTCAGGACCGAGCCCTGGGCTTCCATGACGGCGCGCGGGGCAAAGTTTTCGGAGGCGATCATTTCCAGGGTGCCGCGCTGGCGGCCAAGTTCCTGGTTGAGGACTGCTGCGATTTCGGGGTCAAGCTCGGCCAGCGACTGATTGCTGACGGCGGCTGTTGTGGTGGCGGTAGTAGTCACGAAAAACTCCTGGCTAGGGATACGGGCACTGCTAAGGTCAGGCTACCGGCTGGCGCACATCACCGCCCCTTGATGACAGGGCGTGAAAGTGAGCCGCGTCCTCAAAGGTTGCAGCTCCGGTAAAACATGACCCTCGGCCCAGGCGTACGATCCGTGGTCTTCGTGATTGCCGCTCCCTGGTGGTTAGCCACCCAACGCCAGTTGCGACCCCACCAGACTACCAAACGCGGGCGTGCCGCGCGGGTAGGCTTGTAGTCGTGACTGAAGAGCAGCTGAACCGAGCCTACGTATTGACATTGTCCTGCCCGGACCGCCCCGGAATTGTCCACGCCGTGGCCGGAGCGCTCCTGGTGGCGGGCTGTAATATTTTGGACTCGCAGCAGTATGGCAGCCCCGCAACCGGCAACTTCTTTATGCGGGTGGAAGCGACGACGACGGCCTCCCGGGCCGAGGTCCAGGCCGCCCTTGAGCCGGTGGTCCACTCCTTTGGCATGCAGTGGAGCCTCAACCCCGTGGGCCAGAAGGTGCGCACGCTCCTGATGGCCAGCACGTCCGCGCACTGCCTCAACGACATCCTGTTCCAGCAGCGCTCCGGCACCCTGCCCATCGAGATCCCGGCCATCGTCTCCAACCACCGTGACCTTGCCGGGCTGGCCGAGTTCTACGGCGTCCCGTTCCACCACATCCCGGTCACCCCGGACACCAAGGCCCAGGCAGAGGACAAGCTGCGCGGCCTCATGGCCGAGCACGATATTGAACTGACCGTTCTGGCCCGCTACATGCAGATCATTTCGGACGACCTGTGCGCGGAGCTCACCGGCAAGGCCATCAATATCCACCACTCGTTCCTGCCGTCCTTCAAGGGCGCCAAGCCCTACCACCAGGCTCATGCCCGCGGCGTGAAGCTGATCGGCGCCACTGCCCACTACGTCACGGCCGCGCTGGACGAGGGGCCCATCATCGAGCAGGAAGTCATCCGCGTGGACCACGCCCGCACTCCGGAGCAGTTCGTGCAGATGGGCCGGGACGTGGAAGGCCGCACTTTGACGCAGGCCGTCCAATGGCATGCCGAACACCGTGTGCTTCTGGACGGCAACCGGACTGTGGTCTTTAACTAAGCGGTCTCTTATTTAAGGTCGTGGGCCATGGACGCAGTTGAGAATGCAGTGGAGGAACCCGGCAGCGAGCAGCGCCTCGCCGAGTTCTATAACCGCCGCGCGGCGTCCGGCACGGAACATCCGCTCGCGCCCCAGCGGGTCGAACAGCGTGAGCGGTTCATCGCGTTGCTCAAGGCCGAGAGCCGCCACAACGTCCTGGAGATCGGCTCCGGCATGGGGCTCGATGGCCTGCAGTTCGTCCGGGCCGGCATCCATTACACCGGCGTTGACCTCTCCGAGGAGCACGTCCGCAGGTCCCGGGCGAAGGGCCTGGACGTCTCCGTGGCCAGCGCCCGGCAACTGCCCTTCCCGGACGGAACCTTTCCGGCCCTCTGGACCATGAGCACGCTGCTGCACGTCCCTGCCACTGATATCGATAGCGTCCTGGGCGAACTGGTGCGAGTCACGGCACCCGGGGCTCCCATCGCCGTCGGCCTCTGGTCCGGTGAGGATGAAGAGGTCCTGAACCCCGAGGACGACGTCGAACCCCGCCGGTTCTTCAGCCGGCGCAGCGACGCGACGGTGCGGCAGGTCTTTGGCCGGCATGGTGTCATCGAGGACTTTGTCACCTGGCCGGAAGGCACCGGTGAGGAATCCGGTCCGGGCGCGGGGAACTGGACGCAGCACTACCAGTTCCTGATCCTCCGCACCCCCGCCTCTCCCAACTGAGTAGCGCTATCTGTCGTTATGAGGGCTCATAACGACAGATAGCGCTACTCAGTTGGGGTGGGCGGATGTCCTAGGCTTGGCCCATGGCTCCTCTTTACACTTTCGCCGGCGACACCCCGGCCGTCCACGCATCCGCCTTCGTTGCCCCGACGGCGTCGATCATCGGCAAGGCCACGCTCGCTGAGGATTCGAGCGCCTTCTATGGGGTGTCGGTCCGGGCGGACACGGCGGCCATCGGCGTCGGCGCCGGCAGCAACCTGCAGGACAACGTGGTGCTCCATGCAGATCCGGGCTTCCCCTGCACGGTCGGGGCCGGGGTCAGTGTGGGGCACGCCGCCGTCGTCCACGGCTGCACGGTGGAAGACGACTGCCTGATCGGCATGGGCGCCACTGTGCTCAACGGCGCCGTGATCGGCACCGGCTCGCTCGTGGCGGCAGGTGCCGTGGTCCTGGAAGGCACGGTAGTGCCGCCCCGGTCACTCGTGGCCGGCGTCCCCGCCAAGGTACGGCGGGAACTCACCGACGAGGAGTTCGACGGCGTGAAGCAGAATGCCGCCCGCTACGTGGAACTGGCCCGGGCGCACCGGGAGCTGCACGGCTAGTCCCCACCCGCCCCTAACCTCGCAAGCTCGGCCAGGGAACCCTGCGGGCGTGGCCCCAGGCTCCTTACCCTCAGTCCAAGGCGATGGGCCCGATAGCGTCCAGGAGTTCGCCCGGACCGGGGTTGCCCGGCGCCGACGTCCCGCCCAGGTGGTTCACCACACCCCACACCGCGTTCAAGCCGGTGGTTACGGCGCCTTCGGCCCAGCCCGCCGTGAAGGACACATCATCACCGGCAAGGAAGATCCCGCGCTGGGCTTCGGGCAGTTTGTCCTGCTTGAAGTGCGTAAAGAGGCGCTGCTGGTAGCGGTAATGCCCCGGCAGGTTCGCTTTGAAGGCACCCATGAAGTTGGGGTCCGCTTCCCAGGAAACGGTGATGGGCTGGCCCACGATGTGGCTGGCGATGTCCACGCCCGGGTAAATCTGCTCGAGCGAGTGCAGCATCAGCTCAACGCGTTCGTCGGCGTCCAGCGCCAGCCATTTGAGCGCGTCATCGTTCCACGTGTAGGACAGCAGGATCACGGCGGGCTTGTCCGGGCCGTCATCCAGGAGGTAGGTGGCCCTGTTCAGCCGGTCCGTCAGGGTCATGGACAGCACCTCGCGGCCGGTGTCCGGATCGACGTCCTTCCAGAACGGACGGTCCACCATGACAAACGTCTTGGACGACTGCATGTAGTGCGAGCGCTCGATCGCAGTCCACAGTTCGGCCGGGAACAGCGCCTCCTCGGTGTGGATGCGAGTGGACAGCAGCCAGGACTGGCACGTGGTCACCACCGCAGGGTAGCTGGCCTCACGGCCCCAGCGCTCCCTGATCCGGAGGTCGCCATCGGGATCGCGGCGGATCCTGCCCACAGCCCCGCGGGGCGTGCCGGAGTGGAGCGACGCCAGGGACGTTCCGTCCGGCCAGTGGGCCATGCCCGACGGCGCGTGCTGCCACAGTGCCTCGGGCAGCCGTTGGGCTCCGCCGCTGATGAGCCGGTGCTGGTCATCGGCGTCGGTGTAGACCACGCGGAGGATTTCCAGGATGGAGTTGGGGAAGTCGGTGTCCCAGCCGCCGGTGCCGAAGCCCACCTGGCCAAAGGCCTCACGGTGCGCAAAGCCGGCTTCCTTGAATGACTCGCTCCCGGCGATGAACCCATAGAAGGTCTGCTCGTCCATGAGCGGCAGCAGCTCGTTCCAGAGCTCCTTGATCCGGCCCGTATCCCGGGCCCGGATGGCCTCCTGCATTTCGACGAACTTCGCTCCGTCGTTCACCGCGGCCTTCCAGGCATCGGCCACCTCGCGGAAGAACGGCGGCAGGTCCTGGGCGGTCTCGGCGTAGTACTTCTGGCCGGCCAGTTCGATCACGGTGCTGGACGTGACGGGTGCCAGGGGGTTGGGGAAATCCTGGGTGTCCAGCTCCAGCAGGTCCACGTAGTGGTAGAAAGCCCTGCCCGACACGGGGAACCGCATGCCGCCCAGATCGGCCACCACGCCGGGAGCGGACGGGAAACCGGCCGTCCGCAAGCGGCCGCCGATCTGGTCCGCTTCATAAATGACAGGGCGCAGGCCCAGCTTCATCAGTTCGTAGGCCGTGACGAGGCCCGAAAGGCCCGCCCCTACAACTGCCACCTCGGTGCCGTACAGCTCCGGCGGAACCGCGCCGAGCCCTGCCGGATGGGCGAGGTAGTGGTCGTAGCTGAACGGAAAATCGGGGTTCAGCATGGTGATGGGACCAGCCTGGGTGCTGGACGGGTCAGAAGCCGGGAGTTCGGTGGCGACGGTCATGAAAGCTCTGCCTTCGATTGTTCGGGGGTGGACAGCGTTGAAGATTCCTGCCTGCTCAGCTCACGGTATTCCTCGTGGCTCAGCGCCGCTACCCTGGAGTTCCGGCGTCCGTAGCCGAAGTAGGCGGCCAGGCCCACCAGCATCCAGACTCCGAAGGTCACCCAGGTATCGGCACCGAGGTTGGCCATGAGGAAGGCGCACATCAGCGCACCGAGGATCGGGGTCAGGGGGAAGAGCGGCACGCGGAACGTGCGTTTCAGCTCGGGCCTGGTGCGGCGCAGGTAGATCACGGCCACATTGACGAGGGCGAAGGCGAACAGGGTGCCGATGCTGGTGGCGTCGGCCAGCGCACCGAGCGGGACCAGCCCTGCGGTGAGGGCGACGGCGATGCCCACCAGGAGCGTGCCGGCCG
Organism: Pseudarthrobacter cellobiosi; assembly: GCF_023913755.1. Taxonomy (GTDB): domain Bacteria; phylum Actinomycetota; class Actinomycetes; order Actinomycetales; family Micrococcaceae; genus Arthrobacter; species Arthrobacter cellobiosi. The sequence goes on from NZ_JAMXBJ010000034.1 coordinate 31,273, forward strand.
CAGGGGTGCCGGTCCGGCGGGAGACGCGGCCGAAGATCTTGGGGATGAGGCCGTCGCGGGACATGGCGAGCAGGATGCGGGTCTGGCCGTAGAGGACAGTGAGCACGATGCTGGCGATGGCGAGGACTGCGCCGACGGCGAAGACGAGGGCGATCCAGGGCTGGCCGGTGGTTTCCTCCAGGATCTTCACCAGGGCGGCTTCGGTGCCGTCGAACCAGCCCCACGGGCGGGCGCCGATGGCTGCGACGGCCACCAGGACGTAGATGGTGGTGACGATGACCATCGAGAGCATGATGGCCCGGGGAAGGTCGCGCTTGGGGTTGCGGGCTTCCTCGCCTGCGGTGGAGGCGGCGTCGAAGCCGATATAGGAAAAGAACACCCGGGACGCGGCCGCGGAGACTCCGGCGGCGCCCATGGGCAGGAGCGGTTCGAAGTTGCCCGCATTGAAGGCGGTGAAGGCCACAGCGCAGAAGAAGAGGAGAATGCCCACCTTGACCACAACGATGGACGTGTTGATCCAGGCGCTTTCCTTGGCCCCGCGGACCAGGAGGATGGTTGCCAGCACCACGATGACCATGGCGGGGACGTTGACCAGGCCGCCGTCGCCCGGGGGCTGGGAGACGGCGTCGGGCAGGACCTGCCCGAAAACGGCCAGGGTCTCGTTTACGTACTGGCCCGCCCCGACGGCAACGGCCGCGACCGAGACGGCGTACTCCAGGACCAGACACCAGCCGCAGATCCAGGCCATGCCTTCACCCATGGTGGCGTAGGTGTAGGAATAACTGGAACCGGCAACGGGGACCATGCCGGCCATTTCCGCATAGGACACGGCGGAGAGCAGCGCGGCGAATCCGGCGATGGCGAACGAGATCCAGATCGCGGGCCCGGCCAGCGGAACGGATTCTCCGAGGATGACCAGGATGCCTGTTCCCAGGGTGGCACCGACACTGATCATGGTCAGCTGGAGGACCCCGAAGCTGCGGACCAGTTTCGGTCCGCCATGGCCGCTTTCCGCTTCCCTGACCATCTGTCCGATTGGTTTCCGGCGCAGCAGTTGCGCGCCCAGCCCGGGACGGCCGGCTGCACGGCCCGTGGCCGGTCCGGAGAGTGTTGGCACAGTCATCGTTGACGTCCGTTCGTGAGTAGTTGTCGGTTTCCCCCCACCCAGCGTAGGGGTGTGAGCCGCATCTCAGGCATGTGCAAAGTGACCTATAGTGTTCAAGCATGAGACGTAATGCACCACTGATGCGCAGCACTGAACTCTCCTGCCCGGGGACCCTCCGTGCAGCCTGATGCTGCGGAACACCTGGATGCGGTGACCCTCGGCCACTTCCTGGCAGCCCTCCCCCCGGACCTCACCGTCCTGCACGACGCCGGCAACGCCGGCGCGCCTTTGCGCTGGGTGGAGCCCAGCGAACTGGAGGATCCCACGCCGTACCTGCTGGACGGGGAGTTCGTGCTGACGGCGGGACTGCCGTTCCTGGACGACGGCGGAACGAAGAAAAGGGCGGAAGCGTACGTCCGGCGGCTTGTCGGCGCAGGCGTCGCCGCCTTGGGGTTTGGCCTGGAGCCCTACTTCGACGCCGTCCCGGACCATGTGCTGTTAGCGTGCCGAACGCATCAGCTCACCCTGGTGCAGATCCCCAGCAGCGTCCCCTTCGCCGCCATCGGCCTGGAGTTCTCCCAGCTCCTGGAATCCGGCAACGCCCGGGTCTTCCGTCAGCTGGCAGACACCAACCGGCAGCTGATGCGGGCGGTGCTGTCGGCCAGGCCCGAGCACGAGCTCCTCTCCGCCCTGGCGCAGCGGGTCCCGGTGTGGGCCCAGCTTTTCGGGGCGGACGGCCGGGTGCGGGCCCGGGCCGCAGCAGCCGGGACCGGCGGAACCGGCCCTGCGGCCGCCGTCGAGCCTTCCGCCCTGCAGCCCGTGCTGAAGCGGCTGCTCGCAGGCAACGGCCCGCGCGTGGAGACGGACTCACTGCCCACGAGCGGGTCGGCCCTGGTGTTCGGCCACCCCCTCCGAAGCACCAAGGACGCCACCCTCGGGGCACTGATCCTGGGTACGGACAGGGCGCTGACCCCGGCGCAGAACAGTGTGGTGTCCTCGGTGGTGGGGCTGCTGGAACTGCTGGTGCGCCAGCGCACCAGCGGCTCGCTCGCCCCCAGCCAGCTGGCAACGGCGCTGCTGCTGCATCCGGAGAGCCTGGCCGCCGGTTCAACCCGGCAGCTGAACGTCCTCAGGGACCTCTTGGCGCAGAGCGTGTCCGGAACCCGGTCCGGCGCCCTGCGGGTGGTCCAGGGTGTCCGCGCGGACGCCGCGGCGCCGGCGTCGGCGGATGGCCCTGTCCGGGAACTGCTGCAGTGGCGCAGGCTGTTCGACACGAAGATGGTGGAACTGACGGACTACGGGTTTGCGGCCGTCACCCGGTTCAAGGTGGACGACGCACTGCTGCATGAGGTGGAGGAGCTGGGCTGGCGCCTGGTGGTGGGCGATCCCACCGAAATGGCCGGCCTTCCTGCCGCCTACCAGCGCGCGGCGTCTCTGCGGTCCCGCGTCCAGGCAAGCGGGGAAAGCGTGCGTGTGGATGACGTCACGTGGTCGGTCGCGGGGCTGTTGGGACGCGGCGCCGGCACCATGCTTGCCGCCCGGCTGCTGGAACCGGTCCTGGCGCAGGAGCCTGACCGAATCAGCTCCCAGCTCGGTGTCCTGAAGTCGTGGCTGGGCGAAAACGGCAACTGGGATGCCACTGCCAAAGTCCTGGGGATGCACCGGAACAGCGTGCGGCGCCAGATCAATGCACTGGGCGAGCTGCTGGCCATGGACCTAGGTTCCGCCCAGGTGCGGGCGGAGCTGTGGATTGCCCTGCAGTACGTGGATGCTCTGGAGGACCGGATGGTTCAGATGCCCCAGGACCGGTAGAGCTCCGGGCGGCGTTCCCGGAGATAGGGCACCACGTCACGGGCATTTCGGGCGGCGTCCGGATCCACCTCGGCGAACAGGAGTTCGGCTCCCGGTCCCGCCGTGGCCAGCAGCGAACCATCCGGTCCGGCAATGACACTGCCGCCGAGGAATTCGCAGCCGTCCTCGGTTCCCGAGTGGTTGGCATAGGCGATGGTCAGCTGGCTTTCCAGCGCGCGGGCCCGGAGCAGGACCTGGGGAACCGTCTCGAAACCGTGCGCCAGTGCGGTGGGTACCAGCAGCAGCTCGGCTCCGCCCAGCGCGGCGGCCCTGACCGTTTCCGGAAATTCCACGTCGTAGCAGATCACCATTGACGTCCGGAAGCCGTTGAAATCGACGACGGCGGGAGCTGCTTCCGCGGGGCTGAACGCCGCGCGTTCGTCATCGCCAAAGAGGTGCACTTTTGCGTAGGTGAGAAGCTCAACCCCCGCGCTGTCCACGAGCGTGGAGGTGATGTGCCAGCTGCCCCTTTCCGTGACTGACGGCAGGCTGTAGACCAGTCCGATTCCGTGGCGGCGCGCGATGCCTGCCAGCGTCTCCCTGATGGCGGGAAGCCCGGTGGGGTCCAGCTCAGCGCGGAGCTGGAGCGGGGCGTAGCCCACGGCAAACAGTTCGGGCGTAAGCAGGACTGCTGCGCCTGCCGCGGCGGCCGCCCGGGCAGCCGCATCCAGCTCAGCGCAGTTTGCATCGACGTCGAGTACGCGGGCGTTTGCCTGCATCAGGGCCAGCAGCACCGTTTCCACCTCACATGATCGGGACGGCCACAGGAAGGATGCGTCCGCTTTTTCCAGCCTAGCCACCGGCCCTGAACGACATCCGGGGCCAATTGCACCGGCCGAAGCCACAGGAGGGACGGATCGTCCTATCTTTTTTGTCTCATCCGGCAGACTCCTTGCGTTAACTTCTTGACTACAACAGTCAAAGTAGGGCAGTCTTCTTTTCATGTCCGCCACACCGCGCTCGACGAGGAGCAAGCCAAAGAATCCGGGATCCCAGTCAGCCCTCCGGCAACTGAACCAGCAACGGATCATCGAGACCCTCATGAGCGGCCCGTCCACCCAGGCCGAGCTTGCGCGCCAGACCGGCCTCTCCACCGCCACGGTGTCCAACATCGTCAAAATCTTGCAGGACGCCGGCCTGGCGTCAACCGAACCGATCACCAGTTCCGGACGCCGAGCACTCAACGTAAGACTCAACAGCAACGGCGCGGTGGCAGTGGGAATCGATTTCGGCCGGCGGCATCTCCGCGTGGTCCTGGCATCCCTGAGCTACCACGTGATCGCCGAGGAATCCGTCCTGCTGCCGCTCGGCCACCAGGCCGAGGAAGGCATCCGGGCAGCCGTAGGACTACTGGACAAACTGCTGCAGCAAAGCGGCGTGGACCGGACCCTGGTGGTGGGCGCCGGCGTCGGAATTCCCGGCCCCATCGACCGCCGGACCGGCACCGTAGCGCAGGGCGCTATCCTCCCCGAATGGGTGGGCATCAACATCCTCCAGCATCTGGAGGAAAAGCTCAATATCCCCGTATTCGTTGACAACGACGCCAATCTTGGCGCTTGGTCCGAGGTCACGTGGGGGCCGCATTCGGGCGTGAGCAACCTGATGTTCCTCAAGATCGGATCGGGCATCGGCGCGGGCCTGATCCTCAACGGCGCGCCGTACTACGGCACCGTTGGCATTACGGGCGAAATCGGCCATGCAACGATCCACGAGCACGGGCTGGTGTGCCGCTGCGGTAACCGTGGCTGTCTGGAGACCATCGCCTCCACTACCACCATGATGGAGCTGCTGGGCCGCGGCGAAGACCCGCCCCTGACGCCGGCAGACATCGTGCGGAAAGCCCTCGCCCGCGACTCCGCAACACTAAGGGTGGTGGATGATGCAGGCCTGGCAGTGGGACGCGCCCTGGGCAATGTGGCCAATCTGATCAACCCTGAAGTGATCGTAGTGGGCGGTCCCCTCGCGGGGCTGGGCAACCTGCTGCTCGATCCCATCAGGCGGGGGCTCATCAGGCATGCAGTGCCGGTGATCGGCGAGACCACCAAGCTGACGATGTCTTCCCTCGGAGATAGCGCAGAGGCCTTGGGGGCTGCCGCGTTGGTGTTCCAACACGCCGGGATCCGGCGAACGTAGCCGTTTTGTTATCCGGCAATTGCGTTAAAGACTTGACGACAATGGGTGTGATCCAGTTTACTTTTTCATCAGACGTCCCTGCGCTTTGCGGGGCGGACAAAGAAGTCATGCATTGGAGGCGTAAGGGCAAATGACGTCCCAGACCACGCACACTGACCCGGTCATCCTGGAGATGCGTTCCATCACCAAGGAATTTCCCGGTGTCAAGGCATTGTCGGAAGTGAGCCTCCGGGTCAAAGCCGGCGAGATTCACGCTATCTGCGGCGAAAACGGCGCCGGCAAATCCACGCTGATGAAGGTGCTTTCGGGCGTCTACCCGTACGGCAGCTACGACGGCGACATCGTGTACCAGAACGAAGTCCAGCAGTTCAAAGACATCCGGGCCAGTGAGGCGGCCGGCATCGTGATCATCCACCAGGAGCTGGCCCTGATCCCGGAGCTCTCCATAATGGAGAACATCTTCCTGGGCAACGAACCCACCAAGCGCGGCGTGATCAACTGGGCGGAGGCGCGCCTCCGTTCCACCGAACTTCTGGCCCGCGTGGGGCTCAGGGAAAACCCGGACACCCCCATCAAGGAGATCGGCGTCGGCAAACAGCAGCTGGTGGAGATCGCCAAGGCGCTGAACAAGTCGGTCAAGATCCTCATTCTGGACGAGCCAACCGCTGCGCTGAACGAATCCGATTCCCAGCACCTCCTGGACCTGATGCTGGGCCTCAAGGGCAAGGGCATCACCTCGATCATCATTTCCCACAAGCTCAACGAGATCGAACAGATCGCCGATTCCATCACCATCATCCGAGACGGCAAGTCGATCGAAACGCTCGACGTCAAGGCCGACGGCGTCGACGAGGACCGCATCATCAAAGGCATGGTGGGACGGGCCCTGGAGTCCCGCTTCCCCGACCACACCCCCAAGATCGGCGACGTGTTCTTCGAGGTCAAGAACTGGACCGTGGCCCACCCGCAGATCCAGGACCGGATGGTCTGCAAGAACTCGAACTTCTTTGTGCGGCGCGGGGAGATTGTGGGATTCGCCGGGCTGATGGGCGCCGGCCGGACCGAACTGGCCCGTTCCGTCTTCGGCCGGTCCTACGGCCACTTCGTGTCGGGCCATGTCTACGTGGACGGCAAGGAAGTGACACTCAAGAGTGTCCACCAGGCCATCGACGCCGGCCTCGGCTACGTGACGGAGGACCGGAAGTCGCTGGGACTGAACCTCCTCGACGACATCAAGACCACCACGGTCTCGGCCAACCTCGAGAAGATCAGCAAGCGCAGCGTGGTGGACACCAACAAGGAGTTCACGGTCGCCGAACAGTACCGGAAGTCACTGCGGACCAAGGCCCCGTCGGTTGAGGAAGGGGTTGCCAAGCTCTCCGGCGGCAACCAGCAGAAGGTGGTCCTGGCCAAGTGGATGTTCACCGATCCTGAACTGCTGATCCTGGACGAACCCACCCGCGGCATCGACGTCGGAGCCAAGTACGAGATTTACGGCATCATCCAGCAGCTCGCCAACCAAGGAAAGGGAGTCATTGTGATTTCTTCCGAGCTCCCCGAACTGCTGGGGCTCTCGGACCGCATCTACACGATCTTCGAGGGCGCCATCACTGGGGTTCTCGATAAGGAGGAAGCCAGCCAGGAAAGCCTGATGAAGCTGATGACCTCCGCCCGAAAAGCCGCCTGATCCACTGCAGCCTTCCAGAACCTTCCAGATACAAGGACTGAAAAAACAATGAACGCGCTCAAGAAACTCTTCGGTGGCGACACCCGCCAGTTCGGCATGATCTTTGCCTTGGTGGCTCTGATAGTTCTCTTCCAGTGGCTCACAGGCGGCATCACGCTCACTCCGGGCAATGTCATCAACCTCTTCAACGGCAACTCCTACATCCTCATCCTCGCCATCGGCATGGTGCTGGTCATCATCGCCGGACACATTGACCTGTCGGTGGGCTCCGTGGCGGCGTTCGTGGGCATGGTGGTGGCCATCGCCATGCGGGACTGGGACCTCCCCTGGTTCCTGGCGATCCTGCTCGGCCTGGGCCTGGGCGCACTGATCGGTGCATGGCAGGGTATGTGGACGGCTTACGTCGGCATTCCGGCGTTCATCGTGACCCTCGCCGGCATGCTGATCTTCCGCGGGGCCCAGCAGTTTGTTGGCCAGTCTAACTCGATTCCTGTTCCGCGGGAGTTCCAGTACATCGGTGCCGGGTACCTCCCCGAAGTCGGGCCTGCCACCGGGTACAACAACCTCACGTTGCTCCTGGGTCTTGCCGGCGTTGCGTTCGTGATCTACAGCGAAGTCCGACGGCGGCGCACCGCCAAGGCGCTCGGCGCTGAGGTCTCGGAAACGTGGGTCAGTGTCCTTAGGCTTGTCCTGATCTGCGCGGCCATTCTCTACGCCACCTACCTCTTTGCCACCGGCCGCCCTGGCACGTCTTTCCCGGTCCCCGGCCTGATCCTCGCCGTGATGGTTCTGATCTACGGCTTCGTCTCTTCCAAGACGGTGGTCGGGCGCCACGTCTACGCAGTGGGCGGAAACCGCCACGCAGCCGAGCTGTCCGGTGTGAAATCAAAAAAGATCAACTTCCTGGTCATGATGAACATGTCCATCATCGCCGGACTCGCTGGAATGATCTTCGTGGCCCGCTCAACCTCCGCAGGACCGTCGGACGGTACCGGCTGGGAGCTGGACGCCATCGCTGCTGTCTTCATCGGCGGCGCTGCCGTGACTGGCGGCGTGGGTACCGTCATCGGATCCGTCGTTGGAGGCCTGGTCATGGCTGTGTTGAACAACGGCTTGCAGCTCCTCAGCGTCGGTGCCGACTGGCAGTCCATGATCAAGGGCCTGGTGCTGCTGGTGGCCGTGGCCATCGACGTCTACAACAAGTCGCAGGGCCGGGCATCGATCATCGGGCTGATGATGAAGAACTTCAACCGTCCGTCCGGCGGGCCAGGCACACCGCTGCAGCCGGATGAAACCACCTCCACCAAAGAAGTCATTTCCAGGGAAGCCTGAGCGATTCAGGTTCCGGAACCAACACCCCAAAAAAGAAAGTGGATCAAGAAATGCGAATGATTGGTAAAGCAGGAAAGGCAGCAGCAATAGCTGCGATCGCGGCACTGGCGCTGACGGCCTGCGGACGGGCCGAACCCGGCACCTCCAGCGGCACTACCGGTGGAGCCAGCGGCTTCGCACAGGACTCCGCCATCGGCGTCGCGCTTCCCAAGAAGACCAGCGAAAACTGGGTTCTGGCAGAGAAGCTGTTCAACGACGGACTTAGCAGCGCCGGTTTCAAGCCGACTGTCCAGTTCGCCAACAACGGCGTGGCTGAGCAGCAGAACCAGATCAGCGCCATGATCGCCAAGGGTGCCAAGGTGATCATTGTGGGTGCCCTCGACGGCTCCCAGCTGGGGACCCAGCTCCAGCAGGCCAAGGACGCAGGAGCCACCATCATCGCCTACGACCGCCTCCTGCTGAACACCGCAAACGTGGACTACTACGTGGCTTACGATAACTTCAAGGTGGGCGAGCTCCAGGGCCAGGCCCTCCTGGACGGCATGAAGGCCAAGAAGCCCTCCGGCCCGTACAACATCGAACTGCTGGCAGGTTCACCGGACGATGCCAACGCGAAGGTCTTCTTCGACGGCGCCATGAAGGTCCTCAAGCCCAAGATCGACGACGGCACGCTGAAGGTGGTCTCCGGCCAGACGACGTTCGAAAAGGCCGTCACCCAGGACTGGAAGGCTGAGAACGCCCAGCGCCGGATGGATACCCTCCTGACCGGCTCCTACGGCACGGCGTCGCTGGACGGTGTCCTGTCACCGAACGACACCCTCGCCCGTGCAGTCATCACCTCCGTCAAGGCGGCCGGCAAGCCGCTTCCGGTCATCACCGGCCAGGACTCCGAGGAACAGTCGGTCAAGTCCATCCTTGCCGGCGAGCAGTACTCCACCATCAACAAGGACACCCGCAAGCTCGTTGAGCACGCGATCGTGATGGTCAAGGATCTCCAGGCAGGCAAGACGCCTGAGATCAACGACGACAAGTCCTACAACAACACGGTGAAGACCGTACCCGCCTTCCTGCTGCCGCCGGTCATCGTGACCGCCGCCAACGTTAAGACGGCCTACGCGGACGATCCGGTACTGGGCCCGCTGACCAAGTAACGCGGTCTAACTAACGCGGTCCGCCGGTCACCACCGGTTTACACGGAATGCCCCGGCTCCCCACAGGGAGCCGGGGCATTCCGCGTCCCAACGCTCTCGCACTTAATGCACGCTTTTCACCAACGCTCTCTCACTGCCCTCTGCGTTTCACAGCCCAAACACAGCTTCGGCCGTCTTCCCGCACAGCCCCCGACGCGAGGGTAGGAGCAGATGCCGGCCTTCCGCCGGCCCCAGATCCTAGGAGTACAGTGAGCGTCCTTGCCCGGAGTGTTGGCAATGCCTTCAGAAACAAGGTCCGAACAGCTGCTGTGGTGGCAGTCCTGGCCGTCGCGATCGGACTTGCACTGGCCATGCTGGTGGCCAATCAGGCCGTCGGAGCCAAAGTCCAGGAGCTGAACGCATCCGTCGGGACCGTCCTGACCGTCAACCCGGCCGGCGGCCAGGGCTTCGAAGGCGGCGGCGAACCGCTGACTGCCGAGCAGGCCGCCACCGCAGCGGCCGTCTCCAACGTAACCTCCGTCGTCGGCACCAGCTCACTCCGGCTGCGGAACGCCGCCGAAGCGGCAGTGCAGACGGCGGCCGGCACCCAAGCCGGCCCCGGCGGCGGCCAGGGCGGTCCCGCCGGACAGAACGCCACCACGTTGACCACGAGCCTTACCGCAGCCATCGACGCTGGCACCCTAGGTGGACGGAACCAGGCCGCAAACGGCACCACCGGAACCACCACCGCGCAGCCGGTTCGCTCCCTCCCGATCACTGCAACCGGAATCGGCGGCGAAGTGGACACCACCGGCAAGGCCCTTGCCATCACCGAAGGCACTGGCCTGGGCGACTACACGGCTGAGTCCGCCAATGCCCTCCTGGGAACCACTCTGGCCGAGAAGAACAACCTGGCCATCGGTTCCACCTTCACCATCAACGACGAGACGTTCTCTGTGGCTGGCCTCTTCGATTCAGGCACCACGTTCGGCAACAACGCCCTGTACCTGACCCTCCCCACGGCCCAGACCATCGCGGAACTGCCCGGTGAGCTGTCATCGATGATCGTCACCGTGGACAGCATGGAAAATCTCGAAACCGCCAAGGCCGCGCTTGAGTCCGCCCTCGGCACCGACAAGGCCGACGTCACGCAGGGCCAGAACTTGGAGTCCGCCGTCAGCTCGCTCGGCAGCGTCAAGAACATCTCGTTCATCGCCTTCGTAGCAGCCTTGGGCACCGCCGGGCTGATCATCCTGCTGATCATGGTCATGCTGGTCCGCGAACGCCGCCGGGAAATCGGTGTCCTGAAGGCGATCGGAGCACCCAACCGCACCATCGGCCTGCAGTTCGTGCTGGAGGCGCTGGTCCTCGTGGCCATGGGCAGCGCGGTGGGCGCCGCCGTCGCCTCGTTTGCCAGCGGCGGCATCGCTTCCGCGCTGATCAGCACCAACACCACCACGACGGCGGCCACCACCACCGGTCGCGGGGCCGCCATGGCCGGCGCTGCAGGCGGCGCCGGAATGCCGGGCGGCGGGGCTGGCTTCCCAGGCGGCCAGGGAGGACCCCTTGGCGGCGCTTCCCAACTGCTGACATCGGTCACCGCCAGCGCCTCCCCCGGGGTCATCGCCGCCGGCATCGCAGCGGTGTTCGGCGTGGCTATCATCGGCGCGCTGGTCCCTGCACTGCTCACGGCACGCATCCGTCCCATCGAAGTCCTGCGAGGAGAATAGCCATGATTGAAGTCAAGAACCTGGTCCGCACTTTCAACTCCGGCGACCGCACCATCAAGCCGGTCAACGACGTCAGTTTTGTTCTGGAGCAGGGCACGCTGGCGTCCATCGTCGGCAAGAGCGGCAGCGGCAAGAGCACACTCTTGTCCCTCCTGGGTGCGTTGGACAAACCGACCAGCGGAGACGTCGTCGTCAACGGCGTGAGCCTGGCCGGGATGCCGGACGGCAAGCTGACCGAGTACCGGCGCCGGGATATCGGGTTCGTTTTCCAGCAGTTCAACCTGATCCCGAATCTTTCGGCGATGGACAACGTCATCCTGCCCATGGAGTTCGCGGGCGTGCGCAGGACAGAGCGTCGGCAGAGGGCAACGGACCTTCTGGAGCAGGTGCAGCTGGACCCGGAGAAGCAGGTGCGCCGCATCAACCGGCTGTCCGGCGGCGAGCAGCAGCGCGTGGCGATTGCCCGGGCGCTGGCCAACGAACCCAAGCTGATCCTCGCTGACGAGCCCACCGGCAACCTGGACGAGCAGACCGGTGACCACATCATCGAACTGCTCAGCTCGCTCAGGCGTGACCACAACACCACCATCCTTGTGGTCACGCACGACAAGGCGTTGGCCAACAAGACGGACCGCCGCTTCAGGCTCCAGCAGGGCAGGCTGACGGAAGAACCGGCGCGCGCCTTGGTCTGACGCCCGGACTGGTCTGAATGAGAGGATGGGCACTATGAGTGCGCCCATTGCCACACCGTGGCTGTCCAGCCAGTCCGATCCGGATCCCCGGTCTGCCACTGGAAGACGCCTGCGGTGGGGCGTCATAGCCACCGGCGGGATCGCGCGGTCAGTATCGCAGGACCTGGCACTGCTCCCAGACGCCGAGCTCTATGCCGTCAGTTCCCGCTCACAGGGCACTGCGGAGAGTTTCGCGGCGGACTACGGTTTCGCCAAGGCGTACGGGGACGACGACGGCGTGCCCGGCTACCAGCGGCTGCTCGCCGATGACTCGGTGGACGTTGTCTACGTCGCCACGCCGCACGCCCAGCACCACCAGTTTGTGCTCGCTGCGCTCAATGCGGGCAAGCACGTCCTGTGCGAAAAGGCGTTCACCATCAACGGCAGGGAAGCGAGCGAGCTCGTCGCGCTTGCCCGGGAGCGGAAGCTCTTCCTCATGGAGGCAGTGTGGTCCCGCTTCCTCCCGGGCATGCAGCGGGCGTTCGAGATTGCCGCGTCCGGGGAGCTCGGGGACGTGCATTGGGTGACCGCTGACCTTGGTTTTCCCGCGCCGTATTCCCCGACGTCCAGGCTGTGGGCCAGGCAGGCCGGTGGCGGCGCCCTCCTGGACATCTCGGTCTACCCCTTGCTGTGGGCAGTAGGAACGCTGGGGTTCCCGCAGACCGTCAGTGCCACCGGCTTCATTAATGACGACGGCGTGGACGCCCAGAATGCGCTGACGCTCGGCTACAACCATGGTGCCCAGGCCCAGCTGACGTCCTCGCTCCTGGCGTACGGTCCGCGGACTGCCACCGTGGCCGGCAGTCTGGGCTACCTCCAGAGTGTCGGTTCCATCAACAATCCGCGGGAGTTGGTGATCGGCGTCGGACGGGAAGGGCTGCGCAAGGAGGCGTTCGACGTCGTCGGCATCGGCTACACCTACGAACTGCGCGAGGTGACCCGCTGCATCCAACAGGGTCTGACCGAGAGCCCCGTCATGCCGCTGGAGGATTCCATCAAAACGATGCGGCTCTTTGACGGAGTGCGCGGGCAACTGGGCGTCAGCTACCCGAACGATGCCCACTGAATGATTCCCACTGAAGGGCAAAATCTCTCCGTTCGGGTCTATGACTTTCTTGTAAATAGGTTTGACACTCTCGCTTCGGATATCGATCTCGTTTCGGATATCGATGACTGAGTGACAAATTAGTAAGCTTGCTGGATTTATTATCCGTTTCCCTAGACTTCCTGCACGCGAGAGTCTTACGCTGTTGAAATCGTTAGGTCTCAACGGTACCGGGGGTGGTACGCATGGCTAAAGTTAGCTCGCCGTGGCGTGCGCTCCGGCCGCTCCTCCTCGCAGGTGCGGTGACCGCCACTTGGCTGACACTCTCCGCTTCAGCCGCGACGGCAGACTCGTCACGAGATTCAGGATCCCTTCTGGGCAGCCTCAGTTCATCGGCTTCGTCCCTGACTGCACCGTTGCCCGGCGCTGTCTCGCCCATTCTTGAGGCCGCGTCACCGGCTCCTGCACCCACCGGACTCCTGCAGCCAGTAGTAGGCAGTGTGGCGGGCACGGCTGATCAACTGATCACCGCCGTCCCTGCGGTGAAGAGCGTGGTTCCGGCGGGGACCGTCACGGCCGTGGCTGTCCCGATTGCCGCAGTGGTGGATACCGCTGCAAATGACCTGATTGAGACAGTCGCCCCTCCGCTCACCGATGCCGCACCGGTTCTTGAGCCTGTCCTGAAGCCCGTAGTGGATCTGGTAGATGCGACCGTTCCGTCCGCACCGGTCAAGCTGCCCGAGCTGCTGCCGCTTGAAGAGATTGCCGTTGCCGGGGATATCCCGACCGGCACTGACGCCCACGCTGCTTCAGGGCACATCACAGCTGATACCACCCCAAACTCCCCCGGCACTTCCGCGAACCTGCTGTCCGCTACGGGAATGTCGTCACTGCCGGTTCCGGCCGGCACAGAAATGCACGCAGTCCCGGCAGAAAGCCCCTGGACCGCCGATCCTTCCACGCCCCCAGCTGGACCTGCTTCCGGGGCCGGGAGCGGCGCATCGCCCTCCGGCGCCTCAGGCTCTGCTGTCTGGCTGGACGAGTTCGCTTTCAACCTGCCGCTTTCGGAAGCCTTCCCCATCAGCGGATCATCGGAGTACGCCCCTTCACCGGTGTCATTCGACCCCGGTTCCTCACCTGACTAGTTGAGCCCTGCTGCCCTTTTTCATGGGCAGGACACGGCCTCCAGGCGCTGAACAGCGCCCCACATCAACTTCTCAGGAGACATCATCATGAATTGCAACCTTCGCAGGGGGCTGCTCAGCACCCTCTTTGCCGGCGGGCTACTGGCCTTCGGCGCCACCGCAGCAAGCGCCGCGGACACAACCAGCGGACAGGACCTTTCCGCATCCGCCCTGGTCTCAGCAGCGGGATCGGCAACACCACCGCCGACGTAGCCGCAGCAGCGGACATCAATCTCGGCCTCGGTGCCGGCATCCTCGGCAGTACCGACGGCGGCTTGGCTGCCGTTGTTGATATCGATCTGGGCCTGGACACGTCCGGCAACCTTGATGACGCGAATGTTGATATTGATGCATGCGTCATCATCGGCGGCGGCACCGATGGCTGTGGAACCCCGGGTACTGAAACCCCCGGTACGGACACCACGGACCCAGGAACCGGAACTACCGGCACCACGGACCCAGGAACCGGAACTACCGGCACCACGGGAGGTGGCACGACCGGTATCACTGTTGTTCCCGCCGGCACCAGCACCGGTTCGGTATCTTCCGCAGCAACCACCATGGGCAACACCTCAGGCCAGGGCGGCACCGCCACCCTGGCCAAGACGGGCATGGATGCTTCACTGATCCCTCTCGCCCTCATCCTGCTGCTTGCCGGACTGCTGATGCTCAAGCCGCGCCGGAAGGCCTAGCGGACCCCGCACTCAGCGGACTGCGACGGCTAAGACCGTCAACGCACCGGCTCCGCCGTTCGCGGCCTAGCCAACTGTTCCGATAGGAGGTGGCCACCAGAGAGCTCAACTACCAGCACTTGTCCCTGTGACCGGAGGTCCGGCTGAGAAAGTCCCAATCACTTCTTAGCCGGGCCGTCGGCGTGCCGGCAGACGGCTTAAAGGATGCCCTACCGGCCGGTATTATTGAGCAAGAATAGTGCCGCAGCGCACCGGGAGGAACGGGTCATGGTGGCGAATTCGCCTAGCTCCACTAAGAATGAAGTGCTCGGCGGACGCTATCGGCTGGCGGACATAATCGGCCGCGGCGGCATGTCATCCGTCTACCGCGCCCGGGACGAAAACCTGGGCAGGGATGTCGCCCTGAAGCTCTTTGCCCCACAGGCACCGGATGCCAATGAGCTCAGGCGCCAGGAAGCCGAAATCCAGCTGCTGGCAACGCTCAACCATCCCAGCCTGGTCACGCTGTTCGATGCAGGCATCGATACCCGTGTCCTGGACGAACCTCGGCCGTTCCTGACAATGGAACTCGTGGAGGGCCAGGACCTCCGCAGCCGGATCAGGCACAGTGCAGTTCCCTTGGACGAGCTTGCAGTCATCGGGGCAGGCGTAGCTGACGCGCTGGCCTACGTGCACAGCCTGGGCATCATCCACCGCGACATCAAGCCCGGGAACATCCTGCTCGTACAGATCCGTCCGGGCGAACCTTTACGACCCAAACTCACGGATTTCGGCATCGCCAGGATGGCGGATTCAGCCCGGCTGACCGCCACGGGAACCATGGTGGGGACGGCCGCATATCTCAGTCCGGAGCAAGCCATGGGTTCTCCCCTGTCGCCCGCCACTGATATCTACTCACTGGGTCTGGTACTGCTGGAATGCGTCAAGCAAACCGTTGAGTTCCCGGGCAGCGCCGTTGAATCCGCGGTGGCCAGGTTGCACCGGGCACCCGAGATCCCCGCTGACCTTCCGGCGGAGTGGGCTGATCTGATCCGTTCCATGACTGCCATCGAACCGCTGGAACGTCCCGTCGCGTCCGATGTTGAATCCGTTCTGCGTCAGGCCCTGGTGTCACCCGTGTCCGCCCCGGGCGAGCTCGAACCGGCGACAACCCGCGTACTCCCGGCCATGCCGTTCAGGCCGCCGTCCATCGCCATCACCGCTGAATCAGACCTGCCCCTAGTCCGGGCCAGCAAGAAACAAGCGGATGTCACCCGCGGTTCCGACGCGCGCGGCTGGGTCCCGGACTTGTCTCGTCTCCGCCACACCGGAAGGCGGCTCTGGACGGTCATCGCATTGGGCGTGCTCGCCGCTGGAGCAGCCGCAGCGACGCTGACCTTCAGCCTGGCACCTCAGCCAACGCCCGACGTCGTTCCTTACCCCGCCGTCACCGGCACCTTGGGCGACCACCTCAAGGAACTTCAGGAGAGCGTGGAACCATGAGCCCTGCACCGAAGCACCGCGGGCGTTCGGCCACTGCCAAACGCCTGACAGCAGCAGCAGCAGCATTTCTGCTCGCCGGTTCACTGGCAGCGTGCGGTCCGGCTGAGACCGGCCTTCAACGTGATGCCGCCCGCCAACTCCAGGAACGAGTCCTCGGCGTCAGCCAGGCCGCAGCCAATAATGACCCCGCTGGAGGACTGGCAGCCTTGGATAGGCTCGAGGCCGATCTTGCCTCCGCTGCGGGGACCGGGCAGGTTTCCGAGGAACGCCGGCGCAGCATCACGACGGCCGCCACTGCCGTCCGCGCCGACCTGACGGCGGCCAAGGCCGTAGCCGACGCCGCAGCAGCGAAAGCTGCGGAGGACGCGGCCGCTGCGCAAAAGCAGGCAGAGTCGGACGCCGCTGCGGATGCGGCCCAAAAAGCAGCCACCGCGCCGGTAGCTCCCGCGCCCACAGACGACAAGGGAAATAGAGGCAAAGGCAAGGACGACTGACTGACGGGCAGACGGACGGCACATCACGTATTAACTCACCCGCGCTTCATCCGGTCCCGTCGACTAGACGAAGTCGACTAGACGAAAAAGGCGGCGCCCCGGTTTCCCGGGGGCGCCGCCTTCTAAGGTTTGGTGCCGCTTAGTTCAGGGTCGCAATGACCCTGTTCAGCGTGGCGGACGGACGCATCACGGCCGAGGCCTTGGCCTCGTCCGGCCGGTAGTAACCGCCGACGTCCACCGCTGAGCCCTGGACCGCGGCAAGTTCGCCGACGATGGTGTCCTCGTTGGAGGAAAGCTCCTTGGCCACAGCCGCGAACGATGCCGCCAGCTCCGCGTCCTCGGTCTGCTTGGCCAGTTCCTCAGCCCAGTAGCGGGCGAGGAAGTAGTGGCTGCCTCGGTTGTCCAGCTCGCCGGCGCGGCGGCTCGGCGACTTGTTTTCCAGCAGGAAGGTTCCCGTCGCCTTGTCCAGGGTGTCTGCCAGGACCTGCGCGCGGGCGTTGTTCGAGGTGGTGGCCAGGTGCTCGAAGCTGACGGCCAGAGCCAGGAATTCACCCAGGCTGTCCCAGCGCAGGTGGTTTTCCTTGAGCAGCTGCTGGACGTGCTTGGGAGCAGATCCGCCGGCGCCGGTCTCGAAGAGGCCGCCACCGTTCATCAGCGGAACAACCGACAGCATCTTGGCGCTGGTGCCCAGTTCCAGGATGGGGAACAGGTCCGTGAGGTAGTCGCGGAGCACGTTTCCGGAGACGGAGATGGTGTCCTCGCCCTTGCGGATGCGCTCCAGGGTGAAGGCAGTTGCCTTCACCGGGGACATGATTTCGATCTGCAGGCCCTCGGTGTCGTGGTCCTTGAGGTATTCGTTGACCTTGGCGATGAGGTTGGTGTCGTGCGCGCGGGTCTCGTCCAACCAGAACACTGCGGGCGTCTTGGAGGCGCGGGCGCGGGTTACGGCCAGCTTGACCCAGTCGCGGATGGGGGCATCCTTGGTCTGGCAGGCGCGCCAGATGTCACCCGGGGCAACCTCGTGTTCGATCAGCACAGCGCCGGTGCCGTCGACGATCTGCACGGTGCCGGCTTCCTGGATCTCGAACGTCTTGTCGTGGCTGCCGTATTCCTCAGCGGCCTGGGCCATGAGGCCAACATTCGGGACGGTCCCCATGGTGGTGGGGTCGAAGGCGCCGTGGGCGCGGCAGTCGTCCAGGACAACCTGGTAGATGCCGGCGTAGGAGCTGTCCGGGAGGACCGCCAGGGTGTCGGCTTCCTGGCCGTCCGGGCCCCACATGTGGCCGGAGGAGCGGATCATGGCGGGCATGGAAGCGTCCACGATGATGTCGGAGGGCACGTTGAGGCTGGTGATGCCCTTGTCGGAGTCCACCATGGCCAGGGCCGGGCCGTCGTCGAGGCCCTTCTGGATGAGCGCCTTCACGCCTTCACGGACGTCCTCCGGCAGCTCTTCGAGACCGCTCAGGATGGCGGCCAGGCCGTTGTTGGGACTCAGTCCGGCGGCGGTGAGCTGCTTGCCGTACGTCTCGAACAGTTCGGAGAAGTAGGCCTTCACCACGTGGCCGAAGATGATGGGGTCCGAGACCTTCATCATGGTGGCCTTCAGGTGCGCGGAGAACAGGACGCCCTCCTCCTTGGCGCGAACTACTTGGGCCGCCAGGAACTCGTCCAGCGCTGCGGCGCGCATGACAGTGCCGTCGATGACCTCGCCGGCCAGCACGGGAAAGGCCTTCTTCAGGACCTTGACCGAGCCGTCTTCGCGGACCAGCTGGAGGGCGATGGTGCCGTCGGACCCGATGACCACGGACTTCTCGTTCGCGCGGAAGTCATCAGACGACATGGTGGCAACGTTGGTCTTGGAATCCGCGGACCAGGCACCCATGGAGTGCGGGTTCTGGCGGGCGTAGTTCTTGACGGACAGCGGTGCACGGCGGTCCGAGTTTCCCTCGCGCAGGACCGGGTTCACAGCGGAGCCCTTGATCTTGTCGTAGCGGGAGCGGACGGCCGTTTCCTCGTCCGAGGAGGGGTTGTCCGGGTAATCCGGCAGGTTGTAGCCCTGGCCCTGGAGCTCGGCGACGGCGGCCTTCAGCTGCGGGATGGAAGCGCTGATGTTGGGCAGTTTGATGATGTTGGCGTCCGGCGTCTTTGCCAGCTTACCCAGTTCAGCAAGGGCGTCGCCGATCTGCTGTTCCGGGGTGAGGTAGTCACCGAACACGGAGATGATGCGGCCTGCGAGCGAAATGTCACGGGTCTCCACCTCCACACCTGCGGTCGAAGCAAACGCCTCGATGATCGGCAAGAACGAATAAGTAGCCAGCATCGGCGCTTCGTCGGTGTGGGTATAGATAATCTTGGACATGCGCGGGCGTCTCCCTGGAGGTCGGCTGATTTTTTGGAAATTTTGTTCTATTTCACCACCCCTAACTTACCTGAGGACACGGCTTTGAACCGTACCGGGGCGACCGGACGGCCCTGCATTACAGCGGACTGGGACATGGGAGAACGCCCGACGGCGGTGCGCACCCCGGGCCGCCAGCCGCCGTCGCGCTTTACCTCCGGGAGCCACCGGCGCAGGTGAGGATCCGGTCAGCGCCGCTTGTGGGGTATGTCACTGGGCCAGAGCTGCACGTACTTGGGGTCCTGCCGGCGCAGTTCCTCCGTCGCGGTGAACGAATGGACGGGATCGACGTCCCGCAATTGCACGGCTGCTGCGTAGGCCTCAACATCCGGGGAAGCGCCCTGGACGCTCCCTTCGGCTGCAAAATGCCGGCCATGCACGGCCGACTTCTTGGCGGACTTCCAGAAAGCAATCACGATGGGGCCCCAATTCGCATAGAGTCCGGAGCCCAGATCGGACGTGCCACTGTATAGAAAAAGTACCCTTCGAAAAGCGTTTTGACCAGAGCGGCGCACCGGTACCAGCCGATCCGGGCCGTGTTTGCGGAGCATACTCGAGGCGTCACTACTATTTACAAATTTGTCATGTCTCGATAAGTTACATGGGTCACGCGGTGGGCTCTGCTGGGAACGCCTTCACAAGTACAAGACAGGACAACAATGACGCGTACCAGGTCTCTGGCGGCCAGCCTCATGAGCCTTTCTGCAGCTGCCATATTGGCGCTGGTTGGCGCCGCTGGCGCAACAGCCGCTGCCCCGGCGTCGGACGACAAGTCGGCACCATCCGTTACCAGCGCTGCGGTGGACAGCACCGGGGTTGCCGACTACTGGACTGCAGACAGGATGCGCGCCGCCATTCCCGGCGACGTCCTCGCCGACAAGGCAGTGGAACGAGGCAACACCTCCAACGCCATTTCGGTGGAAAAGGGAGCCTCCACCAAGGTCAGAGGCACCAAGGCCAAGCCGACCATCGCCAAGCTTGAGACCCCGGTGGGCCACATCGGCAAGGTCTTCTTCACCTTGGGCGGCACTAACTACGTCTGTTCAGGCAACGCCGTCTCCACTGCCAACAAGAGTACGGTGGCCACTGCTGGACACTGCATCAACGAAGGGCCCGGCGCGTTCGTCACCAACTTCGCGTTCGTCCCGGCCTACGACAACGGCAACGCTCCATACGGCAGGTGGACGGCCAAGGCCTTGTACGCCCCCACCCAGTGGACCGCCAACGGGGACATGACGTACGACACTGGCTTCGCGGTCATGAATCCGCTCGGCGGGCAGCTCCTGACGGACGTCGTGGGGGGTTCCGGTGTTGCCTTCAACCAGCCGCGCGGCCTGACCTACCAGTCCTACGGATACCCCCAGGCATCGCCCTTTAACGGCGCCTCCCTCTGGAGCTGCACCGGCACGGCCACCAATGACACCAACAACCCGCAGTTCAATACCCAAGGCATCCCCTGCGACATGACCGGCGGTTCATCCGGCGGCCCGTGGTTCATCGGCACGGGCTCCGATGGCTTGCAGAACTCGATCAACAGCTACGGCTACAACGGGTCGTCCGTGATGTACGGACCGTACTGGGGCACTGTCATCTGGGAAACGTACAACTTTGCAGCAGCAGCCTAGGAAAACCTCGCCTGACGAGGCATCCGGGAACGGACCCGTCAGCCACAGCAAATCGGCCCAGACCCACGGGGAGATCCTCGAGTACTGGACCAAACAGCGAATGGCCGATGCAAAGCCCCGGGAGCTTCGGCTTCCGGAAGGGGGTCCGCGCCTCATGCAGCGGGGCGCGGACCCGGCACCACGTCCTTCCTAGCTGCCCGTTAAGGCCCGACGGCGCCTGTCCCCTCAGCGGGGACAGGCGCCGTCGACGTTTAACCGCTTAGTGGAAGAAGTGGCGGGCACCCGTGAAGTACATGGTGATGCCGGCCGCGTTGGCCGCGGCGACGACTTCCTCGTCCCGGACGGAACCGCCGGGCTGGACCACGGCGCGGACGCCGGCGTCGATCAGGATCTGCAGGCCGTCAGCGAACGGGAAGAACGCGTCGGAGGCTGCGACGGCGCCGATGGCGCGCTGCGGAGCGCCACTCGCGCTGGTATTGGACGCACCGCCGGCGCCGTCGACGTCGGACTCCACAGAAACGCCCAGCGTGTTGGCCCGCTCGACGGCGAGTTTGCAGGAGTCCAGGCGGTTGACCTGGCCCATGCCGATGCCCACGGCAGCGCCGTTGTCGGCCAGCAGGATGGCGTTGGACTTGGCCGCGCGGCACGCGGTCCAGGCGAAGGCGAGGTCCGCGAGGGTCTTTTCGTCAGCGGCTTCGCCGGCGGCGAGGGTCCAGTTGGCGGGGTTGTCGCCGTCGGCGTCCACCTTGTCGCTCATCTGGACCAGCACACCGCCTGAAACCTGGCGCATTTCTGCCGGGTAGCGGTCGTAGCCTTCGGGCAGTGCGAGCAGGCGGATGTTCTTCTTCTTGGCGAGGATCTCCACGGCTTCCGGCTCGAAGTCCGGCGCGATGACAACCTCGGTGAAGATGCTGGCGACGGTCTCGGCCATGGCCGCGGTGACCGTGCGGTTGGCAGCGATGACGCCGCCGAAGGCCGAAACGGGGTCGCAGGCGTGGGCCTTGGCATGGGCGTCGGCGATCGGGTCTGCAGCATCGGCGGAACCAACGGCGACGCCGCACGGGTTGGCGTGCTTGATGATGGCGACGGCGGGCTCGGCGAAGTCGAACGCGGCGCGGAGGGCGGCGTCGGCGTCGACGAAGTTGTTGTAGCTCATGGCCTTGCCGTGCAGCTGGTCGGCCTGCGCGATGCCGGCCGGGGCTGCCTTGTCCACGTAGAGGGCGGCCTGCTGGTGCGGGTTTTCGCCGTAGCGGAGAACCTCGGAGCGCTCCAGCGACAGGCCGGCGTAGGCAGGCCAGTCGATAATGCCGTCGCCGTCTTCATCCAGGAACTGGCTGGCAGTCCAGGTGGCCACGGCGTTGTCGTAGGACGCGGTGTGGGCGAACGCCTTGGCGGCCAGCCGCCGTCGGGTCTTCAGGTCAAAGCCGCCCTCAGCGGCGGCGGTGACCACGGAGCCGTAGAACGTGGGGTCAACAACAATGGCGACGGCGGCGTGGTTCTTCGCTGCCGAACGCACCATGGCGGGGCCGCCGATGTCGATCTGCTCAACGACATCGTCCTGCGCGGCGCCGGACTTCACCGTCTCAACGAACGGGTAGAGGTTCACCACCACCAGGTCGAAGGTTTCAATCTCCATGCCGGCGAGGGTTTCCATGTGCGCGGGGACGCGGCGGTCCGCCAGGATGCCGCCGTGAACGCGCGGGTGCAGCGTCTTGACGCGGCCGTCCAGCATTTCCGGAGACCCGGTGACTTCTTCGACTTCCTGGACCGGGATACCGGCCGCGGCGATCTTCTTGGCCGTGGAACCGGTGGAGACGATCTTCACGCCGGCTGCGTGCAGGCCCTTGGCGAGATCCTCCAGCCCGGTCTTGTCGTAAACCGAGATCAGCGCCCGGCGGATGGGAACACGGTCGATGGATACACGGTCAGGCTGCGTGGCGCTCACAAAAAGTCTCCGTCTGATCTCGCGGAACAGTGCCGCGGTTGGTGGGGATGGGCCCAGTTTATCGTGTTGTGCGGTTTGCCCCGCTTGCCGGCGGCAGTGTGAACGTCAGTGGGCACGGTTAGAGTTTTCACAGGAGGCTGCGATGAATACTTACACCACTGTGCCCAGCGGCGAACAGGTGGTCCAGGAACTGCCCTGGCGTTGGAAAGTCCAGGGGCGGATCTTCGTGATCGGCGGCCTCGGCTTTATGTTCGATGCCTGGGACGTGACGCTTAACGGCATCCTCATCCCGCTGCTCTCGACGCACTGGGCCCTGGCTCCCGGCGAAGTGGCCTGGGTGGGTACTTCGAACCTGATCGGCATGGCCCTGGGCGCGTTTGTGTGGGGCACCATCGCGGACACGATCGGGCGGAAGAAGGCATTTACGGCCACGCTGCTGATCTTCTCGCTGTTCACGGTCCTGGGCGCCTTCTCCCCCGATTTCATCTGGTTCTGCGTGTTCCGGTTTATGGCCGGCTTCGGTCTGGGCGGCTGCATACCGGTGGACTACGCGCTCGTGGGTGAGTTCACACCACGCAAGCAGCGCGGGAAGGTCCTCACCGCGATGGACGGCTGGTGGCCGGTGGGCGCGGCCCTTGCCGGTTTTGTGTCCGCAGGCCTCGTGGCCGTGTTCGGCGACTGGCGGCTGACCATGCTGGTGATGGTGCTGCCTGCGCTCCTGGTGTTCTGGGTCCG
Source organism: Pseudarthrobacter cellobiosi (assembly GCF_023913755.1). Taxonomy (GTDB): domain Bacteria; phylum Actinomycetota; class Actinomycetes; order Actinomycetales; family Micrococcaceae; genus Arthrobacter; species Arthrobacter cellobiosi. Next base: position 54,572 of record NZ_JAMXBJ010000034.1, read on the forward strand.
GCGCAGCGTTCCGGAGTCTCCGCTGTTCCTCATCCGCAAGGGCCGCCGCGAGGAAGCTGCCAAGGTCATCGACGACCTCGTGGCAGCAACCGGCGCCGAACCCCGCGCCTACAGCCTGCCCGATGCGCAGGAAGTTCCGCGGCTCTCCGCCGGCAGCGCCTGGCATCAGCTGCGGCTGGTGTGGCAGTTCAACTGGAAGATCACGGCCACGGCCTGGGCCCTGTTCTTCAGCATCCTGCTGGTCTACTACCTGTCCTTGACATGGATGCCACGGATCCTGATCGGCGCTGGTTTCGCCGAGTACAAGGCGTTTGTGACCACGGCGTCCATGGCGGCGGTTGGGCTTTTGGGTGTCGTTGTGGCCGCGCTGCTGGTGGAGCGTGTGGGCCGCAAATGGATCCTTGCCATCACGGGCCCGCTGTCCGCGCTGACCCTGGTGATCGTGGCGATTGTGGTGGACATCCCCACCGCCGCGATATTCTGGCTGCTGGCGTTCGGGTTTGTGGTGCAGATAGCAATTCCGGTGCTCTACGCGTACGTGTCTGAGCTGTACCCCACCGAGCTCCGCGGCACGGGTTTCGGCTGGGCGTCAACATTTTCGCGGCTGGGGGCTGGTTTTGGGCCCCTGATATTTGCGAACTACTTCTGGCCCGAGCTCGGCCTGGCCACGTCCTTCGCCCTGGCCGGTGGGCTGGTGCTGGTGGCCGTCCTGTGGATGGCGTTCTTCTCCCCCGAAACCAAGCAGCGCCGCCTCGAGTAGCCCCCGGCGTCGCCCCCCCCAACTAGGTAGACCAGCCGCGGTTCATCAGCGCTGAACGGACTTTGGCGACGGCGGCACGGGCTTCGTTCTCCATCTGCCGTCTCGAGATCCGGACCATCAACCACCCCGCCCTGGCAAAGTCCTCTTCGCGGGCAATGTCGCGGACGATCTGCGCCGTCTCGGAATGGCCTTCGCCGTCGTACTCCACTGCAACTTTTTGTTCCGGATAGGCGAGATCCGGTTGACGTACGACGCCGACGCCCAGTTCCACGGGAACGTTCAGTCGCGGTTCTGGCAGCCCGCGGTTCTCCAGTGCCAGCCTAAGTTTGGTTTCCGGGGCGGAGTCGGACCCGATCCGGGCCTGCTCAAGGGCAAGGCGCGCCTTCTGAATGCCGGGCGTTCCTTTGTGCCGGTCGAGCATTTCCGCCAGGCCGGCCGGCGTCGCATAGGGCTCGGATCTGCCCTCGAAATCAGGCCTGGGAATCCTCACCAGGTGATCGGCAACCACAGTCAGCTCGTCAATGCTCATCTTCCGGGCGCAATCCAGCCACGTCCGCGTCCGGGACGTGATCACCAGGCCGTTGTGGGTGACAATTTCGTCGGCAAAGAACTGGCCCCTGTGACCCTTCACCCCCGGACGGCGCATGATGGCTACTGTGTCCGGGCGCGAGATATGAATCAGTGGTTCATCGCTCCCCGGCAGGAACCCCGGGAAGGACCACAACAAGAACGCAGAGGCGTGCGAAGCTGCAGCGAACTCCGTGACCTGGGTGTACGGCCGGATGTTGGGCGCCAGGCCGTACCCGGCGTCGTCGTCCGCCCTTGGCACTCGGACTCCACGGGTGGGCCGCCCCAGACCCTGGTGACGTAACTGCCGTTCGGTGATCCCGGCGTCGGCCGCTTCTTTCAAAGTGAACGGCAGCACAGCCAGCGGCTGCGGCAGAGAACGTGGAACTTTCATGTGCCCATGTTGGCAGCCCCGCGAAAACGCCGCTGGAGTTATCCACAGGTTCCTGCCACCCTGCCAAACTAAGTAGCGCTATCTGTCGTTTTGGGCGGTCAAAACGACAGATAGCGCTACCTAGTTGGGAGAGGGTTGGGGGGGTGGGTGGGGTTAGGAAGCGGTGGCGAGGGCTGCCAGGGTGTTGACCAGGAGGCGGCGCTCCACCACCTTGATGCGTTCGTGCAGCGATTCCTCGGTTTCGCCCGGTTCAATCGTGACGGCTTCCTGGGCGATGATGGGCCCGGTGTCCACCCCGGCGTCGGCCCAGTGCACCGTGCAGCCGGTGACCTTCACGCCGTAGGCCATGGCATCGCGGACGCCGTGGGCGCCGGGGAAAGCGGGCAGCAGGGCGGGGTGGGTGTTGAGGTACTTGCCGTTGAAGGCAGCGATGAAGTCGGCGCTGACGATGCGCATAAAGCCCGAGGACACCACCACGTCCGGAGCGTACGAAGCCACGCGGGCGGTCAGTGCTGCATCCCATTCGTCGCGGGTGGGGAAGGAGTTGAAGTTGACCACAAACGTCTCCAGCCCGGCTTCCGAGGATCGTTCGACGCCGTAGGTCCCCTCCCGGTCGGCACCTACCGCGGCGATTTCCACGTCCAGCTCCCCTGCCTTGACGGCGTCGATGACTGACTGGAGATTGGACCCGGTACCGGAAACGAGGACTACGATGCGCATGGGTCTAGCTTATGGGCACGCTCGCGTAGGCTGGAAAACATGAACAACACCCCGGAACCGGCTGGCCAGCAACGGACCAAACAGCCGCTCAGCGAGGCCGCCAAGGACTCGCTCACCAAAACCCGCAACCTGTTCCGGATCTTCATTGTCACCGTGCTGGGCGCTTTCTTCGTCTACCAGCTCGACGTCAGCTACCTCTGGCTCACCGGCATCCTGACCGCGGCGAGCTTTGTGCTGGGTGTCCTCCTGCTGGTCAGGTCGGCCAGGCTCAAGGAGTCCAAGCTGGTCCTGTTCGGCACCATTTCGGGGCTGGTGGTATCGCTGATCATGCTGCTGGTCATCCTCGCTACGGCGCTGTTTTTCCGCCAGGTCCAGGACTTCCAGACCTGCTCACGCGAGGCCCTTACCGACCAGGCGCTCTCCAATTGCCGGGTCCAGCTGGAAAGCTCGCTGCCGGGTCTCCGGTAGCAGCCACACCAGCCGCAGCCACGAAGGTCAGCGGGCAAGTTCCGCTTCCTCATCCACGTGCTGCTGGCGTTCCAGCCACGGTCCGGCCGCATAACCGATCACAACGCCGATGCCAACCTCCGCGGCAATCCAGAGTCCCATCCACAAGGGGTCGGGTCCGATGGCCGTGAGGCGGCCCAGCCCGGCGGAGCCTCGGGCCAGCCAGGCCAGGCCCGCGGCCAGCAGACCGGACACAACCCCTACCAACGCGCCGAGGGCAAGCGTGGACATCATGGCCGTGAACCAGCGCGCGTCAATCTTGATGGAGAGCCACTCGTCGAAGTGGTTTTCGCCCTCGCGCAAGAACCACCAGCCGGCCAGGATACCCGCCAGAACGGGCAGCACCAGCGCCACGAACCCGTAGTCCAGCGGACCCGACGGGATGGCGGCGAAGACCGGAATGGACGGCAGTGGCCCGGTGGCGGTGCCCAACGGCCCCACCTGCGAGCCCACGCCCAGGGCGAAGCCCGAGCCCGAGACCCAGGCCAGCGCAAAAACCACGAGGTTGGGCAAATACCCAAGCTGCGCGATGGTGAGCGCCGCACCCCCAACCGCTCCGGCGTCGAGCGCTTCATAGACAGCAATCACCAGGTTCCAGTGGATAAAGAGGTCCACCGCCAGGAGCACACCCGCGAGCGCAAAGGCCGCCAGAAGAGCCACACAGCCCGCCTTCGCCGCGGAGCCCAAATAGGAGCCGGCCCAGCGGGAATGCTGGCTGGTACGCGAGATCCAGTCGACTGCGTCGACGCCGATCAACCGGCTCCACGAGCCTGCCTCGCGGCGGGCGCCGATCACCATGCCGAGGGCGAACGGGATCAGCGGGATAAGCATTGCCAACCAGATGTTAATGACGACGTCGGCCGTGCGGCACACAAAGCCGGTGGCAGCGCCGAACGCCGAGTAGACCACCCAGGACCCGAGCAGTGCCTGCCACAGCTGGTCCGTATAGGAGGCCCGGGCCAAGCGCCGCCCCGCACGCCATGCGAGCAAAAACGGGATCAGGGTCAGGCCCAGGGGCACCAGGGTCAGCAGGCCGGAGCCTGGACTGCCGGCCGCACCAGCCTCACCGGACACGACGGCGAGCTGCAGCGGCACCCCGTGAATCAGCAGCCAGCCCTGGCCGGCGAGGCGGGCCAGGGCATCAAAGGTGGTGTTCTGGAAGCCCGCGGTGGCCCACACGGCCACAATGGGAACCACCACCAGGAGCGCGGAGATGATGGCAGCCTGCGCCGTTTCGAGGCCTCCCTGCAGCCACAAGGGCATGGGAAGGCCACGGTCTCCGGTCTGATCAGCGCGCAGTTTCATCGTGTCCCATGGTGTCACGGCCGGGCCGTCGGACCGGGCTTCGACAGGCTCGTTCTCCGTGCGAGACGTGCCTCACCAGAGTTCGTAGTCCGCCGCGCTGATCGTGAACCCGTGACCGGCGCGGAGGTGGGCGCACACCATCTGGCCCGGCTCCCGCGAACACACCATGTTGCACTGCCTGTCCTTGTTCACCGACTGCACCACCGCCGGCAGGGTGGCCCGTGGCAGGCGAAGAACCGGACGACGACGGCGGGACGGCCGCCGCCGGCGATGGAGCCGTCGTTGGGCGTTCAGACTGTCGGGGCGCCTCATCCGGATCGCTTATGTAGCTGGGCAGAAGTCCCCATCCGGGCTTGTACCGGCGCTTTTTCCACGGGTCCGCCGTAAAATTGGAATGTCCGCAATCAGTGGTTGGAGGCAGAAAAAAATGACTACCGCATCCCCACATGCACACGTTCATTTTGGGCGCGCAGACGTCCAGAATGCCGGCATGGGAGTAGGTATCCTGTTGTTGGTGGTGGGTGCCCTGGGCTTTATCCCCGGCGTCACCACCCAGTACAGCGAATTGATGTTCCTGGGACCTGATTCCCATGCCATGTTCCTTGGCATGTTCCAGGTGTCCATGCTGCTCAATATTGTGCAGCTGGCCATCGGCGCAACGGGCTGGGCGATGTCCCGGACCGAACATGGCGCACGGAACTTCCTCATCGGAGCAGGCGCGCTGTACATCATCCTCAGCATTTTCGGGCTCAGTGTCGGCGTTGACTCGGCGGCCAACTTCCTGTCGTTCAACATGGCTGACAACTGGACCCACCTTGTGCTGGGCGTAGCGATGCTAGCTGCTGGCTGGCTGTTCTCCAGGAACATGTCCGGCGAGAGGAAATAGCCCGGAAATGACAGGCCGGGATACAGGAGCCGCGAATGAGAAATGATCCATAAGTTCTGAATATTCGTCCTACCTCGCCGGTGCAGTTGCCGCGTTCCGCGAACAGCTGCACCGGCTTCTTTGTGCTCCTTAGCGGCCGACGGCGGCGCGGGGCCGCTTTCTGAGACGCGTGGCCGCTAAGTGCCACGCACGGGGTCCAGCGCAAACGGACACTTGAAGCCCACCCTCTGGCGCGAACCTGCAGGTAATCCCCTCAAAACTCGGTTCTGACGGGGTTAGCTGCCAGTTCGCGCTTGGAAATCAGGGCCGCAAGTGTTCCGTTCGCGCCAAAGGCGGCACGGGCTATTGAGCCTGCAACAATGGCCCCATGAGCGACATCATTGTGGGCTGGGACCCAGCCGGCTGGAACCGCTGGAACTACGCGGCTGTTATTGAACAGGTCGCCGTGACGGGGCTGCACCTGGAGCCCTGGAGCGTGGGCCGGAGCGTTGCCGCCGGCACCGACGTGTGGCTGCTCCTGCTGGGAGCGCACGGTCCCGGCCTGATCGGCCATGGCGTGGTGCTCTCAGAAAACGCGGAGTTCATCGCGCAGGTGGCGTTCGATGCGCTCCTGCCGCTGGGCGATCAGGTGCCCTCCGCGGTCCTCACCGAGGCAGTGGCCGACGTCGGGTGGAACAGTACCGAAATCGAAGGCGTGGCGCTGGAGTCCGGCGACGAAGCCGCGGTCCGGGCGCTCTGGGCCACTCACGGGCCGGCGCAAGGGCCAGACCCCACCCAACCTGTGCCCGGCACGTACCCCGAGACCGCCGTCGTGCGCGTCACCGCCAACCGGTACGAGCGTGATGCGGCGGCCCGGCGGGCATGTATCGCGCACCGCGGCAGCAGCTGCGCGGCCTGCGGGTTCTCCTTCGAACTGGCGTACGGGGAGCTCGGCAAAGACTTCATCGACGTCCACCATGTGGTGCCGGCGGCCCAACTCGGCGGCGGCTACCAGCTGGATCCGCTCACGGATCTGGTTCCGCTCTGCGCCAATTGCCATGCCATGGCCCACCACGGAGTGAGCACGCCGCGCACGCAAGCCGAGCTGCGGCAAATCATGGCCACCGCCGGATACCTCCGCGGAACCACCGTTGCCCCTGAGGAGATCGAGGCCCAGCGGGTTGCCCGCGAGATCCTCGGCAAATAGGAACCGGTGATCGAGCCGGTCGAGATCCAGCCTGTTGAAACCCGACACAACAGCCCGCGCTCTGGACTCTTGGGCAGGCGCCAACCAGACTGTCTACAACAGCTGGCCAGCTGGCCGGAATTGGAGACGCGCAATACCGGCAGGGCCTGAGCAGTTGCATTTATTGGGGCTGTGCGGCGAGGCCTGTTCCTTACGCGCGAAAGGACCTCGTCATGCCGGATCTGTCAGCATTCTTCCCGCTTCTTGCCGCGATTATCGGGGCAATGCTGGTGGTCGGCTTTGTCTGGGGGGCCATCAAACTGATGTGGAAAGTGGCGGAGCCCAATGAGGCCCTGATCATCTCCGGCCTGACCCGCGGAACCCTGGAAACCCGGGCCGGAATGGACTTCAAGATTGTCACCGGAAAGGGCGCCCTGGTATTTCCGGGCCTGCAGACCGTCCGCACGCTTTCCCTGACGCTGAATGAAACGGAGCTAAAGGTTTCCTGCGTGACTTCGCAGGGCATCCAGGTGATTGTGGAAGGCGTGGTAATTTACAAAATCGGTGACGCCCCGCCGTTTATCGCAAATGCGGCTAGGCGTTTCCTGGGCCAGCAGCCCAAGATGGAAAGCTAGGTCTACAACGTCTTTGAGGGCCGCCTGCGGTCCATCATCGGAAGCATGACCGTGGAAGAGATCATCCGCGAACGGGACAAGCTGGGGTCCCAGGCCCGCAGCGCCAGCGGAGTGGAAATGGAGAAGCTGGGGCTGGTGGTGGATTCGCTGCAGATCAAGGACCTGCAGGACCCCACGGGGTACATCCAGAACATCGCCAAGCCCCACATCGCCCAGGTCAAAATGGAGGCCCGGATCGCGGAGGCCACGCGGAACCGCGAGGCGGCCGAGAAGGAGGCCGAGGCGGCTGCAATGATCGCGGACGCGCAGAGCGTTTCGGCCATCCGGCAGTCGGTGGCGCAAGCGAACGCCGAGCGGGCCAAAGCCGAGGCCGCCCAGGCGGGACCGCTGGCGGATGCGACGGCGCGGCAGCATGTCGTCGTCCAGGAAACGGAAGTGGCCAAGCTTGAGGCGGACCGGGAGGAGCAGAAGCTCCAGACCACGGTCCGGAAGCCCGCCGACGCCAAGGCATACGCCAAGCGCACAGACGCGGAGGGCCAGAAGGCGGCGGACATCAGCGCCGCCGAAGCGCTGGCCCGCCGCACGGAACTTGAGGCCCAGGCCAACGCCCGCCGGACGGAGCTGCAGGCCCAGGCGAACGCCACTGCCGCGGCGGCCGCGGCCGGAGCCACGAAGGTCACCGGCGAGGCCGAAGCCGCTGCCACCAGGGCCCGCGGTGACGCCGCGGCCTCCGCCATCAAGGCCAAGGCGCTGGCCGAGGCAGACGGCATCAACGCGCGGGCCGAAGCACTCGGGACCAACCAGGACGCCGTCATTTCGCAGCAGCTGGCCGAAAACATGCCGGCCATCATCGCCGCAGCGGCCGAGCCTTTCTCGCACGTGGGCCAGATGACCGTGCTGAACGGCGGCGAGGGCGTGAACAAGATGCTGGGCGGCATCCTGGCCCAGGTGGGCGACTACCTTCCTGCCTTGTCCTCTGCACTGAAAAACAGCCGGGAAGGCAAGCGCCCCGCGAAAGGCCCCGATGCATAGAAACGTTGACCGGAGCCTTACCGGCAAGATCGGCCGCGTGACCGGGCGCATTGGCCCCGGAACCCTCGGCGAGGTCATGCTGCCCTACCTGGGCGGCACCAACGCGTTCCACGCCCACCCCTTCGACAAGACGAGCGTCTTCGCAGTCGGTGACGAAGTGCTGGTCATCTATTTCGAGCCGCCGCAAACGGTCTATGTGGATGAACTGCCGGACGTGCTGCGGCACGGCGAAGACGGCTGACCCCAAGCGCTGATCTGTTAACCCAAGCTTTCCCTCTACTCAACCCGGGTGACCCCGCCCCGACAGGCGCCGCGCCCACCGTGGAGGGGTGAGGATCGCAATTGTTGCCGAGTCATTCCTGCCGCTGATGAATGGGGTGACCCACTCCATCCTGAGGGTGCTTGAACACCTGGAGGACCAGGGCCACGACGTCCTGGTCATCGCCCCTTCCCCCCATGCGGTCGCCGAGTTCGTGGGACCGGCCGAGGTGGTTCACGGCGCGACGGTGCACAGGGTTCCCGCGGTTCCCCTGGCGGGATACACCAACGTGCGAGTGGCGATGGGCGGTGTGTACCGGGTCAAGCGAATCCTTGCCGACTACGCACCCGATGTTGTCCACCTCGCATCGCCGTTTATCCTCGGGTGGCGGGCAGTGCAGGCCGCGCATCAGTTGGGGATCCCCACCATAGCCATCTACCAGACCGAGGTTCCCAGCTACGCCGCACGCTATGGTGTGCCGTTCCTGGAGAACTGGGCGTGGAGCCGGGTGGAGAATATCCACCTGCTGGCCACCCGGACCCTGGTGCCGTCCACCTTCGCGCTGAACCAGTTGCGCGGCCGCGGGATTCCGCGGGTGGGCATGTGGCGGCGCGGTGTGGATACCGTGCGGTTTTCGCCGGAAAAGCGCGACGCCGGGTGGCGGGAAACGGTTGCCCCCGGCGGTGAGCGCATCATCGGCTACGTCGGCCGGCTGGCCATCGAAAAACAGGTAGAGGACCTCGCCGCGCTCGCCAACGTCCCGAACACCAAGCTGGTGATTGTGGGCGACGGACCCCAAAAGTCCGCCCTGCAGGAAGCCCTGCCGGACGCCGTGTTCACCGGGTTCCTCGGCGGTGAGGAGCTGGCGACGGCGGTGGCGTCCTTCGACCTTTTTGTCCATCCCGGCGAGTTCGAGACGTTCTGCCAGACCATCCAGGAGGCCATGGCATCGGGGGTGCCGGTGGTGGCCACGGGCCGCGGCGGGCCTCTGGACCTGGTGGAAAACTCCCGTACAGGCTGGCTGTACCAGCCCGGCGACCTAGCCGGTTTCCGGGCCCGGGTGATGGACCTGATGGGCGACGACGCCAAGCGCCGCGCGTTCGCCAGGACAGCGCACGCTTCGGTCCAGGCGCGGACGTGGCCGGTGCTCAGCGCCGAGCTGGTGCGTCAGTACCAATCAGTAATCGCCGGAGAACCGTTGGCTGAAACCGTCGAAACCAAGAGCCGCCGCCCGGTGGTTGAGCCAGTCGAAACCAAGAGTGGAGCGTCCCTGTGAAAATATCGGTGATCGGCTGCGGCTACCTCGGCGCGGTGCACGCCGCCACGCTCGCGTCCATGGGCCACACCGTGGTGGGCATCGACGTGGACGCCACCAAAGTGGACCAGCTGGGCCGCGGCCAGGCCCCCTTCTTCGAACCCGGCCTGGACGAACTGCTCCGCGACGGACGCAGCACCGGCCGCCTCACGTTCTCCACCGACGTCGCCGCTGCCGCCGGCGCCCAGGTCCATTTCCTGTGCGTCGGGACGCCGCAGTCCAAAACGTCCGACGGCGCCGACCTCACCTTCCTCGTCGCCGCCACCGAGGCGCTGCTACCGCACCTGGCGAGGGGCGCCGTCGTCGTCGGTAAATCAACGGTGCCCGTGGGCACGGTGGACATGCTCCAGAACGTCCTCGCGGGGCGGCCGGACGTGCAGCTGGGCTGGAACCCCGAGTTCCTGCGGCAGGGCACAGCAGTGAAGGACTCGCTGGTGCCGGACCGGCTGGTCTACGGTGTGGCGGGCGGACGCGCCGCGGCCTTCAACCCCAAAACCGGGGCGCCGCGTGCGGTGACGGCCGCACTGGATGCCGTCTATGAGCCGCTGCTGAACGCCGGCATTCCGCGCCTGGTGTGCAACTTCGCCACGGCTGAGCTGATCAAGTCGGCCGCCAACGCGTACCTGGCCACCAAGGTCAGCTTCATCAACGCCATCTCCGAACTGTGTGACGCGTCCGGCGCGGACGTGGCCGAACTCAGCGAGGCGATGGGCATGGACCCGAGGATCGGCAGCCGCTACATGCATGCCGGGCTGGGCTTCGGCGGCGGGTGCCTGCCCAAGGACATCCGCAGCCTCCGCAGCCAGGCCGCCGCGCTGGGCGTGGACCCGGTGAACGACTGGATGGGCGTGGTGGATGCCATCAACGTCCGCCAGCGGACCCGGACAGCGTCCCTGGCCGCGGAGCTGTGCGGCGGCGGGCTCTCCGGACGCGCGATCACCATCCTCGGAGCCTCCTTCAAGCCCGAGACCGATGACATCCGCGACTCCCCCGCCCTGGACGTCGCGGCCCGGCTGGCAGCGGCCGGCGCGCACGTGACGGTGACGGATCCGAAAGCCGTGAACCACGCGTGGCTGCGGTATCCGCAGCTGCGGTTCGAAGCCTCCGCAACGCGGGCCTTGGAGGGTGCCGAGCTGGTGCTCCTGCTTACTGAGTGGGACGAATACCGGCGCCTGAGCCCTGCCGCTGCGGGCGCTTTGGTGCGGCGGCGGGTGATCCTGGACGCCAGGAACGTCCTCGATGCTGCTGCCTGGCAGGCGGACGGCTGGGTGGTCCGCGGGCTGGGCACCAACGCCGGTGCCGCTGCCAGCGTCGTTTCCGAGGCCGGTGCCAGCGTCGTTTCCGGGGCCGGCCTGACGGGAATGCGAAACTCTTAGCCAATTTTCACCGCTGCGGACCAAGCGAAGCGCGAATTCCCGGGCCTCCATGTCCGAGGGCCTCTCAAAAGTCACGCATTTTCGTACCGCGATCACAACATGCACTTTATGATGTGCGTGGGGGTGGTAGCGCATGGGGCGTTCCAAGCGGCAGGACAAGGATTTGGGCGCGCCAGATTTCGGCGCGCTTCTTGATGCCAGCCCGGATGCGCTTCTCGCTCTCAACGCGGACCGCACCATCAAAATGGCCAACGCGGCAGCCAGCAAGCTGTTCGGCTACACACGCGCTGAGCTGATCGGCAGCGACCACTGGCTGCTCCTGTCGGAGGGGTTCCGGAGCGAAACGCGGCTGCTTCAGGAGCACCTGCAAGCGCAGCCCGATATACCGCTGCCGCCGCGTGAAGTGTACGGACTGCACCGGGACGGCACAGAGTTCTCCGCCGAGGTGGCAGGCTCACTGCTGGACGACGGCGGCACGCAGGTTTTGCTGGTTTCGGTCCGGAGCACGGAACACCGCAAGGGAGCTGACGCTGACCTCCTCGAGGCCATGTCACTGCTGACGGCCACCCTCGAATCCACCGCGGACGGCATCCTGGTCATCAGCTCCGACGGCAGTGTGGCCGGGTTCAATGACCAGTTCCTGAAAATGTGGGGCATCCCGCCGGAACTCCTGGACGGCGACACCGAAGTGCCCATTATGCGGCTGATCATCTCCCAGGTTGCCAACCCGGAGGCCTTCATGGCAAGGATCGCCGAGGTTGTGGAGAACCCGGCGGCAGAAAGCCACGACGTGCTGGACTTCAAGGATGGCAGGACCTTTGAAAGGTACTCGCGGCCCCAACGGGTTGGTGAGAGGATCGCGGGCCGGGTGTGGAGCTTCCGGGATGTCACTCCGCGCAGGCAGGCGCAGGAGCAGGCCGAGCAGGCCCTGACTGATTTGGCCGCGCAGGCAGAACAGCTGAGAGCACTTGCGTTCCAGGACCCGCTGACCGGGCTGGCCAACCGGGCGGTGTTCAACCAGGCCCTCACGGCGGCCCTCACCGAACCACACCTCAAGACCGTCGATGTCCTGCTGATCGACCTCGACAACTTCAAGGAAGTCAACGACATCCTGGGGCACCAGGCAGGCGATGACATGCTCGTGGAAGTGGCACGCCGGCTGCGCGGCTGTGTCCCCATGGCCGACGTGGTGGCCCGGCTCGGCGGCGACGAGTTTGTGGTGCTGCTGACGGCCTGCCCCGACGCCGATGCCATTGCCAAATGCATCGTCCGCTGTCTGCATGTGCCCGTGACCATCAACGGCACGGCGCTGCGGCCGAGCCTCAGCCTGGGGCTCGCCTCCAGTGGCAAGGAAACGATGGTCGATTCCGAGTTGCTTCGTGAGGCGGATATCGCCATGTACGCGGCCAAAGCTGCCGGCAAGAACCGTTTCCTGCGCTTCCATCCGGACATGATGACTGCTCTGGTGCAGCGGACGGAGATGGAAGCGGGATTGCAGCTCGCGGTCACCCGCGGTGAGATCTCGGTGGCCTTCCAGCCGATTGTCTCCCCGCGGATCGGGCAAATGGTCCAGTTCGAGGCCCTGGCGCGGTGGGACCACGCCGGCGAGCGCATCCCGCCGTCGGTCTTTATCCCGATGGCGGAGCGCAGCGGCCTGATCGGCGAGATCGGCAACGAAGTGATGGGGCTCAGCCTGGTGCAGCTGGCGCCTTGGCTGCGCGAGGACCTGTCGCGGTCGCTCGCGGTCAACGTGTCCGGTGTGCAGCTGCAGGAACCGGCTTTTGCCGAAGGCGTCCTCCGCTTGGCCGCTGCCTGTGGCGTGGGCGCTTACCAGCTGGTCCTGGAAGTCACCGAAAGCGTGTTTTTCGACCCGGACTGCGGACTAATCAGGCAGCTCAGTAGCCTGCGCGAGGCCGGCGTCCGGGTGGCCCTGGATGACTTCGGCACGGGCTATTCGTCGCTGGGCCGGCTGCAGGACCTGCCGGTGGACACCGTCAAGATCGACCGAGCGTTTGTGTCCATGGTCCTGACGGGACAGGAACGCCTGCCCATCCTGAGCTCCATGATCAACATGGCCCACAGCCTGGGCCTGACCGTCACCGCCGAAGGCGTCGAAACGGCCGTGCAGGCAGACTACCTGACCGCGCTGGACTGCGATTCGCTGCAGGGGTACCTGTTCTCGCTGCCGGAGACCCCGCAGCGGCTGGGTCTGGCTGGCCGGCAGGCGGAAGACGCCCTGGCGGCGCTGGCGGGCAGGCGGCCTACAACCGCCTGACCGCGCCAACTTCGGGCTGCGGGAGGAGAATGAACCTATGGACGTCGTTGTCATCGAGACGCGGCCGCTCGGGGACCGCAGCTACCTGGTCCACGACGGCGAGGTGGCGCTGGTCATCGATCCGCAGCGGGACACGGACCGCGTGGAAGCCGCGGCCTCGGAAGCCGACGTCCGGATCACCCACGTTGCCGAAACCCACCTGCACAACGACTACCTCACCGGCGGGCTCATCCTCGCCCACACGCACGGTGCCGAGTATCTCGTCAACGCAGACGACGACGTCGCGTTTGAACGCACGCCAATAGCCGACGGCGGCACGGTCCAGGTAGGCCGGCTCACCGTGCAGGCCGTGGCCACGCCCGGTCACACCCACCACCATCTCAGCTACGTGGTCAGCGACGGCGAGCAGCAGGCCGTGTTCTCGGGCGGCAGTCTGCTCTACGGGTCGGTGGGCCGGACTGACCTGGTCAGTGACGAGGACACCGAAGACCTCACCCGCGCCCAGTACTCCTCGGTCCGCCGCCTGGCCGCCGAGGCCCAGCCGGACGCAGCCCTTTACCCCACACACGGGTTCGGCTCGTTCTGCTCGTCGGGGCCGGCGTCGAGCGCCCGATCGTCCACCGTCGCCCAGGAGCAGGAAACCAACCACGCGTTCACGGACGCCGATGAGGACCACTTTGTCCGGGAGCTCATCAACAACCTGACCGCATACCCGTCCTATTACGCGCACATGGCCCCGGCGAACCGGCAGGGTCCGGGGCCGGCGGACCTCGCCGTGCCGGAATCCGTGGATCCGGAGGAGCTCAGCCGTCGGCTCGCGGGCGGCGAATGGGTGGTGGACCTGCGCCACCGGGTGGCCTTCGCCAGCAGCCACCTGCAGGGCTCGGTGAGTTTCGAGTACGGCCGCGGCTCCAGCTTCACCGCCTACCTGGGCTGGGTCCTGCCGTGGAACCAAAAACTGACGCTGGTGGGAACAGAGGAGGACGTCGAAAAGGCCATCCGGGACCTCTCCCGCATCGGCATCGACTCCCCCGACGCCGCCCTCGGAACGGAACCGTCGGCACTCGCGCCCGGCACCGCCGTCGTGCATTATCCGCGTGTGGACTGGGCCGAAATGCTGCACGGGCGGAGCGCCGGGGACGTGGTGCTCGATGTCCGACGGACGGATGAATACGACGACGGCCACCTCGCAGGGGCGGTGAACATCCCCCTGCATGAGCTGCTGGGGCGGATGGCCGAGATTCCGGCGGGCACAGTATGGGTGCACTGCGCCACCGGATACCGTTCCGGGGTGGCGGCGAGCCTGCTGCAACGCGCGGGCCGGCAGGTGGTTCATGTGGACGGGAAGTACGGTCCTTCTTGAGTTGTGAGGGATATCATAAGGATGCGTCTCCGCCCTGGTCTCGGGCGGGCCCGGGTCTCAGCTTTTACGGGTGACGGGCGCACCGATGGGGAGGATCCGCGTGTCTCAGAATGGTCTCCTGGAGCAGCGTCCTGCCACGGTGAGGAGCACGGCCGCACTGGGCTGGCTGGTGGTTCCTGCTGCCGTGGTGGTGGGTGTGCTTGGACTGTTTTTTGCCGCCAACAGCGGCACTCCGGCGGCCATGGTGGCCGGCGATTTCTCCATCCTCGCGGCTGCCGTCCTGGCAGGTCACAGCTGCGGCCGGGCGGCGCTGCGCGGCGGCGTGAACGCACGCGCCTGGACCCTGATGTCGGTGGCTGCCTATGTCTGGGCCGCCGGCCAGGCCGTCTGGACGTACTACGGGCTCACAAACGACCACGCCTACCCCTTCCCGTCCCTGGCGGATGTCGGATTCGTGGGGTATTCGTTGCCGGCCGCCATCGCGCTGTTCAGTTTCAAGCGGCCCGGCGGCACCACCCGCGTTGGACTGCTCCGGTCAGTGCTGGACGCGGCGGTCATCGCTGGCTCGGTCCTGGCGATCAGTTGGTACATGGCGCTGGGCCCGGCCATCAGCGCCGAGGGCGACGTCCTCTCCCGGCTCACCACCATGGCTTACCCGGTGGTGGACGTGATCATCACGTCGCTGGTGCTGGTCCTGGGAATGCGCCGGCAGCCCGGCGAACGCCTGCCGTGGCTGTGCTTCGGCGGCGGCCTGCTGGTCCTCACCGTCACGGACAGCATCTACGTGCGGTTGACGTCCGACGGCGTCACGGGAGTCACCGGTTCACCGCTCGCCTTGGGCTGGATTATCGCCTTCCTCCTGATTGCGCTGGCACCGCTGGTCCCCTACGCGGAAGACCCGCGGCCGGACCGTAAGGCGTTTGCGCTGGCCCTGGAGCTGCTCCCCTACGCACCCATCCTGGTGGCCTTGATGGTGCTCGCGGCCCCGCATGTACAGGAAATGAGCACTTTCCTCTTGGTGGTGGCAAGAGTCACCGTTGCCCTCATCCTGGTCCGCCAGGTGCTGATCATCATCGAGAACCTCACCCTGACCACCGGGCTGGAGCAGGAAGTGGCGGCCCGGACTGCTGAGCTGGAGGGCCTGGGCGCGATCGTCAACTCCTCCACGGACGCCATCCTGAGCACCACACCCTACGGCATCATCACCAGCTGGAACCCCGGAGCCGAACTGCAGTACGGCTACACGGCCGAGGAAGCGATCGGCCGCGACGCGCGTTTCCTCCTGCCGCCGGGCGGTATCGCCGGTGCCGCCAAGGTCTTCGAGCAGATCCGCGCCAGCGGCAAAGCGATGAGCTTCGAGATGGAGCACCTGACGAAGGACGGCGCCGTCATTCCCGTGTCGATGACCGTCTCCCCCATCCGGGACGATACCGGCCGGCTCAGCGGGTTGGGCACCATCGCCAGGGACATCACCCTGCGCCGGGCCGCCGAACTGGAGCTGAAGGCCGCGCGGGAAGCCGCACTGGAATCGAGCCGGCTCAAGTCCGAGTTCCTGGCCACCATGAGCCACGAAATCCGCACCCCCATGAACGGCGTGGTGGGGCTGACCGCACTGCTGCTGGAGACGCCGCTGGACCAGACACAGAAGCAGTACGCCCAGGGCGTCAAAGGCGCCGGTGAGGCGCTGCTGTCCCTCATCAACGACATCCTGGACTTCTCCAAACTGGAAGCCGGCAAGGTTGACCTGGACATCCGCGCCTTCGATCCTCGCGCCCTCGTGGAGGAAGTGGCCGGTCTGCTGACCGAGCCCGCGCAGGCCAAGAGCCTTGAGCTGATCGCCTACTGCGAACCGGACGTTCCGGCCAGGCTGCACGGTGATTCCGGCCGGATCCGCCAGATCCTGCTGAACCTGGCCTCCAACGCCGTGAAGTTCACGGCGGCCGGGGAGGTGTCCATCCGCGTGACGACGGAGACGCCGGACGCGAAGCCCGGGGCCACCGCCATGGTTTGCTTCGAGATCCGCGATACGGGCATCGGGATCAACCCCTTGCACCACGCGCGCCTGTTCGAATCCTTCTCGCAGGCGGACGCTTCCACCACCCGGCGCTACGGCGGCACAGGCCTGGGCCTGGCCATCTGCAGCCGGCTCACTGAGGCCATGAACGGCGAGATCGGGCTGGACAGCGCTCTGGGCGAGGGCAGCACGTTCTGGTTCCGCATCCCCGTGCCCGTCGCGCCACCGTCCACGGATCCCGTGCCGGCCGCCGGTTTCCTCACCGGGCTGCGCGTCCTGGTGGTGGACGACAACGCCACCAACCGCCTGGTGCTGGAATCCCAGCTGCGCGGCTGGAAGCTGCAGCCGGAGGCCGTGCCGGATGCCCGCGCCGCGCTGGCCCTCGCCCACGAAGCCGCAGCAGCCGGAGTACCCTTCCACCTGGCCGTGCTGGACCTCTGCATGCCGGATACCGATGGCCTGGAGCTGGCCCGCGAACTCAAGGCCGACGCCGCACTGGCGGACATGGAGCTGATCATGCTCACGTCCACCATGCAGGTCAACGCCGCCGAGATCGCCGACGCCGGAGTCCGCGAATGGCTCATGAAACCGGTCCGCAGCTCCGAGTTCTACAACCGCCTGATCCGGCTGATGTCCACGAGTGAACACCATGCCCCGGCGGCTCTTGGGTTTGGCCAGCATTCCGACGCTGAGCCGTCGGCCGAGTCGTCCGGTTCGTCCCCCGAGTCCTCCCCGGAGTCGTCCGCTGATTCGTCCGATGCGTCGTCCCTCCGGGGCGCATCACGGGGCCGCATCCTGGTAGTGGAGGACAACGAGGTGAACCAGCTGGTAGCCCGCGCCACGGTGACCAAGTTCGGCTACGCGGTGGACGTGGTTGCCGACGGCGCCGAAGCCGTAGCCGCCACCGCCAGCACCCGGTACGCCGCCATCCTGATGGACTGCCACATGCCCGTGATGGACGGGTTCGAGGCCACGCGCGTCATCCGCCGGCGCGGCGGCAGGGCCGGCCATCTTCCCATCATCGCGATGACCGCCGGCGCCCTGGACGGGGACCGGGAACGCTGCCTCGCCGCCGGCATGGACGATTACCTCTCCAAACCGGTGGACGCCGCCGAGCTTGAAGCCGCCCTGGCCCGCTGGGTCCCCGAGCAGGCACCGCTCTCTTCGCCGGAAGAGCTGGCGGCTCCTCAGTTGGAGGAGGCTCCCCAGCACGAATCTCCCCAGCAGGTGGCTCCCCAACTGCTGGCCGTCACCGGTGGAGGTGCTCCGGCGCTGGATGCGGACCGGCTCGCGATGCTGCGCGGCCTCGGCCCGGAGGACGGCCTGGGCATGCTGCCCGCCACGACAGAGGCGTTCCGGAAGGACGTTCCCGCGCGGCTCGCGGCGCTGCGCGAAGCGGTGAACGACGGCGGCGGGCCGGCCCTGGCGCAGGCGGCGCACGCCCTGAAGGGTGCGGCGGCCAACATCGGGGCCACCGCCGTCGCAAGCCTGTGCGGCGAACTGGAGGTCCTGGGACGCAGCGGAATGCTCGACGGCGGCCCGCAGCTGGTCAGCCGGCTGGAAGCTGCGCTTGTGCGCGTGGACTTTGAACTCGATCTGGCGCTGGAGGTGGCACAGTGAAAGTCCTGGTGGCAGATGACGATCCGGGCTCGCTCCTGGTGGCCCGCGCCGCCGTCGAACGCTACGGGCATGACTGCCTGACGGCGGCCGACGGTGACGAGGCGTGGGCCCTGTACCTGGAACACCAACCCGACGTGGTGGTCACGGACTGGATGATGCCCGGGATGGACGGGCTGGCGCTGTGCCGGGCCATCCGGGCGCGCGGGGCGGACCTGTACACGTACATCGTGCTGCTGACGTCGCAAGGATCCCGGGACGATGTGCTCGCCGGGCTCGCAGCCGGGGCGGACGACTACGTCACCAAGCCGCTGGACCCGTTTGTCCTGCATGCGCGGCTGCTGGTGGCGCTGCGGGTGACCACGTTGCACGCGGACCTGGCTCACTACCGGAAGGTGCTGTCGCAACAGGCGCGGACGGATCCGCTCACCGGCCTGCACAACCGGCTCAAGCTCTCCGAGGACCTCGAGCAGCTGCATGCCCGCAGCCAGCGGTACACGGAGGGGTATTGCGTGGCCATGTGCGATGTGGACAATTTCAAAAGCTATAACGACATCTACGGGCACCAGGCGGGCGATCTCGCGCTGCGGGCCGTGGCGGGGGCGCTGGTGGGCGCGGCGCGGAAGAGCGACGGCGTATACCGGTACGGCGGCGAAGAGTTCCTGCTGGTGCTGCCGAACCAGTCACAGCTGAGCGCCAAGGCCTTTATGGAGCGGGCGCTGGACACCGTGCGCGAGCTGGAAATTGTCCACTCCGGGGATCCGCTGGGGCAGCTGACGCTGAGCGCCGGGATTTCCGCGTTCACCGCCGAGCACCCGGCCGACGCCGACATCCTCCTGGGCGAGGCCGATGCCGCGCTTTATGTAGCCAAGGCGGCTGGCCGGAACCGGGTGGAGCTGGCGCTGCAGTAGCGGCTACGCGGCTTTTTTGCGCTGCTTCGTCTGGGCCGGCTGCTTATTGGCGGTCTGCTGCTTGGCAGGCTGTTGCTGCACCGGATGGCGCTTCACGGGCTGCTGCTGGGTTACCGGGCGGTGTTGTGCGGGCTGGTTCGGGGCGGACTGCCTTGGGGCTTCGTGCTCGGCCGGCTGCACCGGGGCCTCAGGCCGTGTTGCGGGCTCCTGCACCTGCTCGTCCGCTGGTTCCGCGTCCTGCACCGCTTCGTCCTGCACGGTCTCGTACTCGGTGGTCCCGTCCTGCCCCATCTCAACCAACGCGTACATGCGGTTGCGGCGCCAGCGGCGGACCAGGTCCACACCGGCCAGAATGCCTGCCAGCGGCGTCAGGACAGCCGCAGCGTAGACGAACAGCATCCACGTCAAGGTAGTCATGGGCGGCTGGTTGTTGTTCAACAGGGAGAGCCCGCCGAACATAGCGATGATCCAGAAAAGCAACACCGCCGTCAACACCGCGGCCGCGGGGAAGTACTGGTTGCGTACGATCTTCTTCAGGGTTTCCATGCATTTTCCTCCTGCCTGGCCGGGGTGCGGTGAGAGGCCGCATGAACACCAGTATGCGGCTGCAGGCTCACGGATTTGCGCAACACGCAGGTGGTGGTGACGAACCTAACGGCGGCTCGGCTGAGACCGGTGATCCGGCCCGTCGAGATCCAGGTTTCGGCAGGCTCAACCACCGGTCGGGGCTTCCGTGCTGCGGGCACAGCCAATACCGTGGATGACAACCGCCCCCTGACATTGGAGGACCTCATGCGCAAAGTCACGTCCGGCCTGTTCCACTCCGTTGACGGCGTGGTCTCAGACCCGTTCCTCTGGCAGTTCGACAGCTTCGACGACGACCTCGGCCAGGCTCTGACCCGCATGATGGAAAGCGTGGACACCGTGGTGCTGGGCCGGGTGAGCTACCAGGAGTGGGCCGGTTACTGGCCCACAGCATCGGTGGACGAGGACTTCGCCGGCTTCATCAACCCGGTGGAAAAGTTTGTGGCCTCCCGGACGCTGACGGAGCCGCTTGAGTGGCAGAACTCCCACCTGATCGAGGGACCGCTGGAGGAATTCGTGGCGGGCCTGAAAGAGCGCGACGGCGGCGAGATCGCCGTGACCGGCAGCATCTCGGTGGTGCGCCAATTGCTGTTCGCCGGGCAGCTGGATGAGCTGACCCTGATCACCCACCCCGTGGTGGCCGGCAGCGGCAGGAAGCTGTTCCAGGACGGCGACCCCGTGACACGGCTCGGTCTAAAGGACCAGTACCGGACCACGAAGGGCAACGTCGTCAGTACCTACGGGCTGCTGGGCGAATAAGCACCGACGCGATGGTCACCAGGGCGCGGCGCTGACGGCGCTTTCGTTGGGTCGATCGAAAGTCGGACGAACGGGGTCATCGTTAATGAACTCGCCGGGGTTGCTCGCCTGCCTAACGTGCAGCACCTCGTGGACGACTTGGGTGAGCGTCAGCGACTCGCCTCCCGCCCAGGCCAGTCCGAAGCGGATGGGACCGGCCGCGGCCCGAGCCTTGGTGATGATCGATTCGATGCGTCGCTGTTCTGCGGGGTAGAGGGGAAGCCCCCGGTCGCTTCGGTAGGCGTCAGCGGCCGCCAGTAGTCGAATGGCCTCCTCGACGCGGTGCTGCGCTGCGTAGACGCCGGCAATCGACTCGAGGAAAGCCTCGACGTGGCCTTGTGCACCGAGCTCAAGCGCCGCGCCGAGTGCCTCGTACAGCAGCTGTTCTGCAGTATCGTAGTCGCCGGATTGCTCTGTGCTGTCGGCCAGATTAACCAAGGTATTCCCGAGGAGTGATCGATCGCCGAGTGGTCGTGCACGTTCGACACATTCGCGGCACAGGTCAAGGGCGCGGCCGATGTCGCCGGCGTACAGTGCCAGCAGACCCAGGATAATCAAAGCTGCGACGCGCGTGCGCGGGCTGGCGTGGGGCAGCGACAAGACTTCGCCAGCCAGTCGCTGAGCGGTGTCCGAGTCGTCTCGCTGGGCCGCCTGCGTCGCCAGGCACATCGAGGACCAGGCGGCGCCTTGCTCGTTTCCGGACCTCCTAAATGCCTGAAGCGCCCGGTTGTGGAGGTCGGACGCCTCGTCGTTGCGGCCCAGTATCCAGCAGAGGGTGGCTGTTCCGCTAAGCGCGGCAGCCTTCAGCGCAGGTGCGGCGTCCGGTGTGCCGGCTACAAGCTTGAGGGCGATTTCACACTGCTCGGCCACGTCCCCGGTGAGCTCCCAGAAATGCCAGAGCTGTCCGATCAGCCGCAGGGCCAGATCAGTCGAGCCGTCCGGTCCGGTGGCCCAGAGCAGGGCACCGCGCAAATCCGGCGCATCAGCATTCAGCAGCCGGAAGGCGTCCACTTGACCGCGCTCCCAAAGCTGAGGGCTGACAGTCTCGGCGAGGGCGAGGTAGTACTCAGCATGCTGGCGCCGCACTGCTGCCCCCTCGCCACGCGACCCGAGACGGTCGCGGGCAAACTCGCGGATCGAATGCAGCATCGACACGCGTTTTGCTCCCGCCGGGTCGGTGTAGCGACGCAGCAGGCTATGGTGTGCGAGTCCCGTCAGCAAGTCTTCCGTCTCAGCCTCTGTGGCGGGAGTCGATCCGCAGATGCGGCTAACTGCCGCCACGGTTGGATCAGCAGCGAACACGCCAAGCTGATCGAAAAGCTGCCGCTCGGTTTCATCCAGCAGCTGGTAACTCCACTCGATCGTGGCCGTGACGGTTCGCTGGCGGTCCGGAAGGTCGCGGAAGGCTGCCGGCAGCGCGGCAAGGCTGACCTCCAAGTCGTCCAGGAGCTCGGTCTCGCTGTGATCCCGCAACTGGGCGGCTGCCAGTTCGATTGCCAGCGGAAGGCCGTCCAGGCGGTGGCACAGACGGGTCAGCACTGCTGCGTTGCCGTGGTCGAGTTCGAAATGCGGACGGACTGCCCGTCCACGGGCCAGGAGAAGTTTCACGGCCGGCACTTCCCGTAACACGCGCGGTTGCAGCGGCGGGTCGAACGGAGGCAGGGCCAACGGTGCGAGCTCGTATTCGTACTCGGCGCGAAGTCCAAGTCTTCGTCGGCTAGTGGACATGATCCGCAGGCCAGGGGCCGCGGTCAGCATATCCAGCACCACCGGCCAAGCCTCTTCCAGGTGCTCGAAATTATCCAGGACCAACAACAGCCGGCGCGAGCGTAAGAAGCGGGCGGCGACCTTCAGCGGGTCCTCTCCGGCCCGGTCCTGCAACCCGAGCGCAGCAGTTATGGCGGCCGGCACTTGTTGAGTCTGGGTGAGCGGGGCGAGATTGACCCAGCCCACGCCGTCGGCCAATCGCTCACCGAGCTGCGCCGCTGCCGCCAAGGCCAACCGGGTCTTGCCGGTCCCGCCGGCGCCCGTTACGGTGACCAGCCTGCAGCGCTCCGAGCGGTAGAGGGAACACACCTCGGCCAGTTCTGCGTCCCGCCCGACCAGCGGGGTGAGTTCGGCCGGAAGGTTGTCCAGCCGTTGCCTGATGCGGCGGTGCCCATTAGTAGTCGGGGCAGCTAGCGACGCGTCTTGTTGCAGCACCGACCGCTCCAACAGTTGGAGGCGTGAACCAGGGTCGATGCCCAGTTCCTCGCGGAAGACCTGGCGCGCGTCACGGCAGGCTGCCAGCGCATCCGCCTGCCGATCGGAGCGGTACAGAGCGAGCACCAGCGACGCCCACAGCCGTTCCCGATACGGATGCTGCGCAGCCAACGTCTGTAACTCGCCCACGAGCGTGCCGTGCCGGCCGAGCGCGAGCTCAACCTCAGCCAGGTCCTGGTAGGCATCCAGGCGGCGATCCTCGAGTTCGTCCAGCTCCGGTCGGAACAGCTCGATGTCCGCCAAGTCAGGAAATGCGTGGCCCCTGAAGAGCTCCACGGCCTGGCGAAGAGACTCCGCGCCCCCGGCTAAATCCCCGGCCTGCACCGCCAGCTCGCCGGCCGCGATGTGCTCACGGAATTGCAGGAGGTCGAGCTCGTCCTCGGCAATCGTCAGCACGTAGCCGCCCGACCGGCTCGCCAGCCGCAGGGAGGCGGCGCCCTTGGATCGATCAGGATCCAGCATGTTTCGAAGGTTCGCGACATACACCTGAAGCTGTGCGCCCGGCTTTGCGGGCGGGTTGCCGGACCAGAGTGACTCTACGAGGAAGTCATGGGTCACCACCGAATTGGCCCGCAGGGCCAGGCACGCCAACACAATTCGCTGCTGGGCAGCACGCACGGCAACCGGCGTCCCGCCGGCGACCACCTCCAGTGGGCCCAGGGCCCGTATCCACAGTGCGCCCATCGCCAAGCACCCCTCACCGACCGGCCGCTGGCCCGGACCTGACCGGCCCGGTCCCGCGGAGCTCATCGACCAGCGACCCCATACGCCCGCCCTGACACGCGATGGGCCCCGAGGAGCCGCATCAACCCCATCATGCTCCTGCGGCGGGCAGAGGGTCCAGAGTCCCGGCAGCGATTAAGGACCGGTTAAGCCCCGGGAGCCACGCTTGAGTCACCCATCCGATATACGTTCGAAAGGAAATCCCATGAAAACCACGATTACCCGCGCATTGGCCCCTGCAGCCTTGGCCGCAGCCGCCCTGGTCGCCCCTGTGCCCCCGGCTGTTGCCGCAGCTGCTCCCGGGCCGATTGCCGGCTCATTCACCGTGCCATGCCCGGGCTTCAAGGTGGTCCTCACGGCTGACGGCAAGGTCGGGGTTATCGACCTGCCCGGTGACCGGGCCAAGATCATCTGGCCGGGCTTGACTGTCACTCTCACGGCAAAATCAGGGGAATCCATAACCTACGAGGGCGCCTCGGGCGTGACCCACATTGAGCCAGCCTCCGATGGCGGCCAGTACGTTACCGCGACGGGGCGCAACATCATCACCGTTCCTAAAGCAAACGGGCATCCTCTGGGCGTGTACTTCACCATCGGTACCGTCAACTGGACCCTCAACGCCGACGGAAGCGAACGCGGAGGTATGTTCACAGGTACCGGCACAGTGGTTGACGTCTGCGCTGAACTGGCCAGCTGAGCCCTAGCCCCTGTTCCGCTCCAGCATTTGGCCAATGATCCGGGCGCCCTCGGGGAAGGCGCCCGGATTCGTCCCCGAGTAGTTGAGCCGGATGAACGGACCGGCCGGCTCGGCCGGGAACCATTCGTTGCCGCCGGCGATGATCACCCCGGCGGTTTCGCAGTCGCGGGTCAGCCGTTCCAGGTCGGTCCCGTCCGGCAGACGCGCCCAGAGGTTCAGGCCGCCCTTGGGCACCTGCTCGATGTGCGCCTGAGGGGCGTGCTGGCGCAGGCTGGTGACGAGCAGGTCGCGGCGTGACTCGAGCTGGTGGCGGAGGCTGCGAAGGTGCGTCTGCCACCCGGGCTGCGTCACGACGTCGAGCGCTGCCGCCTGGAGCAGCCCGCTGACGTACATCGATTCGGCCGCCCGGTCCGCCAGGATGCGCTCCCGTGCCGGACCGCGGGCGATCACCGCGGCGACCCGGATCGACGGTGACACGCTCTTGGTCAGCGAGCGCAGGTAGACAACGTGGCCGGAGTCGTCGCGGGAGGCGACGGGCACGGGGTTGGAGCTGATGCCAAAGTCGTGCGCCCAGTCGTCCTCCACAAGGAACGCGCCCTTCGCGCGCACCACGTCCAGGACCTGTTCACGCCGTTCAGCAGACCACTGCGCGCCGGTGGGGTTGGCGTAGTTGGGCTGCGCGTAGAACAGCCGCGCGCCGGACTCCTCAAAGGCTCGGGCCAGTTCCGCCGGGTCCGGTCCGTCCGGTCCGCTGGGCACCGGGACAATGCGCACGCCGCCCTGCCCCGCTGCCAGGATGGCACCCCAGTAGGACGGCGATTCCATCAGCAGCGGCTGTCCGCGGCCCGCGAGCGCGCTGAAGACGGAGCTCAGCCCGCTTTGGCTTCCAGGGAGTACGACGACGTCACTCGGGTTCGGCGGGGTGGTCCCGGCCGGCGTGGAGGCACCGAGTTCGTGCGCAAACCACGACTGCAGTTCCGGCATGCCTGCTGCGGGCGGACGGAACAAGGCCGCGTCACCGCGGGCTGCCCGGGCAATGGCGGCCCGCACCAGCCGCTCGGGCAGGAGTTCGCGGTCCGGGTAGCCGGAGTGGAAGGAGATGGCATCGTTGGCGACGTTGCGCATGGTGCTGGAGGCCGGGGGAGGCGGCGCCAGCGGGGAACGGAGGGCCGCCGTCTGCCAGCCGTAGTCGGAGGGACGGGCACTCCGGACGGCGCGCACGAAGGTCCCCACGCCGGGCCGGCTCTCGATCAGCCCCTGCGCCGTGAGCGTCTGCAGGGCCTTCTGCACCGTGACGGGACTGGCCTGGTACTCGGCCACCAGCGACCGCGTGGACGGCAGCTTCGCACCGGGCGCGGCCGAAGAAATCCATTTCTTCAGGTGCGCCACAATCCGGGAACTGCTATCGTTATTCATGAGAGACAATAGTAGCGCTACTGCTCCTTTACCGCCAGTGATACCTTCCCGCCAGCCCGTCGGCCTCTGGTGGGGTCTCGTGGGAGTAGCAGCCTTCTCCTTCACGGTTCCTTTCACGAAGGTGGCCGTCGAGTCCCTGTCGCCGCTGTTTATCGGGTCAGGCCGTGCGGTGGTAGCCGCCATCCTCGCCGCCTTCGCGCTCGTCCTCACCCGGCAGCGGCTACCCCGCGGCACGCAGTGGGTCCGCCTCGCGGTGGTGGCCGGCGGCATCGTCGTCGGGTTTCCCCTGCTGACTTCCTTCGCGCTCACCACAACGCCGGCCAGTCACGGCGCAGTGGTGATCGCCCTGTTGCCCGCCGCGACGGCGACCGTGGCTGTCCTGCGGGGGCGTGAGCATCCCCCGATGGCGTTCTGGCTCATCACCGGCGTGGGCGGGTTGGCCGCAATAGCCTTCGGATCCCTGCAGTCCGGCGGGTTCGGGCAGCTGCACTGGGCCGATCTGCTGCTCCTCGGCGCGGTGATGGCCGCGGCCATCGGCTATGCGGAGGGTGGCCTGCTGGCCCGCGAGCTCGGCGCCTGGCAGACCGTGTCGTGGGCACTGGTGCTGGCGTCGCCGCTGATGGTGTTTTTGGTGGCGGTATCCGTGGCGCCGCAGCCGCCGTCGGGCACACCGGTCCAGTGGCTGGCCTTTGCGTACCTGGGCGTGGTCAGCATGTTCCTCGGCTTCTTCGCCTGGTACCGCGGCTTGGCTATTGGCCCCATGGCCCAGGTCAGCCAGATCCAGCTTGTCCAGCCCGTGCTGAGCATCTGCTGGGCGGGCCTCCTGCTCGGCGAGACCCTGACGTGGAGCACCATCGTGGGCGGCCTGGCCGTTATTCTCTGCGCGGGCGCCGCGGTCCGGGTCCGGATGAGGCCGGCCTCAACTCAACCGGCGCCCGCCCAGCCCGCCGTCCTCGACGCCACAAAATCCCTCCAGTCAGCGAAGGATTAGTCCCATGTACACCCCAGCTCATTTTGAAGCCGGCCCCGATGCCGTTCAAGAACTGCTGACCCGGCCGGGCGCAGCGAACCTGGTCACCACGACGTCAGGAGGCCTGATCGCCACGCTGCTGCCGTTTGCCTACGACCCCTCGGTGGGCGAGCACGGCGCGCTGCAGACGCACGTCGCCAGGAACAACCCCCAGTGGTCCGAACCGGCCATCGGCGAATCACTGATGATCATCCAGGGCGCGGACGCATACATTTCGCCGTCCTGGTACCCGTCCAAAGCCGAGCACGGGCGCGTTGTGCCCACGTGGAACTACTCCACGGCGCACGTGTACGGCCATCTCGTGATCCATGACGACCCGGCATGGCTCGCCGGCCAGGTCAGGCGGCTGACCAACGCCAACGAAGCGGATTTTGACCACCCTTGGAGCGTGGACGACGCGCCGGAACGCTACGTCTCGGGCCAGTTGCGCGCCATTGTGGGCATCGAACTGGTCATCACCAGGATCGAGGCCAAGACCAAGCTGAGCCAGAACCGGTCAGCGGCGGACGTCGACGGCGTCGTGGCTGGGCTCACCGCCCGCGGGGATACAGAAAGCGCCGCCGACGTCGAACGCGCACGCTAAGCCTTGATCCACCGATGTTGCTCGGGGCGCCGACGGCGGTTTAAACCGAGAATGCCCGTCTTTTCAAGGAAAATGGAGCTTGTCTAGAACCCAT
>NZ_JAMXBJ010000038.1 GCF_023913755.1 Pseudarthrobacter cellobiosi
AGCGAGGCCCGGCACCCCAGCACGCCCTTCGCCCGCACAACGAGCCGAAACCGAATTCAGCTCATCCGCCCAGGCGGATCGGTGGATCGAGGCTAAGCGACGGCGAAGGGCTCCTGCGCCGCGTAGGTGACCACGAGCGCACGCAACCCCGGGACACTTCGCTCGCGCAGGGGCTTAAGTGTCCGTTCGCGCTGAATCTTCGGTGCGGAGCTCGGGGTCTTTTTGGAGGCCTGTGAGGCCGTTCCAGGCGAGGTTGACCAGGTGCGCGGCTACGGTGTGTTTGTCGGGCTGGCGGCTGTCCTGCCACCATTGGCCGGTCATTGCCACCATGCCCACGAGCATCTGCGCGTACATGGCGCCGTCCTGGGCGCTGAAGCCGCGGCGGTGGAATTCGTCGGACAGGATGTGTTCCACGCGGGCGGTGACCTGGGACAGCAGGGTGGAGAAGGCGCCTTCGGGCTGCGACGGCGGGGCGTCCCGCATCAGGATCCGGAAGCCCTCCGCGCGGTCCTCGATGTAGGTGAGGAGGGCCAGGGCGGCGCGTTCCACCAGGACCCGTGGTTTGCCTTCTTCGGTCAGGGCAGCGGTGATCGAGTCCAGCAGGATGTGGAACTCGAAGTCCACCACCTGCGTGTAGAGGTCCTCTTTGGAGCCGAAATGTTCGTAGATCACGGGCTTGGAAACACCGGCACAGGCCGCAATTTCCTCAATGGTGGTCCCGTCGAGCCCGCGCGCGGCAAAAAGGCCACGGCCGACGTCGATCAGCTGGCTGCGCCGCTGTACGCCTGTCATCCGTGTCCGGGGTGGGTTATTGCTCACATTTCCATCATGCCCTAGCACGCTGAAACAGTTGGAACCCGTGGTGGGACAGAGGCCTGGCTGCCGTGATTCCCGCCAATGTCGCGGGCTGCCCTGAAGCCATGGCAAAATAAATACTTGTGCCTTGGCCTTTGCGCCTGTGGCATGGTCCGCCCTGGTGTAATGGCAGCACCCCGGCCTTTGGAGCCGTGGAGTATAGGTTCGAATCCTATGGGCGGAACAGCTGTGCGAAGACCGTCCAGTAGGATGAACTCGGTGCCCCGCCGTGGATTTTGGCCGGACAGGCACCGCGCCCAGCGCAACGCGCAACCAAGCAAGGAGAACCCGTACGTGATCCCCGAGACTACCGGCCCAGCCGCCGTCATTGTTCTGGCAGCAGGCGCCGGTACCCGGATGAAATCCCGTACGCCGAAGATCCTGCACGAAATCGGCGGCCGGTCCATGGTGGGCCACGCCCTGCTGGCAGCCCGCAGCATTAACCCCGGACGGCTGGCCCTGGTGGTCCGACACGAGCGGGATCTGGTTGCCCGCCACCTGAAGGAGCTAGACCCCGAAGCCCTGATCGTGGACCAGGACGACGTCCCCGGCACCGGCCGCGCCGTTGAGGTGGCAGTGCAGGCACTGGACGCCCAGGAAAAACTCGCAGGCACCGTAGTAGTTACTTACGGCGATGTTCCGCTCCTGACCGGCAGCCTGTTGGCGGACCTGGTGGCCACACATGAGCGGGAGGCCAATGCCGTCACCGTGCTCACCGCGCTGCTGGATGATGCCACGGGCTACGGACGCATTCTCCGAGGTGATGACAGCTCCGTGACCGGCATCCGCGAGCACAAGGATGCAACGGAAACCGAACGCCTGATCCGCGAGGTCAATTCCGGGATCTACGCCTTCGACGCCGATGTTCTCCGTGACGCGCTGGTCCACATCACCACCGACAATTCGCAGGGTGAAAAGTACCTCACCGACGTGCTGGGCCTCGCGCGGCAGTCGGGCGGCCGGGTTGCCGCCGTGGTCACCGAAGACCGCTGGCAGGTGGAGGGCGCCAATGACCGTGTGCAGCTCTCCGCCCTCGGCGCGGAACTGAACCGCCGCACCGTTGAAGCCTGGATGCGCGCCGGCGTCACAGTGGTTGACCCCGCCACCACCTGGATCGATTCCGCCGTCGCCCTGGACGAGGACGTCCGCATCCTGCCGAACACGCAGCTGCACGGCGCCACCACCGTGGCGAGGGACGCCGTCGTCGGCCCCGACACCACCCTGACCGATGTCAGCATCGGCGAGCGCACCAAGGTGACCCGCACCCACGGTTCCGGTGCCGTGATCGGCGCGGACGCCGCCGTCGGCCCCTTCACGTACCTGCGTCCCGGCACAGTGCTCGGCGACACCGGCAAGATCGGTGCGTTCTACGAAACCAAAAACGTCACGATTGGCCGCGGCTCCAAACTTTCCCACCTCGGCTACGCCGGCGACGCCGAAATCGGCGAGGACACTAACATTGGCTGCGGCAACATCACGGCCAATTACGACGGCGAGAAGAAGCACCGCACGGTGATCGGCTCGGGCGTCCGCACAGGTTCCAACACGGTCTTTGTTGCACCGGTCACCGTGGGGGACGGTGCCTACAGCGGCGCCGGCGCGGTGATCCGCAAGGACGTCCCGGCAGGGGCGCTCGTCCTGTCCGTTGCAGCGCAGCGCAACGCCGAGGGCTGGGTTGTGGCCAACCGCCCCGGCTCACGCTCGGCGGAACTGGCGCAGGCGGCCACCTCAGATTCCTCACATACCCCAGCATCGACAGAAGAGGACCAGCGATAATGAGCGAAATTACGGCACGCGGCGAGAAGAAGCTGGTGCTTGCCGCTGGGCGGGCGCACCCCGAACTGGCGCGGGAAATCGCCAAGGAACTGGGTACCGAGCTGCTGCCCGTTGATGCCTACGACTTCGCCAACGGGGAGATTTACGTCCGCGCCGGCGAAAGCGTCCGGGGAACCGACGCGTTCGTCATCCAGGCCCACCCGGCTCCGTTGAACAACCACCTCATGGAACAGCTGATCATGATCGATTCGCTGAAGCGGGCTTCCGCCAAGCGCATTACCGTGGTGTCCCCGTTCTACCCGTATGCGCGGCAGGACAAAAAGGGCCGCGGCCGCGAGCCTATTTCCGCCCGCCTGGTGGCGGACCTGTACAAGACCGCCGGCGCTGACCGCATCATGAGCGTTGACCTGCACACCTCGCAGATCCAGGGCTTCTTCGACGGGCCTGTGGACCACCTCATGGCCATCCCGCTCCTGGCCGATTACATCCGCACGCGTGTCGCCGCCGACAACGTCACCGTGGTGTCGCCGGACACCGGCCGGGTGCGCGTCGCGGAGCAGTGGGCCGAACGCCTGGGCGGAGCGCCGCTGGCGTTTGTCCACAAGAGCCGTGACCTCACCGTTCCCAACCAGGCCGTCTCCAAGACCGTTGTGGGCCAGATTGAGGGCCGGACCTGCGTCCTGATCGACGACATGATCGACACCGGCGGCACCATTTCCGGTGCAGTCCGGGTCCTGAAGAACGCCGGGGCCAAAGACGTCATCATCGCCGCGACGCACGCTGTCTTCTCCGAGCCGGCGGCACAGCGGCTGTCCGAGTCCGGCGCCCGCGAAGTGGTGGTCACCAATACGTTGCCCCTCACTGCGAATCAGCAGTTCCCGCAGTTGACGGTGCTGTCCATCGCACCGCTGATCGCCCGGGCCATCCGCGAAGTGTTCGACGACGGTTCGGTCACCAGCCTGTTCGACGGCAACGCTTGAATCTCCAAGCTTTTGGTGGTTGAGCCCGTCGAAACCCGACAGGCTCAACCACCGCAATCAGGCTCAATCACCGCCGTTTTCTGTAATTGGGTCCGGCGCTGGTAAGCTTTTTCACGATACCTTGGCGAGGGAGAGCATCCGGGAAACCGGTCTGCAGGTCTCCGTTATCGACTGGGTCTGAATCTCCCTTCTGGAAGGGCCGCCTCACGGCCGCCCGGCGTTGAAGGTCGTAACAGACCTCCGCCCTTGCTGAACACCTTTTAGTCTTCCGAGGAGATACACATGTCTGAGCAGAAGCTCGCAGCAGAAGTACGCACCGAATTCGGCAAGGGCTTCGCCCGCCGTGCGCGCATGGCCAACCTGATCCCCGCCGTCATCTACGGCCACGGCGCCGAGCCGATCCACATCACGCTTCCGGCCAAGGCCACCACGCTGGCAGTCCGCAAAGCCAACGCCCTCCTGTCCCTGGACGTCAACGGCGAAGAGCACCTGGCCCTGGTCAAGGACGTCCAGCGCGACCCCATCAAGCAGATCATCGAGCACATCGACCTGCTGACCGTCATCAAGGGCGAGAAAGTCACCGTGGACATCCCGGTTCACATCGTTGGCGAACTGGCTCCGGGCAGCGTCTTCAACCAGGAACTCACCGTCATCTCCCTTGAGGCCGAGGCAACCCACCTGCCCACCGCCATCGAGGTCGACATTGAAGGCCGCTCCGCCGGACAGCACATCCACGCTTCCGACCTGGTCCTGCCGAAGGGTTCGGTCCTGCTGGCCGACGCCGACGCACTGGTTGTCCACATCTCCGAGGCCACTGAGGTCTCTGAGGAAGAGGCACAGGCTGACTCCGCAGCCGCAGTCGCAGGCGAGTAATAACGGCACCGCTTTATTTGTGGCCGGGCCCTGTCGGGGTCCGGCCACAGCCATGTCCGGACCACCTTAGGATTGAATAATGACTGACACCTGGCTGATCGTTGGCCTCGGAAACCCCGGGGCCGAATACAAGGGCAACCGGCACAATGTCGGCCAGATGGTCCTGGACGAACTCGCGGGCCGGATGGGCGGCAAGTTCAAAACCCACAAGGCACGCGCCCAGGTGCTCGAAGGACGGCTGGGGATCGGCGGTCCCCGGGTGGTGCTGTCCAAGCCGATGAGCTATATGAACGTTTCCGGCGGCCCGGTGGCCGGCCTGGCAAATTTTTACGGCATTGATCCTGACCATGTTGTCGCGGTGCACGATGAGATTGATATTCCGTTCAACACCATAAAGCTGAAATGCGGCGGCGGTGAGGGCGGCCACAACGGCCTCAGGGACATGTCCAAGGCGCTGGCCACCAAGGATTACCTGCGGGTACGGGTGGGCGTGGGCCGCCCTCCAGGGCGGATGGACACTGCAGACTATGTCCTGCGCGATTTTGGCACTGCAGAGCGCAAGGACCTTCCGTTCCTGCTCGATGAGGCGGCTGATGCGGTGGAGATGCTGGTCAGGGAAGGACTGACTGCGGCCCAGCAGAAGTTCCATCCGGCTAGGTCAGACGTTCAGCAATAAAACTTAAAACCGCCTGTCCCTGTTTACCTGCGTGTGCCAAGGGGTAGTCTTCTTCCTAAGCGGGGGAGCGATGGGGCTTATCCCGCTTTAGTGGGATGTAGGGGACAAGTTCATGTCAATCGAGCCACTCAGCTGGGGACGTGGGTCACCGCTCAACGACCTTGAGCTGCGCACCGACACTGCTGGCGTATCAGAGCCGCAGCGATGGTCCGTGCCCGCGCGGAGCGCCAACCTCGAGGCGGTCCGTATCGCCCTGACCAGCCTCGACTCCCTGGGAGTCGTCATCACCGGCGGACGCGGTGTAGGTAAATCATCCTTGGCCAGGACAGCCGTCGCCGAGCTTGGCCCGGATATCTGGACGTTGCAGCTGCGCAGCGGACCGTCGTCCGGCACAACACCCTACGGTTGCCTGGCTTTCCTGCTGGCGCGTCTTCCCCAGGCGTACATGGGGTCGCCCACAGCCATCCTCCGTGGCATTACGTCCCTCATCAAAAGCGATGCCGCGGGGCGCCAGTGTGTCATCACCCTGGACACCGCCGGCAGCTTTGATGATATGAGCGCTGGCGTCCTGCTCAACATCCTCCTGACCGGGACCGCCCGCATGGTGGCCGTGGCACCCATGGTTAGTGATCTTCCGGCCGACTTCCACTGGCTCCTCAACGACCGCCGGCTCACCGAGGTCAGGCTGGACAACCTCAATGAGCTGCAGACCCGCCAGGTGCTGCTTTCCCTGCTGGGCCACCGCGTTTCGTCCTCCCTGGTCAGCACTTTCCACACCATGGTTGGCGGCAACCCCCTGCTCCTGAAAGCGCTTGTAACCGAGCAGCAGCATTCGGGGAACCTGGTTCTGTCGGACTCCGTCTGGACTCTTCGGGACAAGGTGGTGCTCGACGGCGCGGCCAGCCTCGACGACATCGTCCGGTCCCAGTGGACCCGGAAGTCTCCGGAGGAACGGGATGTCATCGAGATGCTTTCCTGCGCCCGCAGCGTGGAACTGTCAAGGCTGACCACCGTGTACGGTGCCGGTGTGGTGGCGGACATGGAGGATTCGGGCCTGCTGGAGATCGATGCTTCGGACAACCGATGGGTTTCACTGCGTGAAAAGTACCTCGGCGACGTTGTCCGCTCCTGGCTCAGCATCACTCGGCGAAGGGAACTGCGGAGCCTGCTCCTGGGCGGCAAGGAACCTGACCCTGCCACGATGACGGTGGAAGAACTGATGGCGTTCGGCGCCTGGACCCAGGAATGCGAGGCGGAGCTGAGTCCGGCCATGGCGCTGGCCGCTGCCGAGGCCGCAGTGCAGCTCTTTGACCCTCATTTTGCCCTCAAGTATGCCGACACGCTGAAGCGGAATGACCCTCAATGGGTGCCTGCCCAGCGGCAGAAAGCGGCAGCGTACCTGCTCATGGACCTCCCGGTGCAGGCCATGGCAGCACTGGACGATATTTCCCAGCCGCAGCTGGACAACCTGGACGTTGAGGAGTTCGCCCGGGTGGTCGCGGCCAAATCTCGGGTTATGGTCTGGCTCCCCGAACACACCGCCCGGGTGCCGGCGCTGCTGCAGACGGCACGGGAGCGGCTGGACGTGGAGCCAGGAATCGCGAAGGGCTGGCCGGAGCCGCTGGCTGCTGCGGCCAACCGGATCAGCCTCAGCGAATTCGAGTACCAGGCTTTCGTGGGGGACTACGCCTCCGCCTTGCCGGCACTGGAAGCCGCTGCGGACCCCGGGCAGAATCCGGACACCTGGTTCAGGATGAACTCAGCGGTGATCCTCATGAGCGCCCTGTCCATGGCCGGGCGGGAAATGGACGCCCTGAGCCTGATGAGGCAGTTGGGCGGGCAGATCTCGGACGCCGCCGAGATCGTGGGGCTGCGCGAGAGGTTCGCCGGCCGAGCGTACAACGTGCTCCTGATGGCAGGGCAATGGCGCCGGTGCATCGACCTTCTGGATCCGCCTTCCGCGCGCGAGTTCCACCGGCTCCCTTACCGGAGCGCCGCCGCGGAGCTCGCGGCCGGCATCGCTTACGTGTACTCGGGTCGCGGCGCCGTTGCCCTTGATTCGCTGCTCTCGGCCGCTGCCCAGCTGGAACTGCGGCCCGTCCAGAGCATGCTCCGCGCCGCCTACGCCGCCATCGCCTTCGCGTATGCGCAGATCGGCAATGCCGGGCAGTCCCGGAAGTATCTTGACAGGCTGCAGCGGACGGCAGGTGCCGCTGATCATGCCACCCGGAGCCGCACCGAATTCTGCGCTGATATGGCCGCCCGATGGCTGGGGGACAATGACGCGGCCACCCGTCTCAAGCAGTCAGCTCGCCGTGACATCGCAGCAGGCAGGTTCACCCTGGCCGGGATCAGCCTGCTCGGAGCCACGGTCAACGGCACGGAAGCGGACTTCCGGCTGATGGAACAAGTGGCCGGGCATCGCCAGGGCCCCTTGGCGGAAATTTCGCGGCTGATCGCCGTGGGCAGCCGCACCCGCGACGCCAAAACGTTGCTTGCCGGCGGGGAACTGGCGGCCACCCTGGAACTGGATGCCGTTGAGGCCCGGTGCATGGCGCTGGCCGTTGACTACGCCCGGCAGGCCGGTGACTCGGTCTCCGCCAGGACTGCACAGGCCCGGCTGGACATCCTCGCAGCCACCGTGGCAAGCCTGCCGATCGTGCCGAGCAGCGGCAGCCCGCTGCTGACCGCCAGGGAGCGGCAGATCGCGCGGCTGGCCGGCCGGGGCGCGTCCAACCGTGACATTGCTGTGGAGATGGGCGTGTCCGTGCGCACTGTGGAAGGCCACCTTTACCAGGTTTTTACCAAGCTCGGAGTGACGTCCAGGGGTGATCTGACTGGACTCGTCTAACGGCCACGCTGCCAAACCGGGAACGCCATATCGACTGCTCACTGGCCGGCGTGAACCGCTGGACCGGATCTGCAACATCATTCGCAGCCGCACGAGCCAGGCCGTGTTCCTCATGGCGGGCCCGGGCATCGGGAAGTCAACTCTGACCGAGGCCATCACCGAGCGGCTTTCCCAGGAGATGATCATTGTTCAGATCCATGGAAGTTCGTCGCTGTCCGGCGTTCCCTTTGGAGTTTTGGCGCCCTACACGGCGGAGCTGACGGCCGAAGACTCCGTGTCTCCGGTGGCTGTGCTGCGGTCCGTGTGGAGGTACTTTGAGAAGCTGAAAGCCGGCAAGGATACCCCGTTGCTTCTGGTGATGGATGACGCCCATCACCTGGACGAGGCAACGGCCAGCATCGTGGCCGACATGATCTCCGCCGGCTGGGCCACCGTGCTTGCTGCCGGCAGGCCGCGGCCCGGGCTGCCCCAGCCGCTCGCGCAACTCTGGTATGACGGCCTGGCTGACCGTGTGGATCTCCGTCCCATGAACCGGGAGCAGATCGAGGAAGTCCTCTCTCACGCACTTGATGGTACAGTCCCGTCCGGAACCATCGACACTATCTGGAGCACGTCAGGCGGAAATCCGCGGATTCTTGACGCCTTGCTGCACGATGCCGCAGAGCGGGGCGAACTCGCAAAGCGGAACGGGATCTGGATGCTGCTGGGCCCCTTGCCTGCCGACGGACCCAGGCTCACCGAGGTGGTGGTGAAGGACATGCTCCGGCGCAGCCCGGAAGAGCAGGAAGTACTGAAACTTGTCGCCCTCGCCGGGCCCGTGAGCCGGAAGGTGATCGAGGACATTTTTGGCGCCGAAGTGGTGCGCACGCTGCTGGACCAGCAGATGATGGTGGAAAGTTCCGGCGTCCCAGCCGATCTCCGGATCTGGAACTCCGTGTTCGGTGAGGCGCTCCGCACCAGTATCTCGGTGTCCCGGAGCCTGCAGCTGCTTGAAAAGATCCGGGATCAGCTGGGAACCGCTCCCGAAGGGTCAGAAGGCAGCATGAGGGCCGTGGAATGGGCCCTCGAATGTGGATTGAAAATATCCGATCCCGAATTGCTTGAAGCGGCCGGCACCGCCTTGGTCCACTCCCGGAACCGGAGCAGCCGGACGATGGCGGCGAAGGTCGCGGACCCGGACCTCGTGCCGCAAGCACAGGCTGTCCAGGCACGGGCCTTGTTCAATGAAGGCGACTTTGTGGGTGCGGCCAAGCTCCTGGACGGATGCTGGCTGCAGCTGGGGAACGGCGCCTGGGCTGTTCCGGTCCTGATGCTCAGGGCCATGGCCCACCAGGCACTGGGAACGCCGCTGTCAGTATTCGCAGCCGATTCCCGCGAAGCGCTTCAGCGTTCAGGCGCCATGACGGCTTGCCCGGATGCTGTGCCGCCGAATTCCCAAGCGACAGCCGGTGCGACGGCCGGGCCCTGGCAGGAGCGCTTATTCCGTCTTTTGGAACTTTGCGAGGCAGGCAACCACCAGGCCTTGGAGGCCGAGGTCCAGGAACTTCGGAGCAGCCGCGCCGGCGATGCCACGGACGACGCCCTGCGTGCTGTGGGCCTGGCGCTGCTGGCCCATTCGCTCGCCTCGGCCGGACGTGCCGTCCAGGGGCTGGATACCGCATTGCTGGCAGTCTCGGAACTTCCCTCCCTGCAGGGTGGCGTGTTCTTCTTCAATGAATTTGTCCTTGGCCGCCTGGTGGCAGATTACCTGGCCATGGGGGAGTGGGACTTGGCGGAAGGGGAGTTGGCGAACTATGCTGCCGGACAGCCGCGGGGTGTCGCATATTTCGGCGGCAGCCTCGAGGTGCTCCGTGGCTACTCGCTGCTGCGGCAGGGGCGGATGGAACGCGCCTACCAAACGCTGTTGCCGGCGGTGGAGACCTTGAGGCTCAACGATCCGCTGCAGATGTTCCGGTTTGGTTCCGGGCTGGCGTTTTATGTAGCGGCGAGACTCGGTGACGCCGCCCAGGCCGGCCGGCTTGAGCTGGATTACAAGGATTCACCGCAGGGCTCCACCGGCTACGGACTCCTTGCAAAGGCGTACGCCGCAGCAGCATCCGAGTATGTGGCGCATGACGGAAAAGGCTTGGCGTCCCTCCACACACTGGCCACCACGCCCGAGGTGACCACCCGGGCCGGGACACTCCTGGAACTCTTGGCTCTCTGCTGGGACCTGGGCGATCATTCCGTGATCCCTTTGGTCCACTCACTGGCGGGGAGCGTTGAAGGCCGCTGGGCCGCGGCAATGTTCACCTTGGCGGGGCATTGGGAGTCCGCGGACGCAGATTCCATCATGGAAACGGCAGCCATGCTTGAAGGCGCGGGATTCGTGAACCTTGCGCGGGAAGCCTACGCGCGGTCGAGCACCGTCCTGGAGAGCTCCGGCGAGCGTCGGCGGGCCCGTCAGGCGGTGGCCCTGCGGGAGAAGTGTGACCACGAACTGGGCGAGCGGTTCCGGGAAGGCCACTTCATCGCCGCAGCACCCAGCGTGCACCTCACCCGCCGGGAACAGGACATCGTAGAGCTCGCTGTGCAAGGTCTCACCGACCGGGAGATCGCACAAAGGCTCATGGTGTCCGTGCGTACTGTGGAGGGCCACCTTTACCGGACGTACGTCAAACTCGGCGTGCGGAGCCGCGACGAACTGGCTTCAGCCCTTCCGCACTAGGCCTGCCTGCGGACGCCATGCGTCCGGGACCCTGCGTACGGACGCCATGCGTCCGGGACCCTGCGTACGGACGTCCGGAAACGCGTAGCCCTGGCCCAAAAAAGTAGAGTACTGCCTACTCGTGTGCTGAGCTTCAGCATGCGATTGACTTAGTGCGGCAGGAAAACACGGAGCCAAAACCGCGGTCCGGCCAACGGACTTTCAGGCCTCTTTTTGAAGCAAATTTCCGGCCCCTGGGGCTGGATCGAAGCGGGGCCGGCGACGTCAGAGTCTTCTGAGACCGAGACTCTCCCCCCAGCCGTCGCCGGCCCTCACCTCCGCGGGCTGAAGCCCGGAGCTGCTGTGGCGGTTGCCCATCGGGCCGCCGCCACAGTGGTGTTGTGGGACAATTGAGTGTCAATCCATTGGCATCTCAAGGAGTTAGCTTTGGCCCTAGTATCAACGCCTGCCACGCTGGAACGCGCAGTGCCCGCCATGGATAACGCCGAAGTCCTCAGGATTCGAAACGACTTCCCCGTCCTTGGCCAGCTGGTGAACGGCCAGCCCCTGGTGTACCTCGATTCGGGCGCCACCTCGCAAAACCCGCTGAGTGTCATCGAAGCTGAGCAGGAGTTTTACGAACAGCGCAACGCTGCGGTGCACCGCGGTGCCCACTATCTTGCCGTGGAAGCCACAGAGGTTTTCGAAGATGCCCGCCAGACCATAGCGGACTTCATCGGTGCCGATTACGCGGAAACGGTGTGGACCTCCAACGCCACCGAAGGCCTGAACCTGGTCAGCTACGCACTGTCCAACGCCGCGCTGTGGGCCGCGCAGGGGCGCGGTGACGCCCGGCTCAAAGACCTCGCAGTGGGCCCGGGTGACCAGATCGTGGTAACCGAAATGGAGCACCACGCCAACCTCATCCCTTGGCAGGAACTGGCGTTCCGCACCGGCGCCACGTTGCGCTATATCCCCATCGACGACGCCGGTGCCCTGCGGCTGGATATTGCGGCCGAGATCCTGGGAAGCAAAACTAAGGTTCTGGCGTTCACCCACGCCTCCAACGTGTTGGGCACAATTAATCCCGTACAGGAACTGGTTGCGCTGGGGCGGCAGGCCGGAGCCCTCGTGGTCCTGGACGCCTGCCAGTCAGCACCGCACCTGCCGTTGAACGTCAAGGAGCTTGACGTCGACTTCGCCGTGTTCTCCGGCCACAAGATGCTGGCGCCTACCGGAATCGGGGTCCTCTACGGCAAGCAGGACCTCCTGGACGTGCTTCCGCCGTTCCTCACGGGCGGTTCCATGATCACCACGGTGACCATGGAACGGGCCGAGTACCTGCCAGCGCCGCAGCGCTTCGAGGCCGGCACCCAGCGCATCTCGCAGGCCGTTGCCCTGGCCGCCGCAGCCAACTACCTCACGGAAACCGGCCTCGACCGCGTGCACCGCTGGGAAGCGGAGCTCGGTCAGCGGATGGTGGCGGGGCTGGAGTCCATTCCCGGCATCCGCGTGCTGGGGCCCG
This sequence comes from Pseudarthrobacter cellobiosi, assembly GCF_023913755.1. Taxonomy (GTDB): domain Bacteria; phylum Actinomycetota; class Actinomycetes; order Actinomycetales; family Micrococcaceae; genus Arthrobacter; species Arthrobacter cellobiosi. The sequence continues at coordinate 12,223 of NZ_JAMXBJ010000038.1, forward strand.
CCGCCGGACAGGAACGGATCGGCCTTGCCGCATTCCACGTCGACGGTGTGCACGCGCACGACGTCGGGCAATTCCTGGATTCCCGGGGCATCGCCGTCCGCGTGGGTCACCATTGCGCCCAGCCGCTGCACCGCCGCTTGGGCCTGACCGCAACCACCAGGGCAAGCGCCTACTTGTACAACACCACCGACGACGTCGATGCCTTCCTGCAAGCCGTCGCCGGGGTCCGTTCCTACTTCCGCGTCTAGCGCGATCACCGAAGGTACACCACCATGAGCCTTGACCAGCTGTATCAGCAGATCATCCTTGACCATTCCAAAGCCCGTCACGGCAGCGGGCTGGCAGGCATCGCCGCGCCGGCGGGGGCGTCCACGGGCCAGTCCCACCAGCTCAACCCGGTCTGCGGCGACGAAGTGACCCTGCGGGTGGCTGTGGAAGACGGCAAGGTGGCGCAGATCTCCTGGGACGGCGAAGGGTGTTCCATCTCGATGGCATCGGCGTCGGTCCTCAGCGAACTCGCGGAGGGGATGACCGTGGACGAGCTCCACGCCGTCATTGGCAACTTCCGCGAAGTGCTCCGCTCGCGCGGGAAGATCCACGCCGATCCCGAGATCCTGGGCGACGCCGCGGCTTTCGAGGGTGTGGCCCGCTACGCCGCGCGCGTTAAGTGCGCCATGATTTCCTGGGTGGCCGCCGAGGACGCCCTGAACCAGGCAGCCTAGGCCCGCACGGGCCGAAGCCGGGCCGAGGCCGGTCCGCGCCGCTGTCAGCCCCGGTGCTCGAAAACGTCCGGGATGCCGTCGCCGTCAGCATCATGCCGTTCCGCAAGTTCCACTGCGCGGTAATGCCGGTTCCGCAGCCGGAGCACCACGGTGGCGAGCAGGGCGGCAACCAGTGATCCGGTGAGGATGGCCACCTTCGCGTGGTCATCGTAGGCCGAACCCGCACCGAAGCTCAGCTCGGCGATCAGCAGCGACACCGTGAAGCCCACTCCGGCCAAAATCGCAAGGCCGGCAACATCGATCCAGGCCAGGCCGTCGTCGAGCTTTGCCCTGGTGGTCTTAGTGATCAGGTAGGTAGTACCGAACACGCCAATCGTTTTGCCGGCCACCAAGGCAGCCACAATTCCCACCGCCACGGGATCCGCCAGGGCCGACCGAAAGCCGTCGAGGCCGCCCACGGCAACTCCGGCGGAAAAGAAGGCGAAGACCGGGACGGCGAAACCTGCCGAAAGCGGGCGGAGCCGGTGTTCCAGGGACTCAGCCATACCGGAACCCGCCTCACCACGTTTCCGCGACGCCAGTACCGGCACGGCAAAAGCGAGCAGCACACCGGCCACCGTGGCGTGGATACCGGAAGCGTGCACGAGTCCCCAGGTGGCGGCGGCCAGCGGCAGCAACAGGTACCAGCTACGGATCCTCCTCTGGGCCAGCAGGGTAAACAGCCCCAGCGGAACCAGTGCCGCTAACAGGAAGAGCGGCTGCAGTCCGGACGAGTAGAAGAAGGCGATGATGCCGATGGCCAGCAGGTCATCCACTACGGCCAAGGTGAGCAGGAAGGTCCGGAGGGCCGCAGGCAGGTGGGTGTTGATGACGGCCAGCACGGCCAGGGCAAAGGCGATATCGGTGGCTGTGGGAATGGCCCAGCCCCGCAGGCTCTCGGCGTCCTGGCCCAGGTTCACCAGCGTGTAGATCAGGGCCGGAACTGCCACGCCGCCCACGGCCGCGGCCACCGGAACCACCGCCTTGGACACTTTGCGGAGTTCACCGGAGACAAACTCCCGCTTGAGTTCCAGGCCGGCCAGGAAGAAAAAGATGGCCAGGAGGCCGTCCGACGCCCAATGCCCCAGAGAGAGCCGGAGGTGCCAGGGCTCATAGCCGATTTTCAGGTCACGCAGCGCGAAGTAGCCCTCAGCCGCCGGCGAGTTGGCCCAGATGAGGGCCGCGGCTGTGGCCAGCAAAAGGAGGGCACCGCCGGCTGTTTCCAGCCTGAGGATCTCTGAGATCCGCAGGAATTCGGGGTAGCTTGAGCGGCTGAGGACTCTGGCAGCGAAGGCGGGGCGGGATGGGCGCTTGGCCATGGGTGGCTCCTGGAATTAAGGGGTCGGCAAAACTGTTGCCGACCAGACTTCCCGGCGCACCTGTGTCCAGCCTACCGGAGCAGGCCCATAACCCCGATCATGGCAGTGGCAGCTCCCAGCACCAGCGAGATGCTGACCAGCACCACGTGGACGGTGAGGAACTTTGTGGCCTTGCCGGCGGCGTCCCGCGCCCTGGGATCCTTCATCACGCGGCGCAGGAACTGCGGCCAGACCACCAGGGACCAGAGGCCGGCGATGATCAGGACCACGCCCGCCAACAGGGGGAGCTGCATGGCCTTAGTGGCTTTCGAGCCAGGCCTGGGCCTGCTGTGACTGGATGTTCAAGGCCTTGGCCACCATGGGCTCAGCTGCCTCGGCGATCTTGCCGCCCAGGAACGGGACGGAGGAGGTCACGTTGCCTTCGAGTTCAATGCGCGTGCTGCCGCCCTCCGCGACGAGCCGCTGGACCGCGGTCACATCAAGGGGGGCGCCGGCGATCTTCAGCGTGATGTTGCTCTGGCGGGAACCGTCGGCCGCCGGGGCGTCCCAGTTCTCCACCTGCGTCACAGTGAGCTTTTCGCCCACGAACTTACGGGCGATCTCCGGCAGCCGGGTGGTGGGCAGCGTGCGGACCGAGGTGGTGCTGAATACTCCGTCAACGTCTCCGGCCACCTCGAAGGATTCAAGTGTGCCGCCAACGAATTGGCTCGTGTGCCGCTGGAAGTCCTCGTTGATGAAGACGGCAGCGACGCTGTCGACGGCGTGCGGAAGGGTAGTGGTTGCACTCAGTGCCATGGGTCCTCCAGTGATGTGTAGGTCAGAACGCTTTTTGCTCCCCACATCCTACGGGGAGCCCTGCGTGTTGTTGGAACCGGCCTCCGCGCTGTCGGCGCCGGCGATTTTCTGCGCCGCCGTGGTGATGTTCCGTGCCATCGCCGGAAATATGAGGCTGTGGAAGGGCAGCACGGCAAGCCAGTAGAGCTTTCCGCTGAGGCCCTTGGGGAAGAAAATGGCCCGCTGCCGGTAGCGGCTGCCCGTCCCGTCAGGTTCGACGGACAGTTCAAGCCAGGCCCGTCCGGGGGCGCGCATCTCCGCGCGGAGGCGCAACAGTTTTCCGCGCTCGATCCGTTCCACGCGCCACCAGTCCACCACTTCGCCCGAGGCCAGGGTGCCGGGGTGCCTTCGTCCCCGCAGCAGGCCCGCGCCGCCGGTGAGCTTGTCCAGCCAGCCACGTACCCGCCATGCCAGCGGCAGGGAATACCAGCCGTTCCGGCCGCCGATACCTTCGATGATGGTCCACACGTGGGCGGGATCAACATCGCCGTGGAAGGTCCGCTCATCGACGTAGACCGTGTGGCCTGCCCAGTCCGGATCGCTGGGCAACGGATCGGCGTCGGCCCCGGCATTTGACCACGTGGTTTCCACCTGGCCGTCACGCTCCCTGCCCAGGGCGAGGGCAACGGCCCGCCGGTACGGGGTCAGGCCGCCCGCCGGAACCGGGATATGGGCGTCGATGTCGTGCTCGCGGGACACGGCATCGTGCTGCAGCGACTCGACGAGCGGGAGCGACATGGACAGCGGGATGGGCGTGGTCAGGGCCACCCACACGCCGGCGAGCCTCGGGGCGGGAATGGGCAGAGCCAGCACCACCCGGTACGGCAGCCCGGCCTCGGCGGCGTATTCCTTCATCATGCCCGCGTAGCTCAGGACCTGCCGGCAGCCGATGTCGAAGGTGCGGTTGACGGGCCCGTCCAAGGATGCGGCGCCCACAAGGTAGTGCAGCACGTCCCTGACGGCGATCGCCTCGATCTTGTTGCGCACCCAGCTCGGGGCCGGCATCAGCGGAAGCGTTTCGGACAGGTGGCGGATCATTTCGAAGGACGCGGACCCGGAACCGATCACCACCCCGGCCTGGAAGACCACCGAGTCCACCGCGCTGTCCAGGAACACCTTTCCCACGGCTTCCCGGGACCGCATGTGGGTGGACAGTTCCACGTCGGCCGGGTGCAGGCCGCCCAGGTAGACGATCCGGCCTACGCCGGCCGCGGCGGCAGCTGTGGCGGCCGTTTCCGCCATGGCCTTTTCCTTGGACTCGAAGCCGGCGCCGGAAGCCATGGAGTGGACGAGGTAGTAGAGCACGTCGACGCCGGCCAGCGCCTGCTCCAGGGCTCCGCCGTCGTCGAGACTGCTCTCGATGACCTCAACCTTGCCCAGCCACGGCACGCCGGCGATCTTTGCCGGGGTCCTGACCAGGACCCTGACGGTATGCCCGGCTTCCAGCAGTCGGGGGACCAGGCGGCCGCCGATGTAGCCGGTGGCGCCGGTCACCAGGACGGTTCGCGCCGTCCCCGGTGCCACGGTGGTGGGAGTGTCGCTCGGACTATTGCTATCGCTCACTGAAAGCTCCTCAGGCCGGCCAGGCGGAGGCGCGCAATAGGCGCGCTTCCTCAGCAAGCTTAGCAACGGGGTGCCCGGCGGGCCCCGGGGCAGGGGTAGGCTGGGATGACCCGGGATTCGAAGTGAATTTCGGGCTTTCGTGTTGCCTGCGATCCCATGAACCCACAGGAGTTTCCGCCATGAGCCCCACTGGCCCGTCCCATCCTGGCCCGTCCAACGGTGGTCCCTCGCTGACCGGACTGCGCCGTGTCCTGGCAGAAGACCAGACGTTCGCGCGGGTCCAGGCGGAGGCGGCCAGGGGTTTTGACGTGCGGGGCCAGGACTACCAGATCAGCGCGCCGGCCGGACTCCGCGCCGTCCTGCTGGCGGAAATGGCAGACGGCCTGGACGCCGGCTCCGACGAAGGAACTCCCGACGGCGGGCTCCCTCCCGTAGTTCTGGCGGTCACCGCCACGGGACGCGAAGCGGAGGATCTGACAGCGGCCCTGCGCGCTTACCTGCCGGCCGATTCAGTGGCCGAGTTCCCCAGTTGGGAAACCCTGCCGCACGAACGGCTCTCACCCCGCTCCGACACGGTGGGCCGCCGGCTGTCCGTCCTGCGCCGCCTGGCGCACCCGGAAAGTTCGACGGCGGGCCGGCTGCGTGTGGTGGTGGCACCGGTCCGCGCGGTGGTCCAGCCGATCGTCGCCGGGCTGGGTGACCTGGTTCCGGTCACCCTGAAGGTGGGACAGGACATGCCGTTCTCCAGCGTGGTGCGGAGCCTTGCCGATGCCGCCTACGCACGCGTGGACATGGTCACCCGCCGTGGCGAGTTTGCCGTCCGCGGCGGCATCATCGACGTCTTCCCGCCCACCGAGGACCATCCCATCCGTGTGGAGTTCTTCGGCGACGAGGTGGACCAGATGCGCTGGTTCGCGGTGGCCGACCAGCGCTCGCTGTCGGCGCCCGGGGTGCACCACCCCGCCGAGCTCCACGCCCCGCCCTGCCGCGAAATCCTCATCACGCCGTCGGTGATGTCGCGCGCGGCCACCCTGAAGGCGCAGCTGCCCGCGGCCGCGGACATGCTGGAGAAGATCGCCGGCGGCATCGCCGTGGAAGGGATGGAATCCCTGGCCCCGGTGCTGGTGGACGCCATGGTCCCGTTCGTGGAGCAGCTGCCCGCCGGGTCCATCTCGGTGATCATTGAACCGGAAAAGGTCCGCAGGCGCGCACATGATCTTGCGGCCACCAACGAGGAGTTCCTGGAAGCAGCCTGGTCCACGGCCTCGGATGGCGGCACGGCTCCACTGGACCTCAGTTCGCAGGCGTCGGCAGCTTTGCACTCAGCCAGCTTCCGTTCCTTGGCCGAAACCCGGAGCTTCTCGCTGGAGCACGAGGTGTCCTGGTGGTCCATCACGTCGCTGGCCACTGACGAGGAGCTGCTGCCCGAGATTGACGTCCTGAACCTCCGCGCCCGCGAACCGCGCGGGTACCAGGGTGATGTGGCGGAGATGATGGACTTCATCGGCTCCCACGTCCGGGACCAGTGGAGGATCGTGGTGGCCACGGAGGGTCCCGGCCCGGCGCAGCGCCTGGCGGAACTTTTCCACGACGCCGACATCCCCTGCGCCAGGGTGGACACCCTTGAGAAGGAGCCGCAGGCGGGCATCATCGAGGTGACCACTGCCGCCGTCGGACGCGGTTTTGTCCTGGACAGCCTCAAGCTGGGGCTGCTCACCGAAGCGGACCTGTTGGGACGGACCTCCGCGGGCTCCACCAAGGACATGCGGCGCATGCCGTCCAAGCGGCGGAACGCCGTGGACCCGTTGCAGCTGGTCAACGGCGATTCCGTGGTGCACGAACAGCACGGCATTGGCCGCTTCATCGAACTCATCCAGCGCAAGGTGGCCGGCGGCGGAGACGGCGTCCGCGAGTACCTGGTCCTGGAATACGCCCCGTCCAAGCGCGGCGCCCCCGGGGACCGCCTGTTTGTCCCCACCGACCAGCTGGACCAGGTGACCCGCTACGTTGGCGGCGATACCCCTGTGCTCAGCAAAATGGGCGGCTCCGACTGGGCCAGCACCAAGTCCAAGGCACGCAAGGCCGTCAAGGAGATCGCCGGCGAGCTCATCCGGCTGTACTCCGCGCGGATGGCCTCAAGGGGCCATGCCTTCGGGCCGGACACCCCGTGGCAGCGTGAGCTGGAGGAGGCCTTCCCGTACGTGGAGACGCCGGACCAGCTGACTACCATCAATGAGGTCAAGGCGGACATGGAGCGCGAGATCCCCATGGACCGCCTGGTGTCCGGCGACGTGGGCTATGGCAAAACCGAGATCGCCGTCCGGGCCGCGTTCAAGGCGGTCCAGGACGGGAAGCAGGTGGCGATCCTCGTGCCCACCACCCTGCTCGCCCAGCAGCACTTCGAAACGTTCACCGAGCGCTTCTCCGGGTTCCCCCTGCGGGTCAAAGCCCTGTCGCGGTTCCAAGGGACCAAGGAAACCAAAGAGACCGTTGAGGGCGTCAAGAGCGGCTCCGTTGACGTCGTCATCGGCACCCACCGCCTGCTGTCCAAGGACTTCGCGTTCAAGGATCTGGGCCTGGTGATCGTGGACGAGGAGCAGCGCTTCGGTGTGGAGCATAAGGAAGCACTGAAGAAAATGCGGACCAACGTGGACGTGCTGGCCATGAGCGCCACCCCGATTCCGCGGACCCTGGAGATGTCGTTGACCGGCATCCGGGAAACGTCCACGCTGGCCACCCCGCCGGAGGAACGCCACCCCGTCCTCACATACGTGGGCCCGTACACGGACAAGCAGACCTCGGCGGCCATCCGGCGTGAGCTGATGCGCGAAGGCCAGATGTTCTTTGTGCACAACCGGGTGTCCACCATCGACCGGACGGCCGCGAAGATCCGTGAACTGGTTCCGGAAGCACGTGTTGAGGTGGCGCACGGACAGATGTCCGAGAGCCGGCTGGAGCAGATCATCGTGGACTTCTGGGAAAAGCGTTTCGACGTCCTGGTGTGCACCACCATCATCGAAACCGGACTGGACATCTCCAACGCCAACACCCTGATCGTGGACGGGGCCGACAAGTACGGCCTCTCCCAGCTGCACCAGCTCCGCGGCCGGGTGGGCCGCGGCCGTGAACGCGCCTATGCCTACTTCCTGTATCCGTCCGAGAAGCCCCTGGGCGAGGTGGCCCTGGAACGCCTCAAGGCCGTGGCCACCCACAACGAGCTCGGAGCCGGCATGCAGCTGGCCATGAAGGACCTCGAAATCCGCGGCGCCGGCAACCTGCTGGGCGGCGAGCAGTCCGGCCACATCCAGGGCGTGGGCTTCGACCTCTACATCCGCCTGGTAGGTGAGGCGGTGGCCGACTTCCGCGGCGACGCCGAGGAAAAGGCCGCCGAAATGAAGATCGAGCTGCCGGTCAACGCCCACCTCCCGCACGATTATGTGCCGGGGGAGCGGCTGCGGCTGGAGGCCTACCGCAAGCTGGCCTCCGCGTTGACGTACGAGGCCATCGAGGAGGTCCTGGCCGAGCTTGTGGACCGTTACGGTGAGCCGCCGCTGCCGGTCCAGAACCTCATTGCCGTGGCCCGCTTCCGGGTGGGTGCCCGCCAGGCCGGCCTGTCCGACGTCGCGCTTCAGGGGAACTTCATCAAGTTCTCGCCGGCGCAGCTGCCGGAGTCGAAGCTGATGCGGCTGGCCCGGATGTACCCGGGTTCGCAGTCCAAGCCGGCCCTGGACGCGGTGCTGATTCCGAAGCCCAAGACGGCGAGGATCGGCGGCCGCGACCTGCAGGACGCCGAAATCCTGGAATGGGCCAATGGGGTCATCCGCAACATCTTCTCCGACGCACCACTTGCCGCTCCGGCAGTAAGGGGTTAGAGCTTGATGGGAGGACATCACGCCGCGTCGGGGGCCGCGGCGTGGGTAGCTATTGCCTCAACGGGGCCGTACACGCTGGGCTGGTATCCGCTGGACGCCACGGGAATCCTCATCGGCGGGATGGCGACGGCGGGGACGGCGCTCGTGTGCGACTGGGACCACCGCCACAGCACCGTGGCCAACTCGCTGCCGCCGCTGTCCAACCTGATTGCTGTGGGTATTGAGAACGCCAGCGGCGGGCACCGGCAAGGCACCCACTCGGTGCTCGGTGCGGCGTTCTTTGTGCTGCTGGCCATGATGGCCGGACAGTTCCAGCTGCGGACGGACTGGGGCCTGCTGTCCGTGGGTGCCGGCCTGCTGTGCATGTTCATGATCAACATTGCGGCCAAGGCGCTGAAGCTGTTTCCCAAGTCAGGATTTATCAGCAACTGGATCTTTGCCCTGGCCATGGCCGGACTGGTGGCCTGGTTCGCGCCGGAGCAGTGGACCTGGCTGCCCGTCTCGATGCTGACCGGGGTAGTGGTCCACATCGTGGGGGACATGATCACCACCGGGGGCGTGCCGCTGCTCTGGCCGATCGTCATCAAGCCACCGAAGTTTCTCCGGAAGCTGCCGGTGCTCAATGACGTCTGGAAAGCCAACGGCGCCTTTTCCTTGCCGCTGCTGGGCCGCGCGGGTTCCCGGCGCGAGTGGCTGGTGCTGATCCCGGTGAGCGCCTACGCGATGGTGGGCATGTGCGTAGCGGCCTGGTCGTTGGCGAAGGCACATTTCCCGGCAGCCATGGCGATCGGAAAGACCACGGTCAGCCGCTTGCTCGGCGCGGGCTGACGTGGTTAGTGCTGACGCGGCCAACACTTAATCCGCCAGTGCTTAAGCGGCCAGAACCCAAAAGGCTGGGGCCCCGGAAAATCCGGAGCCCCAGCCTTTTGAGTTATGGAGTCTTACTTCCCGCCGGCTGAATCGGAGCGGCCGGTGATGGTCTGCGGGATCCAGAACGCCAGGAAAAACAGGCCAAGGCAGACGGCCATCGGCCACGGGTTGCCGAGAGTGAGGAAGGACAGGGAGTAGATGGAGCCCAGGAATAGCGCCATCATGGGTACAAACAGAAGGATGCTGCCCAGGAGGCTGTTCTCGTTCTGGGGGGTTTGTACCGTGGCGTTGCCGGACTCTGTGGTCTTGTTGGACATTCTTTCCTCCTCGGCCCCGCGGGGCTCAAACTGTGGCTGCTCCGGGCCGGTGTCAGTAGCTGAATGAACCCTGTTCACCCTTGACGATGGCAATGCCGGAGCTGGCACCAATACGTGTTGCACCTGCAGCAATCATAGCCTGCGCGTCAGCCAGCGAACGTACGCCGCCGGACGCCTTGACGCCGAGATCGGGGCCTACGGTGCGGCGCATCAGGGCGATGTCTTCGGCAGTGGCACCCCCGCCGTTGAACCCCGTGGAGGTCTTGACGAAATCCGCCCCCGCTTCAACGGACGCCTGGCAGGCCAGGACCTTCTGGTCATCGCTGAGCAACGCGGTTTCGATGATGACCTTCAGGATGGCCCCGCCCGCGTGGACCGCCTCCGCGACGGCGGAGATATCGTCCACCAGCGCACCCTTGTCAGCGGCGCGGGCGGCTGCGATGTTGATGACCATGTCGATTTCGTCAGCGCCGTCCAGCACTGCGCCGCGGGCTTCAAAGGCCTTCACGTCGCTGGGCGTGGCACCCATGGGAAAGCCGATCACCGAGCACGTCAGTACCCCGGACCCCTTGAGCGCGGTTTTGACGGTCTTGACCCAGACGGGATTAACGCAGACTGACTTGAAGTGGTACTCGGCGGCCTCGGCGCACACCTTGAGGATCTCCGCCTCGCTGGCCTCGGGCTTGAGCAGCGTGTGGTCGATGTAGGAAGCGATGTTGCCCGACGCTGAGACCGTACCGGCTCCAGTTTGGTCGGTAGGAGTGGCTGCGTTGCTCATGATGGTCCTTTCCATGTGGCCTTGTGGGCCGCCGGAGCCACGTAGTGCGTGGCTGTTCAGGTGACCATCTTGTCACAGCGGGTGTCGCGGCGGGCGGACGCTTACGCGGCCGCAGGCACGCGCTCCGCCGCACCCGCGGCCACGCCTTCCGCACCCGCGGCCACGCCTTCCGCACCCGCGGCCACGCCTTCCGCCGCTGATGTAGCGGTCATCAGCTGTGCGGCGCAGGCGCCGGCGGCAGAAGCCGCCGCGACCAGCAGTCCCAGCCGCACGCCGTCGAACGCGGCGGCGTCGCCGATGGCCCAGACGCCGGCGACCGATGTCCTGAAGTCCTTGCTGATGGTGATTCCGCCGTTGCGGGCGGTGGCGAGTCCGGCGCTGGCGGCGAGTCCATCGCGGGCAACCCGCTCTTCGGCCAGGACAACCAGGTCGCCGTTCATGCTGCTGCCGTCCTCGAAGACAACCCCGGAGGCGGTCAGACCTGAGCCGGCGATGGAGTGCACCACGGCGGCCGGCCGGACCGTTGTGCGGATGGGCCTGACGCCGCGTGCCCGCAGCACCGCTTCGGCCTGGCCCGCTGCCGCGCCGGTTCCCACGAGGATCCCCAGTGGCCGCCGGCCCAGTTCCCGCGTCACTTCCTTGACGGCGTCGCCGATCCGGGCGGCGTCGTCGATCGTGGAGTAGCTCAGGCAGCGGCCGGCGCCCGCCACGGGGGACGCAACGGGCGCTGATCCGGTGGCGATGACCAGTTCGTCGTAGCTGAGTTCCATGCCGTCGGCGGTGGTGACGGAGCGGTTCTCCGCGTCGATGAAGCTGGCTGGCTGGCCGAAGCGGACTGATACCTGCGGCAGCTCTGCGAGCTCCAGGAGCTCGGCGGGAGCGTCGTCCCGGTTGCTGAGGATGGTGACGGTGCCGCGGAAGCGGGCACCGTCCAGCTGGCGGACCAGCGCCTGTGCGGCGGGCCCGGCCCCGGCAATGACGATGCGCGGAGCCGGGGAAACTGAGGTGGACGGTGCCGGAGCGGACATGTGCTGGCCCTTTCGCTGGCGGCCGCTGGAGCGGCCGGGACTTCGTGATGAATCCCAGCGTAGGCGGCGGGCTTTTCAGGCGTGTTTCCCCGCTGTTGCTGGGAGAATGCCCTTTGTTCGCCAACGTTTACCGGCCGGTAACAGAACCCGTGACGCACCTCTCACTACGCTCCGGAATGACACAAAGGCGGCCGGAGCCCGCGTCCCTAGACGCGGATCCGGTAACCCCTCTTGACCACCGTCTCCACCAGGCGGCCGTCCGGCAGCGATGACCGCAGGCGGCTGACAGTCATGTCCAAGGCGTGGACCGAGCCCTTCAGCTCGAGCAGCTCCGACAGCGACTCCCGGGAAAGCACGGCCCCACCGGCCCCCAGGAGGGCACGCAGCAGCAGCAGCGGCGCAGGCGCCAGCTCAACCTGCGCTCCGTCGACCCGCAGGCTGCGGCCGCGCAGCTCAAGGTTGCCGGACGCGGTGTCCAGCCGCCGCACATGGTTCAGGGCGAGGTGCTCGCACACCAGCCGGATGAGGGCGCCCATCCGGAACCGTTCCGGAACGAGCGGCGAGATACCGGCGTCGAGCAGGGGCTGGGCCGTGACGGGCCCCACCACTGCCGTGGTGACGTTGGACTTGAGGCTTTCGATGAGTTGCTTGTAGACGCCCATTTCGTGGGCTGTACTCCACACGGCGTCGACGGCGGGGGCGCTGGTGAAGGTGAGCACGTCAAGGTTGCCGCTGCACACAGCCTCGATGAGGCGCGGGAGCCTGTCTTCGCCGTCGGGCTTTACCCAGCGGTAGGGGGTGACCGTCAGGACGGTGGCGCCGGACATACGCAGCCGTTCCAGCTGCCGGACGTCCGTGTAGCCGTGCAGCTGCACGGCCACAGTCTTGCCGCGCACGCCTTCGGCGAGCAGCATGTCCACCAGCGTTGCGGTGGTTTCGTCGCTGCTGATTCCGACGTCGGCGAGTCCGGCCGCGCGGACGGCGCCGCGGGCTTTGGGGCCCCGGACGAACATCCGGCACGCCCCGAGGGTTTCCAGCAGCTGCTCACCGATCCCAAAGGAATCGGCAGCTTCGCACCAGCGGCGCATGCCGTACGCCGTGGTGGCGATGCACAGGTCCGGGCGCGCGGCGATGATGGCCTTGGTGTCCTCGATGAGGCGGATGTCCTCCTGCACCGGGGCGATCTTGAGGGCCGGTGCGTGCAGAACTTCCGCGCCGCGGCGTTCCAGGGCCTCGATGAGGTCCCGGGAGCGCCGGTGCGAGGTGACTCCGATGCGGAAGCCCTCCAGCGGGGAGTCCGAGGCCTCCGGCCCTGAGGTCTCTTCAAGCTGGGCGGGCTCACCGGGTGCCAGTGCGGTCATGGGGGTCAATCCTTTCATGAACCGAGCAGCGAGGCCGCCAGCCGGTCGAGGTCGGCGGCGGCCTCAGCATGCCCACGGTTGGCTTCCGCCACGCGAACCACCTCGCCGATGACCAGCACGGCGGGATTGCTGCACCCGGCAGCGGCCGAGGTGATGGTGCCCAAGTCCGCGATGGTGGTGCGCTGGCCGGGGCGGTAACCGCGTTCGACGACGGCCATGGGCATATCGGGGCGCATACCGGCTTTGCGGAGCCCGGCCGCGAGCTGGTGCAGGGTGCCGATGCCCATCAGGACCACAATGGTGCCGCCCAGACCGGCCAGGTGCGTGTGTTCCTTTTCGGTCAGCGGCGCGTGGCCGGAGACCACGGTGAACATGTGGCTGACCTCGCGGTGCGTGACCGGAATGCCGGCGGCCGCCGGCACGGAGATCGCGCTGGTGACGCCGGAGATGACTCGGACGGGCACGCCCGCCGCCACGCAGGAGGCCACTTCCTCGCCGCCGCGGCCGAAGACATAGGGGTCGCCACCCTTGAGGCGGACCACGTTGTTGCCTTCCAGGGCGGCGGCGACCATCAGCTTCTCGATGTCGGCCTGGCCCACCTTGTGGTGTCCGGGCTTCTTCCCCACATCCACCAGTTCGGCCGAGGTCAGCTCCGGCAGGTCCTGGCACGGAGCCAGCCGGTCGAAGAACACCACGTCCGCGTCGCGGAGGGCCTTGACGGCGGCGACGGTCAGCAGCTCGGTGGTGCCGGGTCCGCCACCCACCAGGGTGACGTGGCCGATGGGACCGGCGGCCGGCTCGGCCGCCACCGGAATGCCGGTGACACGGCACCGCTCAAGCAGGGCCTCCCAGCCGGGCTGGCCGTCGTCGACCGCTGCGACCAGGAAAGGACGCTCAGGGAGCGGCCCGTCATGCGCTGCACCCGCAGGGGTGCTGAGACGGTAGACGACGGCGCCCGCGGCCACGAAGCGGCGGACCGCCTGGCGCGCGGCGTGGTCGGAGCCTGTGACCAGGACTTCGCGGCCGGTGAGATCGATGCTGAGCTGCATGGCTATACCTCGTTCTCGGCGCGGGGCCGCATGGGGATGGAGGCGCCGATCAGGACCGGCTGTTGGACCGCGCGGCTCTTTTCCTCCGCGGGGGCAGGGCGCATCTGGCCACGCTCGTCGGAGACGAAGGTGATGGAGTCATCCTTCTGGTCTGGCGCGTTGACGAAGGACCGGAACCGGCGCAGGCGCTCGGGGTCCTTGAGGGTGTCCGCCCATTCGTCCACGTAGGTGTCAACGTGCTTGGCCATGGCGGCTTCAAGTTCCTCGGCGATGCCCAGGGTGTCCTTGACCACCACGTCCTCGACGTGCCTGATGCCGCCGTCGAGTTCTTCCTGCCAGCGCGCGGTGCGCTGAAGGCGGTCCGCCGTGCGGATGTAGTACATGAAGTAGCGGTCGATGTACTTAAGCAGGGTTTCGTCGTCGAGGTCCTTGGCTAGGAGCTGGGCGTGGGCCGGGGTGGCACCGCCGTTGCCGCCGACGTAGAGGTTCCAGCCGTCGGCCGTGGCGATCACGCCGACGTCCTTGCCGCGGGCCTCGGCGCATTCACGGGCACAGCCGGAGACGCCCATCTTGAGCTTGTGCGGGCTGCGGAGGCCGCGGTACCGGAGCTCCAGCTGGATGGCCATGGCCACCGAATCCTGGACACCGAAGCGGCACCAGGTGGAACCGACGCAGGACTTCACGGTGCGCAGGCTCTTGCCGTACGCCTGGCCGGATTCGAAGCCGGCGTCCACCAGTTCCTTCCAGATTTCCGGGAGCTCTTCCAGCCGGGCACCGAACATGTCGATCCGCTGGCCGCCGGTGATCTTGGTGTACAGGTTGTACTTCTCGGCCACGGCGGCGATGACGCCGAGCTTCTTGGGGGTGATTTCACCGCCAGCGATGCGGGGGACCACCGAGTAGGTGCCGTCCTTCTGCATGTTGGCGAGGGCGCGGTCGTTGGTGTCCTGCAGGGTGCCGCGGCCGGCGTCAAGGACGTAGGCGCTGTTCTGGCTGGCCAGGATGTTGGCGATGGTGGGCTTGCAGATGTCGCAGCCGGCGCCGGTGCCGTACTTGGCCATGATCTCTTCGAAGGAGGTCACTTCCAGGACACGGATGGCGTCGAAGAGTTCCTGGCGGGACAGCTCGATGTGCTCGCAGAGTGCCTTGGAGACCTCGACGCCGGACTTGGTGAGTTCGGTTTCCAGCAGCTTCTTGAGCATCGGGACGCAGGAACCGCAGCTGGTTCCGGCGCGGGTGCAGCCCTTGAGCTCGCCAAGTTCCTGGACGGGGGCGTTGCCGTCGCAGGCGCCGCAGCCGTTGATGGTGTCGCGGATGGTGCCGGCGGCCACGTTGTTGCAGGAACACAGGATGGCGTCGTCCGGGAGTTCGGATTCCGGAGCGTCGCCGCCGCCGGCCGCGCTCAGGTAAGCGCCGGGTTCAGCAGCGAGCTCGCGGCCCAGGAGCGGACGCAGGCTCATGTACGGGGAAGCGTCGCCTACGAAGATGCCGCCCAGGAGGGTCTTTGCGTCGTCGGTGGTGACGATCTTCTGGTAGACACCGCGGGCGGGGTCGGCATAGACGATTTCAAGGGAGTGTTCGGTCTTGGCGAACCCGTCACCGAAGCTGGCAACGTCAACGCCGGAGAGCTTGAGCTTGGTGGCAGTATCGAAGCCGGGGAACGTTGCCTGGCCGCCGTGGAGGCGGTCTGCCACGATCTCCGCCATGGTGTTGGCCGGTGCAACGAGGCCCAGGCACATGCCACCGTAGTTGGCGACCTCACCGATGGCCCAGATGCCTTCCACCTCGGTGGCGCAGAAGTCGTTGATGACCACGCCGCCGCGCTGGCCCAGGCTGAACACCTGCTCTTCCCCTTCGGCTGCGCGGAAGAGTTCATCGCGCGGCCGGACGCCGATGGCGACGATCACGAGGTCAGCGTCGATAATGCGGCCGTCTGCCATGAGGACACCGGTGACCTGGCCGTCGTCGTCGGACAATACTTCCGAAGGGAACACGCCGCCGTGGACTGCGAAGCCTTTGGCCTTGATGAGCCGGCCCATTGCCTGGCCAGCGCCTTCGTCCAGCTGTGTGGCCATCAGCCACTGCGATCCGTCGATGACGATCGGGTTGGCGCCCAGCTGCTCCGTGCCGGCGGCCGATTCGAGTCCGAGGAGGCCTCCACCGATAGTGACGGCGTTGACCTTGCGGCCCAGCTTCTCCGTGAGCCCGGTAATGGCCTCGTTGATGGCCCAGACGTCTTCGAGCGTGCGGTAGACGTGCGTGTGCTCGGCGCCGGGGATGGGGAGGCGTGCGGCATTCGAGCCGGTGGCGACCACCAGGTCGTCGTATTCGAAGATGCTGCCGGCAGCGGTCTCAACCGTCTTTGCTTCGGCATTGATCTTGACCACGCGCTCGCCGGTCTTCAGAGTCAGGGAGTCGTGGTCCCACATTGAGGCAGAGCCCAAGGTGAGGTCCACGCTGCTGTCCGTCAGTGCCTTGGAGAGCGCCACGCGGTCGTACGGGAGGTGGGCTTCTTCCGTGAGGACCGTGACGTCCCAGCCCTCAAGGCCCCGGGTGTGCATGGCATCGGCGAAGCGGTGGGCAGCAGGGCCGCCACCGGCGACGACGATCCGGCGCGTTGCCGTCTGGCTTGAAGTCTGTTCGGTCACTGTGGGCCTTTCGCATGTGCCGCAGACGATGTTCTGCGACTTTCTCTGACGAGGTGTGTCCATCCAGACTAGGTAGCCGCAGTTTCGCTTCAGTTTCCCTTATGTTTCGTAGGCTTAACTTCTGCATCACGAACGCGTTTCCGATCGGGTGAGGTCTCTTTTACGCGCTGGACACATTCACTGCACGCCTTTGAAACACCCGTTGCCTAAGTTGTTTGGTATGGCCATAGAGGTGGCCAATCAAGCACGGGGAGAGGAGCCGGACATGACGGCAACACTGGAACTTGGGGCGCTCGCCGCCGATACCGTTACCTGGCACCGGGTCTGCGCCGTGGACGAGCTAGAGCTTGCCTGGGGCGAAGCAGCGCTCATTGAAGGCCGCCAGGTGGCACTCTTCCGGACCGGCCCCAGTGAGGTTTTTGCGGTGGCCCAGGAAGATCCGGCCACCGGCGCCCACGTAATGGCCCGCGGCATTCTGGGTTCACGCGGCACCCGCCCCACCATCGCTTCGCCGCTGCACAAAGAGGTCTACGACCTGGAAACCGGCGAATGCTTCGGAACCGCCGCGGTGCGCCTGGAAACGTTCAGCACCCGCATTTCCGACGGTTTCATCGAAGTCGCGGTCTAGGCCAAGGATCCGGCCGACCTGCGTTGAGCTGTCCTGCCCCGCAATAGCGGTGTGGGCCAGCAACGGTCATGCGGGGCGCGGCCGTCCTTACGCGAAGGGCGGGTCGAAACGTTAGAGCCCGAGGGCCTCGCGGACATCGCCGAGCACATTGTCCAGGGCGGTCCGGGCTGCCTGCCGGGCTTCCGGCAGTTCGGCCGCTGACTCAACCGGGAGGATGACTTCCAGGTAGCACTTAAGCTTGGGCTCGGTGCCGCTGGGCCGGATGATGACCCGGGTCTCGTCCCGGGTCAGATACAGCAGGCCATCGGTGGGCGGCAAGTGCTCGCTCCCTTCGGCCAGGTCCACGAAGGTTTCAACAGCGGACGAACCGAACGAATGGGGCGGGCTCACCCGGAGCCGGTTCATCATGGCGTCCAGCAGGCCAAGATCCGCCACTCGGATGCTCAGTTGGTCGCTGGCGTGCAGCCCGTGCTGAAGGTAGAGCTCATCCAGGGTGTCGAAGATGGTCTTTCCGTCCGCCTTGGCAGCGGCGGCCATTTCCGCGATGAGGACCGCGGCAGAGA
This sequence comes from Pseudarthrobacter cellobiosi, assembly GCF_023913755.1. Lineage (GTDB taxonomy): Bacteria > Actinomycetota > Actinomycetes > Actinomycetales > Micrococcaceae > Arthrobacter > Arthrobacter cellobiosi. The sequence continues at coordinate 29,814 of NZ_JAMXBJ010000038.1, forward strand.
TCCCGTCCTTGTCCCGGACCAGTTCCGGAGCACAGCAATAGCCCAGGGCTTCCTCGTAGCCGTAGACCAGCCCGGGCACCCGGGAAATCCATTTGAACCCGGTCAGCGTTTCCTCATGCTCGTACCCGGCCGCCGAGGCGATGCGCGAGAGCAGTCGCGAGGACACAATCGAATTGGCGAAGACGCCGGGCCCTTCGCCACTGCCTGCTTCAACCGTACTGCCGGTGCCGGCTGCCAGCCGGGCCACAATGTGCGCTCCCAGCAGCGCGCCCACCTCGTCGCCGCGCAGCATGCGCCAGGCGCCGGTGTCAGGATCCTTCGCCGCCACGGCTGCGCGGTCCGCATCCGGATCGTTGGCCAGGACGATATCGGCGTCGACGCGGGCGGCGGTTTCCAATGCCAGGTCCAAGGCGCCCGGTTCCTCCGGATTGGGAAAGTTCACCGTGGGAAAGTCGGGATCCGGCTCAGCCTGTTCGGCCACCAGGGTGACATCGGCAAAGCCGGCAGCTTTCAGCACTGCCACGGCAGTTTCGCCGCCGACGCCGTGCATGGGGGTCAGGACAATCCGCAGGTCGCGGGACGGGAAGCGGGCCGCATCAGCGAGTGCCGCCGTCGCGCGTTCATAATCCGCCGCAACCGACGGATCCAGGACCGTCCAGCCGTCCGCGGCAAGGGTGATGGTTTCCAGGGCGCCCACGGCATCGATCCGCGCGGCGATCCGGGCGTCGTAGGGCGCCACGATCTGCGCACCGCGGCCGCTGTCCTCCACGGCATGGCGGCCCAGGTACACCTTGTATCCGTTGTCCTGCGGAGGATTATGGCTTGCCGTCACCATCACGCCGCCGTCGCAATCGAGGGCCCGCACGGCGAAAGCGAGCAGCGGGGTGGGCAGCGCGGACGGCATCAGGAAAGTTTCAATCCCGGCGGCCGTGAAGATGGCCGCCGTTTCCTCGGCGAAGATGTCCGAGTTGTAGCGGGCGTCATAGCCGACGACGGCGCGTGGCCGGGTCCCGGGCGCGGCCTCACCCACCGCATCAACGAGGAAGATGGCGAGGCCGGCGGCGGCGCGGCGCACCACGACGCGGTTCATCCGGTTCGGCCCAGCGCCCAAGGCGGCGCGGAGGCCTGCGGTGCCGAACTGCAGCGTGCCGCTGAAGCTGTCGGCGAGCTCTTGCGACGCTGCGGGCGAGCCCTCCTCCGCGAGTTGCAGCAGCTCTGTGAGCTCTGCGGCTGTGGCGGGATCCGGATCTTTGGCCGCCCATTCGCGGGCGTGGCTGAACAAGGAAGCGGCATCGGAGGACGTCATGCGGTCAACGCTATCGTCATTGCTCCAGGAACTGTGCCGGAACACTCGCCCGTGACAGCGGAAAGCAGCGAAATCCTTGCAGTAAATTTTCTGGACAAGTAATGTCGCGAATATGAAACTGGGGCAGGGCGTTGAGTGGGGGCTGCATAGCTGCGTCAACATGTCCTGGACCGCGCCGGGGGAGGCCGTCAGCAGCGCACGGCTGGCCGAGTTCTACAAGCTTCCCGCCGCGTACCTGAACAAGCAGCTCCAGGCCATGGTGCGGGCCGGGATCCTGACCTCGGTGTCCGGCCCGCGGGGCGGCTTCTCGCTGGCCAGGCGTCCGGACCGGATTTCCGTCCTTGATGTGGTCCTGGCCATCGAAGGAAAGAACCATGCCTTCCGGTGCGAAGGCATCGCCAAGGACGCCCCGGGCGCGAGCATGGACGCCGACTACGCCCGCACCTGCCTTATTTCGCAGACCATGCGCCACGCCGAAGTCACATGGCGGACTGAGCTGTCCCGGCAGAGCATTGCCGGGATCGCCCAGTCCATCGAGCGCCGGTTTCCCGAGGCCCGGGAGGCCACCGTCCTGCAGCTCGTCGGTCCGCGAACCTGACCAGCCCTACATCAACGCGGGGTCACTAAACGCCCATGGGAAGCCTCGGATGGGCGCTAAGTGACCCCGCGTTGTCCTAAAGCTTGGCGATGATGCCCGCCAGCAGCTTGGAGATGCGCGGTCCGGCGGCCTGGCCGGACTCGATGACTTCCTGGTGGCTCAGCGGCATGGCGCTGATGCCGGCCGCGAGGTTGGTGACCAGCGAAATTCCGAACACTTCCATGCCTGCGTGCCGGCCGGCGATCGCTTCCAAAGCAGTGGACATGCCCACCAGGTCCGCGCCGATCCGCTTGGCGTACTGGACTTCGGCCGGTGTTTCGTAATGCGGTCCGCTGAACTGGGCATAGACGCCTTCCTCCAGCGAGGAGTCCACTTCACGGGCGAGGGCACGGATGCGCGGGCTGTACAGATCCGTCAGATCAACGAACGTTGCGCCTTCAAGCGGGGACGTGGCGGTGAGGTTGATGTGATCTTTGATGAGGACCGGGGTGCCCGGCGTCCAGCTTTCGTTCAGCCCTCCGCAGCCGTTGGTGAGGACCAGGGTTTTGCAGCCGGCAGCGGCAGCGGTGCGGATGCCGTGGACCACGGCGCGGACGCCTTTGCCCTCGTAGTAGTGCGTCCGTGCGCCCAGGACCAGCGCGCGTTTGCCCTCTTTGGTCAGGACGGAGCGGATGGTGCCGACGTGCCCTTCGACCGCGGGGGCGTGGAAGCCCGGGACGGTGTCGGCGGTCAGGGTGGCGGTGGTCTCGCCGATGAGGTCGGCGGCTTCGGCCCAGCCTGAGCCCAGGACGAGAGCGACGTCGTGATTGTCCACCCCGGTCTCCTGCGCGATGTACTCAGCGGCAGAGCGCGCGGCGGCGAAAGGGTCCGTGTTCTGGAAGTCTGTATTACTCACTGGTACAAGTTATCGTGCTGGTGCCGCTGTGCACAGTGGCAACAGCGTCGCGCCGGGCCGCAGACGGCACCGTGACGGGGCACTCGTTATTGGTGGTCCCTGCGCAGATGCGCGAGAATGGTTGATTGTGACTACGCACCCTGATTTCAGCTCACCCCGGATCGCAATCCTCGGAGGTGGCCCCGGCGGATACGAAGCCGCTATGGTCGCTGCCTCGCTGGGGGCGCAGGTCACCATCATCGAACGCGCGGGCATGGGCGGCTCCGCCGTGCTGACCGACGTCGTGCCTTCCAAGACCCTGATCGCGACGGCGGATCTGATGACCCGCGTCGGTGAGGCGGGCGAGCTGGGAGTGAAGTTCGACGTCGACGGCGGCGACTTTGTGCCGGCGATGCGCGCCGACCTCAAACACATCAACGACCGCCTGCTGGGCCTTGCCCGCCAACAGTCCACCGACATCTCCACCGGACTTGAGCACCAAAACGTCCGCATCCTGCTTGGTTCGGGCAAGCTCCTGGACAACCACACCATCGAGGTCCTGACCGCTGACGGCACCGAAATCGTGGAAGCGGACACCATCCTGCTGGCCGTCGGCGCGCATCCCCGCGAGCTGCCCACCGCGCGGCCGGACGGGGAACGCATCCTGAACTGGGCGCAGATCTACAACCTTGACGAGCTTCCCGAGGAACTGATTGTCGTGGGCTCCGGTGTCACCGGTGCCGAGTTCGCCTCGGCCTACAACGGCCTGGGCTCCAAAGTCACCCTGATCTCCAGCCGTGACCGGGTGCTGCCCGGCTCGGACACCGACGCCGCGGAGGTGCTGGAGGAAGTCTTCGAGCGCCGCGGTGTGCGGGTCCTGTCCCGCGCCCGTGCCGAAACCGTCGAGCGGACCGACGACGGCGTGGTGGTCACCCTTGGTGACGGATCGAAAGTCACCGGCAGCCACTGCCTGGTCTGCGTGGGCTCCATCCCGAACACCGCGGGCATCGGCCTTGAAGAGGCCGGCGTGGCCCTCACCGAGAGCGGCCATATAAAGGTCGACGGCGTCTCCCGCACCACGGCGCCGAACATCTACGCCGCCGGCGACTGCACCGGCGTGCTGGCTTTGGCCTCGGTGGCCGCAATGCAGGGCCGGATCGCGATCGCCCATTTCCTGGGCGACAGCGTTATGCCGCTCAAGCTTCACCAGGTGGCGTCGAACATCTTCACCTCACCCGAGATCGCGAACGTGGGCGTCTCCGAGGCCGAGATCCAGTCCGGCAAATACCAGGGCGACATCGTCAAGCTGTCGCTCAAGAGCAATGCCCGCGCCAAAATGCGCAATCACAAGGACGGCTTCGTCAAGATCTTCGCCCGTAAGGGCTCTGGCACCGTGATTGGCGGTGTTGTGGTGGGGCCGAACGCTTCCGAGCTGATCTTCGCCATCTCCCTTGCGGTCACCCAGAAGCTGCACGTCGACGACGTCGCCAGCACCTTCACTGTGTACCCGTCACTGAGCGGTTCCATCTCGGAAGCGGCGCGGCGCCTGCACGTCCGCATGTAAGTACCGGTGGTTGAGCCTGCCGAAACCCGAGGGACCCGGCAGTCTCCATCGCCGGCAATCTCGGGTAGCGTGGCGGGCATGACTACAGCTCTGGAGCGGCCGCGCAGCGGAAAAATCATCGGTGGGGTTTGTGCCGCCCTGTCAGCCCGATTCGGGATCCCGAAGTTCCTGGTCAGGCTCGGGTTTGTGATCTTTGGCCTGGTGGGGATCGGCGAGCTGGTCTACATCGCGCTGTGGATCATGATCCCCAAGGCCCCGGCGTAGAGCAGGGCCTGCCCAGACCAGGGCCCGGGCGAGAAAGCACACCGGCCGCTACGCTTGGTGGGTGGAAATTCGAGCTGTCCTCTTCGATCTGGACAACACCCTGGGGCTCAGCTACCCATGCTTTCAGGCGGCGGGAGCCGCCTGGAAGTGTTTTTCGATGAGCCCCTTGATGTCCTCGTGGCAGCCGCCGCAGCCGGTGCCGGCGCGGGTTGCCTTGGACACCTCGGCCACGGTGGAGCAGCCATCCGCCACGGCACCCTGGATCTTGGCCCCGCTGACTCCGGCACAGCGGCACACGGTGCCAGCCGGATCCGCGGGACCGGACGCGGCCAGCTGGTCCGGGCCATCCAGGCGCAGGAGCAATGACCTGTCAGCCGGAAGCTCCGCGCCACGCTCAAACAGTCCCACTAGCTCCGCGGCGGTCCGCGGCATGCCCACGACCACCAGGCCTTCCAGCACTCCGCCGCGCGTGGTCATCTTGACGTAGCGGCCGTGTTCCGGATCGGCCCACTGGGCGATCTGAAGGCGCGGCCGGCCGTTCACGGCGCCCGCGGTGAGCACTTCTTCGTCCCACGGCTCGGCACCGTTGTCGCCGGCCACAGCCATGTTCATGCCACGGGCCTTCAGCACAATCACGGCGGCCTGTTCCTGGGGCAGCTCCTGCAGCGCGTCGGCTTCCTCCTGCGTGCCGGTGGCCAGCAGCGTCAGGTATTCGGCCAGCCATTCTGCCTGCCGCCACCCGGGTCCCACCAGGCCGGACGGGCCCTTCGCCGTGCGGCATTCACCGCAGGCGGGGTCCGGGCAGCGGACCTCGGCGCAGTCGCCGATCGCGAAGATGTGCGGCTCGTGGTGGGCACGCAGCCGGTGGTCCACCAGGATGCCGGTACCGGTGGACAGGCCGCAGCCCTCCGCGAGCTCGGTCCGGGGACGGACGCCACAGGAGAGGACCAGGAGATCGCCGTCGATCGCCGAACCGTCATTGAGCAGCAGCGCCGAGAACCCGCCGTCGGGCGCGTTGTGCTCCACCCCGGTGGACCGGGCGTTGCCGGCCATCCGGACGCCGCACCGGCGCAGGCTGGCCGCGAGGACCGCCCCGCCGCCGCGGTCGATGTTGCGCCCCAGCGGGTGCGGCCCGTTGTGCACCACCGTGACGGTGGCACCTTCCTCGGCAGCGGCGAGGGCTGTTTCGAGCCCAAGGACACCGCCGCCCAGCACCACCACGCGCTTGCCGCCGTCGACTGCCTGTTTGAGCACTGCAGCGTCGCGAAGGTCCCGGAGGGCTGTGACGCCGGCCGGAAGGACTGGGGAGGCGGGATCGGGGTTGATGCCGGTCAGGTTGGGGATGACGGGCCGGGAACCGGTGGCGAAGACCAGCCGCTCATAGTGGGCCGAGGTGCCGTCGGTGAGGAGCACTTGCTGGCGGGCGCGGTCCACGCGGCGGACGCGCACGCCAAGCCGGACGTCCACGCCATCTTCGGCCAGGGCTGCGGCGTCAGAGAGGGCCAGGGCATCGGCAGTGGTGCGTCCGACCCCAAGATCGGCCACCAGCACACGGTTGTACGCGGCCTCGGCTTCCTCGCCCACGACTGTGAGGCTGACGTGCCCGTCGCGGACCGCGGGCAACAGTTCATCGATCAGCCGGGCAGCCACGGGGCCGAAACCAACAATGACAATCTGCTCACTCATGAGGCCTCCGATGTCTGAAGAACACTGTTCTGAAGTCCGGTTGCGACCGCCCGGACCCACACCTTGTTGAACTTGAATTCGGGCATCCCGGATATGGGATCCGTCACCGCCTCGGTGAGGCGGTTGGCGCTTTCAAGCTCCGGGAAATGGAACGGCAGGAAGACTGTCTCGGGCCGGATCGCGGTGCTGAGTTCCGCACGGCAGACCACCTCACCGCGTTCATTGGCCACCGAGACAAAAGCACCCTCGGTGATGCCCATGGCGGCCGCTGCGGCGGGGTGGATCTGCATCTTCGCCTCGGGCTGGCTGGCCAGCAGCTCGGACACCCGCCGGGTCTGCGCCCCGGACTGGTAGTGCTCCAGGAGGCGCCCGGTGATCAGGGTCATGGTTTTCGCGGCCGGGTCCGGATTGGGGGCCGGCGTACGACGACGGCGGGGCGTCACCGGGGTCATGACCGCCTTGCCGCCGGCGTGGGCGAACGTGTCCAGGAAGAGCCGGGGCGTGCCGGTGCTCCCTACGGGGTACGGCCAGTAGGCAGCTTCGCCGCGGTCCAGCATGGCGTAATCGATGCCGGAGTAGTCGGCGTGCCCGCCGGCCGAGGCCAGCCGCAGCTCCTCGAAGACGGTTTCCGGATCTTCGCTGTACGTGGACGGGGCCCCGAGCGCTTCTGCCAGCCGGGCCATGATCCACAGTTCGCTGCGTGCGCCGGCCGGCGGCTGCAGGGCCTGGCGGCGGCGGAGGACGCGCCCCTCGAGGTTGGTGAGCGTGCCCTCCTCCTCGGCCCACTGCAGGACCGGGAGGATCAGGTCGGCTTCGGCGGCCGTCTCGGACATAAAGAAGTCGCAGACCACCAGGAAGTCCAGGCTGCGGAGCCCGGCGATGACGGCGTTTGCGTCGGGGGAGGCCACCGCGATGTTGGAGGCGTGCACAAAAAGGCACCGGACGCCGTCGGGCTGTCCCAGCGACTTCAGCAACTGGACGGCTGGGAGTCCCGGCCCGGGAATGGTTTCTTCGGGGACGCCCCAGACGCCGGCCATGTGGGCGCGGGCGGCGGGGTCGGTGATCTTCCGGTAGCCGGGGAGCTGGTCGGCCTTCTGGCCGTGCTCGCGGCCGCCCTGGCCGTTGCCCTGGCCGGTGAGGGTGCCGTAGCCGCTGCGGCGCGAGCCGGGCAGGCCCAGCAGGAGGCTGAGGTTGATCGCGGCGGTGGCGGTGTCCGTGCCGTCCACGTGCTGCTCCACACCGCGTCCGGTAAGGATGTAGCTGCCGCCCTTGCCCGCGCCGTCGGCGAGCCTGCGGGCGGTTTCCCGGATGAGCTCCGCCGGGACGCCGGTGAGGGACTGGACGCGTTCGGGCCAGAACGAGTTGACGCTGCGGACCACGGCTTCATAGCCGGTGGTGCGTGCCGCGATGAAGTCTTCGTCTGCCAGGCCCTCGTGGATGATCACGTGCGAGAGGCCCAGCAGAAGGGTGAGATCGGTGCCCGGCAGGGGCTGGAGGTGAAGTCCGCCGCCGTCGGCCGTGAATTTTGCCGTGGCTGAACGGCGGGGATCTACCACGATCAGCCCGCCGGCGTCGCGGGCGCCCTGGAGGTGCTGCACAAACGGCGGCATGGTTTCGGCGACGTTGGAGCCGAGCATCAGGATGGTGCTGGCGGAGTCCAGGTCTGTCAGCGGGAACGGGAGGCCGCGGTCCAGGCCGAAGGCGCGCATCCCGGCGGCCGCGGCGGAGGACATGCAGAAGCGGCCGTTGTAGTCGATGCGTGAGGTGCCAAGGGCCAGGCGGGCGAACTTGCCTAGCATGTAGGCCTTTTCGTTGGTGAGGCCGCCGCCGCCGAAGACCCCGACGGCGTCCTTGCCGTAGCGTGCCTGCGTGTCCTTCACGGCGGTGGTGACCAGCGCCAGGGCCTGGTCCCAGCCGATGGGGCGATGGACGCCGTCGGCCCCTTTGAGCAGGGGTTCGGTGACCCGTCCGGGGTGGTTCAGGAGCGTGGCTGAGGTCCAGCCTTTGCGGCAGAGTCCGCCACGGTTGGTGGGGAAGTCGCGGCCGCTCACTTCGAGTAGGGGGGCCTTCAGAAGGGTGGCGTCCGCAGCGGCCAGCGCCGCGGATTCAGCCGGCACGGGGACTGACCCCGGCTCGGAAGCCGGGGTCAGTCCCGCAGGGGACGTGAGCGTCATGGCGCACTGCAGGGCGCAGTAAGGGCAGTGCGTGTCGGCGCTTTTGGTCATGTTAGACGTGTCCCATCGCGTTTCGGTTGGCGTTGCGGATGTAGCAGAACCAGCAGACCGCCAGCATTACAACGTAGGCTCCGACGAAACCGTAGAAGGCCGGGGTATAGGAGCCGCTGGCTGTGTTGGAAGCGTTCAGGACCTGCGGGATAACGAAGCCGCCGTAGGCGCCGATGGCCGAGATCAGTCCGAGGGCCGATGACGCTAGCCGCTGGGTCTCCACCGTGCTGGCACCGGACTTCGCAGCCCGGCTGGACGTTGCGAAGATGATGGGGATCATCCGGTAGGTTGCGCCGTTGCCGAAGCCGCTGGCGGTGAAAAGCATCAGGAAGAGGACCAGGAACAGCCAGAAGTTCTTCAGCGGCAGGGTCCAGATCATGGTCAGGGTGATGACGGCCATGGAGGCGAAGGCCGCCACGGTCATCCGGGCCCCGCCCATGCGGTCAGCCATGCGTCCGCCGTAGGGGCGGGCGAGTGAACCGACCAGCGGGCCGAGGAAGGCCAGCGAGAGTGCCACGGTGCCGACTCCGATGGAGGAGAAGGCCGGGAAGTAGTCCTTGATGAGCTTGGGGAACACGCCGGCGAAGCCGATGAACGAACCGAAGGTGCCGATGTACAGCAGCGCCATGATCCAGAGGTGCGGTTCCTTGAGCGCCGCGACCGAGCCGGCCACGTCACCCTTGGCGCTGGTGAGGTTGTCCATGTACTTCCAGGCACCGAAGGCGGCGATCAGGATGAAGGGGATCCACATCCAGCCGGCCATCGGCAGGTTGACGCTGCCGACCGCGAGCAGGGTGATCGCAATCGGGACGGCGAGCTGTGCGACGGCGGCACCCATGTTGCCGCCTGCGGCGTTCAGGCCGAGAGCCCAGCCCTTTTCACGGGCCGGGTAGAAGAACGTGATGTTGGCCATGGAACTGGCGAAGTTGCCGCCGCCGAAGCCTGCAAGTGCAGCCACCAGCAGCATCACACCGAACGGGGTTTCCGGATTGGAGACGCAGAGTCCCAGGCCAACGGCGGGAATCAGAAGGAGGAGCGCGGACACGATGGTCCAGTTCCGGCCGCCGAAGCGGGGAACCATAAAGGTGTAGGGGATCCGGAGCGTGGCGCCTACCAGGCTGGGCATCGAGATCAGCCAGAAGATTTCCGAGGTGGTGAACGTAAAGCCGGCTGCCGGGAGCTGGACCACCACGATGGACCAGAGCTGCCAGACCACAAAGCCGAGGAACTCGGCGAAGATGGACCAGTTCAGGTTGCGGCGGGCGATGGTTCGGCCGGCGGACTCCCACTGCTCTTTGTTCTCGGCGTTCCAGTTGGCGATCCAGCGGCCAGGACGGAATTCAAGGGCGGGGGCGTCGGTTGTACGGGTGGAGGGCTGGGCGCTGGCGGATGAAGACACGCCTCCGTGCAACGGGGCGGTGTCTATATCTACGGAATTGCCGGTGCCGGCATCTGCGCTGCGGTCAACAGTCACGGTGGACCTCCTCTTGGGGGATGTTGTCCTTCCAAGGTAGAGAACGTGCGTTTCATGGACGGTCGCCGTTTGTTAACGCGCTGTGACATTTGCCTATCGGCAACCGACGGGCGACGTGAGGAGAGTTAACGGACCGAAGGATGAGACGTGTGCCACTAGTCCATATGGTGGACCTTTTGTCCATTGACTGGACGGCCGGAACTAATATTGAACTCTAACTACTGCATGCCGGACCCTACCGGGCCCGGCCGGTTCTCAGGAAAGTGTTCATATGTCATCTACGCAAACCACCGCGGAGCAAGGATCCCCCAAGGCGGTGAACTCACGCGGCCGCGTGATTGTGGCCAGCCTGATCGGCACCACCGTTGAGTTCTACGATTTCTACGTCTACGCCACCGCCGCCGTACTGGTCTTCCCGGCGCTGTTCTTCCCCAACCAGAATGAGACCACCCAGCTGCTCAGCTCCTTCGCTGTCTTCGGCGTGGCTTTCGTTGCCCGCCCGCTGGGATCCATCGTCTTTGGCCACTTCGGCGACAAGTTCGGCCGCAAGGGCACCCTGGTGGCCTCGTTGCTGACCATGGGCATTGCCACCTTCCTGATCGGCTGCCTGCCCACTGCGCTGGTCCCGGGCTGGCAGTTCTGGGCTCCGGCACTGCTCGTTGTTATGCGCTTCGCCCAGGGCCTCGCCCTCGGCGGCGAATGGAGCGGCGCGGCCCTGCTGGCCACGGAAAACGCCCCGGCCAACAAGCGCGCCATCTACGGCACGTTCCCGCAGCTCGGTGCACCCATCGGCTTCATCATCGCCAACGTGATCTTCCTGGTGGCCAGCTATGCACTGACACCGGCCGACTTCCTGGCCTGGGGCTGGCGCGTGCCGTTCCTGCTCAGCGCCGTCATGGTGATCATCGGCCTGTACGTCCGCCTCAAACTGATCGAAACGCCTGCCTTCACCAAGGTGCTCGAATCCAATGAGGTGGCCAAGCTGCCGCTGGCCCGGGTCTTCAAGACCAGCTGGCGTCCGCTCATCCTGGGCACGTTCATCATGCTCGCCACGTACGTGCTCTTCTACCTGATGACCACGTTCACGCTGACCTACGGCACCCGAGCCTCCAACCTGGATGCCGCCCGGGCTGCCGCCGAGAAGGCCGGCAAGCCGATGTCCGAGGCCGCCGCGGCAGCGTTTGTTCCCGGCCTGGGCTTCACCCGCAACGACTTCCTCTGGATGCTGATTGCCGGCGTCGTCTTCTTCGGCATCTTCACCCTTGTTTCCGGACCATTGGCGGAGAAGTACGGCCGCCGCAAGATGCTGTTGACCGTCACCGGTGGCATCTTCGTCTTCGGCCTGCTGTTCGTCCCGCTGTTCAGCGGCGGCTTCGTGGGCACCATGGCCCTGCTGGTCATCGGCTTCTCCCTGATGGGCCTCACGTTCGGCCCCATGGGTGCGCTGCTGCCGGAACTGTTCCCCACCAATGTGCGCTACACGGGATCCGCCGTCAGTTACAACGTGTCCAGCATCCTGGGTGCTGCGGTGGCTCCGTTCATCGCCGTCGCGCTCTGGGAGCTGGCCGACGGCAGCCCGGTCCTGGTGGGTGTCTACCTGACCGCGATGTCCGTGCTGACCCTGATTGCGCTGTTCGTGAGCAAGGAAACCCGCGACCTGGACTACGAGAACAACGTAGCCTGACGCCCCGCCGTCGGGCCTTCCAGCCCGGTTGCTGACAGAACTGCCCGGCGTGTTCCCCGTTATTCCGGGGAGCGCGCCGGGCATTGCTGTGTGCGGCGGGACCAACCGGGGAGGAACGCACGACGGCGGGGCTCCAGTTGCCGCTGTCAGTTGCCGTAGCGGGCCACGAAGTTACGGAGGATCTTCATGGGCTCCGTGGCGGTGTACGTCCGCGCGTCAGCCATGAGCTCCTCGGCGGACTCCGGCGGGAAGTATCCGGCATGCCGGTAGATATCGATCCGGGTGACCAGCCCCTCCGCGTCCAGTTCCGGGTGAAACTGTGTGGCGTACAGGTTCTGCTTGATGCGGAACATGTGGACGGGGCAGGCCTGGGAGGATGCCAGCAGCACCGCGTGGGAGGGCAATCTGGTGCAAGCCTCCTTATGCCCGGTGAAGGCGGTGAAACGCCGTGGCATCCCGTGCAGGAGCGGATCCGCGAGCCCCGCCTCCGTCAGCTCGATTTCCACCCCGCCCAGCTGTTCGCCGAAGGTCCTGTCGATCACGGCGCCCTGGTGCCTGCCCAGAGTCCCCACGCCGTAGCAGGCGCCCAGAAACGGAAAGTCGCGGGCCACGATCCGGTCCAGCAGCCCGGCCAGTTCATGCTCCACCCGGTGCTGCGTTTCGCTCTTGTGGTCTGCCGGGTCGCTGGACGTGAAGGGACTCCCGCCCACAATCACGCCTGAGAATTCGGCCAGGTCCAGTTGCGGCAGGGGAGCGGCCTCAAGCCGGACACGCCTCAGCTGCGAAGGGGTCAGCCCGCCATAGGTCAGGTACGCCTCATACTCTTCCTCGGCGGCGGCGTCTTCAGCCCGGGAGGCAAGGAACAGGAAAGGCTTCACACGCTAAGTGTGCCTTTCGCCCCAGCTCAACGCCAGAGGACGCCCAGCGCCAGCCTGCAGTTGGCGCCGGAGCACAGCCCCGGCGCCAGAGGGACGTCAGTGGCTGGCAGGCTGCGCGAGGGACCGGCGGGACTGCGGCTGGGCGGCAGGATCTGCGTGGCGGTGGACCAGCTTCCAGTAGCCTTCTTCGCGCCGGAAGATGCTGGTCACGCGGAGCGCGAACTCTTCCGGCGCCGCGGCGCCCTCCAGACGGGCCCGGAAATGCTCCGTCTCCACCAGGTAGGCCGTGTCGCGTGCGGTGTAGGAGGTGATGGTGTCGAAGCCCAGCATCTCGCCGTCCTGGAACTGCCGGGACGCCTGGTCCAGCCGGGCCTCCACCTGGGCCCAGCCACGTGCGATGCCGCCGAACGGGTTGGCCAGCGTGACGTCGTCGAGCCTGGAATACAGGTCCTTGACGGCACCGGGATTCCCGCGGGTGATTTCCGGAACCGCCAGGTGGTAGCGGTCTACTTCTTCTTCAAAACTGGGTGCGAGCATGGGGTGCCTCCGGCAGGGTCTAGTCTTCGATCGTGGCGATGACGGCGCCGGCCGAAACCGTCTCACCGGCCACTGCGCTGAGTCCGGTGATGATGCCGGAACGGTGCGCGGTCAGGGGCTGTTCCATCTTCATCGCTTCGAGCACCACCACCAGGTCACCCTCGGACACAACGTCGCCGTTTGCCACGGCAACCTTGACGATGGTGCCCTGCATCGGGGAGGTCAGCGCGTCGCCGGCGGCGGCCGCAGCCGCTCCGCCTGAACGGACGCGTTTCTTGGACTTGTTGGACTTCGCGCCGGCGGCGGAACCCGCCCCGATCGAACCAAGGGAGGCCGGCAGGATAACCTCGAGGCGCTTGCCACCCACTTCAACCACCACGCGCTGGCGTTCACCGGCGTCGCCACTGGCTTCAGCGGTTCCGTCCGGCGTCCAGGCGGGAATGTTGTTGACGAATTCGGTTTCAATCCAGCGGGTGTGGATGCTGAAAGGCCCCTCCGCGGGCGCAAAAGCGGGGTCCGAAACAACGGCGAGGTCGAACGGGATAACGGTGGGGATGCCCCCCACCACCATTTCCTCCAAGGCGCGCCGCGAACGCTGCAGGGCCTGGGCGCGGGTGGCGCCGGTGACGATCAGCTTGGAGAGCATCGAGTCGAAGTTGCCGCTGATAACATCGCCCTCCTCCACGCCGGAATCGATCCGGATGCCGGGGCCTGTGGGGTTCTTCAGGGTGGTGATGGTGCCGGGGGCGGGCATGAAGTTGCGGCCCGGGTCCTCGCCGGTGATGCGGAATTCGAACGAGTGTCCACGGACCTCGGGGTCGCCGTAGCCGAGCTCCTCGCCGCGGGCCAGCCGGAACTGTTCGCGGACCAGGTCAATGCCCGTGACCTCTTCGGAGACGCAGTGCTCCACCTGCAGGCGGGTGTTGACCTCGAGGAAGGAGATGGTGCCGTCCTGGCCCACCAGGAACTCGCAGGTTCCGGCGCCCTGGTATCCGGCTTCCTTCAGGATGGCCTTGGAGGATTCGTACAGGCGGCGGTTCTGCTCTTCTGTGAGGAATGGGGCCGGTGCTTCTTCAACGAGCTTCTGGTTGCGGCGCTGCAGCGAGCAGTCACGCGTGGAGATGACAACGACGTTGCCGTGGGCGTCCGCGAGGCACTGTGTTTCGACGTGGCGCGGGGCGTCCAGGAAGCGTTCGATGAAGCACTCGCCTCGGCCGAAGGCTGCGGTGGCCTCACGGACGGCAGACTCGAAGAGCTCCGGGATTTCTTCGCGGGTGCGGGCCACCTTGATGCCGCGGCCGCCGCCGCCGAAGGCTGCCTTGATGGCCACGGGCAGGCCGAACTTGTCTACGAACTCAAGGATTTCCTCGGCCGACTGCACAGGATCGGCGGTGCCGGGGACCTGGGGTGCGCCCACTTTCTCGGCGATGTGACGGGCCTGCACCTTGTCGCCGAGGGCGGAGATGGCCTCGGGGGACGGGCCGATCCAGGTGATGCCGGCCGCGATGACCTTGGCGGCGAACTCGGCGTTTTCGGCGAGGAAACCGTAACCGGGGTGGATGCCGTCGGCACCGGACTGGCGGGCAACGTCAATGATCTTGTCCATCACCAGGTAGGACTCCGCGGCGGTGTTGCCACCCAGGGAGTAGGCCTCGTCGGCCAGCCTGACATGGAGCGCGTCGCGGTCCGGATCGGCGTAGACAGCCACGGAGGCAATGCCCTCGTCGCGTGCCGCGCGGATGATGCGCACTGCGATTTCGCCTCGGTTTGCGATCAGCACCTTGGTGAGGTTCGACTGCACGGGACTAGCGGACTGCTCCAAATTTGCTGACAAGGCGTCTCCTTCTTTCCTTCAGGGAGCCTAGCGCGATTTTGTGGGTTCCGCCGATGTTACTTGCGGTTTCCGCGTGTAAACGGGCGCGGCTTTGTAGGGAACCTACAATTGGTCGGAAAATCGCCGCAATTATTCGGCGGACCACAGGTCCGTGATGCGTACGTTGGCGTGCCCGAGGAGACTGCGCAGCGTGGAGACTGACAGCCCGACGACGGCGTGCGGATCCCCGTCCACCTTCCGGATGAACGCCCCGCCCAGGCCGTCGATCGTAAAGGAGCCGGCGCAGTGCAGCGGTTCGCCCGTGGCGATGTACGCGTCGATCTCTTCCGGATCCATCTCGGTGAAGTGGACCTCGGCGGAGGCGACCGCCCCGAGCGTGGCGCCGGATCCCGGTGCCGTGCTGCCGCCGTCGGCCGCTGCGTCGGTGCCTATCTCGGCGGGCTCGTCATCGGCTGCCGTCGCGCGGCAGTCCACCAGCCAGTGCCCGGTGTGCAGGACACCGCTGTTGCCGCTCATCCGCAGCATCCGTTCGCGGGCGACGGCGGCCGTGTACGGTTTGCCGTGTGCCTCGCCGTCGAACTCGAAGATGGAGTCGCAGCCGATGACCAGCGCGCCCTCCGCTTCCGGCAACGCGGCCACCGCCTCGGCCTTGGCGCGGGCCAGCAGCAGCGCGGTATCGTGCGGATCCGTGACGCCGTAGTGGGCCTGGACCGCGTCCTCGTCCACGTCGGAGACCAGCACGGAGTGCCGGATGCCGGCGTCGGCCAGGAGCTTGGTGCGGGCGGGGGACTGAGAGGCGAGGATGAGGCGGGTCACCGTTTTAGCCTAGTGGACGGGCTCGGTCAGCTTCTGCGGCTCGTTTTCGCGGCGTTCCAGCCGGGCGCCCTCCACGTCCACGTCGGGCAGGATCCGGTCCAGCCACTTGGGCAGCCACCAGGTCTTTTCGCCCAGCAGGTACATCACAGCCGGCACGATGGTCATGCGGACCACAAACGCGTCCAGCAGCACACCGAACGCCATGGCGAAGCCCAGCGGCCGGACCATGGTCAGGTGGCTGAAGATGAAGCCGGCGAACACGCTGACCATGATGATCGCGGCGGCGGTCACCACGGCGCCGGCGTGGGTGAAGCCGATGCGTACGGCCTTTTTGGCCGGGGCGCCGTGCATGTAGGACTCACGCATGCCGGAGGCGATGAACACCTGGTAGTCCATCGCCAGGCCGAACAGCACACCGATCAGGATGATCGGCAGGAAGCTCAGGACCGCGCCGGGATTGGCGACGTCGAACACTCCCCCCAGCCAGCCCCACTGGTATACGGCCACCACCAGGCCGAAAGCGGCGGCCAGGGACAGCAGGAAACCGCCGGTTGCCAGGAGGGGAACCACAATGGAGCGGAATACCAGCAGCAGCAGGATGAGGGAAAGCCCGACGACGATCGCCAGGTACGGCGGCAGGGCGTCACCGAGTTTTGTGGAGACGTCGATGTTGCCGGCGGTCTGCCCGGTCAGGCCGATGGTGACCCCCGTTTCGGCCTGGATCTGGGTGCCGCGTTCGCGGAGTTCGCTCACCACCTGCACCGTGCCGGCCTTGGCGGGCCCCTCTTCCGGGATGACCTGGAATACGGCGGTGCGGCGGTCTTCACTCAGTGCCACGGGCACTGTTGCCACCACGTTGTCCACGCCACGGATCAGGTCCGCGACGTCATACTGCAGTTCCTGGGCCCGGGTTTCGTCCAGTCCGGCCGGGAATTCACCCACTACCACAATGGGTCCGGTGACGCCCTCGCCGAAGCTGCGGGCGGTGACGTCATAGGCCTGGTAGGCCTCGGAGTCCACCGGTTCGGAGCCGCCGTCGGGCAGTGCCAGCTGGAGCTGTGCGGCGGGCAGGGCCAGCGTTCCCAGCAGGAGTACGCCGGCGACGAGCGCCACAACCGGGTGCCGGGTGACCAGGCCGCCCCAGCCCTGGGTGCTCTTTTCCTCATCCTTGGCCTGGTCGGCAACCTCGTGGCCGGCCTCGGCGTTGTGGGCATCGGCCTTGGCCCAGGCCCGCCGGGAAATGATGCGCCGGCCGATCAGGGACAGCAGGGCCGGGGTCAGGGTGAGCGCCACCAGGACGGCCACCGCGACGGTGCCGGCTGCTGCCAGGCCCATCACGCTCAGGAACGGCAGCCCGGGCACCACCAGGGCGGCCAGGGCAATGATGACCGTCAGGCCGGCAAAAAGCACGGCGTTGCCCGAGGTTCCGGTGGCGCGTGCCACGGATTCCTCAGGATCCATGCCTGCAAGCAGCTGGGTCCGGTGCCGGTTGACGATGAACAGGGAGTAGTCGATGCCAACCGCGAGGCCCAGCATCAGGGCAAGCATGGGGGAGATGGAGCTCATCTCGAAGGCGCCGGACAGTGCGAACGTGATGCCCACCCCGACACCGACGCCGATGACGGCCATCAGCAGCGGCAGACCCGCGGCGATGAGCGTGCCGAGCATCAGGATCAGGACCAGGGCCGCCACGCCGATGCCGATGATTTCGGCCGTGCCGAAGAGTTCTGAAATGTCTTCGGTGATTTCCTTGCTGGCCAGTGCCGTCACGCCCGCGGACGAAGTCTCATGCGCGATGTCCTGCACTTGCTGGCGCACCGCCGGGGTGAGGGCGTTGATGGAGGTGTTGAACTGCACCTGTGCCACGGCAGCCTGGCCGTCCGCCGAGACAAACCGGATCCCGCCGGATGCCTCCGCCTGCCGCTTGCCCAGATCGAGCTTGGCCTTGGCGGCCTCCCATTCCTGTGTGCCGGCGTCGAGCTGCGCCTGGCCCTGTGCCAGGGCGGCCTTCTGTGCTTCGAGCCGGGCCTCGATCATGGCTGCAGTTGCGCCGCCGGCAGCGAGCTGCTTCTCCGCGGCGTTCAGCTGCGCGGTGCCGGCGGCGAGCTCGGCACGTGAGGCATCCAGGCGGGCCTTGCCCGCGGCGAGCTGCTGCTCGCCGTCGGCGATGGCATGCCCGGCCTGGTCCAGCTGGGCCTGCGTGGCGAAGGGATCCACCGTGGCCTTGACGTCAGGCAGGTCACCAAGCTTGGTGAGGGCAGCCGTGACGGCGGCGCGGCTACCGTCAGTAAAACCGCCTTCCGGGGCTTCAAAGACGATCGTGGCAGAGCCGCCCGACGCTGCCGGCAGTTCCTGCTTCAGCTTGTCCGCGATCCGCTGTGTCTCAGTGCCCGGAATCTGGAAGTTATTGGACAGCGTGCCGTGGAAGGCGGCTGCTGAGCCGCCGACGGCCACCAGCGCCGCGAGCCAGAGCGAAATGACCAGCCAGCGGTGGCGGTAGGAGAACTTGCCGAGGCGGTAGAGCAGCAGGGCCATGTCAGAGCCGTTCTTTGTTGAGGTGGGTAGTGCCGGTTGTGGACGTCGCGGAGGGGCTGGCTGCCGGAACGGGGCTGCCGAAGCCGGAGCCGAGGTGGCCCATGGCGTCAATGAGCAGTTGCCGGAGGACAGCGAGTGATGCGGGGGAGAGATCGGCGCCGCATCGGGCGAACCACACGTCCATGGCCGCCTTCCCGCAGGAGATGACGGAGCCTGCGAGGGAGCGCAGGTACAGTTCGTCGACGACGGCGCCCGGGGTTCCTGCGAAGCGCTCCCGGGCCGCGCTGATGATCTCTTCGGTGCAGTGGTCCCACGCCTCAAGTTCGGACCGGGACAGGACCGCGTTGTCCTGGGTGAGGGTGAAGAGTTCAGCCAGCGGCGCCACCGTCATGGGGTCGGCCAGCTGCATCAGGGCCGCGCGCGCCGATTCGAGGATGGGCTCGTCGGCGGGCCGCTGCCGGAACTGCTGAAGGGCGTTGTCCAGGAACCCGTGCGTCATGGAGGCAAGTGCGGCCTCGGTGCTGCTGAAGTAGTTGAAGAAGGTGCGGCGCGAGATCCCGGCTGATTCGGCAATGTCTTCCACCGTGAAATTCCCGGGTCCCTGGGCGCGCAGCAGGGTCAGGGCGGCATCGGTGATGGCCTGGCGGGTGGCGGCTTTGTTCAGCTCACGGCGCGAGAGAAGTTCGGGCATGAAATTACACTACGTGCAAGTTTGCACGCCGCGCAAGTTGATTCACAGGAAGATGAAAGGTTCCCGACAGCTGAGCCTGAACCTGCCGCCGAAGACTGGAAGAGTCCCGTCTGGGACACCTTCACCAGCCGTCACCGGACGGCAGATCCAGGAGACAAGAATGGTACGCACAAAGAGAATTGCCCTTGGCCTCACGGCCACCGCGGTGGCCCTTGGCGCCGGGATCGGCGTCGCAGGCATGGCGTCCGCAACCACGACGCCGACGCCCACCCCCAGCGCCAGCTCAAGCGCCTCAGCCGACGGGAGCACCGGAACTGCCCCAGCTGAAGGGAAGGGCATGCGGGGTGGCCATTGCCACGGCGGCTTCCGCGGCGTGGACGCCGCGGCACTGGCTACCAAGCTCGGGGTGGACGAGGCCAAGGTGACGGAGGCCCTGAAGGCCTACCGCGAGGCCAACAAGTCCACCACCCCGCCGGCCGACGGAACTGAAGGAACCCGGCCGGACCCGGCCGCGAAGCAGGCTGAACTCGCGAAGTCCCTCGCGGCGACGCTCGGCATCGACGAGGCCAAGGTCACGGCGGCGCTTGAAGAGCTGCGCACCGCCGAACAGGCAGATCGCGCCGCGGCTCTGAAGACCCGCCTGGACCAGGCCGTCACCGACGGCAAGCTGACCCAGGCCGAGGCCGACGCCGTGACCAAGGCGGTCCAGAACGGAGTCATCGGAGGTGGCGGCCGCTAACAAGAGGCCGGGCTGAGCGAAACCCGGCACCGAACAGGAGAAGTCCCCGGGAGCACTTCCCGGGGACTTCTCCTCTTTGCTGTTCGAGCCGTGCGTCAGGCCTTCGCGTCGGCCAGTTCGCGTCCGGCTTCCGGAGAGTCAGTACCTCCGGCGATGGCGGAAGGATCCGCAGCGGAGGAGTCGGCGTCGTCGTCCACAAACGGAGTGCCGTTGCGGGGTGCGTTGTAGAGCGCCTCGTCGAGCATGCCCTGCCGCTTGGCCACGATGGTGGGCACGAGGGCCTGACCCGCGACGTTGACCGCGGTGCGCCCCATGTCCAGGATGGGGTCCACCGCGAGCAGGAGTCCGACGCCGGCCAGGGGCAGTCCCAGCGTGGAGAGCGTCAGGGTGAGCATCACCACGGCGCCGGTGGTGCCGGCCGTTGCGGCGGAACCGAGGACCGAGACGAGGGCGATGAGGAGGTAGTGGCTGACGTCCAGCTGGACGCCGAAGAACTGGGCCACGAAGATGGCCGAGATCGCGGGGTAGATCGCGGCGCAGCCGTCCATCTTGGTGGTGGCGCCCAGGGGCACGGCGAAGGAAGCGTAGGCGCGGGGAACGCCGAGGCTGCGTTCCGTGACGCGCTGGGTCAGCGGCAGGGTTCCGATCGAGGAGCGGGACACAAACGCGAGCTGCACGGCGGGCCAGACCCCGGAGAAGTACCGCTTCACGGACAGGCCGTGCGAGCGGATCAGCGTCGGGTAAACCACAAACAGCACCAGGGCCAGGCCCACATAGATGGCGAACGTGAACTTGCCGAGCGCGCCGATGGTGTCCCAGCCGTACACGGCCGCGGCGTTGCCGATCAGGCCCACCGTGCCGAGCGGGGCGATGCGGATGATCCACCAGAGGACCTTCTGGATAACGGCCAGCGCCGACGCGTTGAGGTTCAGGAACGGCTCGGCAGCCTTGCCGACCTTGAGGGCGGCAACGCCGACGGCGATGGCAATCACCAGGATCTGGAGCACGTTGAAGCTGATGGAGGTGCTGACTGTGGTGGCCGCGGTGGCGCTTTCAGTCACGGTGGAGGTGGCACCCAGTCCGAGGAAGTTCTTGGGGAACAGCCCGATCAGGAAGGACCACCAGTCACCGGACTTGCCGGCGTACTTGGCCTCCTGGGTGATGCCGGTGTTGGCGCCGGGCTGCAGGAGCACGCCGAGGCCGATGCCGATCACGACGGCGATCAGGGAGGTGATGGCGAACCACAGCAGGGTGTTCCAGGCCAGCTTCGCGGCGTTGGAGACCTGGCGCAGGTTCGAGATCGAGCTCACCACGGCCGTGAAGATCAGCGGAACTACCGCGGTCTGCAGCAGCGAAACGTAGCTGGAGCCAATGGTCTGCAGCGTGGCGCCGAGGCCGTTGGGGGCCTCCTTGGTGCTGCCTGTGTACTTGGCCAGCAGGCCGAGGCCCAGGCCCACAATGAGGGCGGCGATGATCTGGAAACCGAACGAGCCAGCCCACTTGGGCAGCTGGAAGCCGGTCTTTCCTGCGGATTCGGGGGTGCGGGTTTGAGTGCTCACCAGAACACGCTAGGCCCGGGTTTCTTATCACGGCGAACAGATGTTGAGAAATGTTACGCCGCAGCCTCGCCACAATAAGCCAAGAATCCCGCAAATCCGGCGTCCCACAAGGCAATTGTGAAGTTATTCCCGCGCCGGATGTGGCAAACGTCTCGCACTCAGGGGGCCGGAGGGGGCGCATCCGGCAGCGTGCGTCAGAGCGACGAAGGAGCAGCACGCCGAGGATGTGGCCCCTCCGGGCCCATCCCGGGTGGACCTACGAGAGCAGCGCCCGGCGGAGGGTATCGAGGCCTACGGAGCCGATGTTCAATGCCTTGGTGTGGAAGGCCTTGAGGTCGAAGCCGGGCCGGGTTTCGAGGTCGGCCCGGATCTGTTCCCAGAGGCGCTGTCCCACTTTGTAGGACGGGGCCTGGCCGGGCCAGCCGAGGTAGCGCGTGAATTCGAATTTGAGCTGGCCTTCGCTGATGGGCAGGTTTTCTTTGAGAAAGTCGTAGCCCGCCTCCGGGGTCCATGTTCCGCTGCCCCAGCGTTCGGGGATCTCCAGTTCCAGGTGGACGCCGATGTCGAACACCACGCGGGCCGCCCGCATCCGCTGCATGTCCAGCATGCCCATGTGGTCGCCGGGATCGGCCAGGTAGCCGAGTTCCTGCATAAGCTTTTCGGCGTACAGGGCCCAGCCCTCGCCGTGGCCGGAAGTCCAGCAGATGTTCCGCCGCCACTTGTTCAGCAGTTCCCGCCGGTAGGTGGCGGTGGCCACCTGCAGGTGGTGGCCGGGGACGCCTTCATGGAAGACCGTGGTGGTTTCGGCCCAAGTGGTGAAGGTGTCTTCGCCGGCGGGAACTGACCACCACATCCGGCCGGGTCGGCTGAAGTCATCGGAGGGGCCTGTGTAATAGATGCCGCCCTCGTCGGTCGGGGCGATGAGGCATTCGAGCTTCTTCATCACGTCCGGGATCTCGAAGTGCACGCCGGCAAGCTCGGCGACTGCCTTGTCCGAGAGTTCCTGCATCCACGCCTTGAGGGCCTCCGTGCCCTTGAGTTGGCGGGCCGGGTCGTTGTTGAGGACATCCTTGGCCTCCTCGATGCTGGCCCCTGGCTTGATGATGGACGCAACATTTTCCTGCTCGGCGATGAGCCGGTCGAGTTCCTGGACTCCCCACGCGTAGGTCTCTTCGAGGTCGACGGCGGCGCCCAGGAAGGAGCGCGAGGCCAGGGCGTAGCGTTCCCGGCCGACGGCGTCCTGCTGCGGCGCGGCAGGGAGCAGTTCTGTGCGGAGGAACTCCGCGAGCTCCCGGTAGGCACCCCGGGCAGCGGCAGCGCCGGCGTCGAGCGTTTCCTGCGTTTCGCCCGGCAGGGGACCGTCCGCAGTCCGGGCCTCGGCGGCGAGCTTGGCGAAGAAGCCGTCTTCGGCGGCGTATTTGGCGGTCTGCTCGATGACGATGGAGACCTGGCGTTCGGCTGCGACCTTGCCCGCGTCCCGGGCCTGGCGCAGTGATTCGGTGTAGCCGCGGAGGGCGCCCGGGACGTTCAGCGCGCGGCCGGCGATGCGTTCCCAGTGCTCAGCCGTGTCTGTGGGCATGAGGTCGAAAATGGCCCGGATGTCCTGTGCGGGGGAGGCGATGTTGTTCAGCTCCGCCACGTCCCAGCCGGACTCGTGGATTTCCAGCTGGAGGCCCAGCCGTTCCCGCATGGCGTCCAGGGTGACAGTATCGACGTCGTCCTGGGGCGCGAGGCCCTCCAGGGCAGCAAGGGCCTTGCGGGCTTCCGCTGCGAAACCGGCGATGCCGGCGGGGGAGTAATCCGGGTACTCGGTCTCATGCCCCGGCAGCCCCAACTCGGTGGCAAGCGACGGGTTCAGGCGGATAAGTGTGTCGGTATAGTCATCCGCCACGGCATCGATGGCGGAGTGCGGACGGGCGGCGGGGGCGGCTTCGGTAGTCACCCCACGAGCCTAACCCCGGCTCCGCCTCCAGGCGCCGGGACCCGGCGTCGGGGCGAGCCGCAGCTGCTGGCGGCGCACCCAGTCGCGGGCGGTGGGCTTCCCGTCGGCCACGGCGTCCGCGCTGCCCAGGGAAAGCACGACGGCGGTCAGCGCCGCGAGCTCCTCGGCCGACGGTTGCCCTTTGACTACAGAAAGCACGGGGGCATCGGCGGGCGCATTGGTTTCGACAGGCTCAACCAACGGGGCTCCGACCAGCGGATCTTTCGCGATCACAGCGGGATGTTCCCGTGCTTCTTGGTGGGCAGGCTCGCCCGCTTGTCGCGGAGGGCGCGAAGGCCCTTGATGATGTGGCCCCGGGTATCGGACGGTGCGATGACCGCGTCCACGTAGCCCAGCTGGGCGGCCTGGTAGGGGTTCAGCAACTCTTCTTCGTACTGGCGGATGACCTCGGCGCGCCGGGCCTCAACGTCCCCGCCGGCCTCGGCAACGGCGGCCAGGTCGCGGCGGTACAGGATGTTGACGGCGCCCTGGGCACCCATCACGCCGATCTGCGCCGTGGGCCAGGCCAGGTTCAGGTCCGCGCCGAGTTTCTTGGAGCCCATCACGATGTACGCGCCGCCGTAAGCTTTGCGGGTGATGACCGTCAGCTTGGGGACGGTGGCTTCGGCGTAGGCGTACAGCAGCTTGGCGCCGCGGCGGATGATGCCCTGGAACTCCTGGTCCTTGCCGGGCAGGAAGCCGGGCACATCCACCAGGGTGATGATGGGGACGTTGAAGGCATCGCAGTTCCGGACGAAGCGCGCAGCCTTCTCAGAGGCTGCAATGTCCAGCGTGCCGGCGAACTGCAGCGGCTGGTTGGCCACGATGCCCACGGTGTGTCCCTCCACCCGGCCGTAGCCGATGATGACGTTGGGGGCATACAGGGACTGCATCTCCAGGAAGTGTGCGTCGTCAACGATCTGCTCGATGACGGTACGCATGTCGTACGGCTGGTTGGCAGAGTCCGGGACGAGCGTGTCCAGGGCGAGGTCGTTGTCGTTGATCTCCAGCTCCTGCTGGTGCTCCAGCACCGGGGCCTCGGAGAGGTTGTTGGACGGCAGGAAGTCCAGCAGTTCGCGGACGAACTCGATGGCGTCGGCTTCGTCGGAGGCCAGGTACGTTGAGGTGCCCGTGTTGGCATTGTGCTGGCGGGCGCCGCCGAGGGTTTCCATGTCCACGTCTTCGCCCGTGACGGTCTTGATGACGTCCGGTCCCGTGATGAACATGTGCGAGGTCTTGTCCACCATCACCACGTAGTCCGTGAGGGCGGGGGAGTAGGCCGCGCCGCCGGCGGACGGTCCCATGATGAGCGAGATCTGCGGGACGACGCCGGAAGCGTGGACGTTATTGCGGAAGATGTCGGCAAACATGGCCAGGGAGGCCACACCTTCCTGGATGCGGGCACCGCCGCCGTCGAGGATGCCCACTACAGGGCAGCCGTTGCGCAGGGCGAATTCCTGGACCTTGACGATCTTCTCGCCGTTGACCTGGCTCAACGATCCGCCGTAGACCGAGAAGTCCTGGCTGTAGACGGCAACGGGACGCCCGTCCACTGTGCCGTAGCCGGAGACCAGCCCGTCGCCGAGCGGCTTCTTCTTTTCCATGCCGAAGGCGGTGGAGCGGTGCACGGCCAGTGCGTCAAGCTCCACAAACGAGCCTTCGTCCAGCAGGAGTTCCACGCGCTCGCGGGCGGTGTTCTTGCCGCGGGCGTGCTGCTTTTCGATGGCTTCGGGGCCGGAGGGTTGTTCTGCACCGGCCTGGCGGTCGCGGAAATCGGCGATCTTTCCCGCTGTCGTTGTCAGATCGTGGCTCATCAAGTGTCTCCGGCTCTGTAGCAGATTGGTGCTGTAACAATGTGGTGCTGCGTGCGGTGGTAACTGGCAGGTCAGGCGCGGGATTTAAGTAGATTCCACACAAGAGACGAACCCTGCTGGCTAGTCTAATGACGCATCTGCGTGGGACGACTGTAGAAAACCTACAATTTTCCGCACTTTCCGGCGGCCAGCACTATGTTACTCGCCAGTAACATACCTCGGCTACAGTGGAGCCATGACTTCCAGCAACGACGCAAGGTCCATTGCCGCAGGGCCCTACCAGGCCACCGGGTCCCTTCGGGGCCGCACCATTCTGATGTCCGGCGGCAGCCGCGGCATCGGGCTGGCCATTGCCACCCGGGCGGCACAGGACGGTGCCAATATTGTCCTGATGGCCAAGACCGGCCAGCCCCACGCCAAGCTGGCAGGCACCGTCTTCAGCGCCGCCGAGCAGGTGGAGGCCGCCGGGGGCCACGCCCTAGCAATCGTCGGTGATGTGCGCAGCGACGAAGACGTCGCAGGAGCCGTGGCGGCCGCCGTCGAACGCTTCGGCGGGATCGACATCGTGCTCAACAATGCATCCGCGATCGATCTCTCCACCACCGACGACGTGGACATGAAACGTTACGACCTGATGCAGGACATCAATGTCCGCGGCACGTTCCTGCTGTCCAAGCTGTCACTGCCCGCCCTCCGCAAATCGGCCCACGCACACATCCTGACGCTGTCGCCGCCCCTGAACCTTGACCCCCAGTGGGCAGGCAGGCACCTGGCCTACACCATGGCCAAATACGGGATGAGCCTCACCACGCTGGGCCTTGCCGAAGAACTCAAGGCCGACGGAATCAACGTCAACTCGCTCTGGCCGTGCACGCTCATCGATACCGCGGCCATCCGGAACATGCCCGGCGGCCAGGAGATCGTCCAGGCCGCGCGCGGACCACAGATCATGGCCGACGCAGCCCACGCCGTCCTGACCGGCAGCAACCTGGCCGGCGCCGGTGCACCAAGCGGCAACTTCTATACGGACGAACAGGTGCTCCGCGCGGCGGGTGTCACCGACTTCCGTCCGTACAGCCTCGGGGCCGCGGAGGATCGCCTGGTTCCGGACATATTCCTCTGAGCCGCGGGTTCCACTCACGTGGCTGCGGGAACAGCCAGCGGCGGCGCCTGAGTCGATAGGATTCAACCATGGATGACTCACACACCCCAGGAAATCCGTTGGATCGTGGAGCCTTGGCGGACCAGGATTTCCTGGCGGCCACAGGCGTCGCCAAGGTGGTGGTGGTGGACTCCACCGGTTCCACCAACGCGGACCTCCTGCGCTCGGTGACGGTTGAGCCAAAGGAGTGGCCGGACCTGTCGGTGCTGACGGCCGAGTACCAGACCGCTGCCCGCGGACGCCTGGACCGGCGGTGGGAAGCGCCGCCGCTGAGCTCGGTGTCGGTGTCCCTGGTCCTGCGGCCCGCCAATGCCGAGGGCAGGCCCCTGCCCACGCACACGTATTCGTGGCTGTCACTGCTGGGCGCGCTGGCGCTGCGGGAGACGCTTCTTGAGACCGCGGGCATTCCGGCCGAGCTCAAGTGGCCCAATGACGTCCTGGTCCGTGGCCGCAAGATCGCCGGGATCCTTGCCCAGCTGGGGCCCATGGGGGACGGCTCTGTTCCTCCGGTCATTTTGGGGACCGGCCTGAACGTGACTTTGACCGCGTCGGAACTCCCGGTGCCCACAGCGACGTCGGTTGCCCTGGAAGAACCGCTGACTGTTGATCGGACCGTGCTGCTCAAGAGCTACCTCGCCCATTTCGCCGTGCTCTACCGCAGCTTCTGCAATGCCGACGGCGACCCCACCGCCGGGATTGCCGGCGGCCCTTCGCTCCACAAGCGGGTGGAGTCCGTGATGGTGACGCTGGGCAAGCAGGTGCGCGCGCAGTTGCCCGGTGACCACGAGATCATCGGGCACGCTTCGAGGCTGGACGAGTACGGCTCACTGCTGGTGGTGGACAAGGACCGTCGCGAGCATGTGGTCACCGCCGGCGATGTGGTCCACCTGCGCCCATGGACCCCGCCGGGCCAGGGCGCTGAAAGCGGCTATGCGTAAAGGCCTCGTGCCGGGCGAGCAGGTCATTACGATTACCCGCCCGCAGCCGAGGAAACTGGCCGGCCCGGCCGCAGCCTTCATTGCGGCACCGGCGGCTGCAGCTTTTGCCAGTGCCTGGACCGTGCGGGGCGAGGCTACCCGGTTGGTGCCTTTGGCTTCCGCTGACTGGACACCCTGGATCGTCCTTGCATGCGTCTTGGCCGCTGCGTGGATATGGTTGGCATATTGCCTGCCTCGGCTGCTGCGGTGGCAGGCAACCCGGTACATCCTCACGAGCCGGCGGATTGTTGCCCGCTACGGCATGGTGCGGCGCCGGGACGAGCAGGTCAACCTCGCGTCGATCCGCAACGTGTCGGTCCACCAGTCGGTGCTGCAGCGCATATTGCGCTCCGGGAATATATCCTTGGAAACCGGGTACCAAGGTGTGGTGAACATCCAGGACGTCCCGGAAGCAGTGCGGTTCCGGGACTTCGTGCTGGATGCGATTGACGAACTGCCCGTGGGCGGGGACCCGGGGACTGATGAGATATCGGATTACACAGACGAAGCGTTGCCGTGGGAGTTGAGAGAAGGTGGAGACGATGAACGATGAGGACCAGCGGGACGAAGCGGACCTGCCGGCTCCCGCCGTGCCCGAAACCGCCCACCCGGCAACAGGCACACTCTCTCCGGAACGAGTGGCTGCCAAGGCTCTCGAGGCCCGGCTGTTGGGCGGCGAACGGAAGCTGCGGCGCCGTGAGGTGGCCGCCGGGGCAGGGCTGTCCCTCCTTTCGGCCCGGAAGCTGTGGCGTGCCCTCGGTTTCCCGAACTTCGGCGACGAAGACGTCGCCTTCACCGAACGGGATCAGGCTGCGCTGTCTACCGTGGTTGACCTGGTCCGCACCGGAGTGCTGACCGAGGAAGCCGCCATCTCCGTGACCCGGTCCATCGGACAGATGACGGACCGCATGGTGGTTTGGCAGATCGAGGCCCTGGTGGAGGACATGGTCCACGAGCAGGGCGTGACGGACGCTGTGGCCCGCAAGCGCCTGGTGAAGGAACTTCCCTCACTACTGGATGCACTAGAGGAGATGCTGGTCTATTCGTGGCGGCGGCAACTCAATGCCGGCGTGCAACGCCTGGCCGTGCGCGCCGAAGCCGGCCTGCAGGCCAGCGAAGAAGGCCGCGACGGCGACGAAGACGACGCCCCGCTGCCGCTGGCCCGCGCCGTCGGCTTTGCTGACCTCGTTTCGTATACGAGTCTCTCCCGCCGGATGAATGAAAAGACCCTCGCCCGGCTGGTCCAGCGCTTTGAGAACAAATGCGCCGAGATCATTTCCGTTGGCGGCGGGCGGCTGGTCAAGACGGTAGGCGACGAAGTCCTGTATATCGCGGAAACTCCGGCTGCCGGAGCCGAGATCTCGCTGGCCCTGGCACAGGCGTTCACCGAAGACGAGATCCTGCCGGAAGCGCGGGTGGCGATGGTCTGGGGCAGGATCCTGTCCCGGCTGGGGGACATCTACGGCCCCACGGTCAACCTCGCCGCCCGTCTCACCACGTTGGCGGATCCGGGAACGGTCCTGATCGACTCCATGACTGCATCCGCGCTGGATCAGGACAAGCGCTTCATTCTCGTTCCGCAGCCTGCTGAAAATGTCCGTGGGTTCGGCGAAATCCATCCCGTGCTCTTGGCACGCGGTCAAGGAAAAGGCCTGGTCCTCGACTAGCCGTTTACCGTCCCCGGCCATGAACTTCGCCGAATGGCTTGCGCAACAAATCCGCGTGCCACAAAATCCGCGCGCAGGAACGTGCCACAAAATCCGCGCGCAGGAAGAGGCGCCGGTTCGGACGTTACATCGTGGCGTCGCCCACGAAACCGGGACGGTCCGGGAGCCATGGAATACCCCATTGCTGAGCGTCAGGGACGTGTTTGTCCTGACCTGCTGGTTTATCCAGTTGTTGGCGTATCGCGCTATAGTCGACCCTGGCGGCGGCCTGTCGCGCAGCACCAGGGGAGCGCTCCCCATCGCGGCAGCAGCCATGCTTCGGTAGGCTGACGCGGGGAACAGAGAGCCCGGTATCGGGTCTTTGGAGGGGCCGCACTGGGGGCCGCGACACAATTGGGGGATTAGTAACGCTGTGACATCACTGCTGGGGAAGTTCGGTCTCAAGAAGCGCCACAACAAGATCGTTACCGGTTCGGCCTTTGCCGCGGCCGGCGCTGTGCTGGTTGCCGGCGCGATCATCTATCCGGGGTTTAAGACCACGGAGGTGGAGTTGAACGACGGCGGCGTGTGGGTAGTCTCCAAGTCCAAGAATGCGGTGGGTCGGCTGAATTATCCCTCGCGTGTGTTGGATGGTGCGGTGACGCCGGCGAGTACCACTTTCGATATTCTCCAGAATGCCGGGGATGTGTTTGTGGATGATGAGACGGGTTCGACGCTGAACCAGGTTTCTCCTGCGAACATGCGCCTCGGCGGGGACAGACAGCTGCCGGGTTCGGCGGATGTGAGCTTCGGTGCCAGCGTGATCTCAGTGACGGACGCCGCATCGGGAAAGGTCTGGGCGGTGTCGCCGTCCACGGTAAATGGTTTTGACCAGGAAGCCTCGGAACCTGTGATGGTTGGCTCCGAAGGTCTGGTCTCCGCAGTCGGTACCGATGACCGGATCTACAGTGCCGATCCCAAGTCGGGCGCGGTGACTGTCACGGAGGTGGACGCGAACGGCGAAGTGGTGTCCACCGATTCCAGTACCTGGGGTGAGCTTAAGGGTGCAGGGGACCTGCAGATCACGGTGGTGGGGGACAATCCGGTGGTGTTGGATGCTGCTGCAGGGAAGCTGTTCCTGCCGGGCGGTAAGCGGCTGCAGTTGGAGAATGCGCGGGATGCGAAGCTGCAGCAGGGCGGCCCGGCGAGTGATTTTGTGGCGGTTTCGACGCAGAAGGCGTTGCTGAAGCAGCCGCTGGACGGTTCGACGGCGAAGACGGTCACCTTTGATGGCGAGGGTGTGCCGGCGGCTCCGGTGCAGCTCGCCGGGTGTGTGCATGCTGCGTGGTCCGGGGCGAACGAGTATGTCCGTGACTGCATCAATGATGCTGATGACAAGAACGTTGAGGTGCCCAAGGCGAGTGCGTCGCCGTCGTACGTTTTCCGGGTGAACCGGGACTTGGTGGTCCTGAACGATGTGAACTCCGGGAACGTGTGGCTGGTGAACCAGAACATGCAGCTCGTGAACAACTGGGACGACGTTGTTCCTCCGAAGAACGAATCCGATGAGCAGGACCAGGAATCAGCGGACAACAACACCATCAACGTCCTGCCGGACCGCACTAAACCGAACCGGCCGCCGGAAACCAAACCGGACACCCTGGGCGTTCGTCCGGGGCGGACCACCATCCTCAGCGTCCTGGACAACGATTCGGATCCTGACGGCGACGTCCTGACCGCCGCCGTCGGCGATTCAGGGTCCAAAGCCGGAACGCTGGAGAGCATCTACGGCGGCACCGCGTTCCAGATCTCCGTTCCCGCGGACGCTCGGCCTGGCGCCGAGACGTTCAGCTACAACGCCGCGGACGGCCGGGGACTTTCAGCAGGCGGACAGGTCACGCTCAACGTGGTGGCAGCCGATGAAAACAAGCCGCCGGCATTCAAGCGCGGCGGAGACTCCACCACCATGCTGGTGGAACAGGGCAAAACCGTCAGCCAGAACATCCTCACCGACTGGGTGGATCCCGACGGCGACGACCTTGTCCTGCTGGACGCCAAGGCAGACAACGACCAGGACCAGGTCAAGGTCCGGCGTGACGGATTGCTGACGTTCCAAGACTCCGGCGCCACCGCCGGCAAGAAAAACGTGGAAGTCACCATCTGGGACGGCCGGGCAACGGTCGCCGGAAAAGTCGTGGTGAACGTCCAGCCGCCGGGTGCCCTGGCGCCGGTGGTCAACGCCGATCACGTCACTGCCGTGGTGGGCCAGGACCTGGTGATCGCGCCCCTGAAAAACGACGTCGATCCCAACGGCGGCGCCCTCCGCCTGGCGCAGGTGGAGGCCAATGGTCCTGCCGAACTGGGCCCGGTCACCGACGGCGGTACCTTCACGTTCCGCAGCACCACTCCCGGTCCCGTCTACCTGACCTACATCGCCAGCAACGGCCCGCAGAGCAGCCAGGGCCTGATCCGGGTTGATGTGGAGTCCGGCAAGGACGCCGGTGACCCCGTGGCGGTCCACGACGTTGCGCTGATGCCCACCGGAGGCAGCGTGCTGCTGGACCCGCTGGCCAATGACTCGGATCCTTCCGGCGGCGTGCTGGTGCTGCAGTCCGTGAAACTCCCGGACAACACCACGGCCTCGGTCAGCGTGATCGACCACAGCGTCCTGCGCATCACCGATGTGCTGGGCACCAAGGACCCGTTCCTTTTTGAATACACCATGTCCAACGGCAGGAAATCAGCCACCGGCAGCGTCTCCGTGGTCCCCGTCCCGGCCCCCGCCGTCGTCGAGGCCCCCCAGCCCAAACCCGACGAAGTGAACGTCAGGGTCAACGACGTCGTCACCATCCCGGTGCTGGACAACGACACCCACCCGCAGGGCCTGGAGCTGAGCGTGGACCCCGTCCTGCCACAGGCCGTGGATGAACTGGACGGCAAGAGCTTCGTCTCGGAAAACACCCTGCGCTTCATCGCCGGGCCGCAGCCCAAGACGGTGCGAGCCATCTACAATGCCGTGGACCCGCAGGGGCAGAAGAGCGCCGCCGCCGTCACCATTCACGTCCTTCCGCTGGAGGGGGCCGAGAATTCGAGGCCTCAGCCTCAGAATCTCACCGCCCGTGTGGTTGCCGCCGGAACAGTGCGCATTCCCGTCCCGCTGGACGGCATCGATCCCGACGGCGACTCCGTTCAGCTAACGGGTATCGACAGCACCCCGGCCATGGGAACCGCCACCGTGGGCAGCAACTTCATCGACTTCACCGCTGCCGGCGACGGCGCCGGTACAGATACGTTCCGCTACAAGGTGGTGGACCGCCAGGGCGCCGTCAACACCGGCACCGTGACGGTGGGCATCGCCCCCCGTGGCGAAACGAACCAGAACCCCACCCCCGTGGATGACGAAGTGAAGGTCCGGCCGGGACGGCAGATCGCCGTCGACGCCACCGGCAACGACACCGATCCCGACGGCGACATCATCCGCATCCTCACGGACGGTATCGAGGCCGACGACGCCCTCCAGGCCACCGTCAGCAAGACCAGCGGCCGCATCATCCTGACCGCTCCCGGCGCTGCCGGGACGGTCAACGTCCGGTACACCATCGCCGACGACCGCGACGCCACCGCCCAAGCCACCATCCGCGTGGTGGTGGACAACGAGGTTCCGCTGAAGGCGCCCATCGCCCGCGACGACCGGGTCACCTCGGCCCAGGCGATGGGCAAGACTGCCGTGGATGTGCCGGTCCTCAAGAACGATGAAGACCCCGACGGCGTCGGCGAGAACCTCAAGCTGAGCACCGAGTCCCTCACCGCCCGCCCGGGGCCTGACGGCACCATGCTCGTAGACCTGACCGAACAGCCGCAGCTGATCCCATACACCGTCGAAGACGTGGACGGCCAAAAGTCCACAGCCATCATCTGGGCGCCGGGGCTGGGGCAGCAGGTTCCCACCCTCGTCAAAGACGAGGTTATTGAGGTCATCGCCGGACAATCCGTGAACGTTGACCTCAAGGAATGGGTCAAGGTCCGGGAGGGACGCTCACCGCGCCTGACGCAGACTGACCGGATCAAGCTCATCGGTTCGGATGGCAGCAACCCGGTATCCGGTGACGGAACAGCGCTGAAGTACACCGCCGGCGTTGACTACGCTGGCCCGGGCTCGCTGAGCTTTGAGGTTACCGACGGCACCGGGCCGGATGATCCTGCAGGGCTGAAATCCACCCTGAGCATCCGCACCAAGGTACTGCCTGACCCCAACCGCAACAACCCGCCGGAACTCCTGGGCGCGAACGTTGAGGTGCCCAAGGGCGATAGCGCCACCCTGGACCTGGGCAAGCTGACCGCCGATCCGGACCGTGACGACCTCGAGAACATGAAGTACGAAGTGGTGGGCGGCATGCCGTCCGGCTTCAACGCAAGCATTGACGGCAAGACCCTGAAGGTCTCCGCCGCTGATTCCAGCGGCACGGGCACGGCAGGCACGGTCCAGATCAAGGCCAAGGACTCCCGCGGGCTGGAGGCAACGGCCACCTACCAGCTGGCTGTCACGGCTTCCAACCGGCCCAAGCCGGTGGCCAACGATGACTTGGAGCCGAACGCGGCCGCCGGGAATCCGGTCACCGTGAAGGTCCTGGCCAACGACGCAAACCCCTTCCCAGAGACCGCCTTGAAGATTATTTCGGCATCAACCGAGACGGGCCAGGGCACCGCAACGGTGTCCGGGGAGTCGGTGACGGTGACGCCGTCGTCCGGTTTCACGGGGACCATGGTGGTCGCCTATACGGTGGCAGACAAGACAGGAGACGATTCCCGCAACGCCACGGCGCGAATCCGGCTTACCGTCAAGGACAAGCCCCTGGCACCGACTACCCCGCAGGCGCAGAGCGTTGGCGACAAGACTGCCCTGCTCAACTGGTCTGCCCCGGCAGACCGCGGTGCGCCCATTACCAAGTACACGGTCTACGGCGAATCGGGCTTCAGGCAGGACTGTCCGGCGAACACCTGCACGTTGACCGGGCTGGTCAACAATACGAAGTACCACTTCGAGGTCACCGCTACTAACGAGTTCGGCGAGTCTGTTCGTTCCCCGGCCTCCGCCGAGGTCCGCCCGGACGTCAAGCCGGACACGCCGCTGGCGCCCACCCTGAAGTTCGGTGACAAGCAGCTTTCCGTGAACTGGGTGGCACCGGCCAGCAAGGGATCACCGGTCAAGACCTACGATCTGGAAATCTCGCCGGCCCCGCCAGGGCAGAACGCCCAGATCCAGAACCTGGCAGCGGTGAGCTATGTCTGGAAGGGACTCCAGAACGGCGTCTCCTACAAGGTTCGCGTCCTGGCCCGCAATGATGCCAAGGATCCGTCCGAGTGGAGCCCGTACTCGGCAGCGGAAGTCCCGGCGGGCGTCCCGGCCACCCCGGCCGCCCCGACGGCGACCCAGGCGGGCCAGGTGGGATCCACAAGCCAGCTGAAGGTCAGCTGGACTGCGCCGAACAACAACGGTGATGCGATCTCGTCGTATACCCTGACTACCCTGCAGGGCGGGGCCGTAGTGGCCACTCAGCCGGTGGCTTCAGGCACCACGCAGAACGTCACCGTGGACAACTCCGAGTCCGACTACACCTTCACCGTTTCGGCCACCAACAAGGCCGGCACCAGCGGTACCAGCAACCCGTCGGCCCAGATCCGGGCAGCCGGCAAGCCAGGCCAGGTAAGCAGCGGAACCGTGGCTGACACCGGTAACAGCGGCCAGCTCCGCGTGACGTTTACGCCGCTGACCCAGGCCCAGCGGAATGGCTCGACGGACACCGAAATCCAGTACACGTACAACGCAGACGGCAAGTCGGGAAGCATCCAAGCCGGCGGCGGAACCATCGGTGGCCTCACTAACGGCCGGGACATCACGGTCACCATCATCGCGACGTCCACCAAGAACAACGTGTCTGGGGACGCCAAAGCCATCGGTACCGGCAACCCCTACGGTCCGCCGAACGCACCCAACGTGAACGGCATGACTTCGCCCAAGGGCGACGGCCAGGTGCATTGGTCCTGGAACAACCCCAACACCAACGGCCGCCCGCTCAACCGCTACGAAGTGAGCATGGACGGTGGTGGCTGGCAGAACGTGGGCCAGGCCAACAGCTTCGACGCCGGCGCTGGAGGCTGGTCCAAGAGCCATAACCTGCGCGTCCGTGCCGTGACTGTGGTGGACGGCGCCATTGGCGGGCCTGTCACTTCCACGTCCGGCGCCGATCCCACCCCGCCGGTCACACCTACGAAGGTCCGCGTCAAACCCGCCACGAACAACAGCTGCCCGGGCAAGCCCGGCGTCCCGGACCGCTTCGGGTACCGGAACGGCAGCCCGGATTGCGGCGGGAACGACGCGAACTGGGTGTCCACCTCGGATGGCTGGATCAACAGCGCCTGCTGGATGAACATCTACGGTTCACCGGAATCGGACCCGGGGTACTACAAGTGGTACCGCATGGACGGCGGCCCCCACTCGGGCTGGTACGTCAAGCTCGCCACCATCGATATCAGCGGCCCGGACGTCGGCCGGTGCTGACGGTCCACACAGCCCGTCCGCTCCAGCCCCAACAGACCAGCACCACAAGAAAAGGACTCCCTTCATGACCATGACCACCGAGCAGGCCGAATGGTTTGCAGGCACTTTCGACAAGCTCGTTGCCAACGTGGGACAGGCGGTGCTCGGCAAGGACCACGTCATCCGGCTCACCTTCACCGCGATGCTGGCCGAGGGCCATGTCTTGTTCGAGGACGCCCCCGGCACCGGCAAGACCATGCTGGCCCGGGCGATGGCCGCCACCGTCCAGGGGTCCAACAACCGCATCCAGTTCACCCCCGACCTCCTGCCCTCGGACGTCACGGGTGTGACCATCTACGACCAGAAAACGCAGAAGTTCGAGTTCCACAAGGGACCGATCTTCAACAACATCGTCCTGGCCGATGAGATCAACCGCGCTTCGCCCAAGACCCAGTCGGCACTGCTGGAGGTCATGGAGGAATCCCGGGTCACCGTGGACGGCGTCACCTACGAGGCCGGCCGGCCGTTTATGGTGATGGCCACGCAGAACCCGATCGAGCAGGCCGGTACGTACCGCCTGCCGGAGGCGCAGCTGGACCGCTTCCTGATCAAGACCTCCATCGGCTATCCGGACCACGCCTCCACGGTCCAGCTGCTCGGCGGTTCGAACCTGAAGGACCGCTCCAAGGAGATCTCCGCAGTTATCACCACGCAGGCCGTGGCGGACATGGCTGACCTTGCTGCCACAGTGCATGTGGACACGGCGGTCCTTGAATACATTTCCCGGCTCTGCGAAGAGACCCGCAACGCGCCCGAGACCCGGCTGGGCGTTTCCGTGCGTGGCGCCATCGCCATGGTCCGCGCCGCGAAGGTCTGGGCCGCGGGGCAGGGACGGAACTTCGTCCTGCCTGACGACATCAAGGAACTGGCAGCCGTGGTGTGGACGCACCGGTTTGTGATGGACCCGGAAGCTGAGTTTTCCGGCGCCACCCCCGAGGCCGTTCTGGCCCGGGTGCTGTCCGACATCGCGGCACCGCAGCAGCGCGCCGCCGTCTGACGCTCCCTCGGAGCTCCAGACCACCACTGACCAGCGCGAACAAAGGCACATTTATGTCCAGCAGCACTCCGTTGACCCGGCTTGCTGAACGTCTCCGGCAACCCTTCCGCCGGGACGGCAGACCCACCAGGCTGCATCCCTCGTCCGTCTGGGCCGAAGCTACCAGCACCGCCGCCCTCGCCCTCACCCCGGCGTGGGAGAGGGTCCGTGGCCTGTGGCTGCGCTATGTGTGGCCTGTCCTTTCGGTGGTCAGCGTCCTGGGCTGGTCTGTCCTGGCCGCCTCCATCCTGCTGTGGACTGCCGGTCAGGCCTTCGGCTGGCAGGAGGCCAAGGCGGCGGCCATCGCGGCGTTTGTCCTTTTCCTGATCGCCATCGGGTTCATCCTGGGCCGGTCATCCTACGGCGTGATCCTGGACCTCGCCCGGACCCGTGTGGCCGTCGGGGACAGTGCGGTAGGAAGCATCGCCGTCTCCAACACCTCGGCCAGGCCCCTGTTGCCCGCCGCCCTGGAACTGCCGGTGGGCAACGCCACCGCCGTCTTCCACCTGCCCAGGATGAAGCCCGCGCAGGTGCACGAGGACCTTTTCACCATTCCAACCGCCCGCCGCGCCGTCATCGTGGTGGGACCTGTCCGCTCCGTCCGGGCCGACCCCCTGCACCTCCTCCGTCGGCAGGTGCTGTGGACGGAACCGGAGGACCTGTTCGTGCACCCGAAGACAGTGGCCCTGGCCGGTTCCGCGGCGGGATTCATCCGCGACCTCGAGGGAATGCCAACCACCGACCTGTCCAGTGCGGACGTGTCCTTCCATGCCCTGCGGGACTACGTACCGGGCGATGACCGGCGGCACATCCACTGGAAGACCACCGCGCGGACCAACAAGCTGATGGTGCGCCAGTTCGAGGAGACCCGGCGCGCCCACCTGGCCATCTCGCTGTCGATCAACACGGACGAGTACGCATCAGAGCAGGAATTCGAAATGGCCATCTCAGCGGCCGCCTCGATCGGCCGGCAGGCCATCCGCGAGCAGCGCGAGCTGGACGTCCTGACGCAAAAGGGGCCGCTGCGCTGCGAAACCGGGCGGAACATGCTGGACGACATGACACGGATCGCCGGGGCACCCATGCGCCGGACCGCCGTCGACCTCGCCCGCACACTGGCAGACACCGTCCCCAACGCATCGGTGGTCTTTTTTGTGGTGGGCAGCAACGTGACACCTTCCCAGCTCCGTTCGGCCGCGGCCTCCGTGCCGCTCGGTGTCAGGAGCCTGGCCGTGCGCCTCCAAATCGGTGCTGCCCCGGGCCGCGCCAACATCGCAGACCTGACAGTGCTGACCCTCGGCGACCTCGCTGACCTCGCCATCGTCCTCAGAAAGGCGGCCGCATGAGCTCCGCACCGGGCCTCCGGCCACGCTCGCAGCAGCGGCAGTACGAATCATCGTTCGCCGACGGCCAGCCGGCCTGGCATTTTGTGCTCGACGCCGGCGCCCTCACCGTCCTGCTGGGGTTGGGCCTGCTGGGCTTCAGCCTCAGCTTCGGCGGGGACCCCTACTATCTGGTCTCGGGCTTCGGCGGCATCCTCTTGGGCCTTGGCATCGCTGCCGCCAACGCGCACCTGCGCCTGGGTTTGCTGATCACTACAGCCCTCGCGCTTGGGGCCTACCTGGTGTTCGGCACGCTCCTCGCAGTCCCGGACGCGGCGATTGCCGGTTTTGTTCCCAGCCTTGACTCCTTGCGGACGCTGCTCCTTGGAGTTGTGTTCGCCTGGAAGGACATGCTCACGGTGGGCGTTCCGGTAGGGTCTGCCGGCGGCGTCCTGATCGTCCCGTTCCTGAGTTCGCTGCTCACCGCATTGGTTGCCGGCATCCTCACCTGGCGGCTGAAAACCCCGTACTGGCCACTGCTTCCCGTGCTGGTGCTTTTCGTCACGGGCATAGCTTTCAGCACCAACGCTGCCTTCCTCACCGTGGAGCGCGGCATCGGACTCACCGTCATTGCGATTGCCTGGGCCACCTTCCGCCGTGACGCGCTACGGCGCAGCGACACGCGAAAAGTCTCAGTCAACCGTCCGCAGACCGATGCGGCCACAGCCCAGCGGGCCAAGCTCCGCCGGCTGGGCACGGCCGCTGCCGTGATCGCCGCAAGCGTCGCCATTACCGCGGTGGCGGCGCCCCTGGTCACCGCCAGCGGTGACCGCAAGGTCCTGCGCAACGTGGTGGTTCCGCCGTTCGATCCCAAGGACTACGTCACGCCCCTGGCAAGCTTCCGGACGTTCGTCAAGGACAAGAAAGACGACACCCTGTTCGTGGTCAAAAGACTGCCCCGGGACGGCCGTGTCCGGCTGGGGGCGTTGGATGCCTTCAACGGCACCAACTACAACATGGATCCCAACGGCTCCGGCAGCTTCAGCAAGGTGGGCGACACCGAGTCCATCAACACCCTGGCCGACACCTCGGGCATCGTCCCCTCGAATGACTACTCCATCGACATCACCATCGAGGATTACCAGGGCCACTTTGTCCCGGGAGGCCGGAAGACCACCGGCCTGAGCTTTGACCAGAGCGCCTCCGCCGCGGCGTCGGGCCTGTACTTCAACGCGGGCACAGACACGGCCGTGACCACGCAGGGCCTGTCCGAGGGCGATTCCTACAGCGTCCAGGTGTCCGATCCCGTGAAGCTCGAACACGGTCAGTTGACGCAGTACGACTTCGCGAAGATTACGCTGCCGGACGTCGTCGAGGTCCCGCCGGTGGTGGGGTCACAGGCCAACGATCTCTCGGCCGATGCGCCCACCGCGATTGACCGGGTCCGCCAGATCGAGGCGCATTTCCAAAAGACAGGCGCCTTCAGCAACGGCCTTGTCGCCGACGGCCAGCTGCCCAGCGTTTCCGGCCACAGCTCGTCGCGGATCAGGAACCTGCTGACCGCTAAGCAGATGCTCGGCGACGACGAGCAGTATGCCGTGTCCATGTCGCTGATGCTCCGCCACCTGGGCATCCCGTCACGCGTGGTCATGGGCTTCTACCCCGATCCGACCAGCCCGGAGAACGGCGCCGGCGAGGTAAAGGTCACGGGAAAGGACGTCCACGCCTGGGTTGAGGTGGCCTTCGACCGGGTGGGCTGGGTCAGCTTCGACCCCACACCGCCCAAGGACAACGTCCCCATCCCGCCGGACCCCGAAAACAAGTCCACACCCAAGCCCCAGGTGCTGCAGCCGCCGCCCCCGCCGCAGGAACCGGCCGATCTGCCGCCGGATTCCTCGCCGGACGCCCTGGACGCCGACGAGAAGAAAAACAATCCGTGGCTCTTCTGGGGTGCCCTGCTCGGGGCCCTGGGCATCGCCCTGATCCCGCTGTCCATCCTTGCCCTGCCGCTGCTGCTGATCGCGCTCCTTAAATCACGACGCCGGAAGGCCCGCCTCACGGAGGGGCACCCGGCCCAGCGTGTAGGCGGCGGCTGGAACGAGGTGGTGAGCCTCGCCACTGATTTGGGCGCCGGCATCGACAGCCGTGCAACCCGGCGCGAAAGCGCAGTAGTGCTTGCCGACTCGTTCCCGGCCACCGGGCAGACCACCACCATGCTGGCGCACCGTGCGGACGCCTCCATCTTCGGCGTTGGCCAGCCCAGCGAGGAGGAGGTCCGGGAATACTGGACCATCGTGGACGGCTCGCTGAAGGAGATGACCGGGGCGTTGGGGTTCTGGCGCCGCCAGCAGGCCCGCTTCTCACCCCGGTCGCTGCTGGCTGATGGCCGCAACGCCCTTAAGCTGCGTGGCGCCAGGCTCGGGCTGGGCCCGCTGGTACGTCCGTCCGGCCAGGGTTCCCCCGGATGGCGGTCCGCCACCGGTAGGGTGGGGACCGGCCCGGACGCTGCCCGAACCCCGAATCCGGCAGCACAGGAAAGCGTACCCGGGACGACGGCGGCGGCTTCCGAGCCTGATGAGTCCGCCGTTCTGCGGAACCCTGGCAGGAAGAACCCCACTGAATCATGATGAACGAGGCCGAGCGCTGCCAGCGGTGCCAGCAACTGATCCGGGGCGGCGCCACGTTCTGTCCGGCGTGCGGTGCTCCACTGCCCAACAGGGCGGCACGCAGCGGACGCAACGTGGACCATGCACAGCGGGCCATGATGGAGCGTGTGGCGGCGCACGCCAGCCAGAATCCCGGTACTATCCCGGTAGTACAAACGGCTCCAGGGGGAGGAACGGGAATGGCAGCCAATCTTGAGCTTGTTCCGGCCACGGCGGGAAAACGGCTCGGCGCAGCAGTGCTCGACTGGCTGGCCCCCGTCGCGGTCCTGGTGGTGACTTTCGCCATCGGGTTCGCGGGAATCACCCGCACCCAAAGCGGCGGCTTCATCATCTATGACACCAGTTCGCTGGTCCTGTTCGGCGGCATCGGCCTGGGACTGACGCTGGTCTATCTGGCGGTCCTGGTGGGCATGGAAGGCCGCTCCGGGAAGACCCTCGGCAACCACGTCATGGGCATCCGTAGCGCTGACAAGGATGGTTACGCCCCCGGCGCCGATGGAGTGTTCCTGCGCGGCCTCATCACCGGCGCGGGCATCATCCTTACGCTCCTGGCCGCCGTTGCCATCGTCATTTTCAAATGGTTCGATGTGGCCGTCTTCATCCTTGGCCCACTGCTTATGGCCGGCGCGGTGTGGGCCGTGCTGGTGGCCGTGTCCAACACCTGGGACCGCAACGGCAGGCTCCGCGGCTGGCATGATACCGCGGCCAAAACACTGGTGTTCGACGTCAAGGACGGCCGCAACCCCATCACGTCCGGCGGCATCCAGGGCCCGTACAGTTTCGCGCCCCTGGACCTCCCGCCCGTCCAGCAGGTCGCCTCACCCGTGGCCGGAGCCGCAAAGCCGCCCCAGGTTGTGAACGCCCAGGCGCCCGGGGCCCAGCCACCGTGGCAGCCGTGGCAGCCGGCCCAACAGTCGCCCGCCCAACAGCCCGCCCCGGTGCAGCCTTACACTCCGCAGCCGGAAGCGGCTCAACCGTCAGCCGCGCCGCCGCCGTTCGCACCCCAGCCGGACGCGCCGCCGTCGTCCACTCCTTTCCAGCCGCATGTCCCGTACGCGGCCCCAGCCGTTCCCGCGCCGGGCGCCCAGTTCCATCCAGATGACGACCTCGACCGCACACAGATGCGCGGCGGCGCAACGCATGCGGCGCCCGTCGCCGTGCTGCGGATAAAGCTCGACGACGGCCGGGACTTCCAGCTCGACCGCAACGTCCTGTTGGGCAGGAACCCCCTTGGCCAGGCGGGGGAGCAGCAGGCCCAGCTCCTGGCGGTCAGTGATCCCGGCCGCTCGATCTCCAAGACCCACCTCCACCTGCTGACCGACGGTGCCGGCATTTGGGTGACGGACCGGAACTCCACCAACGGCAGCGCCGTCACCACACCGGACGGCCGGCGCAGGCCACTGCAGCCGGGCGTGCCCGCTTTTGTCAGCCCGGGATCCACTGTCCACTTTGGTGACCGTTCCTTCCACCTAGGACAGGCATGAACTCACAGCCCGCCAGTGACCCAGCTGACGCAGACCACGGAACCGGCCTCAGCCTGAGTTACGGCTACGGCACCGACCGCGGGCTGCGCCGGGAATTGAACGAGGATTCCTTCATCGCCTCCGACCCCGTCTTCGCCGTGGCAGACGGCATGGGCGGACACGAAGCCGGCGAGATTGCCAGCGGCATGTGCGTCCGCGCCCTCGCTGCCATGCCACAGCTCGCCACCGGGGAGCGCAGCGTCACGGCGGCAGTGCTCCAGCAATACCTGCTCCGCGCCGACAGTTCCATCCGGAAGGTGACCGGTGCCCGCGCCGGGACCACACTCACTGGAGCCGTTGTGGTGGAACAGATGGGCATGCCGTACTGGCTCGTTATGAACATCGGGGATTCCCGCACGTACCGGCTAAGCCAAGGGCACTTCGAGCAGGTCAGCGTGGACCATTCGGAGGTCCAGGAACTCGTGGATGCCGGTGAAATCACCCCCGAGCAGGCCACCGTCCACCCCCGCCGCCACGTTGTCACGAGGGCGCTGGGCACGGGGGACGAGACCGAGGCTGATTACTGGCTCCTGCCCGTGGAGGAAGGCGACCGGATCATGGTCTGCTCGGACGGGCTCAATGCCGAGCTGACGGATGAGCACATGTTCCGGATCCTGAGCACCGTGGGCCATCCGCAGGACGCGGTGGATGCCCTGATCCAGGCCGCGCTCCGCAACGGCGGAAGGGACAACGTCACCGTCATTGTGGTGGACGCCAGGAACGTGATGAACGACGGCGGCATCGCCACCACGGCGCCCCGCCCCGCCGCTGATGCCGCGGAGGTCACGCTGCCCCGGGCGCGGATTGTTGACGCCAGCCGGCCGGCCGGCCAGGACGACGGAAGAGGGGAACACTGAGATGGCCACCGCAACATACGTCGCGGGCACCTGGCTCGGTGTTGTCCGGGCCAACACTGTGGTCCTCCTGGGGCCCGGGACCCCGCCCGCCCTGGGCCAGTCCCTGTGGGAACTGCTGGAGCACGCCCCGGAAGTCCACGAAGTGCTCCACGCCGTCACCAGCAGCTTCGGCGTTTCCCTGGCGCAAATACCGTCGTTCGGGATAGTCGATTCCGGTGACGCGCTCCGGATCTTCCTCCGCGGCGACCTGGACCTGACCGTACAGCTGCCCGGCGGCACCGTGGACCTGAACGGGCGGGACGTCACCACCTGGACGGAGCGCCGCCTGGACACCCCCGAGTGGTACCGCCTCACTGTGGCCGGAGACGGCCCGCCCGGACCCGCGTTGCCGCTGAGCGAAGGCGTGGTCCTGCTGGAGTCGCTGACAGTGTCGCCCACCGGAATTCCCGTGGAGGAGGTGGCGGCTCCGGCTGACACGCCCGCTGAGGTCGAGGCACCCACCGTTGTCGGCGGCGTCGTCCTCGTAGCGGAAACTGAACCGGAAGCTGAACCTGCGTCTGAACCAGAGCCGGAACATGACCGGGAGGTCTCCGCCGAAACGGTGATGGGGCTCATGGATGATGACGCCAACTTTGCAGCCGGAGCCCCGGACCCCGAGCCGGACATGGAGCCCGCCCCGGAGCGCACGGCCCATCCTGATCAGGTCCCGGCCCACGAAATGACTGGCAGCTACGACCACCTCTGGGAACGGACTGTTGTCCGCCGCATCGAGGACGCAGCCGTCCGCGACGAA
This sequence comes from Pseudarthrobacter cellobiosi, assembly GCF_023913755.1. GTDB lineage: Bacteria > Actinomycetota > Actinomycetes > Actinomycetales > Micrococcaceae > Arthrobacter > Arthrobacter cellobiosi. Next base: position 73,453 of record NZ_JAMXBJ010000038.1, read on the forward strand.
CCCGAGGAAGATCACGGCGCCCCTGCGACACCTGTTGACGCGGTTCCGGCACCGGTCGATGCGGCACAGGCGGACGCTCCAGGACAGCCGGAGGCAGTGGCCAGCCCGGCTCCGGCACCGCCCGCCCACGAACCCGCAGGTCCACCTGCCACACCGCCTGCAGCCACACCGCCTGCGGCCGCAGCGGCCGCCCGGACGATCGGCGGGCTTATCGACTCGGTCCCGTGGCGGACCGGCGGGAGCACACCTGCTGCCCGGGCCGCGCCGTCGTCCAATCTGCCAGCGTTGATTCTGCCGCCGTCGAACCTGTCCCCGTCGAATCAGCCCCCGGCGGACGTCCCGGCAGAAGCGCACGCAGGGCAGCCGGCAGCAGACCCGGACGCCTTCGACGGTGACCACGACGGCCACACGATCATGAAGAGCGACCTCGCCGGAATGGCCGCGCATCCCGCCCCGGTTCCGGAGCCGGATGCGGCCGCAGGCCCCCTGGTGCTGGCCCGGGTCTGCGGTCGGGGACACGCCAATCCACCCACCCAGGCGCAGTGCGCTGCCTGCGGCTCGCCGCTGCCCGCCGATGCCGTTCAGGTGGCCCGGCCACGGCTGGGCCGGATGCGGGTCTCTACGGGTGCACTGGTTGACCTTGACCAGTCGCTGGTCATTGGGCGTCAGCCGTCCGTTTCCCGGGTCCAGGGTGGTGTTATGCCGCGGCTGGTCCAGGTGGCCAGCCCTAGCGGCGACATCTCGCGCTCGCACGTGGAAGTGCGGCTGGAGGGCTGGCACGTGATGCTCTGCGATCTCAAGGCCACCAACGGTACGGTCCTGGTCCGCGAGGGTCAGCCGCCGCGCCGCCTGGCCCAGAACGAGATGGCCATCCTGCTCGACGGCGACATCGCCGAATTGGGTGACGACATCTCACTGCGTTTTGAGGAGATTCTTTGAGTTCCAAACGGCCGGTTGCGCCGCCGCCCCACATTCCGGGGTTTACGTACAGCAGCCTGCTCGGCTCCGGCGGGTTCTCGGACGTCTATCTCTACGAACAGGACCGGCCGCGCCGGAAGGTGGCGGTCAAGGTCCTTTTGTCGGATCTGAAGACCGAGGGTGCCCGGCGCAGGTTCGAGTCCGAGGCCAACCTGATGGCCCAGCTCTCCTCCCACCCGTACATTGTGACCATCTTCGAGGCCGAGGTGACCGAGGCCGGTCACTCCTACCTGGCAATGGAGTACTGCTCCAGGCCCAGCCTGGACGTCCGGTACCGCCGTCAGCGCTTCAGCGTTGATGAGGTGCTGGCCGTCGGCATTCAGGTGGCGTCCGCCGTCGAGACTGCCCACCGGGCCGGCATCGCCCACCGGGACATCAAGCCCGCCAACATCCTGGTGACGGACTACAACCGGCCGGCCCTGACGGACTTCGGAATCTCGGGCACCCTAGGCGGCGACGCCGACGAGGACGCCGGGATGTCCATTCCATGGTCGCCGCCGGAACAGTTCGCGGACGGCTCCGTGGACGGCGTGATGGTGGATGTCTGGGCGCTGGGCGCCACGCTGTACACACTGCTGGCCGGCAGGTCGCCGTTCGTGATGCCCGGGACCGATAATTCCCAGCGAGAACTGATCTCGCGGATCACCAGCGCGGCATTGCCGCGCCTGGGCCGGGCCGACGTTCCGGAGTCACTGGAGCGGGCGCTGTCCACGGCCATGGCCAAATCCGCGGCGTCCCGGTACTCCTCAGCCCACGCGTTTGCCCTCGCCCTGCAGCGGATCCAGGCCGAACTGAACCTTTCGGTCACGCCCTTCGAGGTACTCGAAGAGCAGCAACTGGAAGAGAACCACCCGGATGACGGCTTCGAGGAAACCCGCGTCCGCAATATCGCGTCCATCGACCCGGAGCGGACCGGCAGCGCCCCTACTTTCCCGGCACGCACCCGGCCGCAACGCCCCGGAACCGGTGCGCCGCCGTCGGGCTTTCCGGCTGGCGGCTTCCCCCCTGCCGCTGCGGCCCCGGGAGGACCCCGGCCCCAGGTTCCGGGCAACCTCTTCGCCGGTCAGCAGGACGGTGAGCAGGACGGCGGCTCGCAGGCTGGTAGCAACCCCGCTGGCGAGTGGGCCCATGCCACGATGCTTCGAGGCCGTACACCCGCGGCCGAATACGGCTCGGCGCCGGACGCAACCGTCCAGCGCCCCGGGCTCCTTCCTGCACCGGCCGGCCAACAAACCGGCCAACTAACCGGACAGCGGGCAGGCCGGCAGGCAGGCCGGCCCGGCGCGCCCGGCCACCGGGCGGCGGGTGCCGATCCGGAAATCGACGCGACGATCAGCCGACCGGCCCCGGTCACCGAAACCGCCCCCGAAGCGGCGCCCGACCACGGCAGGCGCAACGTGTGGCTCGCCGCCGCGGGCGGAACGCTGCTGGTCCTCGCCATCATCGTAGGGATCGTGGTGGCGTCTTCGGCTCCGGCACGGAAGGTCGAAGAGACCGGCCAGGTCAGCAAACCCCCGGCGGATGCCCTGGACAACGGGACAGTCCCCGACGTCGCGGACCTGGCCGGGACTGTGGACGCCGCCGGCAAGGCGACTTTCACGTGGACCAATCCGCAGCCAAAGTCGGGCGACGCCTACAAGTGGCGGGTCTACGCGTTGGGCAGCAACGGCGAGTACCAGTCCACTGCCGAGCCAACCGCCCAGGTTGCGTTGAATCCGACGGAACCCACCTGTGTCCAGGTGATGATCGTCCGGAGTGACGGCGCGTTCTCACCCTTGGAAGAAGACTCGATCGCCTGCATCCGCAAGTGACGGCAGAAAAGACTGCAACAGTTAGTGAACGCGGGCACCGCCCGACGAGGAGGCGCGGAAAATGGGGGATCTAGCCATAGATTTCTGTGGTGAATGGTACGAACCGTCCGATGAGGAAATCTTCAACATCGGCCGTGAAGGCGACCTTGAGGTGGACGACAACCCGTACCTTCACCGCCAGTTCCTGCAGGTGGCCCGCTACGACGGGATCTGGTGGCTGAGCAACGTGGGCGGGATGTTGTCCGCCACCGTCGCCGACGGTTCAGGCGGGATGCAGGCCTGGCTGTCGCCGGGGGCGCGCATCCCGCTGGTGTTCAGCCACACAAACGTCATTTTCACCGCCGGGCCCACCACGTATGAGTTCGCCGTCCACCTCAAGACGCCGTCCTTCCGCCAGGAATCACGCGAGGACGACAGCAATGGCGATACCACCATCGGCCCCGTGGTCTTCACCGACTCGCAAAGGGCCCTTATCGTGGCCCTGGCCGAACCCATGCTGCGGCGGGAAGGGACCGGATTCAGCGCCATCCCGTCCTCGGCTGCGGCGGCCAAGACCCTGGGCTGGGCACTCACCCGGTTCAACCGAAAGCTCGACAACGTCTGCGACAAACTTGACCGCGTGGGCGTGGTGGGCCTCCGCGGCGGCGGCGGGAAACTGGCCACCAACCGGCGCGCGAGGCTCGTCGAGCACGCCGTCACCTCCCACCTGGTCACCCCCGATGATTTGTACTTACTGGAAAAGATGAGGGGCGTGGACGAAGGATGAGGATCCGGCTGACACTCCGCCGGGACCCGGCGGAAACCAGGGACCTGGCCGTCACCGTCGACGGCCTGGCCACGGTGGCGGATATCGCCACACAGCTATGGGTCGCGGACCCCGACCGCAAGGGATCACCGGCACCGGAAAACCTTTCGCTCCGCATCGACGAGGCCTTTGTGGGCGGCGGCGTGCGCGGCAGCGTCCTGACCCGCACGGACAACCTCCTTGAATCGGGCCTGCGGCCGGGATCCGTGGTGTCCCTGACCGAGGTCAGCGAACTCTTCAACGCACCCGGCGCCAACCGCGGACCCGCCGCAGCCACCCTGCGGATCCTTTCCGGGCCCGACGTCGGCCAGGAATTTTCGCTGCCTTCCGGCACCAGCTACATCGGCCGGGACCGGGACGTGGACATCCGGCTCACGGACCCCCTGACCTCCAAACGCCACGCCCGCATCACCGTGGGCGAGAGCGTGGAGATCGTGGATACGAACTCCGCCAACGGCCTCCTGATGGACGGCCTGCCGGTCACTCGGGCCACCCTGAACTCCTCGGACACGGTGACGCTGGGGGAGACCACCGTTACCGTGGTGCCGCTGGGCCGCAACCTGGCGGCAGCCCCGACGTCGCCCCTTGTCGATTTCAACCGCTCCCCGCGGGTGGTTCCCCGCTTTGAGGCGCCTAAGCGCGTGCCACCGGCCGGACCCAAGCGTCCGGACCACCAGCCGTTCCCATACATCATGCTGATGGCGCCGCTGCTGATGGGCGGCATCATGTTCGCGGTCACGCGGAACATCCTCTCGGTGGTGTTCATGATGATGATGCCGCTGTTCATTGTGGGTCACTACGTGGACCACAAGATGCAGACCAGGCGCCAGCAGAAGGAACAGCTCAAACAGTTCCGGGAGTCCATGGCTGCGTTCCGGCAGGACATCACCGAACTGCAGCACGTGGAACGCGCGGTCCGCCTGCAGGAAGCACCGTCGGTCAGCGACACCGTGGATTCCATCTACAAACTCGGTCCGCTGCTGTGGACCCACCGCCCCGAGCACACCGGTTTCCTGGGTCTGCGGTTCGGGCTCGGCACCGGTACATCACGCATCCTGTTCGAGGAACCCAACAGCAACGACACCGAAGCTGAATTCATGCGCGAGATCCAGGACTGCCTGAAGCAGTTCAGGGACATCGAGGGTGTCCCGATGGTCTCCCAGCTGCGCACCGCCGGGTCCTTCGGCGTGGCCGGAGCCCGGGGCCTGGTTGACGACGTTGCGCGCGGCATGGTCCTGCAGTTCGTGGGCCTGCACTCGCCCGCGGAAGCCGTGGTGACAGCCATTACGTCGGCGCAGTCCCGGCAGCGCTGGGACTGGCTGCAGTGGCTGCCCCACGTGGGCTCCGGCCACAGCCCCCTCAACGGCGACCACCTGGCCGCCGGTTCAGCCAGCGGCTCCTCCCTCGTGGCCAGGCTTGAGGACCTGCTCGACGCACGCGAAGCCATGGCCAAGCGCTCCACCCCGGAACACCGGGGATCCGTGGACCCTGCCAAGGACGAGATCCCGGTCCCGGTGCTGCCGGCGGTCCTGGTCATCGTCGAGGACGATGCTCCGGTGGACCGGGGCAGGCTGACCCGCCTCGCCGAGCGCGGGCCGGATTCCGGCGTCCACGTGATGTGGGTGGCCACCGACATCCAGGCACTCCCTGCCGCCTGCCGGGACTTTATGGTGGTTGACGGCGAAAACGGCACCACCACCGGGCAGGTGCGGCTGGGACGGCACACGTATCCCGTGAGCTGCGAAAGCCTTGACGCCGAACTGGCCGCGCAGCTGGCCCGGATGCTGGCGCCCGTGGTGGACGTTGGCAAGCCGGTCAGCGACGACTCCGACCTGCCGCGTGCGGTGTCCTACGCCACCCTGATCGGCAAGGACTTCCTGGACAACCCGCAGGCCGTGGCGGAGCGCTGGGTGGAGAACAATTCAGTCCATGCCTCCGCGGTTCCCAACCGGAAGGACAACGGGACCCTCCGCGCGCTGGTGGGTTCCAAGGGAATCGAGCCGCTCTACCTGGACCTGAAGAACGAGGGCCCGCACGCGCTGGTGGGCGGCACCACCGGCGCCGGCAAATCGGAGTTCCTGCAGTCCTGGGTCATGGGCATGGCTGCCGCCTACAGCCCGGACCGCGTGAGCTTCCTGTTTGTGGATTACAAGGGTGGGGCGGCGTTTGCCGATTGCCTCAGCCTGCCCCACACCGTGGGCCTGGTCACCGACCTCTCCCAGCACCTTGTCCGCCGCGCCCTGACCTCCCTCCGTGCGGAGCTGCACTACCGCGAGCACCTGCTGAACCGCAAGAAGGCCAAGGACCTGTTGGGGCTCCAGCGCGAAGCCGACCCGGAAGCTCCGCCGTACCTGATCATTGTTGTGGACGAATTCGCGGCGCTGGCCACCGAGGTCCCCGAATTTGTGGACGGTGTGGTGGATGTTGCCGCCCGTGGCCGGTCCCTGGGCCTGCACCTGATCCTGGCCACGCAGCGTCCCGCCGGAGTCATCAAGGACAGCCTGCGCGCCAACACCAACCTCCGGGTTGCCCTGCGTATGGCGGACGAGGACGATGCCACCGACATCCTCGGCGTGCCTGATGCGGCCTACTTCGACCCGTCCATCCCGGGCCGCGGTGCCGCCAAGACCGGGCCCGGCCGTATCCAGGGGTTCCAGACCGGCTATGCCGGCGGCTGGACCACGGAGAAGCCCCAGCGTCCCCAGATCGAGATCGTGGAAATGGCCTTCGGGTCAGGGCCCAGCTGGGAGGCGCCCGCCCCGGAGAAGCCCGTCAAGGAAGCTCCGGCCGGACCCAATGACATCGCCAGAATGACCACCAACATCGTCAGGGCCGCGGAATCGCTGGCCATCCGGCCGCCGCGCAAACCGTGGCTGGACGAGCTGGCCAAGACGTACGACTTCTCCAAGCTCCCGAACCCCCGGACGGACGAACGGCTGCTGCTGGGTGTGGCGGATGATCCTGCCCGCCAGGAACAGCCCACGGTGTTCTACGAGCCGGACCAGGACGGCAACATGGCCATCTACGGCACAGGCGGCTCCGGAAAGTCCGCCGCCCTGCGGGGCATTGCGATTGCCGCCGCCGTCACGCCCCGCGGCGGGCCCGTGCACATCTACGGGATCGATTGCGGTTCCTCCGGGCTGAAGATGCTCGAAGAGCTGCCGCACGTCGGCGAGATCATCAACGGTGACGACGTGGAACGCGTCGGCCGGCTTCTCCGCCTGCTCCGGGACATCGCCGACGAAAGGTCCGCCCGGTTCGCCGAGGTCAGGGCCTCCACCATCGTCGAATACCGGACCCTGGCCAACCGCCCGGACGAGAAGCGGATTTTCGTGCTGCTGGACGGCATTTCGGCGTTCCGCGAAACGTACGAATTCAGCCGCCTGTCCGCACTCTGGGACATCTTCCTGCAGCTGGCCACCGACGGCCGTCCCCTGGGGATCCACCTCGTGGTCACCGGTGACCGGCCCAACGCCGTACCGGCGACATTGCTGGCTTCCATCCAGCGCCGGCTGGTGCTGCGGCTGACGTCCGAGGACGACTACATGTCCATGGACGTCGCGAAGGACGTCCTCACCAGTTCCTCACCGCCGGGGCGCGGCATGCTGGGCGGCTACGAGGTCCAGCTCGCCGTCCTGGGCGGCAACTCGAACCTGGCGCTGCAGGCCCGCGAAGTCCATAAGCTCAGCCAGGCGATGTTGCGCCAGGGGCTGGAATCGGCACCGAAAATCCAGCGGCTTCCCGAACAGGTGGATCTGGACGTGCTGCCTCCCGGCAGCCCGGACCTTCCCGTCATCGGCGTCGACGACGAAACCCTGCAGCCGGCCGGGATCATGGCCCAGGGACCGCTGCTTCTGGCGGGTCCGCCAGGGGCGGGCAGGACGGTGGCGCTGGTGACCATGGCCTACGCGCTGCGCCGGTCCAACCCGGACACGGAGCTGGTGTACATCGGCTCCCGCCGGTCCGCGGTGGCGTCGCTGCCGCTCTGGAACCGTTCGGTGGTGGGTGCCGATGACCTGGCTGAGATCATCGAGGACCTCACGGAGCACTCTTCCGGGAACCCCGGGAAGCTGGCGATCTTCATCGAGGGCCTGACCGAGTTCACGGATACCGTGGCGGAATCGGGCGTATCGCAGCTCGTGACGGCGTCCATCAAGGCCGACCAGTGGGTCATCGGGGAATCGGAAACATCAACCTGGTCCTCCGCCTGGTCGCTGTCCCAGCCCTTCAAATCCGGACGCCGGGGCCTGCTCATCAACCCGGGCGACATCGAAGGGGACAGTCTGCTCAACACGTCGCTGGGCCGGGTCAGCCCGGAGTTCATACCGGGCCGCGGCTACATCGTGGGCCGCGGCAAGGCTCGGAAACTGCAGATTGCGCTGCCGCCGGAAAACAGGGGCTGAGCCGTTGCTTCCAACGGGCCCGTAGATCCATTGGATTTGCGGGCCCGTGCCGCGTTGTAGGAGACTACCGGAAACACTGTTCGCTGCGGCAGGGGGTGCCGCGCGCTGTCGAAAAGGTAACCATGATCCGATCCTCATCCGTGCTCCGCGACGTGTCCGCTGCTGCGGCCGCTGCGGTGCTGGCGCTCTTGGTTGGCCTTTCGGCGGCGGTCCCGGCGCAGGCCGAAGACGGCGAACCCACGCCGCAGTGGTGCCTGCTGAACTGTGAAACGGCCAGCACTGAGCCTAACGATCCGGGCAAGGGCAAACCTGAAGTGCCGCCGGTAGTCCCGTCCCCAATCGTCCCAACCCAGCCCCCGGCGCCGCCGCCCGTGGCGCCAGCACCGGTAACGGTTCCCACCCTCGCCCCGGAACCGAGCGCGTCGCCGAGTGAGGAATCGCCGTCGGCCGCGCCCAGCACCACCATCCCCAGCCCACCGTCGTCCGCACCCCCGTCCACGGAATCGAACTGGAACAAGCCAGTCACCAAGTCGGCCAAGCCCACACAGGCCGCCGCCGTTTCCCGGAACGACGGCTCCGGGCTCTTCGGCGGCCCCGGCCTGCTGGCCATCATGGCGGGCGTGCTGCTGGTGGGAGTCGCCGGCCTCGCCTTCGCCTGGTGGAGCCGGAACCGCCTCGCCTCACACTGACCTTTGTTATCCGGTGATCGAGCTTGTCGAGATCCAGGTTTCGCTCCCCAACCCGCCCCGCCTTCCTCAGCCCCGACCTTCCCAAACTAGGTAGCAGTAACTGTCGTTATGAGCGCTCAAAACGACAGTTACTGCTACCTACATGGAGGCGTTCCGTGCCCATGGGCAGCGTTGCTGGGAAGGCCCGGACGCCACTCACTTCCGCGGCGAATGGTCAGGCACGCACCCCGCAGCTCTGAACCAGGTCATCCAGGCGCTCAAGGATGCTGGCCAGAAGGCCACCAAGAACGCCAACGAGCAGGACCCAGGCTTCACGCTAATCGCAGAAGCTTTAACGCGGGGCCCGGACACAGCACAGTGTCCGGGCCCCGCGGCACTTAACCGCGGGGCACGGCGGCGCAGCAGGCGTTTGGGCGCAATGTCGGGGCGGTAAGGCAAGATAGGTCTGTGAGCACAGCACCGGTCCCCGCAGAGGAAACAGCAAACAGCACTGAGGAACTAACCGAGCCGGACGCCGTCCCCGCCGGTTCAGTGCGCGAAGAATATGAGAACCTGACGGACCTGGTCAGGAAGTACCGGTTTGCGTATTACCAGGAGGACGAACCCCTGGTCTCCGACACCGAATTCGACGAATTGTTCCGGCGCCTGGAGGAGATCGAGGCCCTGCATCCGGAGTTGGTCGCCAATGATTCGCCCACGCAGGAGGTTGGCGGGGAAGTCTCAGCAGCGTTCGCCGCCGTCGAACATCTGCAGCGGATGTACAGCCTCGAGGACGTCTTTTCCTTGGAGGAGCTGGAGGCCTGGATCACCAAAGCCGAGGCCGGTGTCAGCAAGCTGGGGGATACGGCTCAGCTCGCGTGGCTCACGGAACTGAAGATTGACGGCCTCGCGGTCAACCTGTTGTACCGCGACGGGAAACTGGTCCGGGCGGCCACCAGGGGTGACGGAACCACGGGTGAAGACATCACCCACAACGTCCTGACGATCAAGGAAATCCCGACGGAACTGACGGGCACCGGCTTTCCCCCGGAGGTGGAAATCCGGGGCGAGGTCTTTATCCCTTCCAAGGCTTTTGCGGAATTCAATGAGGCACTGATCGAAGCCGGCAAGGCGCCGCTGGCCAACCCCAGGAATGCCGCCGCCGGTTCGATCAGGCAAAAGGATCCGGCGGAAACCGCCAAGCGTCCGTTGCGGATGTTTGTCCATGGCATTGGTGCGCGCGAAGGGCTGGAAACCCTGAGCCAGTCCCAGACCTACGGCGTGCTGGAACAATGGGGCCTTCCCGTCAGCCCGTACTTCGAGGTTCTCGGGGGCCTGCCGGAGATCCTTGCCTTCATCAAGCGCTATGGCGAACAACGGCACAACCTCATGCATGAAATCGACGGCATTGTGGTCAAGGTGGACGATCTCGCCACCCAGCGTGCCTTGGGCTACACCACCCGGGTGCCGCGGTGGGCCGTGGCCTATAAATACCCGCCGGAAGAAGTCCACACCAAACTGCTGGACATTGCAGTCAACGTCGGACGCACCGGACGCGTCACCCCGTTCGGTATCATGACGCCCGTCAAGGTGGCCGGGTCCACCGTGGAGATGGCCACGCTGCACAACCAGGACGTCGTCAAGGCCAAGGGTGTGAAGGTCGGCGACATCGTTGTCCTGCGGAAGGCCGGGGACGTCATTCCGGAAATTGTGGGGCCGGTGCTCGCCCTGCGCGACCAGCAGAAACCACCCGTGCGGGACTTCGTGATGCCCACCGAATGCCCTGCCTGCGGCACACCGCTGGCACCGGCCAAGGAAGGTGACGTGGACATCCGCTGCCCCAACGCCCGCTCCTGCCCGGCGCAGCTTCGGGAGCGCGTCTTCCACCTGGCCGGGCGCGGCGGCTTCGATATCGAGGCCCTGGGCTGGGAGGCAGCCATCGCGCTGACCTCCGGACCGGGTGCGGATCCAGCCACCAACGGCGGAAGGGTGGAACCGGCCGGCGACGGTATCCTGACCAGTGAGTCCGCACTGTTCGAACTGGCTGCGGATTCCGGACTGGACGAGCTGCGGAACAAACTGGCAGACGTGAAGGTCTGGCGCGAGAAGCGCACCAAGGGCGTGAGCACGGGTACGTGGGACCTGGTCCCGTACTTCTGGTCTCGAGCCACCGCCAAAACACCGTCCAAGCCCACGGCAACCACGAACAAGCTCTTCGACGAACTGACCAAAGCCAAGACGCAGCCGCTGTGGCGGGTGCTCGTTGCCCTGTCCATCCGGCATGTTGGTCCCCGCGCCTCACGGGCCCTGGCCGCCGCGTTCGGCACCATGGACGGCATCCGGAACGCCTCGGAGGAGGACCTGGCCCATGTGGATGGTGTCGGCCCCACCATCGCGGCCGCGCTGAAGGAATGGTTCGCCGAGGACTGGCACGTGGAAATCATCGACCGCTGGGCTGCGGCCGGGGTCCGCATGGAGGACGAGCGCGACCACTCCATGCCGCGGACCCTGGAAGGGTTGACCATTGTGGTTACCGGCTCCCTGCCGAACTTCAGCCGGGACGAGGCCAAGGAAGCCATCCTCATCAGGGGCGGCAAAGCTGCCGGTTCCGTCTCCAAAAACACCAGCTACGTCATCGCCGGCGAAAGCGCCGGCACCAAACTGGACAAAGCCGAACAGCTCGGAATTCCCGTCCTGGACGAGGACGGTTTCCGGGAACTCCTTGCGAACGGCCCGGCCCCCGCTGCCGAAGCCACGCCCATACCGACGTCCACAGAATCAGAAGAGGCAGCCGAATGAGCCATCCGGACCTCAGCACCGAACTGCTTGCGGTGGCCCGGCAAGCAGCCGCCGCCGGCGCCGCCGTGCTGGCTTCCCGCAATGGCGAGACGCTGGACGTCAGTAACAAAGGCGACGCCGGCGACTGGGTTACGGCCTTTGATGTCGCGGCGGAGAATGCCGTTCGGGATGCCATCACGGCTGCCCGTCCACAGGACACCATTACGGGGGAGGAGCATGGCACCACGAGGCCCGCTGCCCCCAGCGGCTACCGCTGGTCCATCGACCCGCTGGACGGTACCACCAACTTCATCCGGAACATCGTCTACTACGCCACCTCCGTGGCAGTGGCGGATTCCGACGGCGTCTGGCTGGCCGGCGTCGTCAACGCCCCGGCGCTGGGCCGTGTCTACTACGCTGCCCGCGGCCAGGGTGCGTGGCTGGAAGAAGGCGGCCGGGTGACGCAGCTCCAGGGTCCGGCGCCGGACCGCGCCGGGCAGATCCTCGCCACCGGCTTCAGTTACGACCCCGCCATCCGCGCCGAGCAGGCTGCACTGCTGGGCAGTCTTATGGATGGATTCGCCGACGTCCGGCGGCTGGGCTCCGCGGCGCTGGACCTCTGCATGGTGGCTGACGGGACCCACGACGCCTACGGCGAACGCGGGCTCAACGAACATGACTTCTCCGCCGGTGCGCTGATTGCCGAGGAAGCCGGTTGCTGGGTCCGGCGTCCCCGGCTGGCCAGTCCGCTGGACGGCGGACCCGCCGACGAGGACAGGCTGTCCGCCTGGACCTGCGCCGGGACCTTGGCGCTGTCCGGCAAGTTTCCGCTGTGACGCTGCTGCGCCACTAGCATTGTCAGGTGCAATCGCAAATAACCATCCGACCGGCCGTTGAGGCAGACTTCCAGGCCATCGCCAGGATCACCGTGGACTCGTACCTGGCAGCAGGGTATTTCGACAGCGCGGACCACCCCTATATGCAGCAGATCCAGGATGTTGCCGCACGTGCCGCGAAGGCCACGATCTGGGTTGCCGAGCGTGACCGGCAGGTGGTGGGTTCCGTGACGCTGGCACTGGCAGGTGAACCGTTCGCCGACATCGCCCTCGCTGATGAGCTGGAGTTCCGGATGCTTGTGGTGGATCCCGCGGTGCAGCGCAGCGGCGCAGGCAAGGCCATGGTGGAAGCCATCATTGAGCATGCGAAATCGCTGGAGGGGATCACGGGCGTGGCCCTCACCACCGGCGGGACCTGGGAGAGCGCCCATGGCCTCTACCGGAAGACGGGCTTCAAACGAGTCCCCGAGCGTGACTGGCCGATTCCGGGCACCGACATAAAGCTGCTGGTTTACCGGCTTGACGTCCAGTCAACCTAAAGTGGTGCCGACTCATTTTCGGCACTGAAAGGCCCACCATGCGCAAAACATTCGGCACCGGCTCCGTCTGGGAGCAGACCCTCGGCTACTCCCGCGCCGTCCAGGTGGACAACACGCTCTATATTTCCGCCACGGCCGCCAGCGGCGAGGACGGCATTGTGGGCGAGGACTTCTACACGCAGACGCAGTACATCCTGCAGAAGCTCGGCGTGGTCCTGGCCGATGCCGGCTTCAGCTTCGAAGACGTGGTCCAGTCCAAGCTGTACCTGACGGACATCAGCAAATGGGAAGAGGCCGGCCGCGCCCACGGCGAAGTCTTCGGCGAGATCCGCCCCACGCTTGCCCTTGTGCACGTCCTGCCGTTCCTTGACCCGAAGATGCTCGTCGAAATCGAGCTCGTGGCCCAGAAGAGCGCCAGCTAGCCTATCCGCCCGCACCCCCGCGGGAACTGGCAGGTAATACCCTCAAATCCCGACTTTGAGCGTGTTATCTGCCAGTTCGCGCTTAAGGGGGAGGGACTACTGGCCAGGGAGGCTGTAGCGGTGTTCCGGGCGTCCGGTGGTTCCGTAGCGCAGTTGGATGCCGACGGCGCCGTCGTCGGCCAGCGAGGACAGGTACCTTTGCGCCGTGGCCCGGGAAACCCCCACGCGGGCGGCCACTTCCACCGCCGAATACTGCTCGCCGGCGACCAGCGATTCCAACACCGCGGCCTCGGTGGCGGAGCGGGGTTTGGCCGCTGGCGCCACGTCCCCGGGGATCAATGCCCGTTTGGCCCGCTCCAGGGAGCCCTGGTCCAGGGCCCCGGGCTGGCCCAGCAGCCTGCGGTACCGGGCATACGAACGTAGCTGCTGCGAGAGCGACTCGGCGGTAAAGGGCTTCAACAGGTACCCGAGGGCGCCGCGGCGGAACGCTTTCCGCAGCGACTCGGCGTCCGATGCGGCGCTGAGGATCATGGTGTCCACGTCCAACTGCTGCAGCAGGTCGAGACCTGAGGCGTCCGGGAGGTAGACATCCAGCAGCACCAGGTCCGGGCGGAGGCTGTGGATCGCCTGCAGCGCCAAGGATGCCGACCCCACTGGCGCCAGCGCCAGGAATCCCGCCACCGAATCCACATACGTTGCGTGCAGCTTGGCCTCGTGGAAATCGTCGTCCACAATCAGCACCCTGAAATCCTCAGGCATCATTGTCCTTTCCAGCTAAATCCTGGGTCCCCGCAGGTGTCCCGGCGGTGGTCCCGGCCGTTGTGCGTGGCAGGGAAGCCATAAACACGGCACCGGGTCCGCCCGGTGTCCCCGGCTCCAGCAAGCGGACGTCTCCGCCGCGGCGCCGGGCCAGCTTCCGGGCCAGGGCCAGGCCCAGCCCCTGCCCGCCACTCCGTCCACCAGCAGCCGCCGGAGCCGCCAATACTGGGCCAGCCGCCGTCGTAAATCCCTCGGCGAAGACCGCTTCCGCATTCGTCCCGGCGTCGTCGTGCGGTTCATCCAGCACCCAGCTCCACCCAGCGATCCGGGGAGGAGCCAGCGACGGCGGCGTTCACCGCGTTGTCGACCAGGTTGCCCAGTACGGTGGTCACGTCCTGCGGCTCGGTGACCTGGCCGCGGACAAGGGTTTCGGGGCCGATCCGCAGCGTCACGCCGCGCTCGTCGGCCTCCACACCCTTGGCACCCACAAACGCCTGCAAGTACGGGTCCTGCAACAGTTCGGCCTGGTCCACGGGGAACTTCAGCGGCCCCGTGGCGGCCAGCCCGGCCAGGTACTCGCGGGCCTGTTGGTGCTGCTCGATGCTCATGAGGCCGGCGATGGTGTGCAGCTGGTTGGCGAATTCGTGGCGCTGGGCGCGCAGGGCCGTGGACATGGTGCCCACGGCGTCGAGTTTCCGGCTGAGCTGCTGGAGTTCGGTGCGGTCCCGGAGCATCACCACCCAGCCAAGGTCCTCGCTTCGATGCAGGGCCTTGCGCGCGCTGGCCACCAGGACACTGCCACCGGCTACCAGCTCGATGGCGTCCGCCTCCGCAGCGTCCGGCCGGGTCAACGCCCTGAGCTGCTCGGGCAGCGGAGCGTCGGCCCACGGCGTCCCGGAAAGGTCCGGCTGCTCCAAAAGGCGCTGCGCCGCTGCGTTGAACACGCTGATCCTGCCGTCGGCCGAAACACCGATGACGCCGTCGTCCACGCCCTGCAAAACGGCAACCTGGTCATGGACTAGCATGCTGATTTCCTCAGGCTCCAGGCCCAGCGTCAGGCGCTGGAGCCTGCGCCGCAGCAGGAACGAGGCCAGCACACCCGCCAACAGGGAACCGCCCGCGGTGAGGGCGATCGGGACGATATCGCGCGCGAGGCTTTGGCCCAGCGTTTCCATTGAGTCGCCAACACTGACAATTGCCACCACGGTTGTGGAGGACCCGGGGGCGTAGATGGGCACCTTGGCACCTGCTGACGGGCCGAGGGTCCCGGTGTTCCGCGTGGTCTCTTCCTGACCGGAAAGCGCCACCGAGGGATCGGTGCTCACGTGCTCGCCGAGACGGGCAAGGTCCGGATGGGCCAGGCGGAGGCCCGTCTCGTCCGTGATCGCCACAAAGAAGGCGCCGGTGCCGAGGCGGGCGGCCTCTGCGGCGGCCTGCACGGGCCCGGCGGCCAATACGGGAGCCGGCGGCGTGCCCTCTTCCTTGCTGATGGCCTCGACGGCGGAGCGGATGTGCGGATCCGAGGCCACGGTCCGGGCCAGGGTCAAAGCCTGGTTCTCGGCCTCGTCGCCGATCCGCCCGGACACCAGCCAGGCGTGGACGGCGCCGCTGAGCAGCACCACGAGCAGCACGACACCCAACTGCAGGAGCAGTGTCTGGGTGGAGAAGCGCATGGCGAGCCGTGGCACCGGGCTCCTCCCGCCGTCGCACGCGCCGGTATGTACGGGGCAGCCGGGGCGCTGGAAATCAAAGTTCTTCTCCCCATCTTAGGCACTGAGCACAATGCGCAAAATGCTCCGAATAAGCAGTATGCCAATCAATTGAGCCAAAGGCGCTGCCGTGACGCCCGCCACCCTAATGTCTGTAGCACGCGTCACACTGCGGTGGCGTTGTTCACACGAAGGAGCCGGCCGTGCTGGTATTACTTGGATTCGCAATGATCGCGGTATTCATGGTGCTGATCATGACGAAGAAGTTGACGCCAGTACTGGCGCTGATCATCGTCCCCACCGTTTTTGGCCTCTTCGCAGGTGCCGGACTGGGCATCGGGGACATGGTCCTGGAGTCCATGAAGTCCATGAAGTCCATGACGTCCACGGCGGCCCTCCTGATGTTCGCCATCGTCTACTTCGGCCTGATAATCGACGTGGGGCTGTTCGACCCGCTGGTGAAGTTCATCCTCCGCAAGCTCGGCAATGACCCCGCCAAGGTGGTGCTCGGCACGGCCATCCTGGCGGCCGCGGTCTCCCTGGACGGCGACGGCTCCACTACCTTCATCCTCACCACCGCCGCCATGCTGCCCGTCTACCTGCGCCTGAAGATGAGCCCGGTTGTCCTCACCTGCGTGGCCGGCCTGGCAAACGGCACCATGAACATCCTGCCGTGGGGCGGTCCCACTGCCCGCGCCGCCACCGCGCTGCACCTCGACGTCAATGACGTCTTCGTCCCGATGATCCCGTCCCTCATCGCCGGCCTTGTAGTCGTGTTCGG
Source organism: Pseudarthrobacter cellobiosi (assembly GCF_023913755.1). Taxonomy (GTDB): domain Bacteria; phylum Actinomycetota; class Actinomycetes; order Actinomycetales; family Micrococcaceae; genus Arthrobacter; species Arthrobacter cellobiosi. Next base: position 89,942 of record NZ_JAMXBJ010000038.1, read on the forward strand.
CTTCGCCTGGCTGCTGGGCCTGCAGGAACGCAACCGCCTCCGCGCCACCGCACCGGAAATCTGGGGAACGCCGGATACGGCAGAGCCGTTCACCGCTGAAAAGTTCGACGGCGGCGCTTCCGACGGCGGCACCGCCGCTGCCTCCGCCGGTACCGGCCGCAATGGGTCACGTACCCCCGGAACCGGAAGTCCCGCCGTCGGCGGCTACTCTCCGGAAGGTTCGTCAGTAGCTGTCCTGGAACGCACCGAAACGCTGGTGGATGAACAGGACGGCGGGCTGGCCGACACCGCCCTGGATCCCAACCGCTCCACGCTTCGCCCCAAGCTGTTCTGGTTCAACCTTGTCCTGACTGTCGCCGTGATGGTGATGCTCGTGGCCGACCTCGTCCCGCTGCCCTTCGTCTTTATGGTCGGTTCGGCCATCGCGCTGGTAGTGAACTTCCCCAACGTGAAGGAACAGGGCGCCCAGCTGGTGGCCCACTCGTCGTCCATCGTGGCCGTGGTCAGCATGGTGATGGCGGCCGCAGTGCTGACCGGTGTCCTGACCGGCACTGGAATGGTGGAGGCCATGTCCGCGTGGCTCGTCCAGATCATCCCGACCGAAATGGGCCCCTTCCTGGCCGTCATCACCGGCGTCCTCAGCATCCCCATGACCTTCTTCATGAGCAACGACGCCTTCTACTTCGGCGTCCTGCCCGTGCTCAGCGAGACCGCCGCACACTACGGAATCAGCGCCGCAGAGATCGCGCGTGCCTCCATCACCGGGCAGCCGTTCCACCTGCAGAGCCCGCTGGTTCCGGCCATCCTCTTGCTCGTTTCGCTGGCCAAGGTGGACCTCGGCGACCACCACAAAAAGGTCCTGTGGCGCACCGCAGTGGTTTCCCTCGTCATGTTGGGTGTGGGAATGCTGACGGGAGCCATCGGGATCGGTTAGTCTGTAGCTGCCTGTGGCCGGTCCCCGTGACCGGGACCACGGCACCGAGGTGCCCGTCTGACGCCCGCTGGGGGTCGTCAGACGGGCACTGACGTTTCCCCACTAGACTGGTTCGGAAAACAATCCGAACCTGCAGGGGAGATCCATGGCTGCGATCAACCGTGACGATGTTGCGCACCTCGCGCAGCTCGCTCACATCGAGATGAGTGCTGAAGAGCTGGACAGGATGGCCGGCGAACTCGCCGTCATCGTTGATTCAGTGAAGTCCGTGAGTGAAGCCGCCGGTGATGACGTCCCGGCAACTTCCCACCCGATCCCGCTGACCAACGTGTTCCGCGAGGACGTTGTGGGCCACACTTTCACCGCGGAGCAGGCACTCTCGGGGGCTCCGGATTCCGACGAGAACCGTTTCAAGGTCCCGGCAATCCTGGATGAGGCATAACCATGACTGACACCAACGAACTCATCCGCCTGTCCGCCGCGCAGCTGGCCGGCATGCTGGCCGCGGGCGAGGTCACCTCCGTCGAGGTCACGCAGGCTTACCTGGACCGGATCGCAGCTGTCGACGGCGGCGAACGCGGCGTGAACGCGTTCCTGCACGTCAACACCGAGGAAGCGCTCGCCGTCGCCGCCGAGGTGGACGCCATCCGCGCCGCCGGTGGTGCCGCGGCCGAGGAACTCCACGTACTCGCCGGCGTGCCGATCGCGGTCAAGGACCTCATCGTCACCATCGGCCAGCCCACCACGGCAGGCTCCAAGATCCTCGAGGGCTGGCACAGCCCCTATGACGCCACAGTGGTCAAGCGCCTCCGTGCCGCCAAAATGCCCATCCTGGGCAAGACCAACCTGGACGAATTCGCCATGGGGTCCTCCACCGAGCACTCCGCCTACGGCCCCACCCGCAACCCGTGGGACCTGGACCGGATCCCCGGCGGTTCCGGCGGCGGTTCGGCCGCGGCCGTTGCTGCTTTTGAGGCCCCGCTGGCCCTCGGCACGGACACCGGCGGGTCCATCCGCCAGCCGGGCGCCGTCACCGGCACCGTGGGAGTCAAACCCACGTACGGCGGTGTTTCCCGTTACGGTGCCATCGCCATGGCTTCGTCGCTGGACCAGATCGGCCCGGTTTCCCGCACCGTCCTGGACTCGGCGCTGCTGCACCAGGTCATCGGCGGGCATGATCCCTTTGACTCCACGTCCCTGCCCGACCCCCTGGAAGACCTCGTCGCCGCTGCCCGCGTGGGCAACGTCGAAGGCATGCGGATCGGCATCATCAAGGAACTCCACGGCGAGGGCTACCAGGCCGGCGTCGAGAACCGTTTCAACGAATCCCTGGAGCTGCTCAAGCAGGCCGGTGCGGAAATCGTTGAGGTGTCCTGCCCCAACTTCCAGTACGCCCTCGGGGCCTACTACCTGATCATGCCGTCCGAGGCCTCCTCCAACCTGGCGAAGTTCGACGGCGTCCGGTACGGCCTGCGTGTCCTCCCCGAGGACGGACCCATGACCATCGAACGCGTTATGGGAGCCACGCGCGCCGCCGGCTTCGGCGACGAAGTCAAGCGCCGCATCATCCTGGGCACCTATGCCCTGAGCGCCGGCTACTACGACGCGTACTACGGGTCGGCCCAGAAGGTCCGCACCCTGGTGCAGCGCGACTTCGAGGCCGCGTTCGCACAGGCCGACGTCCTGATCTCTCCCACGGCGCCCACCACGGCGTTCAAGCTCGGGGAGAAACTGAATGACCCGCTGGCGATGTACCTCAACGACGTCGCCACCATCCCCGCCAACCTGGCAGGTGTGCCCGGGCTGACCCTGCCCGGCGGCCTGGCGGACGAGGACGGCCTTCCCGTCGGCATCCAGCTGCTGGCTCCGGCCCGCAAGGATGCCCGGCTCTACCGGGTGGGTGCTGTCCTGGAATCCCTCCTGGAGGCACAGTGGGGCGGCCCGCTCCTGGACCAGGCGCCGCCGTTGGTTGAGACCCTTGTTGACGCCAAGGAGGCAAAATAATGAGCACGGACGCAACCCTGAGCTTCGAAGAGGCCATGGAGAAGTACGATCCCGTCCTGGGTTTCGAGGTCCACGTGGAACTCAACACCAAGTCCAAGATGTTCTCCTCCGCGCCCAACGTCTTCGGCGATGAGCCGAACACCAACGTCAACGAGGTGGACCTGGGCATGCCCGGCGTGCTGCCGGTAGTGAACAGGGTCGCGATCGAGTCCTCGATCAAGATCGGCCTTGCCCTGAACTGCAAGATCGCTGAATCCTGCACGTTCGCCCGGAAGCAGTACTTCTATCCGGACACTCCCAAGAACTTCCAGACGTCACAGTACGAGGACCCTATCGCGTACGACGGTTACCTGGACATCGAACTGTCGGACGGGACCATCTTCCGCGTGGAGATCGAGCGCGCCCACATGGAAGAGGACGCAGGAAAGCTGACGCACATGGGCGGGGCCGCCGGCCGCATCCAGGGTGCCGACTTCTCGCTGGTGGACTACAACCGCTCCGGCGTACCGCTGGTGGAGATTGTCACCAAGCCCATCGAGGGTGCCGGTTCCCGCGCCCCGGAGCTGGCCAAGGCCTACGTGGCCGCCGTCCGGGAGATCGTCAAGAACCTTGGTGTGTCAGACGCGAAGATGGAACGCGGCAACGTGCGCTGCGACGCGAACGTTTCGCTGCGCCCGCACGGCCGCGAACGCTTCGGCATCCGCTCCGAAACGAAGAACGTCAACTCGCTGCGCGCCGTCGAACACGCCGTCCGCTACGAGATCCAGCGGCACGCAGCCGTCCTGGATGCCGGCAACCCGATCATCCAGGAAACCCGCCACTGGCACGAGGACACGCGCACCACCACCTCGGGCCGGCCCAAGTCGGACGCCGATGACTACCGCTACTTCCCGGAGCCCGACCTGGTTCCGATCGTTGCGTCCCGCGAATGGGTGGAGGAGCTCCGCGCCACACTGCCCGAGCCGCCGGCGGCCCGCCGCAAGCGCCTGCAAGCAGACTGGGGCTACTCGGACCTGGAATTCCGCGACGTTGTCAACGCCGGCGTTATGGATGAGATCGAGGAAACCATCGCCGCAGGAGCTTCTGCCTCTGTCGCCCGTAAGTGGTGGATGGGCGAGATCGTTGGCCGTGCGAAGAACGCCGACGTCGATCCCGGCCAGCTGGGCGTCCAGCCCGCCACCATCGTGGAGCTGAACCGGATGGTCGAGGACGGCAAGATCAACAACAAGATGGCCACCGAAGTCCTGGACGGCGTGCTCGCCGGTGAAGGCACCCCGGCGGAGATCGTGGAGAAGCGCGGCCTCGCCGTTGTTTCCGACGACGGCCCCCTGCTGGAAGCCATCGACGCCGCGCTCGCCGCGCAGCCCGACGTCGCGGACAAGATCCGCGCCGGCAAACTCCAGGCGATCGGCGCGATCGTCGGCGGCGTTATGAAGGCCACCCGCGGGCAGGCCGACGCCGGCCGCGTCAAGGAGCTGATCCTCGCCAAGCTTGGAGTTGAGGGCTGAGCCGTAGGCCAAGCCAGGCGCTAAGCCACGTGTTTTAACCCAACTGGGTCGCAGTTAATGTTGTTATGAGCGCTCATGACGACGTCTACTGCGACCCAGTTCGGCTTTAAGTACTCACTTCCCGCCCGCAAAGTACGCGTGTTCAGCGGGGCCTGCCGGTTCTAGACTAAAGTTCCAGGGCGCCGGAGCCCTGCCGGTGCCGTGGGAGGAATGGCCATGTCGGTCCAAGAACCGTTGAGTTTCCGCAAGGCTTTGCTGGCCGGCGTCATTGCTCTGGCCCTGACCGGCACGGGTGTGGCCATCGCCTGGTCCGCCACAGACGCGCCGTCGCCGTCGCCGTCGGCCTCTGCGCCGGGGAAATCGGACAAGGCTAAGGGCCAGGAGAAGCCGGCCAAGGCCCAGCGCCCGCAGCACCTGCACAGTGAAAGTGTGGTGAAGAAGGCCGACGGGACATTCGAAACCTTGCTGACCCAGCAGGGCACCGTGGAGGCCGTCAGCGAAACGTCGCTCACCGTCAAGAGCGAGGACGGTTTCACCCAGACCTACGGCGTCAACGCGGAGACCAGGATCATCAAGTTCCCTGCCCCGGCCGCGGACGGTTCGCCGGCAACGGGCGACGACGGCAAACGGCTGAAGCGGTCAGAGGTCACCATCGCGGAAATCGCCACGGGTGAGGCCGTCAGGGTCTCCGGCGTGAAGAACGGTGACAATGCCACCGCCCGGCAGATCGTCGAAGGCACGGGTCCGGGCCACGGAAAAGGCCTGGGCAAGGGGCGCGGTCACGGGTTGGGCAAGGGCCTCGGCCACGCCAAGCGGCTTGCCCCCAAGTAAGTAGCGCCAACTGTCGTTATGAGCCCTGAAAACGACAGTTAGTGCTACTCAGTTGGGTTAGCCCTGTTCCACCAGCCCGGTCATGATCGCCTGCAGCGCCTCGCACACAATCATCACAGAGCGGCGCTTCAGGTTCTCCGGCCGGGCCAGGATGTCGATCCGCCGCCGGGTGCTGATGCCCTCCAGCGGCCGCAGCACAATGCCCGGGTTGAGCACGGGCCGCGCCGTATGCCGCGGCAGCAGGCCCACCACACCGCCCGCCGCCACCAGCGCGGCCACGGTGGAGTAGTCGTTGATCCGGTGGACGATGTTCAGTTCCTTGCTGGAGACGGCCGCAACGGCGGACAAGACGTCGGCGGGGGAGTATCCGGTGTGGCTGGTCACCCACGGTTCGCCCACGACGTCGGCCGCGGTGACGGTGTCCTGGTCCGCCAGGGGATGTCCGGCCGGCAAGGCAACATCCAGCGGTTCGTGCGCCAGCGGAATGACCGCCACACGCTCCTCCGGCCAGCGCGGGCTGTGGTCCATCCGGTGCGCCAGCACCAGGTCGTACCGCGCCGTCAGGGCCGGGAAGTCTTGCTGCGCCACGTCCTCGTCGGAAAGCTGGATCCGCGGCTGGTCGGGCGCGTCCAGCATCCGCGCGAGCGGCGCGAACAGCGCCTGGCCCGCGCTGTGGAAACCGCTGATGGTCACGGGGCCAACGGGCGAGCCGTGATAGGCGCCGATCGCCGTCCGGGCATCCGCCATGGCACTGACGACGGCGGCACCTGCGTCGGCGAGCACCTGGCCGGCCTCGGTCAGCACCAGGTTGCGGCCCTCTTTCCTGGTCAGCGGAACGTCAACGTTGCGCTGCAGCAGCGCCAGCTGCTGGGACACTGCGGACGGCGTGACCATCAGCGTCTCCGCCACCGCCTTCACGCTGCCCAGGGCCCCCAGTTCGCGGAGGATTTCCAGCTGATGAATTTCCATCCATCCAGTCTATGCATAAGCGAATGCTTCATCGTCGATTGAGAGAATTCTGCTTGTGCTAATGCTTCGAAGTGGCTCTAATGAAGGGAGACCACACCCGCAGGCCGCGGGTTACTGCCAACAGTCAGGAAGCCAATGAAGGCACTCTACAAGTCCGGTGCACACGCCGGGTTCGAGCTGGTTGACCGGCCCGAGCCCGAGGCCGGCCCCAACGACGTCAAGATCCGGGTCATGACCACCGGGATCTGCGGCACCGACCTGCACATCCAGTCCTGGGATGCGTGGGCGCAGGGCATGATCCAGGCGCCGCTCATCGCCGGCCATGAGTTCTACGGTGAAGTAGTGGAAATCGGCCACGGCGTCCGCGACGTCAAAGTGGGGGACCGGGTATCCGGCGAGGGCCACGTGGTCTGCGGGATCTGCCGGAACTGCCGCGCGGGCCGCCGCCAGATGTGCATCCACACCGTCAGCGTCGGCGTCCAGCGGGACGGCGCCTTCGCCGAGTACGTGGTCATCCCTGAGACCAACGTCTGGGTCCACCACGACCCCTCCATCACCCCGGAACTCGGCGCGATTTTCGATCCGTTCGGCAACGCCGTGCACACCGCCCTCAGCTTCCCGCTGGTGGGCGAGGACGTGCTGATCACCGGGGCAGGCCCCATCGGGCTGATGGCCATCGCGGTGGCCCGCCACGCCGGTGCGCGCAAGATCGCCATCACCGATGTCTCCAAGCCCCGGCTCGACCTGGCACGCCAGCTGGGCGTCGACTTGGCCATCGACGTCTCCACCACGCGGGTCAAGGACGCCCAGCGTGAACTCGGCATGCGGGAGGGCTTCGACATCGGGATGGAAATGTCCGGCCACCCCACCGCCCTGCCTGAGATGATCAACAACATGAACCACGGCGGCCGCATTGCCATGCTCGGCCTGCCCAGCCAGGACATCACCATCGACTGGGGCAAAGTGGTCACGCACATGCTGACCCTGAAGGGCATCTACGGCCGGGAAATGTATGAGACCTGGTACGCCATGAGCGCCATGCTCTCCTCCAACCCCGTGCTGCACGCCGGCATCTCAGCGGTGGTGACGGACAAGCTGCCCGCCGCAGAATGGGAAAAGGGCTTCGCTACCGCCCGCGCCGGCGTCGGCGGAAAAGTTGTCCTCGACTGGACCGAACTCTAAGGAGCACCATGTACACCTCCATCAAGGACCAGCTGCAGACTGAGCTGGACGACATCCGCACTGCCGGGCTCTTCAAAACCGAACGCAGCATCAACTCCCCGCAGTCCAGCCACATCACGGCAGGGCAGATCGGCCAGCCCGGCGCCACCGTCCTGAACTTCTGCGCCAACAACTACCTGGGCCTCGCGGACCACCCGGACATCATCGCCGCGGCCAAAGAGGCCATGGACTCACGAGGCTTCGGCATGGCCAGCGTCCGCTTCATCTGCGGCACCCAGGATCTTCACCTGGAACTCGAAGCCAGGGTCTCCAGGTTCCTCGGGACCGAGGACACCATCCTGTTCTCCAGCTGCTTCGATGCCAACGGCGGTGTCTTCGAATCCCTCTTCGGCCCCGAGGACGCCATCATCTCCGATGCCCTCAACCATGCCTCCATCATCGACGGCATCCGGCTCTGCAAGGCCCAGCGGTTCCGCTACGCCAACCAGGACATGGCGGACCTCGAGGCCAAGCTAATTGAGGCGAAGGATGCGCGGCGCAAGATCATCGTCACCGACGGCGTGTTCTCCATGGACGGCTACCTGGCACCGCTGGAGGCCATCTGCGACCTCGCCGAGAAGCACGACGCCCTGGTGATGGTGGACGATTCCCACGCCGTCGGCTTTATGGGTGCCACCGGTGCCGGAACCCCCGAGCACGCAGGCGTGTCCCAGCGCGTGGACATCTACACCGGAACGTTTGGCAAGGCCCTGGGCGGCGCGTCCGGCGGCTATGTGTCCGGCCGCAGTGAAGTGGTGGCCATGCTCCGCCAGAAAGCGCGCCCGTACCTGTTCTCCAATTCCCTGGCACCTGCGATCGTCGCCGCCACCATCAAGGCGCTTGACCTGGTGGAGAATTCCGGTGACCTGCGGACCCGGCTCTTCGAGAACGCCCGGCTGTTCCGCCGCCGGATGACCGAAGAAGGTTTTGAACTCCTCGACGGCGAACACGCGATTGTCCCCGTGATGTTCGGGGACGCCGTAATGGCCGCCAAGGTGGCGGACCAGATGCTCCAGCACGGCGTCTTTGTCACCGCCTTCAGCTTCCCAGTGGTCCCGCGCGGCGCCGCCCGGATCCGCGTGCAGCTTTCAGCATCGCACTCAGCGGACGACGTCGAAGCGTGCGTGCGTGCGTTCGTCGCCAGCCGTGCGGCGGTAGCAGGCTAACCCAGCCGGGTTAACCCAGCCCGGCGAGCCCGCGTGCTGACGCGGCGGGCCAGACCCGGCGCGGACGCAGGGCAACTCTGCGAGGATGGAGCCATGGCAGCACACTACGACGTCCTGATTGTGGGTGGCGGCATCGCCGGCCTGTCCCTGGCGTCCGCGCTCGCGGGCAGCTGCAGCGTGGCGCTGGTCGAGGCGGAGCAGGAGCTGGGGTACCACACGTCCTCCCGTTCCGCCCGCCAGCTCATTCCCAGTTACGGCCCGGACGTGGTCCGGGAGCTCACGGTCCGGACCCTGGAACTGATCGCGGCCCGGGACGCGCAACTGCCCGAACCCGTCCTGACGCCGCGGAGCTTTATGCTCATCGGCACCGAGGAATCGGTCCGCGCCGAGGGCAGCGGCCACATGAATGCCATCACGCATGAACGGGCACTGGAACTGTGCCCTGCGCTGGTCCCCGGAGCTTTCTCCGCCGCAGGCCTGGACACCGGATCCTTCGGCTGCGACGCCCCGCTGCTGCTGGCCGACCACCGGGAGCGGGCGGAAGCCGCCGGCACCGACATCATCACCGGCGCCCGGGTGCACTCCGCCCAGCGGCTGGGCTCCGGGTGGGAAATCGGTGCCGGGCAGGAAGCCTTCCAGACCGGGGTTATGGTCAACGCCGCCGGCGCCTGGGCCGACGAACTCGCCGTTATCAGCGGTGTGGAGAAGCTTGGACTGCAGCCCTACCGGCGCACGGCGGCGATTGTCGACGTCGAACATCCACTTCCTGAGGGCAGTCCCATGGTGGCGGCAGCGGACAATACGTTCTACTTCCGCCGCGAGGGATCTGCCGTCCTGATCTCGCCGTCGGAAACGGTCCCCAGCGGACCGGAGGACGCCCGGCCGCGGCCCGGCGACGTCGAGCGGCTGATCGTGAGGCTCAACCAGCTGACCACGTTGGGAATCCGCGGAGTACGGAGCGCGTGGACGGGGCTCCGGACCGAGGCAGCCGACGGCGTCCCGGTAGCCGGTTTCGACGCCGAAGCCCCAGGGTTCTACTGGCTTGCCGGTCAGGGCGGTTACGGTTTCCAGACCTCATCGGCCATGGCGGAGCTCGCCGCCGCGCAGATCCTGGCCGGACAGGGCACCGGGCACAGGGCGGCCGCTAAGGCCCACGATCCGGCATCCCGGACAGCGGAGGCGCTGGCCGCCACGCGCTGGTCCATCCGGCGCTGAACAATGGAACCCATGAGCACCGTGATCACCAACATCGCCGAGCTGATGACCCAGGACCTGGAACACCGCGTCGTTAAGAATGCCGCAGTGGTGATCGAGGGCGAACGGATAGCCTGGCTCGGTTCCGCCGCGGATGCGCCGGCGGCCGATGACGCCGTGGACGCCGGCGGCCGGGCCGTATTGCCGGGCTGGGTGGATTCGCACACACACCTGGTCTTCGCCGGCGACCGCACAGCGGAGTTCGAGGCGCGGATGGCAGGGGAGTCGTATTCGGCCGGGGGCATCGCCGTCACCATGGACGCCACCCGGCGCGCGTCCGATTTCGACCTCACCCGGCTGGCGATGGCGCGTGTGTCGGAGGCCGTGTCGCAGGGCACCACCTACCTGGAAACCAAGACGGGCTACGGGCTGGATATTGAGCACGAGGCCCGGAGTGCCCGGATCGCCTCCACTGTCGTAGACGAAGTCACCTACCTGGGTGCCCACCTTGTCCCCGCGGGCACCGATGCGGAGGCCTACACCGATCTCGTCTGCGGGCCCATGCTTGACGCCGTCCGGCCGTACGTCCGGTGGGCGGACGTGTTCTGCGAGGAAGGCGCCTTCACGGCAGAGCAGTCCCGCCGTGTGCTGGAGGCGTGCCGGGCCGCCGGACTGGGGATCCGCGTCCATGGCAACCAGCTCGGCGAGGGTCCCGGCGTGCAGCTGGCGGTGGAACTCGGCGCAGCCAGCGTGGACCACGTGAACTACCTGTCGGCCGGTGACGTGGTGGCGCTGGCCGAAAGCTGGTCCGGCTGGAACCCGGGAACCGGTACTGGTGCCCGCGGCACCGTGGCAACCTGCCTCCCCGCGTGCGATCTCTCCACCCGGCAGCAGCTGGCCCCGGGGCGTGAACTGTTGGACGCAGGCGTGCAGGTGGCGCTGGCGTCCAATTGCAATCCGGGTACCTCATACACCAGTTCCATGGCGTTCAACGTGGCTACGGCTGTGCTGCAGATGCGCCTGAGCGTCCATGAAGCGGTGCGCGCCGCAACGTATGGGGGAGCGCTGGCGCTGCACCGGGAGGCAGGGCACGACGCCGACGGCGAACGGGCGGTGGGTTCCCTCGCCGTCGGACACCGGGCAGACCTGCACATGCTCAACGCCCCCTCGGCAACGCATCTCGCTTACCGCCCGGGCATGCCGCTCACGTACGCTGTGTGGCGAGCCGGTGTACGGGCACGCTAATCAGGGGCGCACTTTGTGATTGCGAGGTGATCATTTGTGCCTGTTATGATCAGATAACGTCATATTTTGGTGACTGTTTGACGCTGAGAGGCCCCCATGACCCGCACTGACCGCCTGACGGCCATCCTGGACATTCTCGCCAAGACCGGCCAGGTGGAGGTGGAGGAGATTGTCTCCCAGCTCGCGGTTTCGCCGGCCACGGCGCGGCGAGACCTGGACAGCCTGGCCAAGCGGCGGCTGCTGACCCGGACCCGGGGCGGGGCCACCACCGGCGCCCTGGCCTACGACCTCCCCGGGCGGTACAACCGTGACGACCACGCCGAAGCCAAGGAACAGATTGCCCAGGCGGCTTCGGCGCTGATTTTTCCCGGCGCGGTGATCGGGCTGTGCGGCGGCACCACCAGCACGGCCCTGGCGCAGATCCTGGCCACACGCGAGGACCTCAACGCTCCCGGCCACCAGTCCACCCTGACGGTGGTCACCAACGCCATCAACATCGCTGCGCAGTTGGCTGTCCGCCCCAACATCAAAGTCATGGTGACCGGCGGCATCCTGAACCCCCGCTCGTACGAACTCGTGGGACCGTACACCGACATCATCATGCAGAAAGTGGTCATGGACATCGCCTTCATCGGCGTGAACGGCATCGACCCCGAGGTCGGTCCCACCAACACGGGGGAGGGCGAAGCGTCCGTGAATGCCCTGCTGGCCAGCCGGGCCCGGATCTCGTATGTGCTGGCCGACTCCTCCAAGGTCGGTGTCAGAGCCTTCGCCACCATGGACGGCTACGCGTTCACCCGCCTGATCACTGACTCCGGGATATCCGCCGAGGACAAGGCCGCATTCGAAGCCAACGGGACCGAAGTGATCGTGGCCCCGCACTAAGGGACCGGCAACAATCCCTAAAAGATCACCGGCGGCGCGTCCAGGACGGTCTCGTCCACCCGGCGGTCCACCCATTGGCTGAACGGAATATCGAGTTCGTACTTGCCCAGGTCGGTGCGGTGAAGGGTCCGCACCGCGGCATTGTCCGGGTTGTTGAGTGATTCGAAATACTCCACCGACCAGTGGAACCAGCGCATACAGAACAGGCGCATGGTGAGCCCGTGGGTCACCAGCAAGGTGTTGGGGGCGTAGTCCGGCTTCGACCAGTGGCGGTACAGCGTCTCCATAAAGGATGAGATCCGGTCGTAAACGTCCGAGCCGGATTCGCCTTCCCGGAACCGGTAGAAGAAGTGGCCGTAGGCGTTGCGGAGTTCCTTCTGGTCCTCGATGTCGCCGGTGATCTGGAAATTGGCCCAGTCCTGCTCGCGTAGGCGCGGTTCTTCGATCACACGTTCCGTGAGATTGCCGAGGTTGAGTGCCTCCAGGGTCTGGTGCGCCCGAAGGTACGGGGATACGTAGACGCAGACCTGCCGGCCATCCAGCTCGCGGCGGATCCGTTCCCCGGCAACCGTGGCCTGCGCCAGGCCTTGGGGAGTCAGCGGAATCCGGTAGTCCGGGACCCTGTTGTAGATGGACGTATCGACATTGGCCGCGGACTGGCCGTGCCGGATCATGAAGATTTTCCCTGGCGCGCTCATAAGCCCCTAGCATAGGTGCCGCCGCATGGACGCTCTCTCACTTTTGGTAGGTTTTTGGCGGACGCTCTTTCACTTTTGGTGAGTCCCGGCGAGCTGGGACTCAGCCTAATCAGCGAAGAACCAGAAACTACAGGCAAGATGGAACCATGTTGGTTCCCTCCCGCCGTCGGCTGCGGATCGAAGTCTGGATTGTGCTGGGTCTTTCCCTGGGGCAGTCCGCCGTCTACTCGGTGGTGCAGCTGCTGGACAAGATGACGCGGGCCCCGCTGGCCGAAGGCACGTCCACGCTGAACCGGTCACAGAGCCCGCGCGAGTACTTCGACCTCACGTACCAGTTGCTGGACATCATTTTCGCCCTGGTGCCCGTGCTGCTGGTCATCTACTTCCTTACGGACCAGCGGCAGTCCGGCGCCGGCGTGGGCAGCCAGGGCAGTTCGGCGTTCCGGAAGCTGGGCTTCAACTTTGCCAGGCCGGGCCGCGACCTGCTGCAGGGACTCGGCCTTGCGGCGCTGATCGGGGTCCCGTCGCTGGGCCTCTACGCCGCGGGACGTGCCCTGGGGATCACCACGGCCATCATCCCCAGCGCACTCGACTCGTACTGGTGGACCGTTCCCGTCCTGATCCTGTCCGCGCTGCGGCACGCCGTGGTGGAGGAGGTTATCGTGGTGGGCTATCTCCTGGACCGCTTCGGCAAGTTCGGCTGGAGCATGCCGCTTGCCATCTTCGCCAGCTCGATGCTCCGCGGCAGCTACCACCTGTACCAGGGGTTTGGACCGTTCATCGGCAACGCGGTGATGGGTGTGGTGTTCGCCTGGCTTTACACCAGGACCAAGCGGGTGATGCCGCTGGTCATCGCGCATGCGCTGCTGGACATCGTGGCGTTCGTTGGCTTCAGCCTCTTTGGCCGGGCGGTGGGCCTGGGCTAGGACAGCCGCCGTGCCCGTGCGGCACGGGTGTACTTACCCAGGTCCGGCTTAAAGGGATTCGGCCGCCATCGGTGGGTGGCATCATTGGCACCCGCTGATGGCGGCCGAAGCTGTTGAACGTGCAATCAGATGGTGACTGCGCCCGTGGCGGTTTCGAAGGTCACCGACAGGATGCCCGGGGTTCCGTGCGGAGCCACCCAGTCAACGGCCACATCCTCCAGCGGCTTCTCGACGGGTTCACCCAGCCATTCCGTCACGCGGGCGGCGGAACCGGCGATGGTCAGGCAGCTCATCTTGACGTTGCTCTCATAGGCGTTGGACGGGTGCAGGGCGGGGTCGCCCTCCCACTTGAGCATGTACGGGACCTGTGGGTCCGCGATCAGGCCCAGGATGCCGATCTGCTTCCAGACCAGCTCGCGGCCGTCCGGGAACTTGCGGTTGCCGTTGACGGCAGCACGGCCCAGGCGGTCTTCGAACGGAGCGAGGTCGTCCACTTCGACGCACCAGCCCATCCAGCCGCCGCCGGCTTCGGACCGGGCCCGGACAGCCTGGCCGAAGGGAGCCTTGTCCGATGCCGGGTGGTTCAGGACCTCCACGACTTCCAGGTACTTGTGGCCGGCGAGGGGAATAATCATGTTCCGGGTTCCAAACCGGGGGTGCACGCCGCCCTTCACGGCTTCAACGCCGAGGGCGGACGAAATACGTTCGGTGGTGGCAACGAGGCCATCTTGTTCACAGGCGTAAGAGACGTGATCCATGCGCATGCCATCATCTTGGCACTTTGTGATCCGGCTCTCAGCTAAGGGTAGCCTTACCGGAATCTGTTGCGTCACGAGTGGACATTCCGCCGGAAAGCAGGAGAAGAGCGGCCGGCTGACCACGTTCGTCACAATCCTGTTCCCGTCAGGGAAAGTCTTCCTACACTGAACGCAACCGAGCAGTGCCACGCCACGTCAAGGAGCATTGAATGTCGAACGGATGGTCTTTCGAAACCCGCCAGATCCACGCTGGCCAGGAACCGGACAGCGCCACCGGCGCGCGGGCGCTCCCGATTTACCAGACGACGTCGTTCGTCTTCCCGAGTGCCGAAAGCGCCGCCAACCGGTTTGCCCTCGCGGAGCTCGCGCCGATCTACACCCGCATCGGCAACCCCACGCAGGATGCTGTGGAACAGCGGATTGCCAGCCTTGAGGGCGGGCTCGCTGGTCTGCTGCTGAGCTCGGGACAGGCCGCTGAAACCTTTGCCATCCTGAACATTGCCGAGGCCGGTGACCACGTCGTGGCCAGCCCCAGCCTGTACGGCGGGACCTATAATCTCCTGGCGCACACCCTCAGGAAGTTCGGCATCTCCGTCACGTTTGTGGCTGACCCGGACAACCTGGACCATTGGCGCGATGCCGTCCAGCCCAATACCAAGCTCTTCTTCGCCGAAGTGGTCTCCAACCCCCGCCAGGACGTGCTGGACATCGAGGGTGTGTCCCGGACCGCCCACGACGCCGGCGTGCCCCTCGTTGTGGACAACACGCTCTCCACGCCCTACCTCATCCGCCCGCTCGAATGGGGCGCGGACATTGTGGTCCACTCCGCCACCAAATACCTCGGCGGCCACGGCTCTGCCATTGCCGGTGTGATTGTGGACTCCGGCAACTTCGACTTCGGCGCGGACCCGGAACGGTTCCCGGGCTTCAACACCCCGGACCCCACCTACAACGGGCTGGTCTATGCCCGTGACCTCGGGGCAGCCGGAGCCCTTGGCGCCAACCTTTCCTACATCCTGAAAGCCCGCGTCCAGCTGCTGCGCGACCTCGGCTCGGCCGTGTCACCCTTCAACGCCTTCCTCATCGCCCAGGGGCTGGAAACGCTGAGCCTGCGGGTGCAGCGGCACGTTGCCAACGCCGTCGACGTCGCCCAGTGGCTTGAGGCAAGGGACGACGTCGAATCCGTCGCCTATGCGGGGCTGCCCTCCAGCCCCTGGTATGAGCGTGGCCGCAAATACGGCCCCAAGGGCACGGGTGCGGTGGTCGCGTTCAACCTGGCCGGCGGCGCAGAGGCCGGGAAACGCTTCGTGGATGCCCTGGAACTGCACTCCCATGTGGCCAACATCGGGGACGTCCGTTCACTGGTGATCCACCCGGCGTCAACCACGCACAGCCAGCTTTCGCCCGGGCAGCAGGCCATCGCCGGGGTCACTCCGGGACTCGTCCGCCTGTCCGTGGGCATCGAACACATTGATGACATCCTCGCCGACCTTGAGGCCGGCTTCCGGGCGGCCAAGGGCGCGGCGGACCCCAGCAAAGACGCGGCAGGCCAGCAGCAGTAGGGCTCCCGCAAAGTCACAACCAGTCACACGCTTAGCAATAGACCGGGGCTGTTCGTACACTCGAAGCAGGTCATGAGTGCCAGCGACAGCCCCGGCTTGCTGGCCGGCAACCCTCTTTTGCGGTGGGGTGCCCCGGGTGAGGACCTGGCCTGCCGGTCAATTGAGGGTGGGCAAGCGCATAGAAAAGGTCCTTCCATGACGATTACGATTTCCCGTACGGCAGCACCCGGAAACGGGGTGGTCCGTTACGCCAGCATCGGCGGACTTGAGCTCGAAGCGGGCGGTTACCTCCCGGAAGTCACCCTCGGCTATGAAACGTGGGGAACCCTCAACGCGGACGGCTCCAACGCCGTCCTGATTGAGCACGCCCTGACCGGAAGCACGCACGTGACCCGCGGCGACAGTGACGAGCCCGGCTGGTGGGAACAGCTGGCCGGGCCCGGTGCGCCGGTGGACACGGACCGGTTCTTTGTGGTCTCCATCAACATTGTGGGTGGCTGTTACGGCTCCACTGGGCCATCCTCGGTTGCCCCGGACGGCAAGCCTTGGGGGTCGCGATTCCCTTTGGTAACGCTGCGGGACACGACGGCGGCTGAGGCCAGGCTGGCTGACCAGCTGGGCATCCCGAGCTGGTACGCCGTGCTGGGCGGCTCCATGGGTGGCGCGCGGGCCCTGGAATGGGCGGTCACCTACCCGGAACGGGTCCAGCGGTGCGCCGTTATCTCGATCGGTGCCGCCAGCACGGCCGAACAGATCGCGTTCGCCCAGGCGCAGACGCTCGCCATCCGCCAGGACAGCAATTTTAACGACGGCGACTACTACGGCGGTCCGCTGCCGGAGGACGGACTGGCCCTGGCGCGGCGCATTGCGCACATCACCTACCGCTCCGCCGAGGAATTCCATGGCCGCTTCGGACGATCGGCCCAGCACCCGGAATCGCCGTTTCAGGCGGCAGCGCTGGGGGAGCGGGGCCGCTACCAGGTGGAAAGCTACCTGGACCACCAGGGCAAAAAGCTGGTGCGGCGCTTTGATGCCAACAGCTACATCGCCATCACCGACGCCCTGATGAGCCACGACGTCTGCCGTGGGCGGGGTTCACTGAACGAGGCCTTGGGCCGGGCCACCGCCAGGTTCTTCGTGGCTGCCGTGGACAGCGACCGGCTGTACTTCCCGTCCCAGTCCCGCGAGCTGGCTGACGCGCTCCCGGGCGACGTGGACGTGCACGTTATTGAGGCCCCGATCGGCCACGACGGCTTCCTGACCGAGATCGGCCAGCTCGGCGTCCAGCTCCGGAACACCTTCCTCGTCTAAGCGCAAGCACCGCCCTTATGCGCGAGAGGACACTTGAGGCCCTGGAATCAGGGCCACAAGTGTTCGTTCGCGCTGACTAAGGGATCAGCCGTTCATGATTTCGGAGCGGCGCTTCATGTAGTCCTCCATGGCCAGCTCGCCGTTGCTGTACTGCTGGTCGAGTTCGGCCAGCTTCCGGGCACGGTATCCCTGCGGGCCCGACGGCGGCAGGGGAATGCCGGGGGCGGCAGGCTGCTGCGGTGCTTCCGCGCGCTGCTCCGGCACCGGCTGGCCGTTGGGTTGCGGCTGACCGTACGGCGGGAACTGCTGATCCGCAGAAGGAATCGGCTGCATGGGCGGCAACGGCTGGCTCGGCGGCAGGGGCTGCGGGCTCATGATCTGCCGGAAGCCGCCACTCATGTAGTCCTGCTGCGTGTAGCCGTCACGGGGCTGTTTGTTCTGCGGCTCCGGGTACTGATCGCTGCCGGGGTACTGCCCGCCGCCTGGAAACTGCTCGGGGTAGCGCCCGGAAAAGCTCTGCTCCTGGTTCCGTTTGTTCACGGATTTCCGGTACATCCGCATCGCCATCGGTATTACGAACGACAGAATGATGATCCAGAAAAACAAGCTGTTCACGGTGTAGCGCCTCTCATATGTGTCCTTCCAGCTTAACCCCGGAGCCCACGTGCGCGGCCGGGATCCCCAGGAAGGCCCCGTACCGGTCCACGGCGTCCTGCACCGCCGCGTCCAGTACCGGGTCCGCGGCAGCGGACAAGCCGGATATCCAGCTCACAGCGGCCGGAGAACATGGTGTGCCGCCAGCAGCCGGCCATCCGCCCGTCCAGCAGCACCACATGTATCGGATCCCCGGCGACCGGGAACGCCGGAGCGCTGCCGCACAGATAGTGCCGCGTTGCGGAATAGCCCATCACGTATTCGTCGTAGCACTGGATCAGGTCGATCCGCGGTCCGGACGCCGGTGTGGCATTGCCGCCATCCGCCCCGCCCTCCGTGCCGGCGTCGAAGTAATGCTCGACGCCGTCAATCACCGCCGTTGCCAGCGTTTCGGGAGCAGCCGCCAGGGTCTGTTGAAGGCCGAGCCGCACGTCGGCCAAAAAGGGCGTAGGTCTGCTTCAGGGCCCCGCCCCGGCTGCGCACCGGAGACCCGCTGGTCAGGATTCCGCTGATCTCGGCGTGCATGATCATGTAGGCCATCCCGAAGCCGGTGGCCCCGAACCCTTCGTCCTGCAGCCGCGCGGCCAGCTGTTCGCGGGTCAGGTGTGACCCGCCCCGGACGGCTTCGGCCAGGACCTGTCCGCTCCGGTCAGCGGCGGCGGCATCAATCCCCGTCTGCCGGTACATGCCCGCGTTGCCCTGGTGAAGCCGCGGCGCGGACAAGGCCGTCAGCCAGCGAAGATCCTCGCGGTGCACAAAATGCCAGGTGGGCCGCAGGATATGGGTGCGCAGGATGCGCCCGTCGGACACCGCCTCCTCCACTTACGCGGCGGTGGCCACCGCAGCCTCGGCAGCAACCCGATGAGACTGGGCCCCGACGGCAGCTCCAAGACTGCCGGTCCTTTGCGCCAGGCTCCAGCGGGCGTAAGGAAACTCCTGCGCCTGGACCGCCAGCAAGTGCCGGACGGCGTCCTCCGGGGAGCCCAGGCCGGGCCCGCGCAGCCGTTGGGCGTGAAGCCGCCGCCGCACCACCTCATCCGGATCCATGCCTGTCCGGGGGAGCTGTCACTGGCTCACGCCGTGCCGCCGCTCACGCCGTGCCGCCGCTCACGCCGTGCCGCCGCTCACGCCGTGCCGCCGCTCCCGCCGTGCCGCCGCTCACGCCGTGCCGCCGCTCACGCCGTGCCGCCGCTCACGCCGTGCCGCCGCTC
>NZ_JAMXBJ010000040.1 GCF_023913755.1 Pseudarthrobacter cellobiosi
AAAGGCCGGCACCTTTCCAAGACAAGGAAACCGGCCTCGGGCCATTACGGCTCAAACCTGAGGAACCCTCAAACAATTACCGACCCACGCACCTAGGTATGAACCAAATGGGGGAACTTGATACTGAGCTGTGGAAGAGGTGCGCTGAAGATGATCCGGATGCACTTGGAATGTTGTTCGACCGGCACTCGGATGCGGTATTCCGTTACTGTCTGAGCCGTACCGGGTCCTGGCACGATGCTGAAGAACTGGTCTCTGTCACGTTTCTTGAAGCATGGCGGCAGCGCAAGGGTTTGACCTTGCAGCGGGAATCGCTGCTGCCGTGGCTGTTGGGCGTGGCTACGAACGCGGCACGAAACAGTGCCCGATCTACTCGCAGGTATGAGCAGGTTCTGGGCACGCTTCCACACTCGTTTTTTGTGCCGGACCATTCCACGGCGACTGATGAGCGGATGGACACTGAACGGCAGGTCAAGGAACTGCTCGAAGGGGCCGCGGACCTTAGCACTGGTGAGCGGGACGTGCTGCTGTTGTGCGTCATGAACGGCCCCGTCTACGATGCGACCGGCAAAACAGTCGTAGGTGAATTCGTTATCAGCTATGCGGCCGGAAACTCCGGGGTCAGTGGAGAACCGGCAGTGGAATGCGCGGGAGTTCCGCCGACACTGGGTCCTGGTGAGACATACCTTTGCCCCGGCTTGTCGCCAGTAGAAACGGGATACCCAGCTATCCCCGTGCCTTCCAACTGATTCGTCATTGTCGAAGCGCTAGTGCTACCAGAGGAGAGCTTCCCCACCTTTTGCGTTGCGGAGGTTCCGTTCGTGGAACCCTAAACGGGACGAGTTTCTCGATCGGGAAGGATAAACCAAACCTGCACGCTCTTATCAGAGCAGTAATAACCAAAAGTCGACGGGAAGCTTCACAGGTCGCACTGGCCAGCCTGTCCACCATCAGCGCAGGGCAGTCGGAGGCGATCGCCTTGGCCTACTTCGGCGGGCAGACGTACGCGGAAGTCGCCGCGGCCCTGAACCTTAGCCTTCCCGCGGTCAAGGCCCGCATCCGGGACGGCTTCCGCAACCTGCGCCACTCCATGGGGCCGGCAGGCGCCGACTGAAGTCCCCGTGGCGGTCCTATTTCACGGTGAGGGTGCCTTTCATGTTGCCGTGGAAGTTGCAGTGGTAGGTGTAAGTCCCCGGTTCGGTGGGGGCGGTGAAGGTGCCGGTGCCGACCTGGATGTTGGCATCGAACGCGTTGCCGGTGTCAGCGGTGATGGTGTGCGCTTCGATGTCTTCGTTGGTGACCGTGATCTCTGCTCCGGGGCTCACGGTGTCCGCACCTTCGTATTTGAAGCCCTTGATCAGGATTTCCGCCGGCGCCGCCGCCGGTGTTGTACCCGTGCGGGACGTTGAGGGGGCCGGTTCTGTGGTGGCGGCAGGAGCTGACGGGAATTGTTCCGTCAGTGTGGGGGCGGCTGTCGTGTCGGATCCGGAGGTGCCGGGGTTCCCGCAGCCGGACAAAACCAGCACGACTGCTGCTGCCGCGAGTCCGAGCGCGCTGCCGGTTCTGGTGCTTGTTTTCATGGATAAACCTTTCATGGAAACTGCCGGTGGGGTGCCTTTGTTGTGCAGCATCGGGTCAGGGGTGTTCGATCCAGCAGGCGAGGATGGTGGTGGAGAGTTGGTAGGCCAGGGCGTTGCGGGTGATGCTGTCCGGTCCGAGGGTGGCGGGCAGGTCGGTGGCGTCCACGTGCAGGACGAAGCTGTCTTTTTGGAACACCGCCGACCCGTCGCCGGTTTCATAAGCCGGGAAGCCGAGATTGGCCAGTCCTTCGATCGGTTTGGCGTCCTTTGCGAGGGCTTGGTTCGCGTCAAAGTAGGTGAGCGCGGTGGCCTGGTCCTTCGCTTCCTGGACGGAGATTTCCAGGTCCCCTTCTTCCAGGTGATAGGTGCAGGTAAAGGTGCTGTCGGCCCAGCTGTTGATGGTGTGTGGGTCCATGTCCAGGTCCAGGATTGCGGTGAGCCGGTCCATTGGCTGGTCCCCACAGACCATCAGGGCAGCATCGCTGGGCCCGGCGGCTGTGGTGGCGCCAGGTGATGACGACCCGTCGTTGTGGTGGCCGCTACCGTGGCTGTCGGTGTGCCCGGCCTCGGGCGAAACTGCCGTGGGGACCGGCGTTGAGAGGTCCGAGGGGGCGGTGACGGATCCGGCCGCTGTTGCGCAGCCCGAGAGCAGCAGGGCGGACAGGGCCAGGGAGGCCAGCAAGGGCTTGTGCTGTTTCATCGCTTGTTTCCGTCCTGGCCGCCCCGGTCGTTCGGGTTTGCGGCCGATTGTCAGGCTTTGAGGGTGGCGTAGATGACGTAGTTGTCATCGAAGAGGCCGGTGGCGGGGTCGTAGCCGTCGCAGGTGATCAGCCGCAGCTCGGACCCGGGAGTGTTCCCGTAGACCTCGACGGTGGGGAACTCGTTTTTGGGGTAGAGCGCGCCGCGGTCAACGGTGAACACGGCGGTGCTGCCGTCAGCCCGGGAGACGTTGATCTCAGCGCCAGGGGTGAGCTTGCGCAGGTCAGCGAACACACCCTTGTTCCCGCCCAGGGCGTTAACATGGCCCAGTATCACTGACGGGCCACGTTCCCCAGGGGTGGGCGAGCCGTCATACCAGCTGCCAGGTGTTCCGCTCCCGGTGTCCTCCGGTACTTTCAGGGAGCCGTTTTCTTCCAGCCCCAGGTGGAGAAGGTCCGTCCGGACACCAACCGAGGGAATGCTTAGGGTGACGGGAGCCGAAGCGGCCATTACCGGGGGAAGCTGCCGTGCGGGCGGGGCCGCCACAGGGGCGGCAGGTGCGGGGGTTGTCGCGGCGGGGGACGGAACCGCGGGAGCGGCGGGCGCCGCCGAGGATGAGACCGAGGCGGAGGGAGCAGCTCCGGCAGCCGGGGTGTCGGCGGGTCCGGCCGCGCAGCCGGCCAGGGTCAGCAGGAGCAGAACCCCGGCCGCCGTGGAGGCCAGGGGGCCTCTGCGGTGGCCGGGGTTCTTGGTTGTCACAGTATTGATCCGATCAGCCGGTGCTTAGGCTGCTGCGTTGCGGCGGCGGACCACGTAGGCGCCGCCGGCGAGGGCGATCAGGGCCAGGCCCGAACCGATGGCGAGGGCTCCGGTGTCGGTGCCGGTCTCGGTGGCGACACCGGTTGCTGCGCCGCCTGCGGGCATTTTCATCTGCCCGGCCGTCAAGGTTCCGCACAGCGCGGGGGACGTGGCGGCCAGCGGAAGGGTCGGTGCAAGGTCGGACTTGGCTGCCTGGCCTGCTGCGCTGAGGGTGGCGGGGTCAAGGCCGTGCACCACCACCACCGCGGTGCCTGCTTCCAGGGCGGCCTTGGTCTCGGCGTTCAGTTCGAACGTGCGGTCAACGGTGTAAGCAGCGCCCTGGCCACCGACCTTGAGGTCAAGGCCTGCTGCGGGGCTGGTGTCACCGCTGGTCGAGAGTGTGGTGACGATGGGGCCGTAGAACGGGTCGCCTTCGGTAGTGGAGATGACCTGGTCACCGTCCTTATCGGCGGAAGGATCAGGGCAAGTGCCCTGTTTGCCGCCGTGGATGTGCTGGACGTGCGGATACGGGGCGTCCATGAAGGTCGCGGGCATCCCCGAAACGTTCAGGACAACATGGGCCTGGTTACCCTTGACATCAACAGTGATGGTGCCCGAGCCTGCGCTGCCATTGAGCTGGCCCAGCGTGGACTGGTAAGACTGGTCCGCTGCCATCGCAGGGGAACCGGACAGGGCAAGAGCGCCCAAAGCGAGGGTGGGGACTGCCATAAAGCGAAGTGTCTTATTCATTGGAAAAATCTCCTCATACACGCGCGTGTGATGTTGGCGCCCCCGGGAAGGGGACACCAGTACTTCGCAACAACTCGCGGAAAGGATGGGTGCCGGTGTGGCCGGGTTCACATATTTTTGCGCAGGCTGATGCGGGGAGCAGGCTTTCGGAAGCGGTGACCCCGCGCCGTATTCAGGCAGCTCCAGTTCCGCGGTGGGGGCCCCTTGACGTTAACCATGAGCCGGGCCGGTTCTTCTGCAGCAGGGCGTATCCGGCCACCGCCAGGGCCCCGGCGGCAGCTTCGGCAATAGCTGTTATGGTCTTCGCGGTGTACCAGACCGGCTCATACATCGAAGGCAGCGGCCCGATAGCGGGTACCTGGACATACCGGTACAGGATGACCGCGGCGAAAGATGCCAGCGCCACCGCGGCGGCGGCCGCGAAAGCCGTCCGTGAACCCTTGAGCAGCACAAACACCGCGGCCAGGACCGCAGCGCCGGCCTGGATCAGAAACAGGGTGCCTTGCCCGATACCGCCCGGCGCGGCCTGCTGATAGCCCGGGGCGAGCTGGACATGGATCACGGCACTGACCAGAAGGCCCGCCGCGCCACCGACCCGCAGCACCCACAAGGCGCGCGTCCGTTTGGCCGGATGTAGTTCCGGGCGGTTCATTTCACGACCAGCGTCCCGGTCATCTGCGGATGGAAGCTGCAAATAATTCCGTACTCACCGGCCGCGTCCGGGGCCTGGAAGATCACCGTTGCGCCGCCCGGGACCTCATACTTGAAGTCCCGAATGGTGATGATCCCTTCAGCTGACGGGGCAGCGGAACTGGCAGCGGGCGGGGCGGACGAATCCCCGCTCGGTGCTGCGCATCCGGTAATGGTTGCCAGCGACACGACCGCGGCTACGAACCAAATACGAGTGGTTTTCATGACAGACCCCTTCACAAGGGGTGTGTCCTCCACTCGCCGGACGGCGCGCCCATCAGGAACCTACCCCGTATCTTATTCGTCACCCCCACCCCCACGGACTGCCGAATGTGGCAGAAGCCTGCCCAACAGACCGGGCGACAAACGAAAGGGGGAGGGGCCCCACCCATCCCCGTGCAGTTGTGGCGCGAATCACATAAGACTGCCGAACTCCTCGGTGGCCCCTTGATAGGGAGCGAAAAGATGAAAAGAAATTCGAAGCTGGCTCTTGGCGGAGCGGCAGCAGTGGTACTTACCGCGGTTTCGATGGGGGCAGGCCCTGTCCTGGCCCACAACGGCAAAGCGGCGGAAAAGACCGTGACGCTCACCGCTGTGCTGACTGAGCTGAACGGTTCCGGCGCTTCCGGGACCGCCACCGCCGTCGTGAAAAACCAGAAGATCGAACACATCGAGGTCCACGCTGAGGGCCTGACCCCGGACGCCCCCCATGCCCAGCACATCCACTACGGCAACGATGCCCTGAACGAGTGCCCCACCCTCGCCTTGGATGCCAACTGGGACGGGCGTATCAACACCGTTGAAGGCATTCCTGCTTATGGGCCCGTAGTGGTCTCGCTGAATACAACCGGGGATACCACCCCGGCCAGCTTCCTGGATGTCGCCCGGTTCCCGGTCTCCCATGACGGGAACTATAACTACAGCCGGGACAACATCGAGTTCACCGATGTCGCCGGCACAGGCTACCCCGGTGCAGGCGGTCTCGGCACAGCCAAGCAGATCGCCGATTCCATCCGGGAAGGTGAAGGCGTCCTCGTCATCCACGGCCTGGACTACGACGGGAACGGGACCTACAACTTCAGTGATCCTGAAGGTGGCAGCGAACTGACCGATGACCTGCCGGCCGAAGCCACGGACCCGGCCGTGTGCGGCGTCCTGCGCTGATACCCTAACCGGACCGGCCGCAGCTGGGGGCGGCCAACCCCAAACTCACACCAACTTAGTTCAGGCACGAAGGCGGGCGTCGGGCGCAGAAGACGCGGGACTCATCGACGAAAGACCACAGTTCGGGATCGATTCGCGAGGGCAATTCGAAGCGGATGCCCGTGGGGAGCGAAGTAGCCCTTTCCCGCCGCCCGTAAGCCGGTCCTTCACCGGCCCAAGCGCCACCCAAGATCTCCGGATCACGATCGCCGCGTTTCCGGGGCCTGTCGATTCCCGCAAGACCCGCCCGCAAAAATGCCCTATACGGCGCACTCCTGAGTCATCAGGTCCGCAGTAAGAATGCCAGGGCCAACAGCCGCGACCTAGACGCTGGCGGCCGCCCCGGACACGCGCACTGCGACCTGCCCGCTCCCCTGCGCCAGCTGCGAGGCTGCGGCTTCGTCAGCCACCACCGTCACGTGCGGGTGCAGCTGCAGGACCGACCCCGGGCAGTCAGCAGTGACCGGCCCGTTGAGGGCGGCGGCCAGGATGCCGGCCTTGTCCGCGCCGTTGACCACCAGCAGGAGATGGCGGGCTTCCAGGATGGTGCCCAGACCCTGCGTGATGCAGCGGAGCGGCACTTCTTCCGGCGTGCTGAAGTAGCGGGCGTTCGCCTCGCGGGTGCGTTCGGTGAGGACTTCCACGCGGGTCCTCGAATCCAGGGCGGAGCCGGGCTCGTTGAAGGCCAGGTGGCCGTTGTGGCCGATGCCGAGGATCTGCACATCAATGCCTCCGGCGCCGGCAATAGCGGCGTCGTAGTCAGCGGCGGCAGCCTCGGGATCGGTGGCGCTTCCGTCCGGCACGGCAACGTTGGCGGGATCCAGGTGCAGCCGCTCCGTCACTTCGCGACGGACAACTTCGGCGTAGCTTTCGGGGTGTCCGGCGGGGAGGCCCACGTACTCGTCGAGGGCAAAGGCCCGGACGGAGGACATGTCGGGCCGGTGGTTGGCGAGCGCCGCGTAGATGGGCAGCGGCGATCCTCCCGTGGCCACGCCCAGGACGGCGTCGGGCTTGCTGCGGATGACGGCAGCGAGGATCCCGGCGGCTACGGAACCGGTGGCTGAGGCGGTAGGCACAACGAAAATTTCCACAACAGGGGCACTCTCTACGAAAAAGGCAGGGCTAAGTCCGCCCGAGGCGTGGGCGGCGAAGGGAAAACAGGCTAGGCGGCCGCGACATCCTTGAGTTTCAGGCGGATGCCGTCAAAGTGGCGCTGCAGGCGTTCGGACGCAAGAGCCTTGTCCTTGTTGGCCACGGCCTCGAAGATGTCCCAGTGGTCCTGCGTCTGCTGCTCGAGGTTGACCGGGCCGGTACCGATGGCCAGGTGGATCTTGCGGTAAACCTGCCAGAACACATCCATGAGGTTGATCAGCAGCTCATTGTTCAGGGGGGCGTACAGGCGGCGGTGGAATTCGGCGTCGTGCTCATGCAGCGGCTCCCCCTTCTTGGCCGCGTCCTCCAAGGCTTCCATGGTGGCCCGCAGATCAGCCACGTGCTCGTCGGTGAGCAGGTCAATGGCCGGTCCGATCAGCCCGGACTCGAGGGCCTGGCGGACATCGATGAGCTCCATGGCTTCCTCGCCCTTGTGGCGGAGAGACAGCCGGCCGCGGAACGTCAGGCCGGACACCAGGGCGCTGAAGTTGTTGGGTGCAACGAACATGCCAAAGCCATGCCGGATCTCGATGACGCCCAGTGCCTGCAGTACTTTCAGGGACTCGCGGACGGTGTTTCGGCCCACGCCGAGTTCGGCGGAGAGCTCACTTTCGGTGGGCAGCGCGTCACCGACGTCAAGGCCGCGGTCCAGAATGAGGTCCATGATCCGCGTCTGCAGGGCATGCGAACGGAGCTGCGCACTGAAACGGGCGGGCGATACTTCTTGCGATGCGATGGCCACGTGGGTCTCCTCCTTGCCGCGCTTAGGGGTCGCGACTTGTCCTACATCTCAAGGGTACAGGAGATGGGACGTCCAATGTCTAGATATTGGGAACGTATTTTTTGAGCAGTGCCAACCCTGAGGGACCGAATCTAACCCAGGAGCGCCGAATCTAACCCAAAAGGGACCGAACAAGCTCGCGGCACGCCCGGTAACCAGGCGTTTTGGGGTCGATCAGGGCGTAATGGTCCCCGGGGACCCTGATCAGCCGGGTCTCCATGTTTGCCGTGGTTCCGGCGTTCACATAGGACTCGGACTGACCCAAGGGAACGGTGGTGTCCTCCGATCCCTGGACAGCGATGACCGGCACGGCCAGCGGAAGGGCGGTCATGGGGTCAGCGTACCTGTAGCGGTGCGGATATTTCGACGACGACCCGCCCAGGAGGTTGCTCACCGCACCGTTGCTGAGGTTCAGCTTCTCCGCCTCGGCCAGGTTGAGCAAGCCGGACTGGCTGACCACTCCGGTGAGGTGCACCGCGGAGGCATCTGAGGTGCGGGGCACCTGGCGGTCAGCATCCGGCATTCCCAGCTGGGCAAGCTTCCCCCGGCCGGCAGCCCAGGCGGCCAGATGCCCGCCGGCTGAATGGCCCAGCGCCACCACCGGACCCAGGTTCAGGGCATGCTTGGCCGCGAGGTCACCCAGCTTGTCGATACCGGCCAGCACGTCAATGAAGGTGTTTGGCCAGCCGCCGCCGTTTCCGGCCCGGCGGTATTCAAGGTTCCAGGCGGCCATGCCATGGGCGGCCAGGTCCTTGGCGATGGGCTCCCCCAGCTCTGCGCCGTACTGCGAGCGCCAGTAGCCGCCATGGATCACCACCACCACGCCGCGGTGCTCGGCGCCGGCCGGCAGCTCCGGCAGGAAAAGCTCGCCCCATTGGCTGGCGTCCTCGCCGTACTGGTACTTGTGCCGCTTCACTGCATCCCCCTTGGCACCGCCACCGGCGGTACCGTCCCGCTCGGCGCCGGGCGAACACGCGGCGCCGAGAATTCCAACGGCCGCCGCGGCAGCCGCACCAACCAACGTGCGAAAGACAAACGCCCGACGCCGCAGATCAGCCATGTGCCGAGCCTACAGCGTGGTGCCTCCCGGCAAAGTCGCCGAGCAGGTAACCGGTAGATTTGTGCCCGTGAATTCCATCAACGCGCACTGGACCGGGGCCTTTTGGGGTCATCACGGACCCCGAAGGCTGGCAGCACTTCCGGCGCCTCGATCCGGCCCTGCTGATATCCCCGGCCACTGACGGACTCGAGGACCGGGCAACCATGGGCGCCGCATCCGGGCAAGCTGGACGGCGTCGTCAGGAACGCTGGTCCTGGAAGCGGGAGGCACAGCCGACAGCTCGCCTTTTGACGTGCTGGTGGATGGGAAGCTCGCCCACCGGGTCACCGCAGCGGGCCGGGTGAGTTACGAGCTCGCCTTGGGAACCCTCAAGCAGGGGACTTCGGTCCAGCTAGGGCTCCCCCAGTTTGGGACGGTAAGGATCCGGGAAGCATCGCTGCGAGGAGAGGGCGTGGAATCGGTGACGGAGTCCGACAAACGCTGGCTGACGTACGGCAGCTCGCTGACGCATTGCCGGCAGGCTGACGGCCCGTCGGAAACCTGGCCTGCCCTGGTGGCGAACCGGTATGGCTGGCAGCTCACCTCGCTTGGATTCGCTGGCGATTGCCAGCTGGATCCCGCTTCGGAGTCAACGCTGCAGCAACTGTCGGCCGATTTCATCTCGCTCTGCCTGGGCATCAACTCCTATAGCGCGGCCGTTTTCTCCGAACGCAGCTACGCCAGCCAGGTCCTGGGTTTCCTGGCGAACATCCGCAAAGCCCATCCCTTGGCGCCGATTGCCGTCATCACCCCCATGCTGTCGCTGCCCCGGGAGGAATTGCCCAACGCCGTCGGGATGACCTTGAGGGACTACCGGGACGCAACCGCCGCCGTCGTGCGTGTCCTGCGGGAACGCGGCGACCACGGGTTCCACTGCCTTGACGGCGCCGCCGTCTTCACTCCCGACGAAGCCGCCGAACTGATGCCGGATACGCTCCATCCCGACAACACGGGCTACCGGCTGATGGCCGCACGGCTGGGCCCACTGCTTTCCGCCGTGGCGAACACGCCCTGACCCACTTTCTGCGGGCGCTCCCGGCCCTGGCTACTGATACTCAACCGGGACCACAGGCGGCCGCCCTGGAAGGGCGTAGTGTCGGTAGTAGGAGATTTCGGGGTGGCAAATAGGTCCGGGGTTGAATAATACGGGCCGCGCGCGAAGAGAGCGCACAGCCGCCAGCTGGGTCGTGTGACCCCGGCGATGCATGGAATTGAGGCCGCGTGGCCGAGAATGATGCCCTGCCGACGGTGGAGCAATTACAGGACCTGCTTCTTGAGAGTCCGGGTTTCACCGAATTCCTCCTGGGACTGACCGCGATTTCCACGTCCTTGCTGGGCGGGGAGACGCCCCTGCTGTGTGCCATCACGGTGGAACGGGAGACCGGGCCAGCGACGGTAGCCAGCAGCACGGAGACGGCCCGGAACCTGGACGAACGCCAGTACGCATTAGACGACGGTCCCTGCCTTACGGCGCTGCGGGAGCAGCGCACGGTCCTCATCCGTGATCTTCAGGCGGACGAGAGTTGGGCCTGGTATGCCGGGGCGGTCGCAGACGAAGGCATCCGGACAATCCTGGCCGTCCCCACCGACAACGGTTCCCGCTCCGCCCTAAACTGCTACTCAACCCAGCTGAATACGTTTGCCCCGGACACGGTTACCGCCATTGAGGAGCACGCTGCATCGCTGTCCCGGATCCTGCGGCTGGCAATCCGTGTGCACGCGTCGGACCCGTACCCGGAGCATTTGAGGTCGGCGCTGCGATCCCGGGCCGTTGTGGACTCGGGCGTGGCCCTGATCATGGTGCAGAACCGCTGCAGCCATGAAACCGCCGTCAAGCTCCTGCACCTTGCCTCCCGCAGCAGCAACCGCCGGCTGCATGACATCGCCGAGGACATCCTGCGCCATGCGTCAGATATCCCCGTCGTCACCGGAGGCGGGGAGAAATGATGGACGACGGCGGATTGGGCACCCCCCAGCCTGCCTTCGAGGCGGACCAGCGCAAGTTTGCGGCCGCCCAGTTCCAGAGCGGGAACATCAGCCTCCCCGGGCTATGGACCTGCTATTACGGGATCGGCGGAAACGTCGATCAGCTTGGGGTGGACGCCTATCTGCACGAGCTGGTGGAATTGGCCCCACTGCAGATGGATCTCATCCAGACCGCCACGGCGGACGGACCGGGAAGTGCACATGTCCCAGGACTTTGATATCCGAGAACCCGAATCCGGCAACGTTGGACGCGCCGGCGCCGGCCTGCACGAGTTTGTGCTCCACCTGCAGGACCTCGTCCTGGCAAGCTCCGACGTCCGTGAATTCCTGACGGACACGGCCGCGATTTTTGCCACGCAACTGTCACAGTCCGGGAACCGCTTGTCCTGCGGGATCACGGTAGTCCGGCAGAAGCGGCCGGTCGCTGTGGCGAGCAGCGATGCCCTCGCCCGGAACCTGGACGAATTGCAAAACAGCTTCGGCCGCGGACCGTGCCTGACAGCCCTTCGGACAGAATCGATGGTCCATGTCCCGGATCTGGACGCCGATGTCCGTTGGCCGAAATACAACCAGGCTGCCCGCCAGATGGGCATCGGCTCCATCCTGGCAGTACCAATGCATCTGCATGCTCCTGCTCAGGCGGTGATTAACCTCTACTCCCCCAACACGGATGGCTTCCCGCATCACGGGATTGATGCGACTGTTGGTCTGGCGGGCATCGCCGCCAAGGCGCTGGACCTTGCCCTGAACATCGCACAGTTGCGCGACGCGCGTGACGACCTCGCCGCCGCCCTGAAGTCCCGCACTGTCATTGACACGGCCATTGGGGCCATCATGGCGCAGAACCGGTGCAACCGCGATGCGGCATTCGAGATATTGGTCAAGGCCTCCAGTTACCGCAATATCAAGTTAAAGGAGGTGGCCGCCGGCATCATTTCCGGAATTGGCGGCGAACGGGAATTCCCCACCACCTACGATGAATAGCCAAACAGCCTGAATCCGTGCAGGTCCGGGTGCGCAGCCCACCACGCACGCTAGGCTTTACCTGAAGCGCTGAACGGTTCACAAACAGGCTCATCCGGCCCGCCGGAGGCCGGTCACGCAGAATGGCCGGAGGCAAAAACATGATCAAGAAGTATCCCCTGGATGAACTATCCACTGCCTTGGGCAGGATTATGGGGCTGCTCCTCACGGAAGAAAAAGTGGACCACGCCGTCCAGCATCTGGCCCGCGCCGTTAGGGATTCCATCCCGGGGACTCTTGGGGCAGGTGTCTCAATCCTTGATCCCCATGCCCGCCCGGTCAGTTCCGGGTCTACCGACAGCGTGGTGGAAGGCGCTGACGCCCTTCAGTACGAACTGGTCCAGGGGCCCTGCCTGACAGCCTGGGCCACCCAACAGAGCATCCTCATCCATGACGTTGCAACTGAAGCCCGCTGGCCAAACTGGAGCGCCGCCGTCGTTGACATGCCAATCCGCTCAGTCATCAGCACCCCGCTGATCGCCGACGGGCAGGCCATAGGTGCAATGAAGATCTACGCCGCCACCCCCGGCGCTTTTGTGGATGCCACCGCTGCCCTCGTGGAGCTTTTTGCCTCACCCGCGGCAACCCTTCTCTCGCATATCCAGACTGCCGAAACTCCGGAACGCATCAGTGAGAGCCTTCAATCGGCTCTCCACAGCAGGGATCTGATTAACCGGGCCTGCGGAATACTCATGGAGCGCCGAACTCTCACAGAGGACGCCGCCCTGCAGCAGCTGATGCGGCAGGCCCGCGCGACGCGCAGCATGCTTAAGGAAGTCAGCGCCATTGTCTTGGCAGGTGTGGCCTCCCACCCGCGTAGAGGCAGTAGTGATGGGCTTCGATAGCAGCGAACCGGAGCAACGCCGCCGGCTCCAGGCAGCATTGGCAGCAGCACAAGTCAGCACGGGTGACCTGTGGCTTTACTACTTCGGCATCGGCGGATCGGTCGGTGAGTATGAAGTGGAGGCCTACATGCAGGGACTTCTTTCCCTGCCCGAACTGCAGCGGGACCTCCTGGCCATGGCGGCCAACGAGCTTTCCTCCGACCAGCCCGGCCCGCGCGCGCCCTTTGCGGACGAGCTGGGGTCCGGGGATCCGGCCCGGCCCGAGGATTCCTAGCGGGCCAAACGCTCTCTCACTTAATGCCCCTTTTAGCCGAACCCTCTCTCACTTGATGCAGCTTTGAGCCGCACGCCCTCTCGCTTTCTTGAGGCAAGTGAGAGAGCGTTGGTGATTTTCCTGCGTTAAGTGAGAGAGCGTTGGTGATTTTCCTGCGTTAAGTGAGAGAGCGTTTGATGGTGCCAGGGGCGTTGCCGCCCAGCCGTGCGGTGACTTTGTCCGCCGCTGCCCTGCAGGATTCGCCGAGGCTCTGCAGGCGCTCCTTGGAGACGCGGAACCGCGGGGCCGGGATGAGGACTGCTGCCACAAGGTCGCCGCGGTGATCGTACACGGGGGCGGCGACGCCGACTTCATCCATGGAGGACTCGCCGTAGTTGATGGCCCACCCGCGGCGGGAGTCGTCTTTAAGGCGGAGCAGATAGTCCTCGAGGGAGGCGTCGTCCAGCCCAGGGTAGGTAATGGCTCCGCTGCGCAGGAGGGCACGCACCCTCTCCTCCGGTTGCATTCCGAGGAACACCTGAACCGAGGAACTCAACGCGTCGCTGTACCGGGCCCCCAGCGGCGCAGTGTGCTTGATCTGATGACGGCTGGCAATCTGCTCCACGCAGATCGACTCGTTGCCCTCCCACATCATCAAGGCACTGGTTTCGCCGGTCAGCTCCGTAAGTTCGCGCAGGACGGGATAGGCGACCCGCCGCTCCTCCAGTTCGGCCAGTAGCGGGCCGGCGACCGCGATCAGGCCCAGTCCGAGGCGGAAACGGCGCGTGTCCGCATCGCGTTCCACAAGGTGTTCCTGTTCGAACGTCGACAGGATCCGGGAAACGGTGCTTTTGTGCAGGCCGACGCGGTTGGCGATCTCGGTGACTCCGAGCAGCGGTTCGTCGGCGGTGAAGGTCCGCAGCACGGCGATGGCGTTGACGATGACTGAGGCGCCTTTGGTGTCGCCCTTGCCGTTGCTGTCGCTGCCGTTGGTGTCGTTGGTGTCGTTGGAATCGGGTGTGGTCATGATGCTCACTATCATTGCGCATACTCACCGGAAAGCGGCGCCGTGTCCGACACGGCGCCGCTCCCCTGGGGCTGGTGGTTGAGCCTGGGCCCACGACCGCAGGGTTCCCTGGCCGAGCTTGCGAGGCTAGGGAGCGGTTTGGGAGGCTCCGATGATGTTGTGCTCGGGGCCGAACGGGAAACTGGTGATGTTTTCGGCGCCGTCGTCGCCCACTACCAGGATGTCGTGTTCGCGGTAGCCGCCGGCGCCCGGCTGGCCATCCAGGACGGTAATCATGGGTTCCATGGAGACCACCATGCCCGGTGCCAGCACGGTGTCGATGTCCTCGCGGAGCTCCAGCCCGGCTTCGCGGCCGTAGTAGTGGCTGAGGACACCGAACGAGTGTCCGTAGCCGAACGTCCGGTTCGCCAACAGCCCGTGGCCCACGTAGATCTCGTTGAGTTCCGCGGCGATGTCCTTGCAGACGGCGCCGGGCTTGATGAGTTCAAGGCCGCGTTTGTGTACCTCCACGTTGATGTTCCAGAGTTCCAGGGAGCGGGCATCGGGTTCGCCGTAGAACAGGGTGCGCTCGAGGGCGGTGTAGTAGCCGGAGGTCATGGGGAAGCAGTTCAGGGACAAGATGTCGTGTTCCTGGATCTTGCGGGTGGTGGCCCAGTTGTGGGCGCCGTCGGTGTTGATGCCGGACTGGAACCAGACCCAGGTGTCGCGGATTTCGGAGTCCGGGAACGTCCTGGCGATCTCGTGGACCATGGCCTCGGTGCCGATCAGGGCGACCTCGTACTCGGTGATGCCGGCCGTGATGGCGTTGCGGATGGCTTCGCCGCCGAGGTCGCCGATCCGGGCACCGTGCTTGATGACCTCGATTTCCTCGGCGGACTTGATCATGCGCTGGCGCATGGCGGCCTGTGCCACGTCCACCAGGGTGGCGCCGGAGAAGGCAGCCTGGATCTTGTTGCGGTTATCCAGCGGCAGCGAGTCGTCCTCGACGCCGAGGCGGCGCGGGTTGATGCCGCGGGTCCGCAGGACTTCCTGGATCGCGAAGATGTAGTTGTCCCGGCGCCAGTCCGTGTAGACCAGGTTGTCGCCGAAGCTGCGGCGCCAGGGCATGCCTGCGTCGATGTTGGCGGTGACGGTGACGTTGTCATCCTTGGTGACCACCATGGCGTAGGAGCGGCCAAAGGTGGTGAACAGGAAGTCGGAGTAGTACTTGATGGAGTGGTAGCTGGTCAGGACGACGGCGTCGAGGTCCTTCTCGGCCATGATGCGGCGCAGACCGGACAGGCGGCGCTCGAACTCGGTATCGGAGAAGGTCAGGCTGACTTTCTTACCGTTCTTCAGGACCTTGGTCCGCTCCAGTTCGGCGATCGACGATGCGTTCTCGGAAGCTGTGGTGATCATTGTGTGGTGGTGCCTTTCCGTGGTGCAGTTACGTGAGATGAGAAGAAGAAGTCTGGCTATTCGTGGCGCAGTGGCTCTTTGCAGGTTTCCCTGGAGAGCGCGACCGCGATCAACGAGATGACCGCGGCACCGACGAGGTACCAGGCCGGGGCAAGATCGCTTGCGGTGGCAGCGATCAGGAGGGTTGCCATGAACGGGGCGGTGCCGCCGAACAGGGCGTTGGAGAGGTTGAAGCTGACCGCGAAGCCGCTGTAGCGGACCCGGGTGGGGAACATCTCGGCCAGGAAGCTGGGAAGTGTTCCGTCATTGAGGGTGAGCATCGCTCCCAGCAGGATCTGGACAAGGACGATGACCAGGAAGTTCCCGGTCCCCAGGAGTGCGAACGCGGGTACCGTCAGCACGATGAAGGCTACGGATGCGCTGATCAGGACCTTTTTGCGTCCGTACCGGTCCGAGAGCATCCCGGTCAGGAAGATGAAGCCGATGTAGGTGACCAGTGCGATGGTGGTGGCCAGGAATGATTCAGTTTGGCCGAGGCCCAGTTCCGAGGACAGATAGGTGGGCATGTAGCTGAGGATCACGTAGAAACCGACGGCGTTGAGCAGCACTGCTCCGACGGCCTGCAGCAGCTGCCGCCAGTGGTTCCGGAACAGGCTGGACACGGGCGCCTTGATGGCCTCGTCCTCGGCCGCCAGCTCGCGGAACACCGGGGTGTCCTCGAGCTTGGTCCGGATGTAGCGGCCGATCAGTCCCATCGGGGCGGCCAGCAGAAACGGCAGGCGCCAACCCCAGCTTTGCATGGCCTCGGAACTGAGAAGGACTGTCAACAGGCCTGCGATCAAGGAGCCGAGGAGCAGGCCCGCTGCCGTACTGGCGGGAACAACCGCGGCGTACAGGCCGCGCTTGTTGGCGGGAGCGTACTCGACCAAGAAGGCGGAAGCTCCTGCGTATTCACCAGAAGCGGAGAAACCCTGCGCTACCCGGATGACCAGAAGCAGGATGGGAGCCCAGATGCCGATCGTGGCATAGCCCGGAATGAGGGCTATACAGAAGGTTGCTCCTGACATGATCAAGATCGAGAGGGAGAGCGCTGTCCGCCGGCCCACCCTGTCACCGATGTGGCCCCAGACGAAGCCTCCGAGGGGCCGCACCAGGAACGAGATTGCGAACAGGGCGAACGTCAGCAGAAGCCCTGTCTGGGGATCTGATTCAGGGAAAAAGACTGTCGCGATCGTGACGGCAAGATAGCCGTACACGGCGTAGTCAAACCACTCGACGAAATTGCCGATGAAGCTGGCCGCAATGACTCTGCGGCGCGTTTCTTTGCTGACCACGTTGTCAGCAGGTTCAAAATTCTGGCCGCTCATGGTGCTGCGGCCGCCCGCACGAGCGGGAGAGGAAGTTTCGTTACTCATGTATCCACCAAGTTGTTGGGGTTGCAATCAGCGCAACGCTGTTGCACCAGACTAGGCGTGATCAGGAACACAGTCAATGGTTATTTTGCATCACGGCATACAGCTCCCCGCGGGGGCAGTGTCTGGCTTCCCGGCGACGCGCGGCAAGAGAGGACGACGCAAGCAGTTGCGTAGGATGAAAGCATGTTGCGACAACTGGCAGGCGCCCACGCCCTCACCCGGACAGCGGACGAACGCAGCCCAAGAGCGCTCTATTGACACCCTCCGTGGCGGCTGACATATTTTCGATTACGCGCTATGTGCACCGTGTTGTGTAATACGCAATAACTTCAGTTCAGCAGCCAGCGGTTGAGGGCCCGGAGCTGCGGCGTTAGAACCTTTTGAACCCGACGGGTCGTCTGGATTGCCCGGAGCGCCGTCGCCCAGGAGTCCGTGGACTCAGGAAAGGAACACCAGCTAATGGTTCACAGAGTCAAGGCGGTCATCGCCAAGGAAAAGAATGCCCCGGTATCGGTGGAGACCATCCTGGTCCCGGACCCCGGTCCGGGGGAGGCGTTGGTGGACATTCTCACTTGCGGGGTTTGCCACACGGACCTGCACTACAAGCAGGGCGGCATCACTGACGATTTCCCCATCCTGCTGGGCCATGAGGCCACGGGGGTGGTCAGCGCCGTCGGACCGGGCGTCACCGAGGTGTCTCCCGGTGACCGCGTGATCCTGAACTGGCGTGCGGTGTGCGGTGGATGCCGGGCATGCGCCAAGGGCCAGCCGCAGTACTGCTTCAACACCCACAACGCCACGCAGAAGATGACACTTGAGGACGGCACGGAACTCTCGCCCGCGCTGGGCATCGGCGCCTTCGCGGAGAAGACCCTGGTCGCCGCCGGGCAGTGCACCAAGGTGGATGACGACGCCGATCCCGCCGCCGTCGGGCTGCTCGGCTGCGGTGTGATGGCCGGCATTGGCGCCGCCATCAATACCGGTGAGGTCAAGCGCGGCGAGTCCGTGGCCGTAATCGGCTGCGGCGGGGTGGGCATCGCCGCGATCGCGGGCGCCAAGCTGGCCGGTGCCACCACGATCATCGCCGTGGACATCGACGCCAACAAGGTGGCCATGGCCAGGTCCCTCGGGGCCACGCACGGCGTGGATTCCAGCAAGGAAGACCCCGTCGAGGCCATCCGGGCCCTCACGAACGGCCATGGTGCCGACGTGGTGATTGACGCCGTCGGCCGTCCCGAAACGTACAAGCAGGCGTTCTACGCCCGCGACCTCGCCGGGCGTGTGGTCCTGGTGGGCGTCCCGACGCCGGACATGAAGCTTGAGCTTCCCCTGCTGGACGTTTTCGGCCGGGGTGGCTCGCTGAAGTCGTCCTGGTACGGCGACTGCCTGCCCTCCCGTGATTTCCCGATGCTGGTGGCGCACTACAAGCAGGGCAACCTGGACCTGGACGCCTTCGTCACCGAGCGCATCACCATTGACCAGGTGGAGGAAGCCTTCGCCAAGATGCACGAGGGCAAGGTCCTGCGCTCGGTCGTAGAAATCCGTCCGGCCGCTGGGGCCGTGTCCGCGACGGAGACCGCGTGAGCGTCACCATCGAAAACCTGGTCACCTCGGGCACTTTTGCGCTCGACGGCGGCACCTGGGACGTGGACAACAACGTCTGGATCGTGGGCAACGAGGAAGAATGCGTGATCATCGACTCCCCGCACGACGCCGCGGCGATCATCGGCCAGGTCCGGGGCCGGAACGTCCTGGCCATCCTGCTCACGCATGCGCACAACGACCACATCGGGGCTGCACGTACCGTGGCGGAGGCCGTGGGAGCGCCCATCTACCTGAACCCGGAGGACCTGGTCCTCTGGAAGCAGGTCTACCCCGATACGGAACCAGACCGGGAGCTGGCCGACGGCGACGTGTTCGAGGTGGGCGGCGCAACCCTGCGGGCCATCCACACGCCCGGCCACTCCCCCGGCTCCACCTGCTTCTACCTCGAAAGCGAAGGAACGGTCTTCACCGGGGACACCCTCTTCAACGGCGGCCCGGGAGCGACGGGACGCTCCTACAGCGACTACCCGACCATCCTGACTTCCATCAGGGAACGGCTGCTCACCCTCCCGCGGGAGACCGTGGTGCGGACCGGCCACGGCGACAACACCACCATTGGTGCAGAACAGGAAACGCTGGCTAAGGTCTCCCAGTAAAGCAGGGTCTTGAACAGCAGAATCCCGACGAGGCGCGCCCGGACAGCTGGCGCGCCTCAACGGGCGTTTTGAACAGGAACGGCGTGAGCCGCAAAGGAAGTTGGAACAATGAAGTTCGGCAAGCAGCCAGCCCCCGTCGCGGACATCAACGAGGACAACCTCGCAGTCCACAAACCCAAAACGGAAGCGGCCGGAGTCAAGGCCGTGATGGTGGCCCTTGAACGCGCCGTGGCCCAGGCCGGGGTGACCCGGACGGCGCAGTCCCTGTTGCGGCTGAACCAGCAGGGCGGGTTCGACTGCCCCGGCTGTGCCTGGCCGGAATCGGCCACGAAGCGCAAAGCTGCCGAGTTCTGCGAGAACGGGGCCAAGGCCGTGGCCGAAGAGAACACCCTCCGCACAGTCGGGGCCGAGTTCTGGGCCAAGCACTCCATCGCGGAGCTGTCCGGGAAAACGGAGTACTGGCTGGGCAACCAGGGCCGGGTCAGCGAACCGGTGGTGATCCGCGAAGGCGACACCCACTACTCGCCGATCTCCTGGGCCGAAGCCTTCGAACTCATTGGCGAACACATCCGGGACTCCACGCCGGACCGGTGCGTCTTCTACACCTCCGGCCGCACCGCGAACGAGACCGCGTTTATGTATCAGCTGTTCGCGCGGGCCCTGGGCACGAACAACCTGCCGGACTGTTCGAACATGTGCCATGAGTCCTCCGGCTCGGCGCTGAACCCGACCATCGGCATCGGCAAGGGCACCGTGTCGCTCGAGGACATCCACGACTCCGAACTCATCTTCGTCGTCGGGCAGAACCCCGGCACCAACCACCCCCGGATGCTCTCAGCCCTGAAGGAATGCAAGGACAACGGCGGCAAGGTAGTGGCCGTCAACCCGCTCCCGGAGGCAGGCCTCTTCAACTTCAAGGACCCCCAGACCGTCTCCGGAGTGGTCGGCGGCGGCACGCCGCTGGCCGATGAGTACCTGCAGATCAAGGTGGGCGGTGACCTGGCCCTGTTCCAGGCCCTCGGCCACCTGCTCCTGGCGGAGGAGGACCGGAACCCGGGCACCGTCGTCGACCGTTCCTTTGTTGACGCGCAAACCGACGGGTTCGACGCCTACCGTGACGCCCGAAGGGAGCTGGACTGGGCGGAAACCGAGAAGGCGACAGGCCTGTCCCGGGAACAGATCGAAATCGTGGCCGGGATGCTGATCCGGTCCAAGGCCACCATCTTCTGCTGGGCCCTGGGCGTCACGCAGCAGCCGCACTCGGTGGACACCATCAAGGAAATGGTCAACGTCCTGCTCCTGCAGGGCAACTTCGGCAAGCCCGGCGCGGGCGCCTGCCCGGTCCGCGGCCACTCCAACGTCCAGGGCGACCGGACCATGGGCATCTGGGAAAAGCCCAAGGAGTGGCTGCTCGAAGCCCTGGACAAGGAATTCGGGATCACCTCCCCCCCGCCCCCACGGCTACGACGCAGTGGAAGCCATGGAAGCCTTCGACCGGAACGACGTGGACGTCTTCGTCTCCATGGGCGGCAACTTCTCGCTGGCCTGCTCGGATACGGAGACCCTGGAGGCCGGGATGCAGCGGATCGGCCTGACGGTGCACGTGTCCACCAAGCCGAACCGGTCCCACGTGGTGCACGGGCGCACGTCCCTCATCCTGCCCACGCTGGGCCGGACTGACAAGGACGACAAGCATCCCAAGGGTGCCCAGTTCCTGTCCGTGGAGGATTCCATGTCCGTGGTCCACTCGACCCAGGGCAGGCTGCAGCCGGTGTCAGAGCACCTGCTCGCCGAGCCGGTGATCATTGCCCGGATGGCCGAGGCCACCTTCGGGCCGGACCACCTTGTGGACTGGAAGGCCATGGCCGGGAACTACGACGTGGTCCGAAACCACATCTCCCGCGTCATCCCGGGCTTCCAGGACTTCAACGCCCGGATCCGGACCAGGAACGGCTTTGTGCTGCCCAACCCCCCGCGGGATACCCGGTCCTTCAAGACGGACATCGGCCGTGGCCGCTTCACGGTCAGCCCGCTGGAGTACCTGATCCCGCCCGAGGGCCACCTGGTACTCCAGACCATCCGCAGCCACGACCAGTACAACACCACCTTCTACGGCCTGGACGACAGATACCGCGGAATCTCCGACGGCCGCCGCGTGATCCTGGTACACCCCGAGGACCTGGCCGAGCTCGGTTTCCTGGACCGGGACCTGGTGGACGTGGTGAGCACGTTCCGGGGGCATGATCGACAGGCGGACAAGTTCCGTTTGGTGGCTTACCCGACGGCGAAAGGCTGCGCTGCGGCGTACTTCCCCGAGGCCAATGCCCTGGTCCACAAGGAGAACGTGGCCAGGGAATCCAACACCCCCGGCTTCAAGGCGATGTTCGTCCGGTTCGTGCCGCACGCTGCTGATGCCTCCGCAGGAGCGGCGCCGGCGGGATAGCTCCCACCGCGTGCGGCTGGCCCATTCCCAATGAATACGTGAGCCGGGAACGACGGCGACACTCCGGCAGGTCCGGAGCGTCGCCGTCGCTTTTTGGTGCCAGATCGTCTTCATGATTCTTCTGGGCGTTTTCTTCGACGCCCTCGAGCAGAACGCTGATGCCTCCGGACTGGGCGGCATGTTCACCACGCTCGCGGTGCTGTTCGGCATCCTGGCCATCACCGTCCAGTTCCCGCCTGAGACCTTCGGCAAGCCGCTCGAGGAAGGTGCCGATGCCGCAGAGGAGGAGGTTGCGATCTATGGGCACTGAAACTTCACACACTGTTCTGCTGATCAACCTGAACACGAATGCCAGGACGACGGCCATGATGACGGACCTGGCCGCTGCCGGGCTCGCGCCCCACGGCCTGGAAGTCATCGGGCTCACTGCGGCGGCCGGACCAGCCCTGATCACCGACCCAACCGCCCTGGCCGAATCCCGGCAGCACGTCCGGCGTGCAGCACTGGATTACCTCGTGGGGCCGGCGGCGGCACGGTGGCCGCGGTAATCGTGGCTGCCATCGGGGATCCCGGCCGTGAGCAACTCAGCGAGGAACTCGCCGTTCCCGTCTTTGGTATAGGCCAGGGCTCCATCCACGCGGCATCACGGGGCAACCGGAGGTTCGGGATGGCCGCGAGCACGCCGCTGCTGGCCGCATCCCTCGCCAGACTCGTGGCGGCACACGGCAAGTCCGAGTTTTTCACCGGAGTGCGCCTGACTGCTTCGGAACCCCTGGTGCTGGCAGCGGACCCCGAGCAGCAGTACCGGGAGCTCGCGGCCGCCGTCGGGGAATCAACTGCGCTGGACGGCGCCGAGGCCCTCATCATTGCCGGGGGACCGCTCAGCGCCACAGCCCTGCGGCTTGCGCAGACCACCCGTGCGGAGATTATCCAGCCTGTCCCGAGCGCCTGCGGGCTGCTGCTGGAGACGCTCGGCCGAAAGTAGCCCAGCAGAACATAGGACAGCCGCACCTGCCGGACCGGGTGCGGCTGTCCTCGCAATCCCGGGCCTCTCCTGCAGTCCCTAGTCCTTCTTGTGCATCCTGGCGTTCTGCACCAGGTCGGCCATCCAGGGCCGTGTTCCGTTGTGGAGCACCATGCCCTCGGGCAATCCGTGGATGGTCGCCTCGGAGCCGGAAACGTCGATGGTGATCCGGCCGCCGGCCATGGGTGCGTTGGTGATGTGGAGGTCCCCGTAGGATTCCGGCAGCACGGGGTCCATCCACAGCCCACCCTCGGAGACGTGCGGGTTGTAACGCATCAGGTTCGTCACCAGGAAGATTGGTGTGGTGGCCGCCCACGCCTGCGGTGAGCACGCGGTGGGGTAGGGCACAGGCGCGGCGAAGTGCTCCCGGTCGAAGCCGCAGAACAGTTCAGGCAGTCGCCCCTCCGAGTACTCGGCCGCCTCCAGCAGGGCCGTGGAGATCCGCTGTGCCTCTTCCACGAACCCGTAGCGCAGGAGGCCGGCTTGGATGACCGCATTGTCGTGCGGCCAGACCGAGCCGTTGTGGTAGCTCGCAGGATTGTAGGCGCCCATGTCGGTTGCCAGGGTCCGCACTCCCCAGCCGCTGAACATTTCCGGGGACATTAGCCGTTCCACCACCATCGGCGCCTTGTCCTCGTCGATGATGCCGTTCCACAGGCAGTGGCCCATGTTGGACGCGCACGCATCGACCTGACGCTTGTCGCGGTCCAGCGCGATGGCGTAGTAGCCGCGCTCGGGCATCCAGAACTGTTCGTTGAACTGCTTCTTCAGCCGTGCCGCGCGGTCCCGGAGGTCAGAGGCCAAAGCCTCGTCACCGGCGTCGTATGCCAACCACGACCTCGCCATGTACGCGCCGTAGACGTACCCCTGCACCTCGCACAACGCGATCGGTGCCTCGGCCATGCGGCCGTCGGCGAAATTGACGCCGTCCCACGAATCCTTCCAGCCCTGGTTGATCAGGCCCCGTTCGTTGAGGCGCGCGTACTCGACGAAGCCGTCGCCGTCGCGGTCCCCGTATGTCCGGATCCATTCCATCGCCCGGTCCGCATGGGGCAGCAGTGCGGCAATGGTCTCCGCGCCAAAACCCCAGCGGCTCACCTCGCCAAGGACTATCAGGAACAGCGGCGTGGCGTCGACGCTGCCGTAGTAGGCGGATTTTCCGCCCAGCGCCAGCCCGCTGGAGACGTCGAGCCTGACTTCGTGCAGAATTTTGCCGGGCTCTTCCTCGCTCATCAGATCCACCGCGCTGCCCTGGCGGTCGGCCAGCGTCTGCACGGTGCCCAGGGCGAGGGACGGGTCCACGGGCATCGACATGATGGAGGCAAACAGCGAGTCGCGTCCGAAGAGGGTCATGAACCAGGGCGCACCGGCAGCCACGACGATCCGGTCCGGGTGCTGCGGATCCTCAATCCGCAGGGCGCCGAGGTCGTCGTAGCTGCGGCGGAGGGTCCGTTCGATGGAGCGGTTGCCCATGTGCAGCACGGGAATCTTGGACACCCAGGCCTG
Source organism: Pseudarthrobacter cellobiosi (assembly GCF_023913755.1). Classification (GTDB taxonomy): domain Bacteria; phylum Actinomycetota; class Actinomycetes; order Actinomycetales; family Micrococcaceae; genus Arthrobacter; species Arthrobacter cellobiosi. The sequence continues at coordinate 23,874 of NZ_JAMXBJ010000040.1, forward strand.
CCGGCGCCGGTCGCGGGGGGACAGTTCCCCGGCAGCAGAGTGGGCGAACGGCTCCGCGGGGCCCGTGCCGTCGACCTTGGGCACTACGCTGACCCAGGTGTTCCACTCTCCGTGCGGCGGGATGACCGTCCGGTAGGTCAGGGCCTCCGCTTCGATGTCGGCGCCACCTGCGTTGACAACGACTCCCTTCCGGACGTCCTGCCAGGCGGCCCGGATGGTCAGCGTGTCACCGTCAGGCTCGCGGCTTTCCTCCCAGTGCCGCTGGATCCGGGCCTCCTTGACCTCGAAGAGATCCGCGAAATCCGCTTCAACGCTCAACTCCACCACGCACTCAGCGGCGTCGGCCGAGTAGTTCCTGACGGTGATCTCCTCCAGGATTCCCGCCCCCACTTCGCGCAGCCGCTCCACGATCAGCGGGCTGTCCGCATACCCGTCCGAACGCGGAACGCGGCCGGCAAACAGCGCGCGGTACGGCTCCTTCGTCTCCGCCGCCAAGGGCTCGATGGACTGGCCGTTGACGGTCAGATTCCAGCGGGACAGGATCCGGGTGTCCTCATGGAAAACCCCGTGCGGGTGTTCCGGATGGATGTCTCCGTTGGCCGAGGAAATACAGAATGATGAACCTTCCACCAGCGTGACCGTCCCGGACCCCAATGGCCCGGCAGCTGTATCCGCGTTCCATCCGGCCATCGCCGACTCCTTCAAAGGCTTGACACCGGTGAGGCGGCGCCCGACCACAAATCCAACCCGACGACGCCGCCGCCTGCCTGTGTGAATGACGCTACGCCTAGCTACTCCGCGATGCCAGAGTGGACGCGTGGCCGGGCCTTGAGCCAAGCCTTGCAATGCCTTGAGCCGATGCTGAACTACTTTCGCGACACTCGAAGGGAACAGTTCAAGGAAGATATTGTCCGCGCACTGGGGATGGCCGAGCCCTCGAAGACTCCCGGGAGGCCTCCAGCTGGCCCGGCGACCGGCTCCAGGTCGGCACCCGGATGTCCCGCCGGGTCGAACTGATCACCCAGCGCCTGCAACGCGAAACCGACGCGTGGGGGAAACAAGTCACCCACCCACGGATCTCCCTGGGTGGGTGACTTTTCCTGGCCCGGTACGGTCGCGCTTAGTTGAGCCAGGAATCTACAACCTGCTGATTCGCGTCCACCCACTTCTTGGCCGCGGCCGCGGGCGTCATACCGCCCTGGATGTCTGTGGCCACGGAGTTTTGATCCTCGTTGGTCCATTTGAAGGCCTTGGCCAGTTTGGCTGCAGGTGAGCCGCTGTCCTCGAACTTCTTGGAAATGATCTTGTTCAGCGTGTAGGTCGGGTAGTCGCAGGCCACCTTCTCGGGCTCGGCGTCGCAGCCTTCGGTCCACTCCGGCAGATTGACCTTCTTGAGTGGAACTTCGGACAGGAACCACTGCGGCTCGTAGAAGTAGCCGAGCAACGGCGTCTTGTTCTGCTCCGCCGTCCGGAACGACTGGATCAGCGCCGCTTCCGAACCAGAGAAGACCACCTTGTAGTCGAGGTTGAGGTTTTTGACCAGCGCCTCGTCATTGGTGACGAAGGCCGGGTCGCCGTCCAGGAGCTGGCCTTTTCCGCCGGATTCGGATGTTGCGAACATTGAAGCGTACTTGTTCAGGTTCTTGCTGTCGGTGATGTCCGGGTACTTTTCTGCCATCCACGGCGGTACGTACCAGCCGATATGTCCTTCATTGCCGGTAGGGCCGGCGTCGACAGCGACTTTCTGCTCCGTGATGTATTGCTTGGCCAGATCCTCATGCCCCCAGTTTTCGATCACCACGTCCACTTCGCCTGAGGCAAAGCCCTGCCAGGAGATCTGCTCGTTAAGGTCCTTCTGGACCACGGTGCAGCCAAGCTTGTTCTCCGCCACATAGCTGTACACAGCGGCATTGGCCGTATACCCCACCCAAGCGTTCATCGCGACATTAACACTTCCGCAGGGCGCCTCGGCAGCACCGGTGGCAGCAGCCACCTGGTTCACCGAGGCGCCGCCGCAACCAGCCAGTAGTAGGGCTGCGGCAGCAGCTCCAGCCACCGCCGGGACAGTTCGTTTCAACAGCAGTCCAGCTTTTTTCATCTTTGGTCTCCTTGTTGGGGGGAATGCGTGGGGGTCCTCCATGCCCTGCGCCAGCCACAGGACGGTTACATGCGGTTAGGTTGATGGGGATTTGGGCGAGGGGATTTTCCGCACCGGGGTGGCTGCGGCAGCCTGGGTCATCCTGTCCAGCAGGATGCCGAGGAAGACAATTGCAAGGCCCGCGGCGAGGCCCTTGCCGAAGAGCGCGCTTTGGACAAAGCCGGCGACGACGTCGTACCCGAGGCCGCCTGCGCCCACAAGTGCACCAACCACCACCATGGCCAGGACGTAGATCAGCCCCTGGTTGGCAGCGAGGGCCAGCGTCTGCCTGGCCATCGGAAGCTGGACTTTGGTAATGACTTGCCAGGGCGTTGAACCGCTGGCAACTGCGGCTTCGACCACGGTGGGGGAAATCGCTGCGATGCCGTCGGCCGTGATCTTGATGGCCACCGGGGCGGCATAGATGATGCCTGCGATGATCGCGGTGAAGCGCGTGGCTCCGAAGAGGCCAAGGAACGGCACAAGATACACAAAGGCGGGCATCGTCTGGCCCGCATCAAGTAGGGGCCGCATGATCTGGTCCACCCGCTCGGACCGGCCCATGGCCACCCCGAAGATGACGCCCAGGACCATGACAACTGCGGTGGCCACCAGGGTTCCGGCAAGGGTGACCATGGAATCGCTCCAGAGGCCGAGGTAGATGATCACGCCCAGGCACGCCGTGGTCAGGGCAGCGAGCTTCCATCCGCCCAGCGCGTAGGCCGCAATGGCGATGACGGCGACGAGGAGGTAGAAGGGTGTGTCCGTCAGCAAGGACTGGAACGGGTTGAGGATTCCGGTGGTGACGGCTTCCCGGAAGGACACCGTGAACAACGACAGGTTGCTCTGCATCCACTGGCTGGCTGAGGCCACCGCTTGGACGATGACCGGACCGATGTTGAGATCCTTGGGGAACGCTGCTGCCCACAGCATGGTCCGGGAGAACTGCACCATGGCCATTGCCAGCACAAGGGTGATGCCGAGGAGGATGTACCTGGTCCTGCGGGAAACCCTGCGGTTCCGGGCCGTCCCCGGGTCTGCGCGGCGGCTGGCGGCGGTGGTGACCCGGTCCAGCACGATCGCAAGCAGGACGATGGAGAGCCCGGCGTTGACAGCTGTGCCGACGTCGAGCGATTGCAGCGCCCGTACCACCACCTGGCCAAGCCCGGGCGCCGCGATCAGCGCCGCGATGGTGACCATGGACAGAGCCGCCATGGTGCTCTGGTTGATTCCCATGACGATGGTCCGCCGGGCCATGGGAAGCTGCAGGGTGACCAGCCGCTGCAGGCCCGTTGTGCCCAGCGAATCGGAGGCTTCACGGGTGTTCTCCGGGATGGCGCGGATGCCGTGTGCTGTCAGCCGGATCACGGGCGGTGCAGCGTAGATCACGGTGGCTATGACGGCCGACGCCGGGCCGATGAGGAAGACCAGGGCGAGCGGGGCCAGGTACACGAATGTCGGCAGGGTCTGCATAAAGTCCAGCACGGGCGTGATCACCTTGGCAACCCGGCCGTAGACGCCGGCCAGAACGCCGAGCGGGATCCCGACCAGAAGGGTCAGCAGCACTGCCGTGAGGACCAGGGCGAACGTGTACGTGGCTTCGAGGAACAGGCCCTGGAGGCCGAAGAACGTAAAAACGGCGACAGTCAGCAGCGCGACCCGCGCGTTGCCGATCGCGAAGGCGATCCAACCCAGCAGGCCTACGGTTCCGAGCCAGCCGATCTCCGGCAGGCGCAGGCCCGTGGAAGTCGCGGCAAAGGTGGTGATGAACAGGTTGGCCACGGCGTCGACGGTGGCACGCAAGGGCGTGAAGACGTACAGGAAGACGGGGTTGTCTGCGCGGTTCGCTGCTACCCATGCGTTGAACTGGTTCAGGGACCGGTGCAGGTCCGTCAGCTCTGAGGCGGGCAAGGTCAGGGTGGAGGTTCCGCGCAGGACAAGGAATCCCAGGATCCAGACAACGGCGGCGCCTCCCAGCAGGATGGTGCGGCGGCTCGGCCTGCGGCGCGGTTCACGGACGGGGACGGGCGTGGGTTGCACCGTTGCCCGATCTCGGACGAGGGTAGACATTAGGCCGCTGCTTCCGCGGGCTGCAGCACCGACAGGATGCTGTCGCGGTCGATCTGCCCCGTAATCCTGCCGCCATCTTCCACCAGGACGGGGCAGGAGGAGTGCATGACCGCCGCTATGGCATCCCGGATGATCATCCGGGAACTGAGGACCGGCGCGTCTCCCGGCGTTCCGGCCGCCACGGGCCGGGTGATCCATTTCAGGGTCAGGACATCCGCGCGTGGGACCTCGGACACAAAATCCTCAATATACTTGTCCGCCGGGGACCCCACCAGGTCGTCCCCAGTACCGCACTGGACCATCTCGCCGTTGCGCATGATCAGGATGCGGTCCCCGAGCTTGAGCGCCTCGGACAGGTCATGGGTCACGAACACCATGGTCTTGCCCATCTCCTTGTGCAGCCGGATGACTTCCGCCTGCATGTCCCGGCGGATCAGCGGATCCAGCGCGGAGAACGGTTCGTCGAAGAGGATGGTGTCCGGATCGCCGGCCAGGGCCCGGCCCAGGCCGACGCGCTGCTGCATTCCCCCTGAAAGCTGGTCGGGGTAGTGCTGTTCATAGCCTTTCAGGCCAACCAGTTCGATGATTTCCCGCGCCCTGGCGTAGCGTTCTTTCTTGGCCGCCCCGCGGATCTGCAGCCCGTAGGAGACGTTGTCCAGCACGGTGCGGTGGGGAAGGAGACCGAAGTGCTGGAACACCATGGACATCTTCCGCCGGCGCAGTTCGCGCAGCTCGGCGACGCCTGCCTGCAGGACGTCCTTCCCGTCCACCAGGACCTGCCCCGATGTGGGTTCGATCAACCGGGTCAGACAGCGGATCAGGGTGGATTTGCCGGATCCGGAAAGTCCCATGACCACAAAGACCTCGCCCTTGGCCACGTCGAAGCACAGGTCGCGGACGGCTGCCACGCAGCCGGTGCGTTCCAGCAGCTCCGCGGAGTTGAGAGCCGAGAGCTCCGGATTGTTGGGGATCTTATCGCCCCCGGGTCCGAAGACCTTCCAGAGGTTGCGCACTGAGATGTCGGGGCTGTTCATTGCTGTACTCCTGCCTGTGGAGGCTCGAACCAGTGGCTGGGCTTGGGATTGATGTTTTGCCAGATGTGCTTGGTTTCGCGGTACTCTGCCAGACCTTGGAGCCCCAGTTCGCGGCCGTTTCCGGACTTGCCGAATCCGCCCCACTCTGCCTGGGGAACGTAGGGGTGGTAGTCGTTGATCCACACGGTGCCGTGGCGGAGTGCACCAGCCACGCGCTGCGCCCGCGATCCGTCGTTTGTCCAGACGGCGCCGGCCAGTCCGTAGGCGGTGTCGTTGGCCAGCTTGATGGATTCTTCCTCCGTGCTGAAGGTCTCCACGGTCAGGACTGGTCCGAACGACTCATCCTGGACTGCGTTCATGGAGGTGTGGCAACCGTCCAGGATGGTGGGAGGGTAGTAGCTGCCGAGTGCCATCGCACCGGTATCGGGGATATAGCCGCCGCACAGAAGCGTGGCTCCTTCGTCAATGCCGGCCTGGACGTAGGCGTGGACCTTGTCACGGTGTGCAGCCGAGATCAGCGGGCCGGTCTCCGCGAGCTCGTCGAAGGGGCCGCCAAGCCGGATGGCCTGCGCACGTCGCACCAGTTCCGCCACGAATTCGTCGTGGATCGATTCTTCGATGATGAGTCTGGTTCCGGCCGAGCACACCTGACCCGAATGCAGGAACACCGCGGTGAGGGCGTTGTCCAGGGCGGACTCGCGGTCGGCATCGGCGAAGACGATGTTCGGATTCTTCCCGCCCAGTTCCAAGGCAACCCGCTTCACCGTGTTGGCCGCGGACTTCATGATGTTGATCCCGGTGGCCAGGCCACCGGTGAACGAGACCAGGTCAACGTCCGGGCTTTCGCTCAGGACTGCGCCGACGTCGGGACCGGTGCCGGTGACGAGGTTGGCGACCCCGGCCGGCAGCCCGGCCTCAAGGAGCGTATCCATCAGCAGGATGGAGGTGGAGGGAGTCAGCTCACTGGGTTTCAGGACGAAGGTATTGCCGGCCAACAAGGCCGGGGCCACCTTCCAGGACGCCTGCAGGAGGGGGTAGTTCCATGGCGTGATGAGCCCGCACACACCCACAGGGGCGTGGACCACGCGGCTGATGGTGTCTGGTATCCCGGTATCGATCACGCGGCCGGCGTCCGTTCCGGCGATGCCACCGTAGTACCTGAAGCAGGCGGCGATATCGTCGATGTCGTATTCCGCTTCGACGTAGCGTTTGCCTGTGTCGAGGGCTTCGGCCCGGGCGTAGAGCGCCTTGTCGCGTTCCAGCAGTTCGGCGGTGCGGAGCAGAACCTGTCCGCGTTCCTTCTCGCTGGTGCCGGGCCACGCGCCGCCGTCGAAAGCCCTGCGGGCGCTGGCAACCGCGGCCTCGGCATCGGCGGCCGTGGATTCGGCGACCTCGGCGACTTTTTCACCGTCCGCCGGGCATGTGATGACCCGCGTTTTCCCGGCGCCGGATTCGCTCCACCGGCCGTCCACGAAGAGGCCGCGTACCGGCGCCGCATCCTGGTCCATCACGGTCCGGCTGTCGATCCCGGCAAGCTGAACGCCGCTCATGAGCGACCCAGGCTTGGTGCGGCTTCGGGAGCCACTGCGGATTCGTGCCGGTAGAAGTCCGCGTGCTCGGGTGCCAGCGGCGTACGGCCCAGGATGAGGTCCGCGGCCTTTTCGGCGAGCATCATTACCGGGGCGTAGATGTTGCCGTTCGTCACGTAGGGCATAGCGGAGGCATCCGCCACGCGGAGCCCCGAGGTGCCGTGGACCTTCATGGTGAGCGGATCCACCACCGCCAGGGGGTCGGAGGCCGGGCCTATCTTGGCGGTGCAGGAGGGGTGGAGCGCCGTTTCGGCATCCCGGGCCACCCAGTCGAGGATCTCCTCGTCCGTCTGGACGGAGGGGCCGGGCGAGAGTTCGCCGCCACTGTAGGGCGCGAGGGCCGGCTGGGAGAGGATGTCGCGGGTGACCCGGATGGCCTCCACCCATTCGCGCCGATCCTGGTCCGTGGACAGGTAGTTGAACTGCATGGACGGGTGCGCGGCGGGGTCCGTGGACGTGATCTTCAGGCTGCCTCTGGCGTCGGAGTACATGGGGCCCACGTGGACCTGATACCCGTGCTTGGCGTCGGCTTTCTGGCCGTCGTAGCGCACAGCCACCGGCAGGAAGTGGAACATCAGGTTGGGGTAGGCGACGTCTTCGTTGGAGCGGACGAACCCGCCTCCTTCGAAGTGGTTGGTGGCTGCGGGGCCCTTGCGGCCGAGCAGCCACTGGAGTCCGATCAGCGGGTAGCGCCAGAGGCTGAGGTTCGGCTGCATGGACACGGGCTGTGTGCAGGAGTGCTGGACGTACACTTCCAGGTGGTCCTGCAGGTTTTCGCCGACTCCCGGCAGGTCCACCACGGGCTTGATGCCCAGCGACAACAGGAGCGCGGAATCCCCCACGCCGGAGAGCTGCAGCAACTGGGGCGTATTGATCGCGCCGCCGCACAGCACCACTTCCTTGGCGTTGACCGTGTGCAGCCGGCCGTTCCGGCGGTAGGTGACCCCTGTGGCCGTTGTGCCGTCGAAATTGACCTTGGCCGCAAGCGCCCGGGTGCGGACCGTCAGGTTTTTCCGGCCCTTATTGGGGCGCAGATAGGCACGTGACGCCGAGAGCCGCTGGCCCTTGTGGACGTTTCGGTCGAACGGGCCGAAGCCCTCCTGCCGGTACCCGTTGACGTCATCGGTGCGCTTGTGGCCCGCTTCCTCGGAGGCGCGGAAGAAGGCCTGGAACAGGGGATTGCGGGCGGGCCCGCGCTCCAGGACCAGGGGTCCGTCATGGCCGCGCAGTTCATCGTCCGGAGCTGCGGCGAGCGCGGTTTCCATGCGCTTGAAGTAGGGCAGGCAATGCGCGAAATCCCAGGTTTCCATGCCGGCGTCAGCTCCCCAGCGTTCGTAGTCCAGGGGGTTGCCGCGCTGGAATATCATGCCGTTGATGGAGCTGGAGCCGCCCAGCACCTTGCCGCGGGCGTGGGCGATCCTGCGGCCGTGCATGCGGGGTTCGGGGTCGGATTCGTATTGCCAGTCGTAGAACCTGTTGCCACTAGGGAAGGTCAGGGCCGCCGGCATCTGGATGAAAAGGTCCCACGGGTAGTCGCTGCGTCCGGCTTCAAGGACCAGCACGGTGTGCGTCCCGTCCGCGCTCAGCCTGTCCGCCAGGACGGATCCGGCGCTTCCGCCGCCGACAATCACGTAGTCGTAGCTCTCGTTCGTCATCAGGTAAATCTCCTTGGGGCGTGGTCTGGGAGGAGTGTTGAAGGGCCTGGATGGTCCGGTTCAGCCGCGCAGGCGTTCCATGCCCGGGTCCACCAGCGGCTCCGCCGTGACGGTTGCGGCGATCCGGGTGCCGAAGTATTCGATTTCCACGCCATCGCCTTCGGAGGCGCTGGCCGGGAGCCAGGCGTAGGCGATCGGCCGCTTCACCGTGTAGCCGTAGGCCGCGCTGGTCACGTAACCGGCGGCTTCGCCCTTGAAATACACGGGTTCCTTGCCCAGCACCACCGAAGTGCCGTCGTCGACCGTCAGGCAGCGCAGCTGCATGGCAGCCGGTTGCGCGCGGCGTTCGGCGAGGGCTTCGGCGCCCACGAAGGAGTCCTTGTTCTTGGCGATCGAAAAGCCCAGGCCTGCCTGGTACGGCTCGTGTTCGGGCGTCATGTCCGTCCCCCAGAGCCGGTATCCCTTTTCCAGGCGGAGGCTGTTGAAGGCGCCGCGGCCGGCGGCGATGATGCCCTGTTCCTGGCCGGCCTCGAAGAGGAGGTCCCACAGCTTCAGACCGTGTTCGGCGGTGGTGTAAAGCTCCCAGCCCAGCTCGCCCACATAGGACAGCCGCATGGCCGTCACGGGGATGCCGCCGATCCGCACCTGCTTGGTACGGAAGTAACGAAGACCGTCATTGGTGAAATCATCGGTGCTGACCTTAGCAATAACTTCCCGCGCCTGCGGACCCCAGAGGCCGATACAGCACGTGGAGCCCGTAATGTCGCGGACCTGCACCCACTGGCTGACGTTATCAGCCGTCTGCCTGCGGGCCTCCCGGGTGAAGTAGTCGAAGTCGATGTTGCCGTTGGCGCCTACTTGGAACGTGGTCTCCGTGAGCCGTGCGATCGTGATATCGCTACGGATGCCGCCGTCGTCGTTCAACAGAAGGCAGTAGGTAACGGCGCCTGGCTTCTTGTCGACCTGCCCGGCGCTGAGCCGCTGCAGCAAGGCCAGGGCGCCGGGACCCGAAACTTCCAGCCGCTTGAGTGCCGTCATGTCGTAAAGCGCGACGGCGGTGCGCGTCTTCCATGCCTCGGCGGCGGAAATGGGGGAGCTGAACATTGCGGCCCAGGGGCCGCGTTCTGGCGCCTTCCATTCAGCCGGCAGCTCGTCAAGGAGCGGGCGGTTGGCCTCGAACCAGTGCGGGCGCTCCCAGCCGCCGGCCTCGAGGAAGAACGCTCCCAGTTCCTTCTGCCGGCAGTTGAACGGGCTGACGCGCAGGTCCCGGGGTGATTCGCGCGGCTGCAGGGGGTGCAGGATGTCGTAGATCTCCACGAAGTTCTGCTGTGAGGTCTCACTGACGTAGCTGTCCGCGGTCTGCGCGGCCTCGAAGCGCGAGACTTCGCACTCGTGAAGCGGGATGCGGGACTGGCCCTCGATGAGCATTTCAGCCACCGCCCGGGCCACGCCCGCCGAATGCGTCACCCAGACCGCCTCCGCGACGTAGAACCCCTCAAGCTCCGGCGCCTGGCCGATCAGCGGGCCGCCGTCCGGAGTGAAGGAGAAGATGCCGTTGAAGCCGTCGGCGATCTCCGCACCGCGGAGGGCGGGCAGCAGCTGCCGGCTGTCCTCCCAGCAGGGGAGGAAATCCTCCTCGGTGAATTCGAGCCGGGAAGGCATGCGGTGCTCGGACATCTGCCCTGGCGCCACCTCCGGCAGCCGGTCCAGGTCCACGGGCATGGGCCGGTGGGCATAGGAGCCGATTCCGATCCTGTCTCCGTGCTCACGGAAATAGAGGTCCTTGTCCTGGTGCCGGAGAATGGGCATGCGGGCGCCGTTAGAGGGGTCCAGGGGGTTGGCGCCCACGAGTTCCGGCACCGCCGTGGTCTTGACATACTGGTGGGCCAGCGGCAGCAGCGGCACGGCCATGCCAGCCATCGCGCCGATCTTGGGGCCCCAGAAGCCGGCGCAGGAGACCACGATGTCCGCCGGGACCACGCCGTCGGGAGTCTGGACACCGGTGACCTTTCCGCCGGCCTGCTCGATCCCGGTCACCGGGGTTGATCCGATGAACGTGACGCCGGCAGCCGTGGCCTTGCGGATGAGCAACTGAACGGCGCGGGCTGCGGACGCGAGGCCGTCGGACGGGACGTACAGGCCGCCGAGGGCCATGTCGGGATTCAGCAGCGGATAGTGCTTGCTGCACTCGTCGGGGTCGATGATCCTGCCCTCGATGCCCCATGAGGTTGCGTAGCCGAGCTTCCGCTTGAGGTCCTCAAGCCGTTCGGGGGTGGTGGCGATCTCCAGGCCGCCCACCTGGTTGAAGCAGGAGACACCCTCGTCGCTCAGGGAGAGGAGCTTGTCCACGGTGTAGGCGGCGAACTGCGTCATTGTCTTGGACGGGTTGGTCTGGAACACCAGGCCGGGCGCGTGCGACGTGGAGCCGCCGGCGAGGTTGAGCGGTCCCTGATCCAGTACGGTGACGCTGGTCCAGCCTCGGGTGGCCAACTCGTCTGCCAGATTCGCACCGACAATGCCGGCGCCGATGATGACGACGCGGGGTGTAGCGCTCATACGGAAGCTCCTGTTCGTGACTTACTGCGTGCATGGAAGCGGCCCTTGGGGGCCGGCGGTGTGGCTCTAGCGGAAAACGACGGTCCGGGAGCCGTTGAGGAGGACGCGGTGTTGGCAATGCCACTTCACCGCGCGGGAGAAGGCGATCGCTTCGGCGTCACGGCCTGCTGTTACCAGGGAATCCGGGTCCACGCCGTGGTCCACCCGGAAGACTTCCTGCTCGATGATGGGACCTTCGTCGAGGTCGCCGGTGACGTAGTGGGCAGTGGCCCCGACCACCTTCACGCCGCGTTCATAGGCCTGGTGGTAGGGCTTGGCCCCTTTGAATCCGGGCAGGAAAGAATGGTGGATGTTGATGGCCCGGCCGTGGAGTTCCCGGCAGAGGCCGTCGGAGAGCACCTGCATGTAGCGGGCCAGCACCACAAGGTCCGCGTCGTATTCGTCCACGAGTTCCAGGAGCCGGGACTCCGCCTGCGGTTTGGTGGACGCCGTTACGGGTACGTGAACGAAGGGAAGCCCTGCTGTTTCCGCCATCGGGCGCAGGTCCTCATGGTTGGAGACGACGGCGGCGATGTCCGCCCCCAGGCTCCCGGCGCGCCAGCGGAAAATGAGGTCATTGAGGCAGTGGCCGAACTTGGAGACCATCACCAGGATGCGCTGCGGCCTGTCGTCGTGGAAGCTGTAGGCCATACCGAACTCGCCGGCGATCTCCGCGAAGTCGGCCGCCAGGGAATCGGCCGTGCTGGCGGCGCTGCCGGCACGATTGCCAGCAGTTCCTGCCAGCGTGCCGGTGAAGGCGGTGCGCAGGAAGAGGGTATTGCTGACGTGGTCGTCGAACTGCTGGTGCTCGGCGATGTCGAAGCCGCGCATCGCGAGGAAGCTGGACACGGCGTGGACGATCCCACGGCGCTCGGGACAGGCAACGGTGAGGACGAACGGCGTCGCCTGCTGCCCGGATCCCGCCAGTTTCTGCCCGACGGGGGCCGCGGAACGGGTCCGTTCCTGCAGCTCGTAGCTCAGTTGTAGGGTCAAGAACTTCACCTCTTAGCTTGAAATGGAGTACTGCCTGATGGTGCCTAGACGTGGCCGTTGACGGTCAGGCCCGGTGGAAGATTGGGTGCCTCGCTGGATTCCTCGACCATGATCTGGCCGTCCACCACGGAGACCTTGTGGACTCGCACCGGCAGCTTGGCCGGCGGGGCGTCCACTTCGCCCGTGCGGAGATTGAATTTGGATGCGTGAAGGGGGCATTCCACCTCGCAGCCTTCCACCCACCCGTCTGCGAGCGACGCGTCCTGATGGGTGCAGGTGTCGTCCAGGGCGAAGAGCTCGCCGTCCTCTGTGTGGAAGACAGCGATTGGTGGGGACGTGTCGAGACGGACTGCGTCTCCGGGGGCCAATGCGGTGAGTGGGCAGGCGATGTGCATCTGATAAACCTCTTTCCCAGTTGACGGGCTCAGCCCGGCCAGCGGGTTGTGCCATCATCAACGCCGATCACAATACGCAACAGAGTGATCCATGCCACACTGCCTTGTCAAGGGGGTCCCGCTTAACAAAACGAACCCTTGACACCCCCTTATGGTCTGCGTCACGCTGTCTCGCATACAGAACGTTGTTGCGTCATACGCAATTTGTTGCATTCGTGCAACGGGAAGGCGGCCATGCAGACACTGGCAATAGTGGGGGCGTCCTTGGCGGGAATCTCGGCCGCACGTGCCGCACGTGCCCAAGGCTTCGCCGGAAGGCTCATCCTGATCGGTGACGAACCGCAGCGGCCCTACGACAGACCGCCCCTGTCCAAGGATTTCCTGGCGGGAAAAATCAGTCCGGAACACCTTCTCCTGGAGACGCCAGAAGAACGTGAAGGCGGAGATCCGCTCCAGGCCGAGTGGCTGCTGGGATCAGCGGCCCGCAACCTGGATGCCGAGACCCGGACGTTAACACTCAACGACGGCACGGAAATAAAGGCCGACGGCGTGGTCATCGCCACGGGGTCATCCGCGCGGACGCTGCCTGAACTCGCCGGGCTGGCGAACGTCTATACCCTGCGGACCGTGGACGACGCGCAGGACCTGGCTCCCGAACTGGTGCCGGGGACCAGGCTCGTCATCATCGGCGCCGGTTTCATCGGCGCCGAGGTGGCCTCCACCGCCTGCGCCCTCGGGGTTGAAGTCACCGTCGTCTGCTCGGGCGCCGTTCCGCTCGGCCGCCCTCTGGGTGCGGAGATGGCGGGAACCCTGGCCGCGTTACATGGAATTAACGGGGTGGAGCTGATTTGTGACGCGGCCATCGAGTCCTATTACAGCGGCGAGGGAGTTGTCACTGGACTGCGCCTCGCGGACGGCCGCTACGTGCCAGCCGACGTCGTGCTGGTCGCCATCGGGGCCGTGCCCAACACGGCCTGGCTTGCTGGCTCCGGCATCGAGCTCGGCGACGGCGTCCTGTGCGATCCGATGGGCCGGACCAACGTGCCGGGCGTGGTCGCCGTCGGCGACTGTGCTGCATGGCTGGACGAAGAGTCCGGAAAGTACCGCCGCGTGGAGCACTGGAGCGGCGCCGTGGAGCGCCCGGCGCTCGCCGTTACGGCGCTCCTGGACCCCGGGGCCGCCCGTCAGCCGCTGAACCTGCCGTATTTCTGGTCCGACCAGTACAACGTCAGGATCCAGTTCGCCGGTCACGCCCACGACGCCGACAGGGTGGACATTGAGGCCGGAGATCCCGCGGCTCACAGTTTCTTGGCCGTCTATTACCGCGGCGGCCAGCCTGTAGCCGTCCTTGGCGCCAACCAGCCCCGCCTCTTCACCAAGTGGCGGCGGCAACTGAACGCCGCACGAGCCGCAGCTACCCACGCCCCTCCAGCCCAGACCACCGCTGCCCAGCCTGCGCTGGCAGCATCCGCCAGTTTCGCCTAATCCCGATACACCTTCCAAACCCCGACGTCAGTCACCGCAGAGGAGTAAGAATGACCACCGAAGTCTTCACGCCCAGCCTGATCCCCACACTCCCGGGCCAGGCCTACGTCAGCGACGAGATCTTCCGCGCCGAGCAGGAGCGGATCTTCGAGCAGATGTGGTTCTGCGCCATCCGCTCGGCCGACCTGGACAAGCCCGGCGCCTGGCGGACAGTCCAGATCGGGCGGGAGAGCGTGCTGATCAGCCGCACCCGCAAGGGCGGCATCCGCGCCTTCTACAACGTGTGCCGGCACCGCGGCGTCAAGCTGTGCATGGAGGAGCAAGGCGAAGCTGCGCGCTCCTTCCAGTGCCCCTACCACGCCTGGACCTACGACTTTGAAGGCAAGCTCATTGCGGCTCCCAACCTGACCAAGATGCCGGACATCGACCGGGACGAGTACGGTCTCGTGAAGGTCCACATCCGCGAGTACCTCGGGTATGTGTGGGTCTGCCTTGCCGACGAGCCGCCGTCGTTCGAAGCGGATGTCATGGGCGCCATCGAGGAACGGCTCGGGGACCTGCGGGCGGTGGAGGACTATGACATCGCCAATCTGAGCCTGGGCCGCCGCATTAAGTACGACGTCAAGGCCAACTGGAAGCTCATCATCGAGAACTTCATGGAGTGCTACCACTGCGCCACCATCCACCCCGAACTCACGGAGGTGCTGCCTGAATTTGCTGACGGCCTGGCCGCCCAGTACTTCGTGGGCCACGGCGCCGAATTTGGCGAGGACATCAAGGGCTTCACCATCGACGGCTCCGAAGGTCTGGACCGGATTCCGGGCGTAGGGGAGGACCAGGACCGCCGCTACTACGCGGTAACCATCAAGCCGACGGTCTTCGTAAACCTGGTTCCGGACCACGTGATCATCCACCGCATGTTTCCCATGGCCGCTGACCACACCATCGTTGAATGCGACTGGCTGTACCTTCCCAGCGTTGTGGAAAGCGGCAAGGATGTCAGCGCCTCGGTGGAACTTTTCCACCGAGTCAACGAGCAGGATTTCGACGCCTGCGAGCGCTGCCAGCCAGCCATGGGCTCAAAGGTCTATGCCAAGGGTGGCGTGCTGGTCCCGAGCGAGCACCACATCGGCGCGTTCCACGACTGGGTACAGCAGAAGGTGGGGGACGTCACGCCCGGCCGTTAGGCCCTGTTTCCACTGATGGAGCCCGCCGAAACCCTGGTTTCGACGGGCTCCATCAGTTTTACCGCCGGGAGTAGCCCATCTTTGCGCTGATCTGCAGTCCGGCCTGTCTCAGCCCCTCAAGGAGTCCCGGCGCCGTTTCCGGGTCAAAGCGGAAGGCCGGGCCGGAGATGCTGACCGCACCGATGACCGCACCCAAATGGTTGTACACGGGCACGGCCATCGAGTTGAGCCCTATCTCAAACTCCTCCCGCACCACCCCGTAGCCGTCGCGGGCGACGTCGAGCAGTTGGGTTTCGAGCTTGTGCCGGTTGGTGATGGTCCGCGGGGTCCGGGCCGACAGCCCGGTCTCCTTCAGGACGCGGTCCCGGTCGTCCGCGGACAAGGCCGCCAGCAGGACTTTCCCGCTCGAGGTCGCGTGGAGCGGCGTCAGGCTGCCCACCCAGTCATAGGTGGCCAGCGTTGACGGGCCCATGGCCTGGTCCACGTTGACGGCGTAGTTGGAGCGCAGGACGGCGAGGTTCACCGTCTCCTTGAATTCCTCCGCCAGGCTCTCCAGCACGGGCCGGGCCTCGCGGACCAGGCTGAGCCGCCCGGGGATGGAGCTTGCCAGCCTCAGGATGCCAAAGCCCAGCTGGTACTTTCCGCGCTCGCTGTTCTGGTGGACCATTTCCCTGCTCACCAGCGAACCAAGCAGCCGGGATACGGTGGACTTGTGGATCCCCATCTCCTCGGCGATGTCGCTCACGCCGGCATGGCCGTCCCGCGCCAGGATCTCCAGGACCGCCAGGGCCCGGTCCACTGACTGGACGCCGCCGTGCTGGCCGGTTTCCGCATCGACGTCGGGTTCGCGGTCATTGTCTGAAGCCATGATCCATACTCTCAAGTAGTGTGCGGCCTGCTTACCCGCCGCGAGGCCGCCTGTAGCGTCCTCTCGGTTAGTTCCACGCTTTCGATCCTATGTCGCCAGACGCGCCGGAGCCGGTATTTCGTTACGCGGCCGGACGTCAGCGCAGGCCGTTGCTGTGGGCCATCGCGATCGCTTCGGTGCGGGACGAGGCGCCAACCTTCCGGTAGATGTTGCGGAGGTGGAACTTCACGGTGTTCTCGCTGATGTGCAGGTGCGCTGCGATGGCCCGGTTGCGCTGGCCGGCGGCCAGCAGTTGGAGGACCTCCAGTTCGCGCTCCCCCAGCTTCCAGTCGGAGACGTCGGCCAGCGGCCGGGTAGGCGGGTCGAGCGGGAGGGAAACAGCGACGTCGGCACCCCAGCCGGGCATCACATCCACCGACATGCTGCCGTCCAGGGCTTCGACGCGCTGGGCGAGCCGGGCCATGGCGGGTGCCGTCGCGGACAGTTCGCCGGCACCGTCGTCGCGGACGTTGACCAGGAGGTTCTCGCCGTCGCAATCCCACTGCGTGCGGATCCGGCGGACTCCCGCCTGGTCCACCATGGCCAGGACCAAGCCGCGGACAATTGCCCGGGCCGCGTGGGCCACTTCGCCGGGCAGTGCGCGGCCGTTGACCGGCGGTTCGATGAACTGGACGTCGATCCCGCTGAAGTTCATGAGCGGTTTCAGGTCCTCGCGGAGGCGCTGGAAAGCGGTGGCAACAGGCTCCTCCACGAGTTCGGTGGTGCGGTCGCTGAGCGTGCGGAGCCCTACGAGTGCCTTGGCGGCGACGTCGGTGGCGGACTTCCGCGCCGCGTCATCGCTCAGCGCCGGCGACCTCAGCGCGGCGAGCAAGGTTTCGAGGGTGGTGGAGTGGCGGTCCACCAGTTCGGCGGTCACCCTCACGCGTTCGGCCGAGGCCGCGCGGGATTCAATGAGGTACGACGGCGGCGCATCAGCCACCTTTTCCCGGATCCGTCCAGCGGCCAGCGTCCAGAGATAGCGGAGTATGCGCTCTGCCTCCTCACTGTCAGCGGCGTCCGGCAGGAGCTGCGGATCGGCGATGACCAGCAGCGCGTTGCTGGGTGAGGACAGGGCCAAGACCGGGCGTGGCTCGCCGCCGAGCGTTGCTTCTCCGCGCCAGGCGCCGTCGCGGTTGTCATCCGCCATTGACGCCCGGAGGTGGTCCAGTTCAGCGATGGACACCCTGCTGATGATGGACTCGTCGCCCGCCTTCTTCTGGGGCCTTCCCGTGCAGTCCTCGGTGAAGATGACCAGCGCGGTGCTGCCCACGTAAGGCAGGGTGGCCTCCCGCAGCCGCTGCGCGATGGTGGCCAGCGGGGAGGTCGTCAGGGCGGCGATGGCTTCAAGCAAGCCTGTACTGGGCGTTTCCACCTGCCCAGTTTACGGGGGTTGCCCGCTCTTACTACCCGTTTGGGCAGGCAAGACCGTCCAATCATGGCGTTGGACCGGTCCAACGGACGGGTCAGGATGAATGAGTCACAACATTCGTCAAGGAGGTACACGCCTATGAGCGTCATCGCAGACACCGATCCAGCAGCCCTGACCGGTACGTCCCGAGCCTTTGACTGCAACCGCGTTTTGGTCCAGGACGAGATCAACGCGGTGTTCCAGCGCGTTGATCCGGCACAGGTCGCAGCCCTCGTGACCGAGCTCAGGCTGGCCGACAGGATCTTCGTGACCGGCGCCGGCCGCAGCGGCCTCGTCCTTAAGATGGCGGCGATGCGGCTCATGCACCTCGGGCTGACGGTCCACGTCGTCGGCGAGACCACGGCGCCCGCCATCCGCGCAGGTGACCTGCTGCTCGCAGCCTCCGGCTCCGGCACCACCGCGGGTGTAGTCAAGGCTGCGGAAACCGCCGCTGCCCAAGGCGCCCGTGTGGCCGCCTACACCACCAGCTCCGGTTCCCCGCTCGCGGCCGTAGCTGCCGCCGTCGTACTTATCCCGGCGGCCCACAAGACGGACCACGGCTCGGCGGTGTCACGGCAGTATTCGGGCAGCCTCTTCGAGCAGGTGCTGTTCACCACCACCGAAGCGGTGTTCCAAAGCCTCTGGGACGAGGATGCGGCGTCGGCGGAGGACCTCTGGCAGCGCCACGCGAATCTCGAATAAGCGGCGAATCGACCACCATCCCATCACCACCGAAACCACCCCAACCCGAAAGAAGAGCACACGTGAAACTGCAAGTAGCCATGGATGTCCTGACCGTCGAAGCCGCCCTCGAACTGGCGGGCAAAGTCGCCGAATACGTTGACATCATCGAACTAGGAACGCCGCTGGTGAAAAACGCCGGCCTGTCCGCAGTGACCGCCGTCAAGGCGGCCCACCCGGACAAGATCGTGTTTGCAGACCTGAAGACCATGGACGCCGGCGAACTGGAAGCCGAGATCGCCTTCAGCGCCGGCGCGGACCTGGTGTCCGTCCTCGGCGGCGCCGACGACTCCACCATCGCCGGCGCGGTCAAGGCCGCGAAGGCCCACAACAAGGGCATCGTGGTGGACCTGATCGGCGTGGCGGACAAAGTGACCCGCGCCAAGGAGGCACGCGCCCTGGGAGCCAAGTTCGTCGAGTTCCATGCCGGCCTGGACGAGCAGGCCAAACCGGGCTACAACCTGAACGTGCTGCTCAGCGCCGGGGAGGAAGCGCGGGTGCCGTTCTCTGTTGCTGGCGGAGTGAACATCTCCACCATTGAAGCCGTGCAGCGCGCCGGCGCGGATGTGGCCGTCGTCGGCGGCTCCATCTACAGCGCCGACGATCCCGCCCTCGCGGCCAAGGAGCTGCGGGCCGCAATCATCTGATTGGCTGCCGGTGGTTGAGCCTGCCGGGTTTCGACAAGCTCAACCGCCGACCTTTCCGGACGCTCTCTCACTTCCTGCAGCAATTTACGAAACGCTCTCTCACGCGCGTGAGAGAGCGTTTCGGTTTTAGATGTAGAAAGTGAGAGAGCGTTCGGGGGTTCGGCTTAGAGAACCTTGCGGATGGTTTCCTCAAAGCTGGTGACGTGGTGCAGGGCCAGCTCGCCGGCCTTGTCGGCGTCCCCCGCGGCCACCGCCTTGAGCAACTCCACGTGCTCGGTGATGTGGCCGCTGACCGAGGGAACCTTGTCCAGGACCAGGCACCAGATGCGCGTGGCCAGGTTGTCGTAGCGGATCAGAGTGTCTTCCAGGTGCGGGTTGGCGGCCGCCTTGTAGATCAGCCGGTGCACGGTCAGGTCGTAGCGCATAAGGTCGCGGGACTCCCCCGCGCTGGGATCCAGGTCCGCGATGGCATCGGCCACCTGCAGTAGTTCACGGCGCATGGACTCGCTTGCCCTCTTGGCGGCCCGGCGCGCAGCCAGCGGCTCCAGCAGCTCCCGGATCTCCGAGACATCGGCGAGCTCCGTGAAGTCCACATTGGTGGCAAAGGTCCCCCGGCGAGGATAGGAAACCACCAAATGGTCCACCTCAAGCCGCTTGATCGCCTCGCGCACGGGCGTGCGGCCGAAACCTAGCTCTGCCGCCAGCTGCCCGTCATTAATGGGTTCACCGGGCCGGATCTCCAGCATGATCAGTTTGTCGCGCAGCTGCCGGTAGGCGGCCTCCGCCTGGGACGGCGCTTCAGCCTCGGCGAGAGGCATTACAGGAAGTGCATTCAAGGCGCCGCTCCGTTCTTCGCTACTGAGTCTCCGACTTCAAACGGAAGCTTCGTGCCACTTTGCTTCCAGCTATTGACTCTCGTGTGACCTCAACCATACCATTGACCTCACACTGATATATCAGTCATAACAACAGTGGTATTTCAAAGGAGCATCCGTGGTTGAGCAGTTGAACGAGCGACTTTCCGCAGTCGATCCCGAGGTCCAGCAGGCCATCGCCAATGAGCTGGGCCGCCAGCAGTCCACCCTGGAAATGATTGCGTCGGAGAATTTCGCTCCGGCGTCAGTCATGGAGGCGCAGGGCTCTGTCCTCACCAACAAGTACGCCGAGGGCTATCCGGGCAAGCGCTACTACGGTGGCTGCGAGCACGTGGATGTCATCGAGCAGTTGGCCATCGACCGGGTCAAGGCCTTGTTCGGTGCGGAATTCGCCAACGTTCAGCCGCACTCCGGCGCGCAGGCCAACGCCGCGGCGATGTTTGCCCTGCTGAACCCGGGCGATACCATCATGGGCCTGAGCCTGGCCCACGGCGGCCACCTGACCCACGGCATGAAGATCAATTTCTCCGGCAAGCTCTACAACGTCATCCCGTACCACGTGCGTGAAAACGACCTTCGGGTGGACATGGCTGAGGTCGAGGCCCTGGCCCTGGAGCACCGGCCCAAGCTGATCGTGGCCGGCTGGTCCGCCTACTCCCGCCAGCTCGACTTCGCCGAGTTCCGCCGGATCGCGGACCTCGTGGACGCCTACCTGATGGTGGACATGGCCCACTTCGCCGGCCTCGTCGCCGCAGGGCTGCACCCGAACCCGGTGCCGTACGCCGACGTCGTCACCACCACTACACACAAGACCCTCGGCGGCCCGCGCGGCGGAGTCATCCTCGCCAAGGAGCAGTACGCCAAGAAGATCAACAGCGCCGTGTTCCCCGGCCAGCAGGGCGGCCCGCTGGAGCACGTGATCGCGGCCAAGGCCGTGGCCTTCAAACTCGCCGGCAGCCCCGAATTCAAGGAACGCCAGGAACGCGTCCTGCAGGGCTCCAAGCTGCTGGCCGAAAGGCTCCTGCAGGCGGACGTCGCCGCCGCGGGCATCTCCGTGGTCAACGGCGGCACCGACGTACACCTGGTCCTGGTGGACCTCCGCCACTCCGAACTGGACGGCCAGCAGGCCGAAGACGCCCTGCACCGGATCGGCATTACCGTCAACCGCAACGCCGTACCGTTCGACCCCCGCCCGCCGATGGTGTCCTCCGGCCTCCGGATCGGCACACCCGCACTCGCCACCCGCGGATTCGGCGCCGCCGAATTCACCGAAGTCGCGGACATCATCGCTTCCGCGCTCATCGCCGCTGCCAGCGATGCCGCACTCAGCGACGAGACCGCCGTCGAACTGCGCGCCCGGGTCACAGCCCTGGCCGACCAGTTCCCGCTTTACGCGCACCTCTCCCAGGACGGCAGCGGCGCCGAGATCGCCGCCTTCACCGAACTCGATGCAGACATGATTGGAGCAGCCCAGTGAGCAGCCACCAGCTCCCGGAACACCCGGAATTCCTTTGGCGCAACCCTGACCCCAAGAAAAGCTACGACGCCGTGATTGTTGGCGGCGGCGGGCACGGGCTGGCTACCGCCTACTTCCTGGCCAAGAACCATGGGATGACCAACATCGCCGTCCTGGAAAAGGGTTGGCTGGCCGGCGGCAACATGGCCCGGAACACCACCATCATCCGTTCCAACTATCTCTGGGACGAGAGTGCGGCCATCTACGAGCACGCCCTCAAGCTCTGGGAGATCCTGCCGGAGGAGCTCGAGTACGACTTCCTGTTCAGCCAGCGCGGCGTCATGAACCTCGCCCATACCCTCGGTGACGTCCGCGAGAGCATGCGGCGCGTCGGAGCGAACAAGCTCAACGGTGTGGACGCGGAATGGCTGGACCCGCAGCAGGTCAAGGAACTCTGCCCCATCCTGAACATCAATGACAACATCCGCTACCCCGTCATGGGTGCCACTTACCAGCCGCGGGCCGGCATCGCCAAGCACGACCACGTGGCCTGGGCCTTCGCCCGCAAATGCGACGAACTCGGCGTGGACATCATCCAGAACTGTGAAGTCACCGGCTTCGTCAAAGACGGCAACCGTGTCACCGGCGTCAAGACCAACCGCGGCACCATCAACACCGAAAAGGTGGGCCTCTGCGCCGCCGGGCACAGCTCCGTCCTGGCGGAAATGGCCGGCTTCCGGCTCCCCATCCAGTCCCACCCGCTCCAGGCACTGGTCTCCGAACTGCACGAACCGGTCCACCCCACCGTGGTCATGTCCAACCACGTGCACGTCTACGTTTCGCAGGCCCACAAGGGTGAACTGGTGATGGGCGCCGGCGTGGACTCCTACAACGGCTACGGCCAGCGCGGCTCCTTCCACGTCATCGAGCACCAGATGGCTGCCGCCGTCGAACTTTTCCCCATCTTTGCCCGGGCGCACGTGCTCCGGACCTGGGGCGGCATCGTGGACACCACGCTGGACGCCTCGCCCATCGTGGGCAACACGCCGGTGGAGAACATGTTCGTGAACTGTGGCTGGGGAACCGGCGGCTTCAAGGGCACCCCCGCCGCCGGCCTGACCTTCGCCCACAACATCGCCACGGGCACGCCGCACGAGCTGAACAAGCCGTTTGCGCTGGAACGCTTCGAAACCGGTGCCCTGATCGACGAACACGGCGCTGCCGCCGTCGCCCACTAGCCGCCAGCGATCACTGCACTTTAGAAAGAAGACGCACATGCTGCTCATCTCCTGCCCCAACTGCGGCTCGCGCGACGAGACCGAATTCCACTACGGCGGCCAGGCCCACGTGGCCTACCCCGAAAACCCCACCGAGCTGAACGACCGCGAATGGGCCCAGTTCCTGTTCTACCGTGAAAACACCAAAGGCATTTTTGCCGAGCGCTGGCTCCACAGCACCGGCTGCCGCCAGTGGTTCAACATGCTCCGCGACACCGTCACCTACGACATCCAGGCCGTCTACCCGATGGGCACGCCGCGGCCTGACGTGACGGTCAAGGCGGCCCCGGAATCGGGCACGGCAAGCCTCGCCGCGGACAGCACCACCACCGGCACCGCCGCGCCCAGTATTTCTGCTACCAGCATCGCTCCGGCTTCAACAGCCAGCACCACCGCCCCGGAAGGAGCAACCAAGTGACTTCCCAGAACGCCCGCCTCACAGCCGGCGGACGCATCGACCGCACCATCTCCTGGCGTTTCACCGTGGACGGCGAGGAATTCACGGGCCACCCCGGCGACACACTCGCCTCGGCCCTGCTCGCCAACGGCCGCATCTCCGCCGGCAACTCGCTCTACGAGGACCGCGCCCGCGGCATCATGTCCGCAGGCGTTGAGGAATCCAACGCGATGGTCAAGATCTCCCCGCGCTTCCCCGGTGACGTTGCAGAGTCCATGCTCCCCGCCACCACCGTCACCCTGGTGGACGGCCTGAAGGCAGAACTGCTCAACGGCCTGGGCAAGCTGGACCCGGAGGAAGACCGGGCGGAATACGACAAGAAGTACGTCCACACCGACGTCCTGGTGATCGGCGGCGGCCCCGCCGGCCTCGCCGCAGCCCGCGAGGCAGTCCGCACCGGCGCCCGCGTCATCCTCATGGATGACCAGCCCGAACTCGGCGGCTCGATCCTCTCCGGCTCCACCGCCCCCGGGCTGGCCGAGACCATCGAAGGGAAACCGGCCCTGGAATGGGTGGCGGACGTGGAAGCGGAACTGGTTTCCGGCGCCGAATCCACCGTCCTGAACCGGACCTCTGCCTTCGGCGCCTACGACGCCAACTACGTCATCGCGGTCCAGAACCGCACCGACCACCTGTCCAGCCCGGCCGCCCCCGGCGTCTCCCGCCAGCGGATCTGGCACGTCCGTGCCAAGCAGGTGGTCCTGGCGCCCGGCGCCCACGAACGGCCCCTGGTTTTCGAGAACAACGACCGCCCCGGCATCATGCTCGCCTCGGCCGTCCGCAGCTACCTCAACCGCTACGCCGTCGCCGCCGGGCAACGCGTGGTCATCAGCACCACCAACGACAGCGCCTACGCCCTGGCCGCAGACCTGCGCGCCGCCGGCGTCAACGTGGCGGCCGTCGTCGACGCCCGTCCCCAGCTCACGAAGGTGGCTGAGGCCGCCGTCGAAGCCGGCACCCGGGTGCTGATCGGCAGCGCCGTGGCGGACACCGCCGCCGGTACCAGCCCCGACGGCCGCGTTACGAGCGTGACCGTCCGCAGCATTAACGACGACGGCGAACTCACCTCCGGCATCGAGGAAATCGCCTGCGACCTGCTGGCTGTCTCCGGCGGCTGGAGCCCGCTGGTCCACCTCCACTCGCAGCGGCAGGGCAAGCTGCGCTGGGACGAGGACCTGGCGGCGTTCGTGCCGAGCACCGTGGTGCCGAACCAGCAGTCCGTTGGCTCCGGCCGCGGTAGCTTCGACCTCGGGGACTGCGTGGCCGAGGGCATCTCCGCCGGCGCCGCGGCTGCCATTGCGGCGGGTTTCGAATCCGACACTAAGCCGGCCGTCCTTGGCGAGCCGAAGGCGTCCGGTCCCACCCGGCAGCTCTGGCTGGTCCCCGGCCAGGCCGGCACGCCGGACGACTGGCACCACCACTTTGTGGACTTCCAGCGGGACCAGTCCGTGGCAGACGTCCTGCGCTCCACCGGCGCCGGCATGCGGTCCGTGGAGCACATCAAGCGGTACACCTCCATCAGCACCGCCAACGACCAGGGCAAGACCTCCGGGGTCAACGCGATCGGCGTCATCGCCGCCGCGCTCCGGACCGCCGGCGAAGCCTCCCGCGGCATCGGCGACATCGGCACCACCACCTACCGGGCACCGTTCACCCCGGTGGCCTTCGCGGCACTCGCCGGACGCCAGCGCGGCGAACTGTTCGACCCCGCCCGCAAAACGTCCATCCACCCGTGGCACGTCGCACAGGGGGCACTGTTCGAGGACGTGGGGCAGTGGAAGCGTCCCTGGTACTACCCGCAGGGCGGGGAGGACATGGACGAGGCCGTGCTCCGTGAGTGCGCCGCCGTCCGCGAATCCGTCGGTTTCATGGATGCCACCACCCTGGGCAAGATTGAAATCCGGGGCAAGGACGCCGGTGAGTTCCTCAACCGGATCTACACCAACGCGTTCAAGAAGCTCGCGCCGGGTTCCGCCCGCTACGGCGTGATGTGCATGGCGGACGGCATGATTTTCGACGACGGCGTGACCCTGCGCCTGGACGAGGACCGGTACTTCATGACCACCACCACCGGCGGCGCCGCGAAGGTGCTGGACTGGCTGGAGGAATGGCTGCAGACCGAATGGCCCGAACTCGACGTGCACTGCACCTCGGTGACCGAACAGTGGAGCACCATTGCCGTCGTCGGGCCCAAATCCCGGGCGGTGATTGCGAGACTGGCGCCGGACCTGGCAGCGGACGGCGGGCTGGAAGCAGAAGCCTTCCCGTTCATGACATTCCGCGAAACCACCCTCGCCTCCGGAGTCCAGGCGCGGATTTGCCGGATCTCCTTCTCCGGCGAGCTGGCCTACGAGATCAACGTGCCGTCCTGGTACGGGCTGAACACCTGGGAAGCCGTGGCCGCAGCCGGGGCCGAATTCAACATCACCCCCTACGGCACCGAAACCATGCACGTGCTCCGCGCCGAGAAGGGCTACCCGATCGTTGGCCAGGACACCGACGGCACGGTCACCCCGCAGGACGCGGGGATGGAATGGGTGGTCTCCAAGGCCAAGGACTTCATCGGCAAACGCTCCTACGCCCGGGCCGACGCCCAGCGCACGGACCGCAAGCACCTGGTCAGCGTCCTGCCCGTGGACGGCACAATCCGGCTGCCCGAAGGCACCCAGCTCGTGGAAAAGGGCATCCCCACCAACCCCGCCTACGGCCCCGTGCCCATGCAGGGCTTCGTGACCTCGAGCTACCACAGCGCCGCGCTGGGAAGATCCTTCGCGCTGGCCCTGATCAAAAATGGCCGCAACCGCATCGGCGAGACCCTGGTGGCCGCCGCCGGCGACCACCAGGTTGACGTTGTTATCGCCGAAACCGTACTTTTTGACCCCGAAGGGACCCGCAAAGATGGCTAACACAGCAGCAATCAACGGCATCAATGGACTCCGGGACATCCGCCGCAGCCCCGCCTCCCACCTGGCCGCAGAACTGGAGGCCGGCTCCATCCCGGGGACGGTAGTCCTGAAAGAAGGCCCGTTCCAGACCATGGCGGGGATCCGCGTGGACCCCCGCTCCGAGGAAGGGACCCAGATCGCCGCCGTTACCGGCGGCCTGCCGGCACGCTGCGGCGACGTGGGCGGCACGGACCGCGTCACCGTCCTCTGGCTGGGACCCTCCGAGTTCCTGGTAGTTGCTCCGGAACAGTCCCACGACTCCCTCGGCGGTGACCTCATCGGCTCCCTCGTGGCTGCGCTGGGCGAGGCGCCGGGCCAGGTGGTGGACCTCTCCGCGAACCGCACCACGTTCGAGCTTTCCGGCCCCCGCTCCCGTGCCGTCCTGGAAAAGGGCTGCGCCCTGGACCTGCACCCGCGCAGCTTCACCCCGGGAACCGCCCTGTCCACGGAGATCGGCAACATCCCGGTGGTCCTGCAGAAGACCGGGGAGGAGAGCTTCCGGCTCTTCCCCCGGGCCTCGTTCGCGGACTTCCTGGGCCGCTGGCTCCTCGATGCAATGCGCGAGTACGCCTCGCCAGAGGTCCCCTAAATGGCGCTCAGCGTCCTGGACCTGTTCTCCGTCGGCATCGGGCCGTCGTCCTCACACACGGTCGGCCCGATGCGGGCGGCGAAGCTCTTCGCGGACGGGCTCAAGGGCGACGGCCACCTCAGCGCCACCAAACGCGTCCAGGCTGAGTTGTTCGGTTCGCTCGGTGCCACGGGCCGGGGCCACGGCTCGGACAAGGCCGTGGTCCTGGGCTTCAAAGGACTGGACCCGGAAACCGTGGACACCGCCACGGCGGACGACCAGGTGGCCGCGGCAGCCCTGGACGCCGAACTCATGATCGGCGGGCACCACCGCGTGGACTTCAACTGGGACGAGGACGTGGTGCTGCACCGGCGCAAGTCCCTCCCGGCGCACCCCAACGGCATGACCTTCCGGGCCCTCGACCACGCCGGGACCGTCCTGAGCGAACGGAGCTTCTACTCCATCGGCGGCGGCTTTGTGGTGGACGGGGACGCCGACGCCGGCGACCGGGTGGTGGCTGATGCCACCGTCCTCCCCTACCCCTTCACGACCGCCGACGAGCTCCTGGCGATCTGCAAGCGCGAGGGCATGTCCATCTCCGATGTGATGCTGGCCAACGAGCTGGTGTGGCGCAGCGAGGCGGAACTCCGCGAAAAGCTGCTGGCACTCTGGGCGGTGATGCGCGAATGCGTGGACAACGGCTGCGCGGCGGAAGGGATCCTTCCCGGTGGTCTGAACGTGAGGCGCCGGGCGCCGTCGTTATTCCAGACCCTGACCGCGGACACGGGCGTCACCGACCCCTTCCGCGCGATGGAATGGGTGAACCTGTTCGCCCTCGCCGTCAACGAGGAAAACGCCGCCGGCGGGCGTATCGTCACGGCCCCCACCAACGGCGCGGCGGGAATCGTGCCTGCCGTCCTGCACTACTACGTGAAGTTTGTTCCCGGAGCCGACGACGACGGTGTCATACGCTTTCTGCTGACAGCGGCCGCCGTCGGGATTCTTTTCAAGATCAACGCCTCCATCTCCGGCGCCGAGGTCGGCTGCCAGGGCGAGGTGGGCTCTGCCTGTTCCATGGCGGCCGCGGGCCTGTGCGAGGTCCTCGGCGGCACGCCCGAGCAGGTGGAAAACGCCGCCGAAGTCGGGATCGAACACAACCTCGGCCTGACCTGCGATCCGGTAGGCGGCCTGGTGCAGATCCCCTGCATCGAACGGAACGCCATCGCCAGCGTGAAAGCCATCAACGCCGCGCGACTGTGCCTCCACGGGGACGGCAGCCACAAAGTATCCCTCGACAAAGCCATCAAAACCATGCGTGAGACAGGAGCGGACATGAAAACCAAATACAAGGAGACCTCCCGCGGGGGCCTCGCCGTCAACGTCATCGAGTGCTAGCCATGACTGCCATCCAGACTGAAACGTCCCTCCCCCAGCCCTTCACCACAGTGGAACACGTCTTGACTTTGGATTGCGCGGAGCAGCCCGGGATTGTCCACGCCGTGTCCGGCTTCCTGCTGGAGCACGGCTGCGACATCGTGGACAGCAAGCAGTTCGGCGAACGGTCGGAGGCGCACTTTTTTATGCGCGTGCACTTCGCGTCCGACGGCGATGCCTCCACCGCGGACACGTTGCGGGCCGCTTTTGGCCCCGTGGCGGAACGCTTCGGGATGAGTTGGCGGCTGGAGCGGCTCGGTGCCAAGCGCCGCGTGCTGATCATGGTGTCCAAGTTCGGCCACTGCCTCAACGACCTGCTGTTCCGTGCCAGAACCGGCGAGCTTCCGGTGGAGATCGCGGCGGTGGTCTCCAACCACACGGACCACCAGGGCCTGGTGGAATGGCACGGCATCCCGTTCTTCCACGTGCCCGTCACCGCCGAAACCAAGCCGGCCGCCGAGGCCCGGCTCCTGGAACTCGTGGACGAATTCGACGTGGAACTCGTGATTCTGGCCCGGTACATGCAGGTGCTCAGCGACGAACTCACCCGGCGGTTGGATGGCCGGGCGATCAACATCCACCACTCGTTCCTGCCCAGCTTCAAGGGCGCCAAGCCCTATCACCAGGCCTACGCGCGCGGCGTGAAGACCGTTGGCGCCACCGCGCATTACGTGAATGCCGAGCTGGACGAGGGGCCGATCATCTCGCAGCAGACGGTGGAAGTGGACCACACGTACGGGCCCGAGGACCTGGTTGCCGCCGGCCGCGACACCGAATGCAAGGCCCTTAGCAACGCCGTGCGCTGGCACTGCGAAGGCCGCGTGATCCTGCAGGGCAACAGAACGGTAGTGCTCCGCTAACCCCCCACCCCCTAGGACGCCCCCACCCCCGACGCTCTCTCACTTAATGCGGGTTTTCAGGCGATCCTCTCTCACTTAATGCGGGTTTTACCGTGACGCTCTCTCACCGTGGTGAGGGAGCGTCACGGTCTTAAGGGCCGACGTCGTCTCGACGCGCGTTTCCGCGGACGCTCAGTCGCTGCTGGCAAAACCAGCGGCTTGCGGGTGGTCAAGCCAGCCCTTGCGGAGCCCCTTCTTGATCTTCACGACTGATTGCTGGAAATCGTCGGCAAGATCGCTCTGATCGAAAACCAAAACCGTCCAGCCGGCTGATTCGAACGCCTTATCCCGTCTCCTGTCGCTGAGGATCTGTGCGTCACCAAGGTGATGTCCGCCGTCGTACTGGATGGCGAGCCGGCGGTGACGGTAGGCGAGATCGGCCGACGGCGATCGCGCGTCTCCGGCGCGCAATGGCACTTGGAGTTCGGGCTGGGGCAGCCCGGCGTCGGCGATAGCCAACCGAAGCAGCGACTCGGGGGCTGAATCGGCACCCACACGCATCAGATCCAGCGCTTCACGGGCCCGGACGATGCCTTGGAGATTTGGGTGGCGGGCCGCCAGTATGCGCAGCCCCGCCACCGTGTCGTAAGGCTGCGTCCTGCCCTCGAAGTCCACGCGCGGGATGCGGATAAGATCGTCACCCATGCTCACCAGGTCCTTGAGCGGCAGGATTCGTGCCAAATCGAGCCAAGTTCGGGACCATGTGCTCATGCGGATGCCGTCGATAAGTTCGATCTCGTCTTCCAGCGCCAGGACGGTATGGCCGGACACTCCCTTCCGGCGGACCGCTGGCAGTGAACGCGGCTTGCTCAGATGAAGCTCTGTGGAATCGGCAAGCCACGGCGGCAGCAGCTGGCACCGAAGCCGGGCCGCGGTGACGTGTGAGATCCAGGCTCCGTGCGAAGCAGCCGATAGAGCCCTGGCGGCGCCTTCCAGATCAAAGTCCCAGTCCGCCGGGCGGTAGAGACCGCGGCCCACGTTAACTACATCCTTGCGGCGAAGCCGGTTCAGGGTGTCGCCGGAGGCCAGGGCTGAGCCGAAGGTAAACGGACCAGCCGCTAACGGCTGGGGCAGAAAATCTTGCTTTCGCATGAAGGCATTGTGACCCGAAACGGTGAGATGCTGCAGAAGTTATCCACAGGCGGGCGCTGGCCCCGGGGCAAGTGCGAGAGGGTTTGCCGAAAAGCTGCAGGAAGTGAGAGAGGATCGCCGGAAAACCCACATTAAGTGAGAGAGGGTCGTTCGGGGCCGGCTACAGCGCTGCCAGCCGGGTTGCCAGGTGCAGCGCTGCCAGACGGCCCGTTCCGCGGGGATCGCCGCCGCAGAGTGAGAAGATCCGCTGCAGCCGCTGATGCATCGACTGCCGCTCCAGGTGAAGGTCACGCGCAGCCTGCGCCGTGTTGCAGCCGGAATCCAGCCAGACCCGCAGTGTCTCAACCAGCGCGGAATTTCGTTGGGCATCGTGGACGAGGAGGGCGCCGAGCTGCTGGCTGACATAGTCCGTGCGCTGGGTTTCATCCAGCGTATGGAAAGCGAGCCGCTCCACCGCGAAAGCGTCGGCGTCGAGGACAACTCCGGACTTCCCCGGCCCGGCTCTGAGCGGCCCGGCCTTGAGCGGCTCAGCGCCGGCGGCAAGGTCCAGAGTCAGCCGGGCTTCCGTCAGTGACCATGGCGCGGCGGAGATTCCGGTGGCCACCGGACCGACGGCGCTGACAGTTCCCTCTGGCAACGCCAGCGACTGCAGTCCGGCCAGAATTGCGTCCCGGTCTTCCTGCGTCTTCCCGGGGCGGAGCACGGTCAGCGCCAAGAGTTCCGCGTTGTCGGCGTAGCTTGCACTCTGATGCCCCACCCGCTCCAGCAGGTGCTCCACAGCCATCCGGGGTTGCCGTGAGCCGGGGGAACGAACCACAACAGCCACCAGCTGCGCGGCCAATGGGATCCCGGCCGCCGGAGCGAGCTGCTGGAGCCGCCAGTTTTGAGCTCCGGAATCGACGGCGCGGATCAGCGCCGCACCCGCCATCTCCTTCAGGCCGGGGGGCATGCGCTGCAGCAGGGCCAACGCCAGAATGTCCACCGAGCGGTTGCCCGCGATCCTCGCCAGGTTCACGTCGGCTCCTGCCAGGGCGTGAATGGTAAGGCGGGCTGAAGGGATGCCACGCACGGACACGTCAACCTGGATGATTCGCGCACGATCCGGCGCGGCCTCGATGGACGCTGTGGGTTCCGGCTCCCCCGCATGATCAGCCGGCAGCGCGCTGGCTAGCGGGGCGCCCGCGATGGACGTCAGCACAACTTCCGCGCCGGTAGCGTCCGCCAGGACAGCCAGGATCCGGTCAAGACTGCCGCCATGGGCCAGCTCCACCGCCATGGCATGGCTGGCCCGGTCAGCCTGCTGCAAGTGGGCAGCTGTCTCGCTCACTAGCAGCGAGTTGATCGCTTCCATCACGCCTACAAAGGGCACCACCTTGCGAAGCTCTATCAGCGGAAGGCCGGCCGTTTCAGCTGCTGCCACCATCGACGACGGTATCGAGGCCAGCTCCGTGCCAGTCTCTATGGCCAGCGCGGCCACGCCGCGTTCTGCCAGCTCCCAGATGTAGTCCGCGCGCCGTTTGTCCGTTGCCAACGCAAGAGCCTGGCCGCCGGTCAGCAACAGTTCACCGCCGCCAAGTAGCGGGGCAATGTCCAAAACCTCACTGGAGTGAATCCAGCGCAGCTGCGTCTGGGCCGCAATGGCCGCCGCTGCGCGGATCACCGGATCCGCGGGCGTGAGGGTGGAATGTTTCAAAACATCCTGCAGGCGTATTGGCATGACACTCCGTCGTGTTTTCTCATAAACTTCAAGACACATTGTATGTGGTGCATGTGGCCTGGGACACATAATCTTGAGGAATCCCCATCCCCTCAACGAAGAGGCCCCAATGCAACAAAAACCCTCAACCGCAGGAGCAGGACAGCAACCTGCACTTGAAGATTGCGAAGCCTGGCTCCAGCCGATCCCCGAATCCCAGCGGACACACAAGGTCTCCGGACAGTTCTGGATCTGGGCCGGCGCCAACCTGGCGCCCATCAACTGGGTACTGGGTGCCCTCGGAATCCACTTGGGGCTGGGTTTCGCGGATACCGTCATCGTCCTGGTCCTGGGCAACCTGATCGGCATGCTGCTCTTCGGCTGCTTTGTGCTCCTCGGCCAGAAGACCGGCGCCACCGGCATGGTCCTGGCCCGCGCAGCCTTCGGCCGCCGCGGCAACTACCTGCCGGCAGCCATCCAGGCGGTCCTGGTGATCGGCTGGTGCGCGGTTAACACATGGATCATCCTGGACCTGGTCATGGCACTCTTCGGCACGCTGGGATGGGTGGATCCCACAGCACACAACTATGGCTGGAAGATTGGCGTCGCCACCGCCATCATGGCCGCGCAGGTAGCCATCGCCTGGTTCGGCTACAAAGCCATCGCAGCCTTCGAAAAGTGGACCGTGCCGCCCACCATCCTCATCCTGGCCGTCATGTCCGCTGTGGCCTGGTTCGGCATGAAGATCAACTGGACGTACGCCGGTCCCGCCGGCAACATCCTGGAAGGCTCCGAACGGATCGCGGCCATGAGCGCCGTGATGACCGCCATCGGCATCGGCTGGGGCATCACCTGGTTCACCTACGCCGCCGACTACTCCCGGTTCGTGAGCACCCAAGTTCCCAAGAAAAAGGTCTACATGGCGTCGGTCCTTGGCCAGTTCATCCCCGTTGTCTGGCTGGGCATCCTCGGCGCAAGCCTGGCCACCAACAGCGGCGAAATCGACCCCGGGAAGCTCATCGTCCAGAACTTCGGCGTCCTCGCGCTGCCGGTGCTGCTCATGGTGCTGCACGGCCCCATCGCCACCAACATCCTCAACATCTACACCTTCTCGGTCGCCACGCAGTCGCTGGACATCACCATCAGCCGCCGCAAACTCAACCTGTTCGTCGGCGTCTTCTCCCTCGCCGCCGTCGTGTTCTTCATCTTCCAGGAAGACTTCGCAACAGTCCTCGACGCCTGGCTCATCGGGCTCGTGGCGTGGGTTGCCGCGTGGGGCGGAGTCATGCTGGTCCACTACTTCTGGATCGAGAAGCGCTGGCCGGGCAACCCGGAGAGGCTCTTCGACGCCGTCGGCACCAAACGCCTCCCCGGCGTCAACTGGGCAGGTGTCGTCTCCCTCCTGGTCGGCATCTTCGCCACCTGGCTGTTTATGTACGGACTCGTTCCGGCGATGCAGGGCCCCATTGCCGTGGCTCTGGGCGGCTGGGACCTGTCCTGGCTTGCCGGCGGCCTTGCCAGTGCCGGCACCTACGCCATCCTCGGGCCGAAGGTCCACCGCAAATACCTCGAGGCCGACCAAACGGACACCGCCGCCCACCCGGCGTCCGCAGACCTGGGATTCGACGCCCAGACCAACGCCCCCGCCGGTCTCTGAAACGCCCCGGACCTGAATTACTGGCGGACACTGAAACTCAAGGAAACAAGACATGACCTTTGAAGCATTCGCGGATTCAGCCCATCCCATCACCTGGCCTGACGGTAAGCGGGCAGCAGCCTCGTTCACGTTCGACGTCGACGCCGAGTCCTGCACCATCGCCCACGATCCGAAGAGCACGCGCCGGATGTCCCTGATGACCCACCAGTCGTACGGGCCCAAGGTGGCGGTCCTGCGTCTGCTTCAGATCCTCCAGCGACAGGACATTCGGGCCACCTTCTTCGTTCCCGGCTTCACGGCAGACTGCTACCCGGACACGGTCCGGCGCATCGTGGACGCCGGGCACGAGGTGGCCCACCACGGGTACCTGCACGAACCCATGCAGGGGATCGACGCCGAGACCGAGGCCCGCTACATCGACCGCGGGCTCGAGGCCCTCGCGAAGGTCGGCGTGGAACCGGTGGGTTACCGCGCGCCGTGGTGGGAACTGAACTGGCACTCCCCTGCGCTCCTGGCGGACCGAGGTTTCCTCTACGATTCGAGCCTGCTCGACGGCGACGCACCGTACCGTTTCAGCGTCGCCCCCGGCGACAGCCGGGACATCGTGGAGATCCCGGTCGACTGGACCCTGGACGACTGGGAACAGTACGCGTTCTACCCCGGAGTTACCGGCAGCGGCGTCATCGAAAGCCCGGCCAAGGTCCTGGAAATGTGGACCCTGGAGGCGGAGGCACACCATGCCCAGGGCAGCTGCTTTGTCCTGACCAACCACCCGTTCATCTCCGGCCGGCCGTCCAAGGCCGTTGCCCTGGAAAAGCTGATTGACCGGGTGAAGTCAATGGACGGAATGTGGGTCACCACCATGGAGGACATCGCCGAGCATACCCGCAGGACCGTCGAGGAGGTCCACATCCACGCCCGGATCGAGGTCCCTTCCTTTCCGGACACGGGCGCCCGGTTCACGCCGGCCGCGGTCCGGCAGCAGACACCGGCCGGTAGCCACGGCCGGTAACCCCGGACTGCGATAAGCGGCACACAAGGAAGCGCCCGACGGCGGCAGGAGACTGCCGCCGTCGGGCGCTTCTTGCGTTGTGTGGGACCGTCAGCGGACACCCTAGGCGAGCAGGCGCTCCACGTCCGCCACTTCCGGGTAGGCCGCCTGCGTTCCCTTGCGCGTGGTAGCCAGCGCGGCGGCAATCGAAGCGAAAGCGGCGGCGTCAGCCAGCGGCGCGCCGGCTGCCAGGCGGGCCGCCACGGCCCCCGTGAACGCGTCGCCCGCGCCGGTGGTGTCCACGGCCTTGACCTTGATGGGTGCCACCCGGACCAGCTGCTGCCCGGCAGGAGCCAGCGAATCCAGCACCACAGAGCCGTGGGCCCCCAGCGTGACCAGGACGCGTTGCAGGCCC
Source organism: Pseudarthrobacter cellobiosi (assembly GCF_023913755.1). Lineage (GTDB taxonomy): Bacteria > Actinomycetota > Actinomycetes > Actinomycetales > Micrococcaceae > Arthrobacter > Arthrobacter cellobiosi. The sequence continues at coordinate 58,479 of NZ_JAMXBJ010000040.1, forward strand.
CGCTCGGCGAAGTGCAGCCTGACCGCTTCCCAATGGCTGACATCCGCGTCGCTGCCGGGAATTTCGGCGGAACCGGGATTCCCGGCGGAGCCGAGGAACAGCGACGCCTCATGGGCGTTGACCAGCAGGACGTCGGTCAGGTCCGCCAGCGCCTGCGGGATTTCCGCGTACGGCGAGAGGTTCAGCAGAACTGTGGCGCCGGCGTCGTGCCCTGCCCGGGCGGCGGACTCAACCGTGTCAAGGCTGACTTCCAGGCAGAGACAGACCACTGCGGCGCCGTCGAACGTTTCCGCCGCAGCGGCGACGTCCGCCGGCGAGAGGGTGCCGTTGGCGCCGGCGGAGATGATGATGTTGTTTTCGCCGCTGGAATCCACGGCGATGACGGCGACGCCGGTGGCCTCGGTTGCTGAGGTGCGCACGCCGGAGATGTCCACCCCGGCGCCGGCAGCGGAGGACAGGAGCATGTCGCCGTTGGCGTCCACGCCCACGGCACCCACAAGACTGACGGACCCGCCCAGCAGGCTGGCGGCGACGGCCTGGTTGGCGCTTTTGCCGCCCGGGTTCACGGCGAAACCGTTGCCGTGCACCGTCTCGCCGGGCAGCGGCAGCCGCTCGCAATAAATGGTCAGGTCCGCGTTCAGGGAACCGACGACGACGATCCGGCCGCGGGTGCCGGCTGTTGCGGCGGTCATTCGGTCACCTCAGCCTCGACGGGCTTGGGGATCAGGAGCGACGCGGCGAACGCGGCCACCGTGATGACCAGGCCCGTCACCACCACGGAGAGGTAGGACGCCTTGGCGTCGCCGAGAGCCGAGGTGGCCACCAGCACTGCGGGCAGCACCAGGAAGCTCAAGCCGGCGCCCAGGTTGAAGGCGCCCGCGTTCATGCCGGGCAGGAACCCCGGGTTTCCGGCGGGTGAGAGGACAACTCCGAGTCCGTTCAGCATGATGTTGACCGTACCGGCGTACATGATGCCCAGCAAGACCGTTCCGGCGATCATCATGGGCAGGCTGCTGAGGCCGAAGAACGCGATGATGGCCAGGGCGGCGATGCTGCCCAGCATGCCGATACGCAGGACCTTGGTGTAACCGAGAATGGGCGCGAGCCTGCCGCTGAGGGGACCCACCAGCCAGCCGAGCAGGGCGTACGGGGTGAGGATGATGAGCGACATTTCCGTGGGGCCGATGCCGAATCCCGGGTCAGCGGCCTGCACGTACGCCGGTACGATCCCGTTGATGACGGCGAAGATGCCGGTCATGGTCAGCGTGGTGGTCAGCAGCGGCGCCCAGGTGGAGCGCTGCCGCAGGTGGACGGTTTCCACCATGGGCTGTTTGGCGCGCTTTTCCACCGTCCAGAAGCAGTAAAATGCGACGGCGGCAACCACCACCAGCCCGATGGCCAGCAGGAGCGTGCCGGGCGCGAAGGCGCCCACCAGCTTGGAGCCCTCGTTGAGGGCGGTGAGCAGCGCACCCACGGCCACGACGATGAAGAACACGCCCAGCCAGTCCATGGAGGTGCCGGCGGCCGGCTTGCTCTCGCCGGCGAGGACGGCGATCAGGGCGGTGGCGACGAGGGCCAGGACCACCATCAGCCAGAAGATGCTGCGGAACCCGAAGTGCTCGGCGAAGTAGCCGCCCACGAACGAGTCGACGCCGGCCACGCCGCCGTTGACCGCGGTGATGAGGCCCATGAGCGTCCCGTATTTGCGCGGGTTGCTGACGGCGGAGCGGAGCATGATCAGGCACAACGGCACCGTGGGGCCGCTGACGCCCTGGATGATGCGGCCCACAAAGAGCCAGGTCACGTCGGGAGCCATGGCCGCGATGACCGAACCGCCGGCCATCAGGAGCATCATGCCGATCAGGATCTTCTTCCGGCCGATGATGTCACTCAGGCGGGGCAGGAAGACGGAGAACAGGGCGGCCGCGGTGAAGAACCAGGTCTGGGAGAGGCCGATGACGGCCTGATCGGTGTTCAGTTCCTTGCCCATGGTGACCAGGGCGGGGCTGAGCATGGAGGCGTTGAGCTGGAAGGCGACGCACGCGGCCAGCAGGGCGACCATCAGGGCGGTGACGTTGCCCCGGCTGGTCTTTGCCTCAATGAGGGTGGCCCTCATTTACTTGCCTCCCGTGGCTGCTGCAAGGCCTGCTGCTTCAAGAACGGCCGGTTCGCCGATGCGCACGAGGGCATCCGTGACGAGGTCCCAGAAACGGGCGTGGTCCAGGTCAACGGCCACGGACGTGGTGCAGTCGTCCGGTGCGGGGGCGCGGAAGTCGGCCACGGTCATGCCGAGCGTCAGTGTGCCCTGCAGTTCGATGTCCACCGGAACCTTGCGAGTGGTGACGATGCTGGGATCGATCACGTAGGCCACGGCGCACGGATCGTGGACGGGCGGGAAGTCAAAGCCCTGGGCGTCCTTGTAGGTCTGGGTGAAGAACTCCATCAGTTCCATCACGAACTTGGCGGGTCCGGTACCCACAGCCGCAATCCTCTCCACCACATCCGGGGTGGCCAGGGCCTGGTGCGTGAGGTCCAGGCCCACCATCACCACGGGCCACTTCTCGTTGAATACGATGTGGGCGGCCTCGGGGTCGATGATGATGTTGAATTCGGCCACGGCGCTCCAGTTGCCCACGTGGTAGCCGCCGCCCATAAGGACAACTTCCTTGACGCGTTCCACAATGCGTGGCTCCTTGCGGGCTGCCAGCGCGATGTTGGAGAGGCCGCCGGTGGGAACCAGGGTGACCGTTCCGGGTTCGTGGGCCATCACAGTGTCAATGATGAGGTCGACGGCGTGGCGCGGGTCCAGTTCGATGGTGGACTCGGGCTGTGCGGGGCCGTCCATGCCCGTTTCTCCGTGGATGGACGGCGCGGTTTCGATGGTGCGGACCAGGGGCCGGCCGCAGCCGGCGGCAAAAGGTACGCCGGTGATGCCGGCGATGGTCCCGACGGCGAGCGCGTTCTTGGTGACCTTTTCGAGCGTCTGGTTGCCCACCACGGTGGTGACGGCCAGCAGTTCAATATCAGGGTTGCCGTGCGCGAGCAGGATGGCCACGGCGTCGTCATGCCCGGGGTCGCAGTCAAGAATGATTTTCTTGGGGGCGGGTTTCATCGGTTTGGATTCCACGTTAAATCTCCACGTCATTGGGGCCTGCCGGAGCAGTGGCCGAAAGCATTCACGGAGATCATGACACCTGCCCAAGCCGCGCGTCAAGCGCTTAACGTTGCCGCACGTCAAACGCTTGATGTCTTGGCGGCGCTTTCAGACCGTGGGGCCTCAGTTGGCTAGCGAGCCACTACTCGTGCAGGCGAGCCCACAACAATGGCACTTTCCGGTACGTCCTTCGTGACCACGGACGCAGCCGCCACAACGGCATCATCACCGATCGTCACGCCCGGCAGAATTGTGGCGTTGGCCCCGATCCAAACATTGCGGCCAATGACCACAGGGGCCGGGTGCATGTCCGCGCGACGGCTCGGCATGAGGTCGTGGTTGAGCGTGGCTATCACCACGTTGTGCCCGATCAGACAGTCGTCCCCGATGACCACACCGCCCTGGTCCTGAAACTTGCACCCGGAATTGATGAAGATCCGTTCCCCGAGGGAGATGTTCTTCCCGAAGTCGGAGTAGAAGGGCGGGAAAACCGTCACAGATTCGTCAACCGGCTTGCCGGTCAGCTGAGCTAACAGCTCCCGTACCCGCTCCGGTTCCTGATATCCGCCAGTGATGCGCAGGGCATCCTGGCTGACCCGGTGCATGACCTCATGCAACGGCGAGTCCCCGGTGATGGTGTGTCCGGCATTCAGCGCCTCAAGGAGATCGGCGAGTTCCATGGTGTCTTTTCAGTCAAAGCTCGTCACGCGTGTTCGCACACGTTAATTGTTGGGTTTTGCTGCTTCCGAAACCGCCGTGGCCGCCCAGCTGGTGAGGAGTTTGATGCGCTCTTCGTGGGTCGTCCCGGGTTCGGCGGTGTAGAAGCTGACGTCTCTGACGACACCCGGGGAGGTAGGCAACGCCAGGGACTGGTAGGTCAGCTCCAGGTCGCCGACCACGGGGTGTCGCAGCCGCTTGGTTCCCTCGTGTCGGAAACGGATGTCATGCGATGCCCACAGCGTGCGGAACTCGGGGCTCAAGGTGGATAGTTCGCCTACGAGTTCGCGCAGAGAGCGGTCGTTGGGCTCACGGCCGGCTTCGGCACGCAGCAGGGCGGCGGTGGCCGCGGCGCCGGCGTCCCAGTCGACGAAGAACTCCCGCGCGGCCGGGTCGAGGAAGTGAAAGCGTGCGAAGTTTGCTTGGCCGTTGGCAGTGGTGGTTTCGCTAGCAAACATGGGCGCGTGGAGTGCGCGCCCCAGCGCATTAGAGGCCACGATATCGAGGCGGCCATTGCGGACGAACGCGGCCGACGTGGTGATGGAGTCAAGCAGCCAATGGACAGTGACCGCCAGCCCCACTTCCTTGCGGCGGGAATGCGTCCGGCGCATGGGCCGGGCGGCCCGTGCCAGCTCGAAAAGGTACAGGCATTCCTCATCATTCAGGTGCAGTGCCCCGGCGACGGCCTTGAGGACGTCGTCAGACACGCCGCTGATGTTGCCCTTCTCCAGCCGCGCGTACCACTCGGTGCTCACTCCGGCGAGGACAGCAACCTCTTCGCGGCGCAGTCCGGGAACGCGGCGACGGCTGCCCGCGGGAAGCCCCACCTGCTCCGGGCGGATTTTGGCGCGGCGGCTGGCCAGGAAGTCCCGGATGTCGGCGCGGTTGTCGGGCAGGTTGTCCATGAATCCACGATAGCCCCAGTTCACCAGGCTAAAGGGGGGAGAGCTTGTACCCCAATAAACGCAGCCTTCTTCAGCCGATGGAAATAGGGTGATATTGATGCAAAGGCACCCCCTAAACAGGAGAAGAATGTTTACCGTTAGTTCCTACGCCGCACCGTCCGCCGCTGAGCCGCTCGTTCCCACGAAGATCGAACGCCGCGACGTCGGCCCCCTTGATGTCCTGATCGACATCAAGTTCGCCGGCATCTGCCACTCTGACATCCACACCGTCCGCGGGGACTGGGGTCCCCAGTCCTACCCATTGGCCCCCGGCCACGAGATCGCCGGCATCGTCACCGAGATCGGCTCGGCGGTCACCAAGCACGCTATCGGCGACCGGGTCGGCGTCGGCTGCATGGTCAACTCCTGCCGCGAATGCGTCAACTGCCTCCAGGGCGAAGAGCAGTACTGCCTGAATGGCAACGTCGGCACCTATGGCGCTGTGGACCGCGACGGCACCATCACGCAGGGTGGCTACTCCACGCACGTCGTCGTGACCGAAGACTTTGTTGTGCGGATCCCCGAAGGCATCGCGCTCGACGCCGCCGCTCCCCTGCTGTGCGCGGGCGTCACCACGTACTCCCCACTGCGGCACTGGGGTGCCGGCCCTGGGAAGAGAGTTGCCGTCGTCGGCCTGGGCGGCCTCGGCCACATGGCCGTTAAGCTCGCCCACGCCATGGGCGCGGAAGTCAGCGTACTTTCCCAGTCGCTCAAAAAACAGGAGGACGGGCTGAAGCTGGGCGCGGACCACTACTACGCCACCAGCGACGAGACCACCTTTGAGGATCTCGCCGGCAGCTTCGACCTGATCATCAACACCGTGAGCGCATCGATCGACATCAGTGCCTACCTGCAGCTGCTCACCCTCGACGGCGCCCTGGTCAACGTCGGTGCTCCCGCTGAACCGCTCCCGGTCAACGCGTTCGCCCTCATCATGGGCCGCCGCTCCTTCGCCGGCTCCATGATCGGCGGGATCCGCGAAACCCAGGAAATGCTCGACTTCTGCGCCGAGCACAACCTCGGCGCCGAAATCGAAGTCATCCCGGCCAGCAAGATCAACGATGCCTACGAACGCGTCCTTGCCTCCGACGTCCGCTACCGGTTCGTCATCGACACCTCCACTCTCGTCTAGAACACCGGCGGGCAGCACCGGCCCTCCACGCCTACTACGATCGAAGGATGGAATCCGCGGAGCAGGTGCAGCAATCCGTCCGCTCTCGGCGCATCACCGCCGCCATGGTCGCGGCCCGCGCCGGCGTCTCGACGGCGACGGTTTCCCTGGTGGCCAACGGCAAGACTGCCGGTCGCGTTTCTGAGGACAACATTGCCAGAGTGCGGGACGCAATTTCCGAGCTCGGGTACGTGGTGGACGGGATCGGCAGCTCGCTGGCCAAAGGCGTCAGCTCCATCGTGATCCTCGTGTCTCCGGACATCTCCAACCCGTTTTTCGCCAAGGTGATTGCCGGGGTCCGGGAGTCACTCGGGGCTGATTACCAGCTGCTGCTGTCCGTCACCGACGCGGGCGAATTTCCGCAGGCCGGCGACGTCCGGAAGCTGATGGCACTCCGGCCGGCCGGGCTGCTCGTGGGTGCCCCAAACGCCGAATTCCTGGAAGAACTTTCTGCCGCGGGCCCCGTGGTCCTGCTCGATGCTCCAGGGCTGGAGGCCTACGCCCCGTCCGTCAATCTGGACGTTGCGCACGGCGCGGGGGAGCTGGCGGGACACCTGGCAGATGCAGGGCATCGGCAGGTGGCCTACGTGGACAGTGTCACCGGCACAGCGACGTTCGCCATCCGCCGCGAAGCCTTCCTGGACGAGGCAGCGGCCCACGGAATATCGGTGGGGCCCGGCCACATCATCAGGACCACCATCGACGTCGGGGCGTCTGCCGCCGCGTTCGCCGCCGCCTGGCCCGCGTGGCAGCAGGCCGGGGTCACCGCCGTCGTCTGCTGCACTGACACCCACGCCTATGGGGTGCTGCAGGAAGCGCGGGTGGCAGGCGTCCAGATCCCGGGCCAGCTGGCCATCGCCGGCTTCGATGATCTGCCGTACTCCGCCACCAGCAATCCCAGCCTGACCAGCGTGCATCTGCCGGCGACCTTGTTGGGGCTGAAGGCCGGCGGGCAGCTGCGCCGACTTATGGAAGGCCACCAGCTGGAGCAGCCGCAGCTGACGCTGGAAAGCTCCCTGGTGGTCCGCAACTCCACCTCGGCAACGGCCCCTTCATAGCCAACGCTCTCTCACTTTCCCTAAGAAAGTGAGAGAGCGTTGCCGCATTTCTTAGAATAAGTGAGAGAGCGTCCTGATGGGGTGCTGTCACACCCCCGCCGTAAGCTGGGGGCATGCCGAGTAACTGGGACAGCCTGGACATCAGCCTGCGTGAATCCGTGCAGGAAAACGTGGAGATCTACGAGCGCGTCCGCCCTGCCCTGAAGCTGGTCACCAAGGACGTTCTCCACATCCTCCGCGACATGTTGAAGGACACCGAGGTCACTCCGCTGTTTGTCACCGGGCGCACCAAATCGGTGGAATCCTTCCGGGAGAAGATTTCCCGGATTGAGGAACCGCTGGAACCCGGCGGCCCCCCGGTGCTGAAGTTCCCGGACCCGTTCCGCACCCTCAATGACATGGTGGGCGTGCGCGTTATCACCAAGCTGCCCGCGGAGAACGCCCTGGTGGCCAACATCATCAAGCGCCAGCGCCAGGTGTTCGACTGCCGCGGCGACCGGGAGAAGGACATCGGCTCCATCGAGTCCGGCACGTACGGCTACTCCAGCCGCCACCTCATCCTGCGCACCATCCAGAACGAGGCCGTCAAGGATTACCAGCAGGCCTTCAACCCGGACATTCAGGCCAACGGCAGCTACTTCTTCGAATGCCAGATCCGCACCGTCTTCGCCCACGCCTGGAGCGAGATCGAGCACGACATCCGCTTCAAGGCCGAGGACCCCCGCGCCTGGACTCCGCATTTCGACCGCCAGTTCACCGCCACCGCCGCCATGCTGGAAACGGTGGAGAGCGCCTTCGCGGACCTGCACGAACGCTACGAGGAAGTCCGCAGCTACTGGGATGTCGAGGGTGAGGGCGCCGCGCAGCTCACACCCAACCGGATCCGGGACGTTTGGCGCACGCTGCTGCCGCACGTGGACCGCAAAGTCGATGACGACTGGGGCTGGGCCGCCGAGCTTATGGCCGCCCACGGCCTCAACCAGACCGTCCAGCTGGCCGGCCTTCTGAGCGCCCAGCGGATCACCGAGGTCCGCAAGGCGCTGGACCACCGCTACTCCCCCGGCCCGGACCGCCTGCTGGATGACCTCCTGCTCTGGCAGTACGGCACCAAACACATTGACCTCACCGCAGAGGCGCCCGACGCCGTCCCGCACCCGCGGCGCGACAGCCTCCTGCGGCGGCTCAAACAGATCGAGCGCTACCGCCAGACCAAGTCCGAGTAGACCAATCGCGGAGCCGCAGGATTATTGGGCACCACCGACATTTCAACTACCCTTGACTCATGGTGGAGGCTGTTGTAAACGGACCTCCGATGCTCCCGGTTCCAGCCCCGCGGCAAGATCCGGCACCTGTTTATGCCCCTCTCTGACAAGGATTCCGCCATTTCCACGGACGCATTCTTCGCCACGCTCACCCGGATCCGCAACGTCATCCTGCCTGCGGCCGCACGGTCCTGGCTGAACACGCCGCGTGGACTTCTCACCGGCTTCATCCTGGTGCACCTGGGTTTCCTGATCTTCGCGGCGCTGCTGTCCCTGCGGGGCGAAGCTTTCAGCGACACGTTCATTTACCGCGACTGGGCCCGGGCGGGTTTCGACGAAGCGAACCTCAGCGGAGGCCCCAGCCCGTGGGTTTACCCCATCCTCGCGCTGATCCCCATGGCGCTAGCAGGGCTGGCTGGTCCCGGACCGTTCTTCTTCCTGTGGGTGCTGATGACCACCATCCTCAACGGCTGGGGCCTGGCCAAGCTCACGGAGCGCGGCCGCAACCTGAACGCGATCCCCGCGGGCTGGTGGTGGCTGGTGTTCACCCTGCTCATGGGCTGGCTGGGCTTCGCTCGCGTGGACGGCCTCACCGCACCGATCGTCCTGGTGGCCCTGGCCTACGGCGTGGGCCAGCCGTTTATCGCCTCGGTCCTGCTTGCCGCAGCCACCTGGGTGAAGGTCTGGCCGGCCGCAGTGATGCTGGCCCTCTTCGCCGTCGTCAAGAACCGCCTGCTGGTGGTGCTGGCAGGCGTGGCAACCTCAGCGGTGGTGGTGGCTCTGGCCGCCGTCGTGGGCAGTGTTCCCAAACTGCTGAACTTCCTGACGCAGCAGGGCGACAGGGGCATGCAGCTCGAGGCAACGTTCACCACTCCGTGGCTGTGGCTGTCCGTGCTGAACATCGGCGATTCCCGGATGTACATGAACACCGATATCAACTCGATGCAGGTGGACGGCCCCGGAACGGCAGTGATGTCCGTGCTGATGCAGCCGCTCCTCATCCTTGCCGCCCTGCTCGTGGCCGGACTGACCTTCTGGGCGCTGCACAACGGCAAGCTCAACGGCAACGGCAAGGCCGACGGCGCGGTGGACCGCACCGAGCTGCTGCTGGCCGGAGCCCTCACCCTGGCCACCGCCTTTGTGGTGTTCAACAAGGTGGGCTCACCCCAGTTCATGGTGTGGCTGGCCCCCGCCGTAGCGGTGGGGCTGGCGCACAGCTGGCGTGAATGGCGGGTCCCCGCGGCCATGCTCATCGCCATCGCGGTGGCAACGTTCTTCATCTACCCGCTGTTCTACGATGCCCTCAGCCACAACAACCCCCTCATGGCCGGCGTGCTGACCATCCGCAACGTCCTCCTGGTGGTCCTGTTCCTGTGGTCGGTCCGGCGCCTGTACTCGCTGGGCAAAAAGACTTCCGCGTCCGTCCCCGCGCTCAAGGAGTCCTAAGATTTCCACGAAGTTCTTCGACCGGCTGGTCAGCGTCCGCAGCACCGTCCTGCCCGCGCGCGTGGTGGACTGGTTCGCCCGTCCGTCCAGCGTCTGGTGGGGCTTCGCAGTCATCCACCTGTATTTCCTTGGCTGGATGGCGTCGTTCTTCCTCAACGGCGATACGTTCAGCGACACCGAGCAGTACCGCCAGTGGGCCATGGACGGCTACAATCCGGACAGCCTGGACGGCAAGATCAGCCCCTGGGTATACCCAGTGCTGGCGCAGATCCCCATCTTCCTCGCGAACATTGCCGGACCCAGCCTGTACCTCCTGTGCTGGTTCCTGATCATCACAGCCCTCAACGCCGTCGGGCTTGCTTTCCTGACGCGCGGGCCGCGGAAGGTGAAGGGCATCGCCCCGGCCTGGTGGTGGCTGTTTTTCACGGTATTTATGGGCTATCTCAGCTTCGCCCGGGTGGAGGGAATCACCGCCCCCATCGTGCTGATTGCCCTGCTGTACGCGGCCGAACGCCCCGTGGTGGCGGGGATCCTGCTGAGCGTGGCCACCTGGCTCAAGGTGTGGCCGGCAGCGGTCCTCGTGCCCATCGTTATTGCCAGCCGGAAACGGATCCAGGTACTGGCGTCCGGTGTCGCAGTCACCGCCGTCGTGGGCCTGGGCACGTACCTGTCCGGCGGGCTGCCGCACATCATGGACTTCCTGACCAACCAGGGCGAGCGTGGGATGCAGCTTGAAGCCACGTTCTCCACGCCGTGGGTGTGGCTCAGCGTCTTCAACATCGCCGGTTCCAAGATGGCGGACAACACGGCCATCAACTCCACAGAGGTCTACGGCCCCGGCGCCAGCGTGGCCGCGTTGCTGATGCAGCCCCTGCTGATCCTCGCCGCCGTGGTGGCGGCAGTCCTGCTGGTCAGGGCCCTGAACCGCGGTGCCGAGCGGGAGGAACTCTTCCTCGAGGGTGCGCTGATGATGACCACGGCGTTCATCGTGTTCAACAAGGTGGGTTCGCCGCAGTTCATTATCTGGCTGGCCCCCGTGATCATCGCGGGCCTGACGCACGACTGGGAGCGGTGGAAGGTTCCCGCGGCGCTGCTGATGGGAATCGCGGTGACCACCTTTGTGATCTATCCGCTGTTCTACACGCCGCTCATCCACGCCCACCCGGTCATGGCCGCCATCCTCACCACGCGCAACGTGCTGCTGGTGGTGCTGCTCTGGTGGTCGGTGAAGCGGACCGCCGAGCTCGGCCGGAAATCACAGGCGGTCACGCAGGCCGCCTGACCCGGGCCGCCTTAGGGTAGTGCCATGACTTTGGGGGAAGAAAACACAAACAGGCCGGGGCTCCGCCGTTGGCTGCCGCTGCTGGCACCGATCCTTGCGGCAGCCGCGGTTGCCACCGGACTTGCTGCAGTCTTGGCGCCCCGGCAGGAGATCGGGTGGTTCGCCTACGCACCCCTGGCTAACCAGACCTTCACATCGGACACGATGGTCCTGATGGACAGCGGTGCTCGGACCGGTTATTTACTCATTGCAGTGGCCCTGCTGACATTGGCGTTCTGGTTGGGTTACCGTTACCGCCTGGGTCTTCGGCGCAGGGCCGCGTCGTAGAGTTCCGCTCGTTAGAGCTCTTTGGCGGAGCCGGCGCGCCTCAGCGGGCGGTGCGGCGCTGGTCCAGGACCCAGCGCCAACCCCGCCGGGCCCAGTCCGAGGGTTTGCCCTCGATCAGCAGCTTCCGCGTGTGGATGTCCAGGACCAGCAGGTAGAACGTGAACAGCAGCGCCGTCACGAACGCCAGCGAGGACGCATTAATCGGCAGCTCCACAAAGGACCAGACCGAGAGCTGGTCCTGCGCGCCGAACACCACAAAGAACGTCACGCCCACGTACAGGCACCGGATCTGCCAGTCGTTCCGGATGCCCGTCACCGCCAGGAACGGCAGGAACCAGAGGATGTACCAAGGCTGGATGATGGGCGAAAGCATCACGACGGCGGTGAACGCCAGAGCCAGCCGGCGCACTGCCCGCGAGTAATCGCCACGGAACATCAGCAGCAGCACGAGCCCGATAGCCGCCCACTTCATGCCAGTCCGCAGGAGGTCCGCGATGGTGCCGCCCGGCAATCCCAGCACGTTGCCGAGGAACTCGACCTGCTGCCCCAGGAACCCTGACGGCGAATAGCCGGTGTAACCCGGCGTCGGGTCCATGATGGCCCACACCCACCCCAACCCGAGGTTGTACGGGATCCCGCTGACGGCCAGCACCGCGAAACTGATTCCCGCCGTCGCGCCCCAAATGAGGAACTTCCGCGTCCACGAGGCGGCCGGCCCGGCCCACATAACCCCGATGAACGGGAGCAGCAGAACCGTGATGGGCTTGATCCCGATGGAGGCGGTGACCAGCAGGATTCCGGCCAGGTATCGCTTCGTCGCGGCGAAGTAGACACCGGCGACGGCGAGGCCCACCATGAGCGCGTCGTTGTGGGCGCTGGCCACGAAACTGATGAGGAACAGCGGGTTGGCCACCGCGATCCAGAGTGCCCGCGCGCCGTTGATGCCGTGCAGTTCGGCCAGCTTGGGCACGTAAATGACGCAGAGCAGGACCCCGACGCCGGCGATCAGGCGGAACAGCAGCACGGACACGTCGGGCTGCGCCCCTGTCAGCTCCACCACGCCGCGGGCGAGCCACAGGAAGTAAGGCCCGTAGGGGGTCCGGTTCTCGGCCCACGCCGGGTCCGCGCCGAGGGCAAACCAGTTGTTGAGGGTGGAAATGCCCACGGCGTAGGGGTTCTGGCCTTCCATGACCAGGCGGCCCTGTCCCGTGTAGGCGTAGACATCGCGGGAGAAGATGGGGACGGCCAGCAGGAGCGGCAGGGACCAGGCGGAGATGGCTATGACCACCGACCGCAGCGAGTGTTCGCCCCAGTCGTCCAGCCGCTGGCCCAGCCGGAGCCAGGACCGCATCAGGAGCATCGCCCCCACCGTCAGGAGCACGGTGGACAGCGTCACGCCCCAGCCCTCGGTCCGCAGGGCGATGACCACCGGCTGGCGGATCATGGGTGAGCCGTTGGCGATCCAGCCCGTTCCGATCGAGCCCACAAACATCATGAGGGCGCCGAGGAAGCCCTGCCAGGTGGCGATGTACACCCGGCGCTTGGTGGGGGGAGCTACGGCGGGGGCGGAAGATTTCGGGAGCTCCGCGCCGGCCGCTGTCTTTTTCGACGGACCGGGAACGCTCTCCGAAGTGCTGATGTGTGAACCGCCTGCCGTCATGTCTTGTGTGGTCCCCTACTTACGTTACGGCGCTGGCTGGACTAGCTATAGGCCGGTCTACAACCCAGTCATTTTAGCAGTTGGCCCGCGGCCTGCCCCAGACTTGTAGGGGCGGACGTGCCCCCTATTTCGCAATGAGGCGTGGCGCCGCCCCATCCCCGCCTATGAATGAAGCCGCCACTGCCGGCTTCACCTGCACGATTGGACCCAGCCGTGGCCGTACGAAGCGTCCCAGATGCCCGGACCAGCACGCCTCAGCAGCTCCAATCAGTCCGTGCCACGCTTCGCTCGCCGCGGCGGCTGAAGACCGAGGCGCTGGCAGGCCTGGTGGTGGCGCTGGCGCTGATCCCGGAGGCGATCGGCTTCTCGGTGATCGCGGGCGTGGATCCGCGGATCGGCCTGTTTGCCTCGTTCACCATGGCTGTCACCATCTCCTTTGTGGGCGGCCGGCCCGCCATGATTTCCGCCGCTACCGGCGCCGTCGCCCTGGTCATCGCCCCGCTGATGCGCAGCCACGGCCTGGACCACCTGATCGCGGCGGTGATCCTGGCCGGCGTTTTCCAGATCCTGCTGGATGTGCCCACCGTCCAGGACAAGGGCCAGCTGCCCGAGAGCCTGCCTTCGGCGTTTGTCCCCAACGTCCCGCTGACGTGGGAGATATTCCAGGTCCTCGCACCGTTCTCGGTGTCTGTGGCGTTGGTGGGGCTGCTCGAATCGCTGATGACCGCCAAGCTCGTGGACGACATCACGGACACCCGCTCCAACAAGACCCGCGAGTCCTGGGGCCAGGGCGTGGCGAACATCGTCACCGGCTTCTTCGGCGGCATGGGCGGCTGCGCCGTGATCGGCCAGACCATGATCAACGTCAAGGGATCCGGGGCCCGGAGCCGGGTATCCACATTCCTGGCCGGCGTCTTCCTGCTGGTTCTGGTGGTGGTGCTCGGCGACGTTGTTGGCCTGATTCCGATGGCCGCGCTGGTGGCCGTGATGATCTTCGTTCCGCCATCACCTTCGACTGGCACTCCATCGCTCCGCGGAGCACGGGCGAAAAGTGGAGCTGATCGGGCTGAATGCCGCCAGCGTGGCTGTGCGGGAACGGCTGGCGGGAAAGCTCAACTGACGGGCTAGCCTCGCGGGTCGCTGTGGACGGCGCGGTTCCGTCCCAGCGACTTGGCCGCATAGAGGGCCCGGTCAGCGGCTGCGATGAGGTCTTCCACATCGGACGTCGCGGCGTCGTACAATGCCACACCGTAACTGACGGTGGGCATCTCCAGCCCGTCGACGGTGGGCACTTGGGCGAGCCGCCTGCTGACCTCCTCGGCGATTTCCTCCGCGCGCCCGGCGGAGGCGCCCGGGATGAGGAGGATGAACTCTTCCCCGCCGTACCTGCCCACGAGGTCCGTGGATCTCACCACGTCCCGGCACGCGTCGGCGAAGGCCTGGAGCGCAAGGTCGCCGGCAGCGTGTCCGTGGGTGTCGTTGACTGCCTTGAAATGGTCCAGGTCAGCGAGGATCAGGGCACCCGTTCCCCGGGCGACGGTCCTGTCCTTCAACAGCGCCGCGGCCAGGTCCCGGAAGGCTTTGCGGTTGAGCAGCCCCGTCATATCGTCCCGGGTGGCCACCATGTGCAGAGCCCGGGTCTGCTGTTCGGTGCTCAATGCGGCCATGCTGAAGGACACCACCACCAGCAGCACCATGGTCACCAACGTGGTCACTGCGGACCCGAAGAACGTGACGAACGTGGGACCGTTCGGGCCCTCCAGGAGGAAGAGGACAAGCCGGCCGAAATAGAACGCGGACAACCCGGCCGCCGCGGCAGCCATGGGGACCCGCACGCGCGAATATCCGGGGTCCAGCCGCCAGAGTTCCCGGGAGGCGAGCCCCACCGTCAGGCACATTGCGGCGAGGAAGACTGCACCGCCGGACCAGGTGTTGGTGCCGGGATTGTCGACGGCGGAGGCAACCAGGGTGACCAGCGGTACCCCGGTGAACGCCCACCGCAGCGGCGGCACCTCCCGGAGCGACCGGGCACCGGCCCAGACGGCTGCGCCGCCGAGGACCAGCAGGACATTGCCCAGCATATTGGCCCACCATTGGTGGGCGGTTCCGTTGAGCAGGAAGGCGGCGGATCCGGAAAGGAAGAACACCAATGCGAGGCACCACCAGCCGCCGTACGGCGAGCGCGTGTAGCGGTAGTCCAAGAAGTAGAACAGCAGCACCAGGACCAAAGCCATCACGCCGAAGGCAATCCTCAGCGTAGAAGTGTCCAGGACCATGTCCGACGTTCCCCCCGACTGCCGAGTGATGCAGACCTCAGTATCGCACCGCCATCGGACATTTTCGCCCTGCAACCGAAACTGCGACACCCCTGGATTTTTTGTCCACATAATCCGCGCCGAAAGCCATTTAGCGGCCGATATCTTCCCAAAAACTCAGGGAGGTTACTGGCCTGGCGTGCGGATGATCCGTCGTTGCGTGGCCAGGGCGATGGCCGAGGTCCGGTTGTCCACGCCGAGCTTGCCGTAGATGTGCACCAGGTGGGTCTTGACGGTGGCCTCGGAAATGAAGAGCCGCCGGGCGATGGCGCGGTTGGTCAGGCCGGTGGCCAGCAGTTCAAGCAACTGGACCTCGCGGGTTGTGAGGGCGGTTTCCGGGCTGCTGATCCGCGACATCAGCAGGGCCGCGACCTTGGGCGCCAGCGCCGTCTGGCCCGCCGCCGCCGACAACACGGCCTGGCGGATCTGTTCCGGCGGGGCGTCCTTGAGCATGTAGCCGCTGGCGCCTGCCTCCACGGCGGCCAAGATGTCCGCCTCAGTGTCGTAAGTGGTCAGGATCAGGACCGGCGGCGGGGAGTCCAGCTGCCGGATCGCTGCGGTGGCGGTGACGCCATCCATCCCGGCGCCCATCTGCAGGTCCATCAGGACCACGTCCACGCGGTCCCCCAGGGTCCGCAGCCGCGCCAGTTCGCGCAACGCCGCGTCCCCGTCGGCGGCCTCGGCAGCGACGCTGAAGTCCTCAAATTCGGTGAGCATGGCGCGCAGTCCCGCGCGGACCACGGGGTGGTCATCCACCAGGAGAATACGGAGCTTGCCCATCAGTGCCGCTCCACCGCCGGGCCGGGCAGTTCCGGGCTTACCAAGGGCCGTCCGGGCAGCGCCCCTCCAGGGGGCGACTGACCAGGCAGCACACTTCCCGAGAGCGGCAGCCGGATGGCGACGACGGTCCCTTCGCCGGGTGCCGTCTCCACGTCCAGGGAGCCGTGCAGCTCAGCCACCCGGGCAGCCAGCGAGCGCAGCCCAAACCCGCTGCCGTCCGCCCGGCCCGCCACGCCGGGACCCGTTGCTTCCGGCACAAAGCCCGTGCCGTCGTCGTACACGTCCAGGGTTACCTCGTCCCCGAGGAACGCGAGGGTGACGACGGCGGTGCTCGCCTTGGCGTGGAGCCGGACGTTGGCCAGGCTGGCCTGGGCAGCCCGGAGCAGGGTAACGCTGTACTGCGGCGGCAGCTCCGCCGGGTCGCCCACCAGCTCGAAGCGGCAGCGGAGTCCTTCACCGCGAGCGGCGGCCAGGGTTTCGGTTTCGCCGCAGAGCCGCTGCAGGCTTTCCGGGAGCGACGACTCCTGGAGCTGGGGCGAGGTGAGGCCGCGGACAAAGCTGCGGGCCTCCGCGAGGTTTTCCGACGCCGTCTGCTGCACCAGCGCGAACCGCTCGGCGGCGGTGGCAAGGTCGCCGCTGGCCAGGGACTTTTCTGCCGCCCGCGCAACCAGGACGATGCTGGACAGGCCCTGCGCGAGGGTGTCATGGATTTCGCGGGCCAGGCGCTCACGTTCAGCTGCGACGCCGGCATCATGTTGGGTCCGGGCCAACTCGGCCCGGGTCCGCCGGAGTTCGTCCGCGGCCAGCCGCTGCGCCTCACTCTCTTGGTAGAGCGCGCGGTAAGCCAGCCCGGTGACCACGGCGAAAACGGCCCCCAGCCCCGGTCCCAGGACCATGGGCAGGGTGGGCGACGGCAGGCCGCTGGCCACCCACTGCGAAGCCACGACGGCGGCCGTCATCGCGGCGATGGTGAGCAGCGCAATCCGGCGCGGCAGTATGTGCAGGTGGAGGAAGAAGAGCGGAAAGGCGACCCAGGAAAATTCGGCACTGCCCGCGAGGAGGACGCCCCACAGTGCTGTGACAAGGCCCAGCCAGGGGGCGGCGTAGGGGTGCGGGTTGAAGCTGGAGCGGCCGGCGGCGAAGCGCTTCTCCAGGATGGTGCCGACGAGATAGGCCGCGGCGAGCGCAAGGGCGAGTGCGGACCAGGCGAGGCGCTGGCCGGTTGCTGCGCCTTCCGGCATTGCGGGGCCGTTCACTCCGGCGGCGCCGTCCGCGCCGTCCGCGCCGACGGCTCCGTCAGCGAAGTGGAGCCGCAGGATGGCGACCAGCAGCAGCACGGCAAAACCGACGTGAAGCGTCACCCGAAGGAACCGCAGGATGGCTGCCCCCGACGGGGTGGTCTGTGGGTCCGCGGCAGGCATTTCACCAGCTTAGGCGCCTGTGGGAATGTGCGGATCAACCAAAAGGTTGACCGCCCCTTCAACCCCTTGTCCCGCCGGCCTCAACCAAGTCCCTGATGTGGGCCGGGCCGAGGCGCCGGAGAGTGGATTCAGAAGGAATTCCACCCCCACTGAAGGAAGTACAACGTGTTTCTCGCTATTCGCGACATCCGGTTCGCCAAGGGCAGGTTTGCCCTGATGGGCGGCGTCGTGGCCCTGGTGACGCTGCTGCTGGTGCTGCTCTCCGGGCTCACCGCCGGGCTGGGCGACCAGTCCACGTCCGCCATCGGGAAGCTGGGTGCCGGATCCGGTGCTGGCTCCGGTTCTGACTCCGGGGCTGCGGCCAAGCAGGTGGACAGCATCGTTTTTGGCGCACCCGGAACCAACCAGCCCACGGCATCCTTCACCGAAAGCGAAGTGACGGCCGCGCAGGTGGACAGCTGGAAGCGCACCGCGGGGGTGGTCCGGGCCGAGGCCCTGGGCATCAGCCAGTCCCGCCTCCAGGGCGGCGATGGCGGCACCACCAACGTGGCGGTCTTCGGCGTTGCCGAGGACGGGCAGCTGGCGCCGTCGCCGGTCAGGGCGGGGTCGGTGGTGATCGGCGCGACCGTCGCCGCGGACCTTTCGCTCGACGTCGGAGACACGGCCACGGTGGCTGGCACTGAGGTGACCGTTACCGCCGTCGTGGATGACCAGTGGTATTCGCACACCGGCGTGGTGTGGACGGCGCTGCCCACCTGGGCGGAGGTGGCGCGCCTGGCGCCCGTGGCCGGCAGCGCGCCGGGGAGCATGCCGGTGGCCACCGTCGTCGCCGTCACCTATCAGGAAGGGGCCGTGGTGGACGAGGAAGCGGCCAACGCGATGGCACGCACGGTCAGCACCAGCCGCACAGGATCGTTCCAGGCGTTGGGTTCCTTCAAGAGCGAAAACGGGTCGCTGATGCTGATGCAGGCGTTCCTCTACGGGATTTCGGCGCTGGTGATCGTGGCGTTCCTGACGGTCTGGACCGTGCAGCGCACCCGCGATATCGCCGTCCTCAAGGCCATGGGCGCGTCGGGCGGCTACGTACTGCGCGATGCCATGACCCAGGCCGCCATTGTGCTGCTGGCCGGCGCGGGCCTGGGCGGGGCGGTCGGAATTCTGGGCGGATTCGCCGCGGCACAGGCCGCGCCTTTCCTGGTCACGCCCGCCACCACGCTGCTGCCCGTGCTGGGAATTGTGGCCTTGGGCATGGCGGGCGCCGCGCTGGCAGTTCGCAGGGTGACCACCGTCGATCCGCTGATCGCCCTCGGTGGCAACTAATTCCTCTCCCTGAAACTCCCGAAAGGTACTTCCCATGTCTGTTACAACTGCTGCGCCCCTCATTCCCACCGCCGGCTCCGCGCTCACCCACCCGCTGACCCTCAGCAACGTCACCCTCGAATACCCGGACGGCGGCGGAACCATCAAGGCCCTGGACAGCATCAGCCTCCAGGTCGCAGCAGGCCGGATGGTCTCGCTGGTGGGCCCGTCCGGCTCGGGCAAATCCAGCCTCCTGGCAGTCGCCGCCACCCTGGTCCACCCCACCAGCGGGGACGTGATCATTGACGGGATCAACACCGCGGGGCTGAAGGACAGGGAACTGACCGCGGTGCGGCGGGAGAAGGTGGGCATCATCTTCCAGCAGCCCAACCTCCTGGCGTCCCTGACCGCCGTCGAGCAGTTGATGATTGGCCACCACCTGCGCGGCAAGCCGCTGAAGGCCGCGCGTTCGCACGCCGCGGGACTCCTGGATCTGGTGGGGTTGGCCGCGTCCGCGGACAAGCGACCGCACCAGCTTTCGGGCGGGCAGCGGCAGCGGGTGAACATCGCCCGGGCCCTGATGGGCAGCCCGAAGGTGCTGCTGGTGGACGAGCCGACGGCGGCGCTGGACCACGCGCGCAGCGCATCGATCGTCGGGCTGCTGCGCCGGGTCACCGACGAGTTCCAGGTGGCCACCGTGATGGTCACGCACGACACCGAATTCGTCCCGCTGACCGACGCCGTCGCCGTAATGCGCGACGGCGGCCTGACCGCCCCGGTCTTACCCGGCGCCTTACTTAGCGCCGGGGTCGCGGAGTAGGGTTCCGTCATGGACATCATCTTGGTACCCGGTTTCTGGTTGGACGCCTCATCCTGGGAGAAGGTGACGCCGGCACTGGCGGCGGCGGGGCACACACCCCACCCAGTGACGCTGCCCGGCCTTGAATCTGTGGACGCACGGCGTGGCGGCATCACTCTGAAGGACCATATTGCCGCCGTCGTAGACGTTCTGGACGGTCTCGACGGAAAGGTGGTTCTGGTGGGGCACTCCGGTGGTGGCGCGGTCATCCACGGCGTGGCGGACGCACGGCCGGACCGCGTTGCCCGGAATATTTACGTGGACAGCGGACCCCTGGGCGAGGGCGGCGTCATCAATGACGGGCTGCCCACCGAGGGCGACGACGTGCCCCTGCCGCCGTGGGATGGCTTCGATGACGCCGATCTGGTGGACCTCACCGATGAGTTGCGCGCGTCGTTCCGGGCGCGCGCCATCCCAGAGCCCAGGGGCGTTGCGCATGGCCGGCAGCGCCTGCATGACGTCCGCAGATACGACGTTCCGGCGACTGTGATCGCGTGCCAGTTCCCGTCGTCGCTCCTCACCGAATGGATCGACGCCGGGCATCCCTTCACCGCCGAGCTGGCCCGCATGCGCGACGTCGAGTACGTGGACCTCCCCACCGGCCATTGGCCCCAGTTCACCAAACCTGTGGAATTGGGCCAGGTGATCCTGGCGGCGGTGGAGCGGAGGGGGTGACGCGGCGGGTCTAAGCAGTGACATCAGCCGATCCCCGCGAGGTCCATCATCGGCTAAAAGTCAGGCCATTAAATAGCCTGACTTCAGGCTATAATCACAGTATGAAAACCGTGCCCCTTAGCGAAGCCAAGGACAAGCTTTCCGCACTCGTGGAGGAGGCGGACAAGACGCATGAGATCATCCAGATCACCCGCCACGGGCACCCGTCAGCGGTGTTGATGTCCGCTGACGACCTCGAGTCACTTCAGGAAACCATCCACTGGCTATCGCAGCCGGACATCAGGACAGATTTGGAACAGGCCCAGCGCGACATCGAGGCAGGGAACACCGTCAGCGGCGATGACCTGCGCCGAGAGTTTGGGCTACCGCCGAGGTGACTGAGGAACCATCGAACGAGCAGGGCCCCTGGAGAATCGAAGTCACCAGCCCCGCGCTGAAGGGGTTTCGTCGGCTGCCGGAGAAGGCTGCTGCCGCAATTGCCGAATTCGTTACTGGAGTTCTGGCCGACAATCCCCGCCGGCTCAGCAAGCCCCTCACAAGTGAACTCCTGGGCCTGCGCACCGCACGCCGCGGTGACTACCGCGTGTTGTTCACCGTCGATGTTGAAGAGCACACCTTATATGTCCACCGCATCGAGCACCGCGCGGACGTCTACAAGCCTCGCTGACAAAGACCCATAGGCAGTGTGCGAGTGTGGTCCGGGTCAGCGAATTCGATCCTGACCATGCCGCCTCTTGACCAGCCCCAGGCAAAGCACGGCGGCTGCCGCTGAAGCGGCCGCGACGATGCCGAGGGGGACGGCGTCGTTGGCGCCGCCGATGCCCACCAAGGGTGCAGCGATGCCGCCGAAGGCGTACCGGGCCAGCCCCAGCAACGAGGATGCCGTCCCAGCGATATCGGGATAATCCTTGAGGGCAAGCGACGTGGCCGGCGGGCTGGTGACGGCCACGCCGCTGACCATGGTGAACAGGGACAGGACAATGGCAATCAGCGGCAGGTGCAGGGCCGCCGTCGCCAGCAGCCCCAAGGCGCCGGCGGCCGTCATTATCAGGCCCGCGGTGAGCGTCCCACGTTCGGACCACCGTTCAGCGAGCCGGCCGGCGATGAACCCGAAGACCACAAAGCCCAGTGAATTCAGGCCGAACGCGAACGAGTAGCCCTGCGGGGAGAGCCCATACATGCCTTGGAGTATGTAGGTTGCCCCGCTCAGATAGGCGAAGACCGCCGAGTACGTGAAACCGGTGATCAGCACGGCCCCGACGAATACGCGGTCAGCGAGGAGCCGGCGGAAACCGTGGAGGGTCTGCGAAAACCCTCCAGTCACTCGCCGGTTCGCGGGCAGGGTCTCCTGGAAGACCACCAATGACGCCAGCAGGACGGCGACGCCGACGGCTGCGAGGAACAGGAAGACTCCGCGCCAGTCGGTGACGGTGGCGAGTTGCCCGCCGATGACCGGGCCGATGATGGCGGCCAGTCCGCCGAGAACCGTGAGGCGGCCGTAGTAGCGAATGAGCTTGGCGCCCGAGTAGACGTCCCGCCCGGCGGCCTGCGCAATGACGATGCCCACGGCTCCGGCCAGGCCCTGGACGAACCTCGCGACGATGAGCGTCTCGATGGTTGGGCTCAGCGCGCAGAGGACAGACGTCAGCGTGTAGGCAACGACGCCGATCAGCAGCGGCGTCCGCCGCCCGAGGCGGTCCGAGAGCGGCCCCGCTACTAATTGGCCGATGGCGAGACCCAGCACACAGGCGGTGATGGTCAACTGGGCCACCGACGTCGTGCTTTGCAGCTCAGCGGTGAGGGCTGGGAGGACCGGGAGGTAGAGGTCCATGGAGATGGGACCGAAGATGGTCAGCAGGCCAAGCACAATCGCCAGGGGGCGGCCGACTGTCTGCTCGCGTGCGGGAATCGGGGTTACGACGGCGGTCACGCTGGCTCCGGTCTGTGGGTAGGGGCAGGACTGCGGTTCACGTTCAATACAACGCGGTCATGCCTGTCCTAGCGAGGGCTCTGGTTATCAGGGGTCTGCCAGTACCTCCCTCCCCTGCCGCAGCCGTAGCGGGTAAGCGCCCATAGTGTGCAACGCTGGTTGCATGGATCTGGAGGTGTCGCCCGCGCTCACGATTCCGGCGTCGGAACTCCGCTGGCGGTTCTCGCGGTCGTCCGGGCCAGGCGGTCAGCACGTCAACACAACGGACAGCCGCGCCGAACTCTCATGGAACATCGCCGGCTCCGCCGTACTTTCGGATGACCAACGGCAGATGCTGCTGACTCGTCTCGCACCACGCCTCGTCGCCGGGGTGATCACCGTGGCCTCCTCCGAGCAGCGCTCCCAGCTGCGCAACCGCGAGACCGCCCTGTCCAAGCTCGCCGATCTCGTGGCAGAAGGTCTGGCACCCGAAGGCCCCCGCCGCCGGGCGACCAAACCCACGCGGGGTTCGAACCGCCGTCGTCTCGCCGCCAAGGAACAGCGGTCGGCGACGAAACGGCAACGGCAGCGGCCGTCCGCCGAGTAGCGCCGTCGAGCCGGGCTCCGGCAGGACCCAGCGGCGATCCCGCCGTCGAGCCCTATCCCTGCGGGTTTCCGCCCGTTGTGGCTGAGGCGGCTTCGCCGGCGCGGCGCACCCAGGTATGCGCAGCCCAGATGAACAGCAGCAGCGCCACGAGGACCAGCCCGGCGTGGCCGAGGTCGAGTTCGGCAAGGAAGGTGGTCACCGGGTCGGTGAGACCGAGCATCGCGTGCAGTAGGCCAGCGATGGTGATGACCGAGATGAACAGGGCAGAGGCTGCGGACACCCCTGTGATGACCATGTTGAAACCGATACGGCGTTTGGGGTCCACAACGGCGCTTCGGTACATCTTCATCATCGCGACGCCGTTCACCGTATCGCACAGCGTCATCGCCGCCATGAAGCCAAAAGGCAGGGCCATGAGGGCGACCGGGGAGATGCCGGCGAGGGCGGCCGTCGCGGTGAGGAGCAGGAACGCGATGGTCGAGGCCGTGTCGAAGCCGAGGCCGAAGAGGAATCCGAGGACGAAGATGTCACGTGGACGGTTGACGCGGGAGAGCGGTTTGTTGAGCAGGCGGGCCACCAGCCCGGTCGGGGCCAGTGCCTCGCGGGTGACGGTCGCACCATCTTTGACGCGGCGGTACAGCAACGCGGTTCGCCGGAACGCGGCGGCGTTGTAAACACCGATGGTCAGCAGGAACAGGCCCGAGACAGATGCCCCGGTAATGCTCAAAACCATGTTCGCGGACGAGCCGTCATTAAGCGCGTCCTGAATGATGCCTGCACCACTGACAACAAGTACCCCGGCAAGCACAACCACCATGCTGTGGCCCATGCTGAAGGCGAAACCCACGCTGACTGGGCTGCGGCCCTGGGCCGCGAACCGGCGGGTGGAGTTATCGATCGCCGCAATGTGGTCCCAGTCGTAGCTGTGCTTCACCCCGGCCAGGTAAGCCGTGATGAGCAGGCCGAGCACCACAGGGCTGTGGTTTGTGCGCAGCGAATCGGCCAGCAGCGCAAGCATAACGACGTGGAGGGCGGCGACTGCCGCGAAGGTGACCGCCAAGCGGCGGGCCGTCGGGAGGGCTTCCCGCTCGTGGTGGTTCAAGAGGGCTTTCATTTAGTACTTTCGAAGGTCGAGGCGGGGCTGGCCGTGCCAGCGCAACCGCAGAAAATCGATGCCGGCGCGGATGACGGCGTCCAGCGGCTCGGTGGCGTGGGACAGGGCCCGGATGACCAGGCCGCCGTCGAGCAGTGACATTCCCAGGTTGCAGCCGTCGGCAAGCGGCAGCAGCTGCTCATGCAGCTCGTTCAGCAGCGCGGCATCCACGCGGGCATCCATAACCAGGAGGGAACCGACGTGGGTGTAGTCCTCGAGGAAGGCCATGCCGTCTATCGGGGCGGCACCGGTCAGCGGACGGATCAGCAGGTTGTCGAGCACCGCCAGGCGCCCGTCGACCGAGATCTCGTTCCGCAGGCGGATTTCGTCGTAGCCGAACAGGGCGCCGTCCGGTGACCAGCCCGGGGTGACGATCTCGGCCATCACCAGCGAGGCGCTGCCGTGCATCTCAACCACTGTGGCCTGGCGGTAGGTCGCCCCGCGGTAGGCGATCAGCGGGTCCGGCACATATTCC
The DNA here is from genome assembly GCF_023913755.1 of Pseudarthrobacter cellobiosi. Taxonomy (GTDB): domain Bacteria; phylum Actinomycetota; class Actinomycetes; order Actinomycetales; family Micrococcaceae; genus Arthrobacter; species Arthrobacter cellobiosi. The sequence continues at coordinate 82,993 of NZ_JAMXBJ010000040.1, forward strand.
AGGCTCGCGTTGGGGCCGAGCCTTATGTGCGTCCGCTGTTCGGCGCGGGTCCCGGGAGTGCGGTAGATCTTCGTGGCTGACTGTGTGGTCAGCAGGAGCCGGGCCCCTGTTTCCACGGCGATGTCGATTTCATACTCGTCGCCACCGACGTACCCGCCCCCGGGATTGACCACCACGTAGCAGACCTGGCCGGTGTCATCGAGGTAGTGCGGGCGGAGGATGCGCAGCGCGCCCTGGTGGTACTGGCTCGTGGCGATGCAACGCTCGCCCCGCACACCCACCGTGAGGGCGAGCGTACCGGCGAGTTCGACGGCGGCTCGGCGCACCGGGAGTTCGGGCGCAGGCGCACCCGTCACTGGCGGAGGTCAAGCATGAGCACGTCGCGCCTGATCCAGTTGATGACGTGCTCCAGCCCTTCGTCGGTTTTGAGGTTGGTGAAGCAGTAGGGCTTGTTGCCACGGAACTCGAGAGTGTCCGCCTCCATCACGGATAGGTCAGCACCCACATACGGGGCCAGGTCCTTTTTGTTGATGATGAAGAAGTCGGACTTGATCATGCCCTGGCCGGCCTTGCGCGGGATTTTCTCGCCCTGCGCCACATCGATGATGTAAATCGAGAAGTCCACGAGCTCCGGGCTGAACGTGGCCGACAGGTTGTCTCCCCCACTCTCGATGAAGACAACTTCGAGGCCGGGGTGGCGCAGCCGCAGCTCCTCCACAGCGGCCGAATTCATCGACGTGTCCTCCCGGATCGCCGTGTGCGGGCAGCCGCCGGTTTCGATTCCGATGATCCGGTCCAGGGGCAGGATCCCGTTGGCCGCGAGGATCTTGGCGTCCTCGATGGTGTAGATGTCGTTGGTGATCGCGGCCATCGAAATCTCGGTGCTGAGGTGGCGGGTCAGGCGTTCCACGAGCTGGGTCTTGCCTGCGCCGACAGGACCGCCGACGCCGATTTTGATGAGTTTCATGGTGCTCCTTGCTACGTATTGGGTGCGGCGAATCGCGGACTGCTAAGACATAAACATGCGGACGCGCTGGCGTTCGTGGCGCATCTGGGCGATTTCGAGGCCAGGGGCGGTGATCCCGAAGTCGTCGGCTTCGAGTGCCTGGATCCGGCGGACGGCATCCACGATGTTGGGATGCGTTCCCAGAAGCACACGCTGCCCGGCGTCCTGCCCGACGGGGATGGCACGGATGGCGTTTTGGGTCAGTGACGTGACCGCCGTGAAGAGGTAGCTCGCGAGCAATTCCTCCAGCGGGACGCCCAACTGCCGGCCGGCAACGCCGAACGCGACCGCCGGATGCCCGGCGCAACGCCCAGATCCGACGTCGGCCGCGTAGCCCGCGAGCCGGGCACCTGGCGCCACGGTACCGGCGATGGCCAGCATCCGTGCGCCCATCTTGGTCCCCGCCTCGCGCACTTCACGGGGCAGCGCCGCCGCGGCTATCATCCGGTCGACCCGGGCAACATCGTCAACCGAGTACGCCTCGTACGCCAGGCGCAGGGCGAACCCGTCACTGTACGTCAGCTGGATGCTCACAAACTGGCTCAACCAGCTGGCGAAGCTCGCTTCGCCGTCGATGAGTCCACGTTCCAGGAACGTCTCCATCCCGAAGGAATGGCTGAACCCGCCGGTGGGGAGCGCGGAGTCAGAGAGCTGCAACAGCGGCAGCAGGTACGACGGCGGCTCGTTCACGCGCTCAGTGGGTGTGTTCGGCATGGCGGAACGGCACGGGCACCACACGTTCCTGGCGCGAGTACGGCACGCCAACGTGGATCAGGTAGTCCTCGATCGTGTGGTCGTACTGCACCACCATCACCTCGGCGGCATATTCACTGTCGGCGTCGAAGAATTGCGCCTGCATATGCCGGTTGCCGAGGTTATGCGCCACAACCCCCATTTCACGGATGCTGCGCGCGGCAATAACCAGGACGTCGGTTGCCAGGGCAGTCACCACGATGACTGTTTTGTGGTCGCGGAACAGGATGTCGCCGTCGCGGAGGTCCCGCACCGGGCCGGCGGCATCGCTGAGCCGGATGCCCAGCTCACGGCCGTGGTCGGTGGTCACCCGCTGGATTTTCTTGACGAGTTCCGCGCTCGGCAGGAGAACCTGTTCCTCGTGGAGGCCGGCCAGCTCGTCCTCGGGGAGATCATGCCGGTTGGCGATGACGTGGTCGATGATCATATATGCCCCCTTAGGGATATGTGTCTAAAAGAGGAAGTAGCGCTGCGCCATGGGCAGCACCGTCGAGGGCTCCGCCGAGATTGGCTCGCCGTCGACAGTCACCTCGTAGGTTTCCGGGTCAACGCCGATATCGGGCGTCGCGCCGTTGTGCTTCATGTCTGCCTTGGTGAGGGTACGGATACCGCTCACCGGCCGGATCACGCGGCGCAGGCCCAACTGCTCGGGGACTCCGGCGGCGATGGCGGCCTGGGAAAGAAACGTGATCGATGAGGCATGTACCGCGGTGCCGAGTGCCCCGAAGTTGCCGCGCAGGGTGCGTGGCTGCGGCGTGGGGATGGAGGCGTTGGGATCCCCCATAACGCTCATGACCGCCTGCCCGCCCTTGAGCACGAGCTCGGGCTTGACGCCGAAGAACATCGGGTCCCAGAGCACAAGGTCGGCAAATTTGCCCTCTTCGACGCTTCCGACCGAGTCCGCGATGCCGTGGGCGATCGCCGGGTTGATCGTGAATTTGGCCACGAAGCGTTTGAGTCGGAAGTTGTCTCCCACCTCGGGGTCGCCGTCGAGCTTTCCGCGTTGGCGCTTCATGGCGTCCGCTACCTGCCAGGTGCGCAGGACCACCTCGCCGACCCGGCCCATGGCCTGGGAGTCGGAGCTGGTGATGGAGAAGATGCCCATGTCGTGCAGCACGTCCTCCGCTGCGATGGTCTCCTTGCGGATACGCGAATCGGCGAAGGCCACATCCTCGGGGATGTCCGGGCTCAGGTGGTGGCAGACCATCAGCATGTCGAGGTGTTCGTCGATGGTGTTGACCGTGTACGGCAGGGTGGGATTGGTCGACGCCGGCAGGACGTTGGGCAGCGCCGCGATCTTGATGATGTCCGGGGCATGCCCGCCGCCGGCGCCTTCGGTGTGGAACGTGTGGATGACGCGGCCGCCGATGGCCCGGATGGTGTCTTCGACGAAGCCGCACTCGTTGAGCGTGTCGGAGTGGATGGCCACCTGCACGTCATACTCGTCAGCCACGCGCAATGACATGTCGATCGAGGACGTGGTGGCGCCCCAGTCTTCGTGAACTTTCAGCCCGATGGCGCCGGCCCGGATCTGTTCCGCGAGGGGCTCGATGGCACTTGCGTGGCCTTTGCCGAGCAGGCCGATATTGATCGGCAGGTTCTCCATGGCCTGAAGCATGCGTGAAATGTGCCAGGCACCCGGAGTAACGGTGGTGGCCTTGGTCCCTTCGCTCGGTCCGGTACCGCCACCGATCAGCGTGGTGATCCCCGACGCCAAGGCCACCGGCACCTGATCGGGGCTTACGAAGTGCACGTGCGTATCAATGCCGCCGGCGGTGAGGATCTTGCCCTCGCCCGCGATGATGTCGGTAGCGACACCGATGGTGATGTTCACACCCTGGGAAATCTGAGGGTTTCCAGCCTTGCCGATTTTGAAGATGTGCCCGTCGCGCAGGGCCACATCGGCTTTGTAGATGCCGGTGTAGTCCAACACGATCACGTTCGTGATCACGGTGTCCGGGATGTCCTCGTCCCGGACCAGCTGCCCGTTCTGGCCCATGCCGTCACGGATGACCTTGCCGCCGCCAAACACGACTTCTTCACCGTAGTTGGTGTGATCGTGCTCAATCTCGAGGAACAGATCAGTGTCCGCCAGGCGAACTGCGTCTCCCGTGGTGGGGCCGTAGAGGTCCGAGTACTGTTTGCGGCTCAGCTCGAAGCTCATTTGGTGTCGTCCTGCAGGGAGATCAGGCCGCGGCTCGGCTCGAGCGGGCCGTTGATGCGGTCCCGGAATCCGAACACCGCACGCTCGCCCGAGAGAGCAAGCAAGTTGACCGTCTTGGCATCACCGGGCTCGAACCGCACAGCAGTGCCTGCCGGGATGTCCAGCCGGAAGCCGTGGGCCGCATCCCGGTCGAACTCGAGGGCATCGTTCACCTCGAAGAAATGATAGTGGGACCCCACCTGGATTGGGCGGTCACCGCGATTGATCACGGCCAGGGCGCGGGGAATGAGGCCCGAATTGCACGTGATGGGCTCCGGGCGGAGGACGTATTCGCCGGGTTTCATGGGTTCTCCTTCGCCTAGCGAATGGGGTTGTGCACGGTGACGAGCTTGGTGCCGTCCGGGAACGTCGCCTCGACCTGGACGTCATGGATCATGTCGGCGACACCTTCCATGACATCTTCCCTGGTCAGGATGGTGGTGCCATAGCTCATAAGATCGGCGACCCGGCGTCCGTCGCGGGCGCCCTCGACCAGCTCATAGGTAAGGATCGCGATGGATTCCGGATGGTTGAGCTTAAGTCCGCGCTTCTGCCGGCGTCGTGCAAGATCGGCAGCAACCACAATCATCAGTTTTTCGCTTTCGCGTGGCGTTAGATGCATTAAAGCCTCCCAATCATTCGCGATAAATCGCGAGCTCCCACTCGTTATCTACAACCGGCCAAAGAGGCGACCGGGAGGCCCGTGGATGACTGAAGACTATCAGAGTCTCACCAGGATCTGGGGCCCTAACCAACGCCGTCCCCTTCGTCTCCAACTGCACCTCCCGCATACCCCGGTGATATGGTCGAAAGTCCCCTGTCGACGGCGACAATCCAGCACACCTGCCTACGGGGGAACACCTTGACCACGCCGCACACCGAACCGGTTCCGCAGCTCAGATCGGCAGCACGCGTACTGGCCGCGGGCATCCCGCTGGCTGTTACCGCAGGCCTGACCCTGCCACTGCAGGCCCGGATCAACGGCGAGCTGGGGCAACGGCTGCAGGATCCGCTGCTGGCCGGGTTGTTCAGCTTCGGCGGTGCCGCCCTGATCATGGCCGCTGCCACACTCGTCCTCCCCAGCGGCCGCGCCGCGTTCGGCAAACTCCTCTCCGGCACCCGCCAGCGCACCATCCCCTGGTACTTCCATGCCGCTGGCGTCATCGGCGCCTACTTTATCTTTGCCCAGACCAGCTTTGTCGCAGGCGTCGGGATCGCCATCTATACCGTGGCGGTGGTGACCGGCCAGACGGTCAGCGGGCTGGCCGTGGACCGGATCGGGTTGGGTCCCGGCGGCAAACGGGCCATTACCGCGCTGCGGGTGCTCGGTGTGCTGCTCACGGTGGGCGCGGTGTTCTGGGCGGTGTCGCCCCGGCTCTACGGCGTGCCGGATCCGGCCGCCATGCTGGTCCCGCTCGCACTTGTTGTCCTGGCCGGGATCCTGATGACTTTCCAGCACGCCGTGAACGGCAGAATCGCCGCGCAGGTCCGGTCGCCGATTCCGGGGACCCTGATCAACTATGTGGTCGGCAGTGTCGGGCTGGCGCTGATCTGGGTGCTGAAACTGGCCCTCACCGGGGGTCTGCCCACGCTGCCGGCCGAGCCGTGGCTGTACACCGGCGGCGTGCTGGGCTGCATCAACCTGGTCCTGAGCGCCCTGCTGATCCGGCATATCGGCGTGCTGCTGACCGGGCTGAGCATGATCGCCGGTCAGCTGATCGGAGCCCTGCTCATGGACTGGCTGCTGCCGGTGGCTGGCAGCGCCATTTATCCGCAGACGGTGTTCGGCACTCTGCTCACACTGGCCGCGATCGTCGTGGCCGCGCTGCCGGGATCAGCACTGCGGAAGTTCTGGCGACGGGGACCCCGGTAGGCCGGAAGCGGACGCCACCGCCGCGGGCTACGGCTTCCGGTGAATGGACTTGTAGCTCAGGTACGCGTTCAGGCCTTCAATCCCGTACTCCGTGCCGAGGCCGGAGTTGTGCCGTCCCCCGAACGGTGCGGCATGGTTTGAGGCGAAGAAGTTCAGGCCAACAGAGCCCGTGTCCATGCGGTCTGCCACGGCGAGTGTGGCGTCCGGATCGTTGCCGAAGACCAGCCCGCCCAGGCCGAACTCGGTGTTGTTGGCGAGGGCCACCGCTTCCTCAACACTGCCGCCGGCGTCGTCGTATTTGAGGATGCAGATCACCGGCCCGAAAATCTCCTCACGGGAGATGCGCATGTCCGGGGTGACGTCGGCGAACACCGTGGGTTCCACGAAATAGCCGTGCTCCAGCCCCCCGGACAGCGACGCGGCCCGGCCTCCTGTGGTGGCGCGGGCACCCTCGGCCAGCCCCGAGTCCACATACTCCAGCACGGTCCGGTACTGGGTCTCCGTGGCGCACGGACCAAACACGGTGTCCGGCTCCAGCGGATCACCCTGCTTCCCGGCGGCAATCGTGGCCGTGACCATGTCCACCACCTCGTCATAGCGGCTTGCCGGGGCGAGGATCCGGGTGGAGATGTAGCAGGTCTGCCCGGTGTTACGCATGGAGGACTTGATCAGCACTCCGGACATGGCGTCCAGGTCCGCGTCCGGCAGCACAATGGCGCTGGATTTTCCGCCCAGCTCCAGCGTGACCGGGCGCAGCAGTTCACCGCAGGCCGCGGCAATTTTCCGGCCCACCGGCGTCGAGCCCGTGAACGCCACCTTGGCCACGCCCGGGTGCTTCACCAGCACATCTCCCAGCCGGCCGGAACCCGTGACCAGGTTGACCACCCCGGCCGGGACCCCGGCCGCGGCGATCGCGTCGATGATCACGCGGATGGATAGGGGCGTGGGCGACGCCGGCTTGATCACCACGGTGCAGCCGGCCAGCAGCGCCGGCGCCAGTTTGATGACCACGAGGTTGATGGGGAAGTTCCACGGCGCGATCAGCGCGCAGACTCCCAGCGGTTCGCGCCGGACCACGGACTCCCCGCCGCCGCGCGGGAACGGGCGGACGTCCTCACGCTCCAGGCATTCGGCCAGGGTCGCGAAGTACCGGAAGATACTTGCTGCATTGGCCGCCGCGCCGGCGGATTCGGCCACCGGAGAGCCGTTTTCGCGCGAGTTCGTCAGCGACAGCTCGTCGGCGCGCTTTTCCACTTCCTCGGCAATCCGGACCAGGTAGGCGGCCCGCTGAGAAGGGGTCAGCCGTGGCCACGCGGGGCCGCCGGCACTAGAAAACGCCCGCTGGGCGGAGCCGACGGCGGCGTCCACGTCTTCGGGGGTGCCGTCCGGCACCGAGCCCCACACTTCGCCCGTGGCGGGATCGGTCACCGGGTTCCGGCCGGTGCCGTGTGAGGGCTGCCAGGCACCGTCGATGAAAATCGTCTCCACGTGCGTATGCGGCAGGGCGAGGCCCGTCCGGGCACTCAGGGCCGGAGCATCATGGGTCGCGGAGGTCATCGGATTACCGCCGTCTTCAGCAGGGCGTTGGAACGGTTGAGGTCCGCGGTGGCCATCTCCACTGCGGCCTGGGTGATGAGTTCGGGCACGATTTCGGCGGCAAGCCTGTCGGTGTAGGTGGCCGGATCCATCTTGAACCAGGTGGAAGCCAGGGCAATTCCGGCGTGGTCGAACCGCCACAGCCGGTCGGCGTCGCGCATGAGTGCGTCCTCCAGCGAGCGGGCCACGGGCCGGGTGTCGTGTTCGTCGATGATTTCGCAGACGCGTTCCACAAAGGCCGGGGAATAGCCCAGCCCCGGCAGCACCCGGCGTGCCACGTTGCAGCCCTGTTGCTCATGTTCGTAGCGGATGGCAGCCTTGCGCCAGTCCCCCGCGAACCCCTCCGAGATGATCCGGGATTCATCCACGTGGGCCCACCCGGTGTCGTGCAGCAGGGTGGCTACCCGCACCATTTCGGCGTCGGCATCGGGGTAGGCCCGGCAGAGGCGTTCGGCGAACGCTAGGGAAATCGGCAGGTGGATGTCGTTGCCTCGGGTCCGGGTCTCGTGCACCACCGCCTGCCAGAGCGCGTCGAGCTCCTCGAGGGCAGCGGGCGTGGTGCTGATGGGAGTGGTGTCCACCGGGCCGGGCGCCGGAATGGGACGGACCCTGTATTCGGCGGCGAAAGCCTCGGCCAACGTATCAGTGGGATCGGTGCCGGCGTCGACGGGGCCCGCCGCGGCAACCGGAGTCTGGTGGGTGCTCATAATGCTCCTTCGGGTGGGCCGGCCTGGCGGCTAGCTGTCCGTGGTGATGGTCTTGAGGGGGGTGGCGGGGTCCGCCGCGGCGTCGGCCGGAATGTTCTGGCCCTTAGCCAGGGCGTTCTTCACCGCCATGAAGTCCAAGGGTGCGTTGACGCTGTCGGCGGCGATGATCCGGCCCTGCCGGTAGTAGAGGACGCTGAATTTCCCGCGTTCCTCATCGCGCCGGAGGACCGTCTGGTCGAAGCCGTTGCACAGGCCGGCGATCTGCAGCTTGAGGTCGGCCTGGTTGGACCAGAACCACGGGATGCCAGCGTATTCCTCGCGGCGGCCGGTGAGCGAGTACGCGGCCACCTTGGCATGCTCGATGGCGTTGTTGACGCTCTCCAGCCGGATCCGCTCACCCGGAGTGGAGCCTGGCACGGGGTTGGGCATGTTGGCGCAGTCGCCGATCGCCACCGTGGTGCCGTCCGAAGCCAGCGCGAACCGGTCCACCACCACCCCGTTCTCCACGTCCAGCCCCAGCTGTTCAGCAAGTTGGGTATTAGGGATGACGCCGATGCCGATCAGCACGATCTGGGCAGGCAAAACCATGCCGCCCTGAAGCTCGACGGCGGCAACCGCCTTGCCGCCGTCCGCCGGGGTAAAGCGTGCAGCACTCGTCTTGAGCCGGATATCCAAGCCGCGGGAGCGGTGTGCCTGAAGGAAGTACTCGGCAGTCTCCTCCCCCACAGCACGGCCAACGAGCCGCGGCCCGAATTCGAGCACGGTGACGTTTTTGCCCATCTTCTGCAGGCTGGACGCGGCCTCGAGGCCGATAAACCCACCGCCGATCACCACCACATCCGTGGCGTCGCCTACCCGGGCCTTGAGCGCCAGGGCGTCGTCGGCGTTGCGCAGGTACAGCACGCCGTCGAGGTCGCCGCCTTCAATTTCCAGCTTGCGGGCACGGGCACCCACTGTGAGGGCCAGCCGCTTGAAGGGGAACTGCTGGCCGGAGGACGCATGCGCCACCCCGGAACCGTCCGCTTCCTTGTCGATCCGGACGATGTACTCGCCCTTGACCAGGTCCACGTTGTGCTCGGCCCAGTACTCGTTGGAGCGGAAGATCAGCGATTCGCTCTCCACCGTGCCCTGCAGGAATTCCTTGGACAACGCCGGCCGCTGGTACGGGCGGTGGTCCTCATCCCCGAGCAGGGTGATGTGCTCGTCGAAGCCCAGCGCCCGGAGCGATACCGCAAGCTGCACTCCTGACTGGCTGGCGCCGATGATCAGGAGCCCGGTGCGGGTAGGAACCGTGGCGGTGTCAGTTGCCTGCTCCACTGCGTGCGTGCCCACGGCTACACCTGGGTTTCCGGGGTGGTGACGAACAGTTCGATCTCGTCCGTCAGGCGCAGCTGGCAGGACAGCCGCGAGGTGTCCTCACGGTCGACCGCGGTGCCGTAGAGCATCTCGTCCTCCATGTCTTCCATCGGCGGGAGCTGCGAAACGCAGTCCTCCCGGACAAACACGTGGCAGGTGGCACAGGACAGCGAGCCGCCGCATTCAGCCACGATTCCGGGGACGCCGTTGCGCACCGCGGTTTCCATGACCGAGTCGCCCACGTTGCCCTGGATGTCGCGGACAGCGCCTTCGGCGTCGGTGAAGTGAACCGTTGGCATTGGTCCTCCTTTGGATTGAAGTGAGTTGGAAGGTGGGGACGGCGGTCAGATGAACTGCCGGCCGCCGTCGACCACCATGGTCTGGCCGGTGTAGTAGGAGCTGTCCGGCCCGGCGAGGAAGAGCGCGGCACCCACGATGTCCTCCGGCTGGCTGGCCCGCTTGATGGCTCCGCGGTCCACGCCGTAGTTCTCGGCGTTCTCCATCAGCCCGTAGCTGGCCTCGGTGAGGGTGAAGCCGGGGGCGATCGCGTTGACCGTGATCCCCCGCCGGCCCAGTTCCTTGGCCATGACCCGGGTCAGTGCCACCACGCCACCCTTGGAGGCAACGTAGTGCAGCCACTGTTCCGAGCCGCTGAAGATCGTGGCGCTGGAGAGGTTAATGACGCGCCCGCCTTCGCGCAGGTAGGGGCTCGCCGCGCGGGTCACCAGCCAGGGGCCCTTGAGGTTCACGTTCATCACCAGGTCCCATTCGGCCGGATCAATGTCCTCAAAGGGGCTGCGGGTCACCCCCGCGTACACCGCTGCGTTGTTAAGGACGACGTCGATGCTTCCGTTCCCGAACTCCGCGCAGCTTTTCGCGAGGTCCTCCGTGGAGTCCACACTGGTGACGTCCGCGGAGAAGGCCGTCGCTTCGGCACCGGCCTCGCGGACCAGCTTCGCTGTCTGCTCGGCACCTTCAAGATTGATATCGGCCACAGCCACCCGGTAACCCCGGCTGGCAAAGCCGAGCGCAAACGCCCGACCCAGCCCGCCGGCGGCACCGGTGATCAGGACGGTTTTGCCGTCGTTCTGGGCTGCAGGCACGTTCAGTTCAGACATGGCTATGGCTTTGGGCGCCGGGGCCGGCGACGACCAGCTCGTCCTCGGCGTCAAGGATCTGCACCGTTCCCTTGGTCCCGTCCACCCGCAGCCGCTGGCCGGTTTTGATGGTGGTGGATGCCGAACCGGTTCCGGTCACGGCGGGGAGCCCGTATTCGCGGCAAACGATCGCGGCGTGGCTCATCATGCCGCCGATGTCCGTGACGGTGGCCTTAATCTTGCCGAAAATCGGACCCCAGGACGGTGCGGTAACGGTTGCCACCAGGATCTCGCCCTGCTGCACCTCGGAGAGTTGGTCCGCATCTGTGATGACGCGGGCCAGTCCTTCCACCACACCGGGCGAGGCTGCCATGCCACGCAGGCCGCCGCCCTCCACTTCTTCGCCGGCACCCAGCCACTGCTGGACCTGCTCGGTGGTGATGCCCCAGAGCATCCGGGTAAAGGGTTCGGTGATGGACTCCGGCGGGGTGTTCAGGGCCGGGGCGGGACGGGCGGTCTTGAGGGCATCGACGATGCCGCGGCGGCGTTCGATTTCCTCCGGCCAGTAGTCCGGGCCGATGGGCTTGGCGCCCACACCCCAGCCGGTGACCAGGTCAAAGAGCGCGTCACGGACCTCGTTGCGGCCCAGGTAGAGCAGGTCGTCCGATTCGGTCCAGAAGCCCTCAGCCTGCATCATGCGGGACAGCTCGCGGATCTTGCGCCAGAAGACGCCCATGGTCCAGTGCTCGATGTAGAAGTTGTGGTTCTCCACGTACGGGTAGGCGGTGGCAGCGAGGCCGCGCTTGGCGTCGAAAAGGGCCTGGTTTTCGCCCTCAAGCAGGTCGCGGTATTCCTCGATGATGCGGTCGCGTTCGACGATGAGGGCCTCCGTGGGCCGCATGATCTCCTGGCCCTCGTCCACGCGGCGGATGTAGTCAGCGATGTAGCCCAGCGGGATTTCCTGGTACTCGTTCCAGTACTTGTCGTGGCCATAGAATCCGTTGCCCACGGTGAAGTTGAACCACGGGTCCTTGGCGCCTTCGTACTGGGCCATCCAGCGGTCCCCGCCGGGAGCGGCGGCGATGGCACCCAAGGTGGCATCGACGTCGTCCGTGTTGCTGGCCTTGCTGAAATGAGTCTGGAGTCCCAGTTCCACGGCGAGCTTCGCCAGCTGCTTGAGCTCATCGTCGGGGCGGAACAGTTCCATGTCCACGCCCTGCACCATGGTGGCGATGGACTGATCCGGAACGTTGGGGAAGACCTCTTTGCAGAAGTTGAAGAAGTCCAGGTAGGCGATGTAGCCCAGGTTCAGGAACTCGAAGTGGTACTGCCAGTTCTGGTACGCCAGCTGGATGAGGCGGTCGTAGCTTTCCAGCAGTTTCTCTGAGCCGTCCTTGCCCTTGCCGGACACGATGTCGTCCATCGGGACCATGTCCGGGAGCTTGGGGAAGGAAATAGTTTCCATCTCCTCGATGGTCCCCTTGACCTTGACGTGCCACTCCTTGAGCAACTGGTCCCAGTTCTGGAAGTAGTGGCCGATCCGCTCCCCAAACAGGGGCACGCGGGCAGCGATCTGATCCTCCGGCACGGGAATGGGAGACATGTAGAGGTAGCCTAGGTGGATGCGGAACTCGATGCCGTTGGCGTTGGGGATCATCAGGTGCCGGGCGTTGTACTGGCCCAGGCACTTGACCGCGAATTCGCCGCCAATGGTTTCAAACGGCTTGAACACGGTGGGCCAGTGCTGGCTGTCGCAGAACCAGAACTTGGCGTCTTCCTGCTCCTTGAGCTTGTCCTGGAAAACCAAGTAATAGGGGTAGATCTTTTCCCAGCCTTCGGCGCCGGCGGGGACCGCGAGCTCGGAGGGTTTGGGGAAGGACTTCAGGGACATGGCGGTCCTTTCAATACGGGCTCGGCGATGAGCCTTGGTGGGTGAAGCCTTAAAAGTGAAGCCTTAGATGGAGGGTTTGAGCAGCGAAGCCGTGATGCTGCCGAGGCTGAAGCCGCCGGTGGCCGGCGCCTTGCTGGGGAGCCCGGTGAAGTAGCCGCCCGTGGTGACCGTGGGCAGCGCGGACGGTTTGGAGGAGTGCACGGTCTCCGGGCGGGACTGGAGCAGCAGCAGGTTTTCGCCGTCCGGCAGGTCCGAATCGAGGGCCCATTCGATGTCCTGGGGGCATTTGTAGTGCTTCTCGGCACGCTTGGCCATCTGCGCGACGGCGGTGAGTTCCGCATCGGTGAGGCTGCGGCGGCCGCGGCGTTCGGCGTCGACCTCGCGTTCCACCAGGCGCTTGGCTCCTGCGTCCGGGACCAGTTCGGCGTGCTTGTCGCCCAGGTGATCGGCGACGACGGCGAGCGTGACCTTGTCCAGGACGATGTTGTCCGGTGTGACCTGGCCTGACACCACCATCTCGCCCATCCCGTAAGAGGAGTCGATGGTGATTTTGGAGCGGTCCCCGTTGGTGGGATCCATGGTGATGGCGACGCCGGAGACCCGGGAGTTCACCATCTTCTGGACCACCACGGCCATGGACAGGCCTTCGTTGGGGATGTTGTTCCTGAGCCGGTAGATGATGGCCCGGGAGGTGTACAGGGAAGCCCAGCACTGACGGATGTGCTCGGTGACGGCATTGACGCCGTCGAGCCAGAGGTACGTGTCCTGCTGGCCGGCGAACGAGGCATCCGGCAGGTCTTCGGCAGTGGCGCTGGACCGTACGGCCACCGGCACCGGGGCGTCGAAACGGGCCATGAGGGACTCGTAGGCGCCCACGGTGAATTCGTGCAGGGCCTGGGGCACGGGCCGTGAGCAGATGTCCTCGCGGATGGCGGCGGAAACGCTGTCCACCTGCTTCAGGTCCTCCGGGTCCAGGTCGGCCAGGAGTTGGTTGATCTTTGCCGTAATCCCCGCCTCGTCCATAAAGGCGTCGAACTCTGCGGTGGTGACCACAAAGCCGGGCGGGACGGGCATACCGGCGGAGGTCATGGTGACCAGGGATGCGCCCTTGCCGCCGAGGTTTTCAAGCTTCGGTGTGACACCGCCGTCGAAGAACTGGATGAATTCGTTGCTTTTCATGGTTAGGCCTTCCAACTGACAGGAACGGTCTCGGGAACACGGAAGGAGAGGTTTTCGCGGAAGGCGACGCCCTCCGGGTCCTCCAGCTGCAGCTCCGGGGCGAGCCGTGCCACTTCCTCGAGCGCAATTTTGGCCTGGAGCTTGGCGAGCATGTTGCCTAGGCAGTAGTGGATTCCGAACCCGAACGAGAGGTGCTCGCGGGCATTGGGCCGGGCGATGTCGAAGTCGTCTCCGCCGGTGAACTTGCTTTCGTCGCGGTTGGCGGAGCCCATCAGGAGCAGGAGCTGGGAACCTTCCTCGATGGCCACCCCGCCCACTTCGGTGTCCTTGAGTGCCTTGCGGCGCCACCCGACGATCGAGCCGGCGAAGCGGAGGACCTCGTCGATAGCGGCGGGGACCTTTTTGGGGTCCTCGACCAGCTGCTGCCACTGTTCGGGGCGGGCCAGGAGCTCGCGCAGGGCATTGGAGATCAGGGTGGTGGTGGTCTCGTGCCCGGCGAAGAGCAGGCTGTAGAGCACGGAGGCGATCTCGTGGTCGGAGATGTCGGCGCCGTCCTGCTGGGCCCTGACCAGGTCGCCGGTGAGGTTGTCGCCGCCCTGCTCGCGTGCCACCCTGACCAGGCGCAGGCATTCCTGCCAGTACTCCACCAGGTTGTGCGCGTGCGGGACCTGCTCCTCGTCGCTCAAGTTGCCCCAGGTCATGGCGGCGCGGGAGTCGCTCCAGCGCTTGAACGTGTCCACCTGGGAGACGTCCGCGCCGATCAGAGTCAGGATGGTGATGGTGGGGACGTCATAAGCAAGGTCTTTGACGAGGTCGCCGCGGCGATCCGGACGGGCCAGCATCTTCTGGATGAGGGCCTCCACGTTCTCCCTGATGAAAGGCTCCAGCGCCTTGTAGCGTCGGGGTGTGAACGCCTTCTGCACCACGGCGCGGATCCGGGTGTGCTCCGGCGGGCGGCGGGCGGAAAGGCCTGAGTAGGCGGTGAAGCCGCCCTCTTCCATGATCTTCTTCGCGGCGGCACCGCGTTCACGGACCGGCGCCTGGGCGTTTTCGCTCGAGAACGTTTCCCAGTCCTCGAACACCGCCTTGATGTCGTCGTAGCGGGAGACAACGTATAGGCCCACGCGCTCATCGAACATGACGGGCTGCTCGGCCCGGAGCTCGGCGTAGGCGCCGAAGGGATCCTTCATCTGGAAAGGTTCGTAGCCGTGGTGCCCGGCGGGGGCTTCGGCGCCGTACCCGAAGGGACAGCGGCCGGCCGTTTCTGTCGACGATGACATCTTGACTCCTGGTGACTTGGTTCCGCCCGGCACCGTCAGGGTGGCGGGGGTTCTTAGTGACCAGTGTGGTCCACATCACCGGCCGATGACAGCCCTTACTTCCACTCAGCGGAAGGCAATGTCAGTGCTGGGCGGACGCCGTCGGGCTTCCCGTACAGGTCGCCAGTATCCCCATCCTTGATGTCTCGACCATTTGGGCCCACGTCTCCTTGGCCGACCAATACCGCAATGACCGGTCCAAAGGGCTGCACCTCTACCGCTAGCAACGCAAATGACGCTAATGTCTATTGGTATGAACCGTCACCAAAACGATGCAGGCGTGTCCAAGCCGGGAACCCTCAAGGTCCCGGAAGGTCCCGCGGCCAGCCTCGAAGGACGGGCGCCAAACTCCGCGTCGACCCATAAGAAGCCAACGCCGAGGGCCTCAGGGAAGTCGGCACCCCAGGCTGCGAGGACGATGTATGTCACCGCACCTGCGAAGACCGGACGGCGGAATATGACGGCCTGGACGTCCCAGCCGAAACGGGGGTCCGTCCGCGTAGTTGAGGAACGTCTCCGGAATGGTGAACAACAGCTCCGGCGAACGGCCAGGGCCCTCGCTGAGATACTGGAGCGCACAGATCAGGGACTTGAGGCCACTCCGGAAGTGGCACGATCCCTGCAGGCGTCCGAAAACCGGTGGCGTGCCATCGCCAAGGAGTACGGGTTGTTCGACAGCGGTTCGGTTGCCGCCCTCCTGGGCGGCAGCGGGACGAACCGGAACAAGGCCCACCAGTTGGCCAAGGAAGGCAAGATCCTTGGAGTGAAACGTGGACGAGGCACCCTGTTCCCGGGGTTCGAGTTCGACCACGGTGAAGTCCGGCCCGTCATCGCGGAAGTTGCCGCCATCGGACGGCGCAATCGATGGTCCGACTCGCACCTGCTCCTCTGGCTGGCTTCCCCGAACGGGTACCTGGAAGGCCGCATCCCGGCCCGGATGATGGATGAGCCGGGCAAAATTATCGAGGCTGCACGCCAGGACCTGGCAGAACGTTGGTAGGGCCGGTACCCGCCCCTCCGACCCCTTTCGACCCTCAGCAGATGACCATCCCCGAGGGCACCTTGCTGCACCGCGTTTACGGTGCCGGCCCAAATGGGAAGCGCCTCCCGACGTCATCCAACCCGGGCATTGGGGAGCCGACGCGGTTCGCTTTCTTTGACGACGAGCATGGGGTGCCGGTGCCCGTTCTCTACGCAGCCGAGGATGTGGAAACGGCTGTCTGCGAGTCGGTACTCCATCATCTGCCCGCTGCCGGAGGGACTGTCTTTCCTAGGCAATACGCGGACCGAATCGCCGCAGGGATCACGACGCTCAGGCCGCTGCAAGTGGCATCCTTCCGGGGTGTCGGGCTGCGGCACTTCGGGTTGGACCGGTCCCAGCTGACTGACACAGAGTCCACGTGGTACGCCGACACGGTGAAATGGGCGGAAGCCGCCTGGAAGGCCGGCCTGGACGGGTGTGTCTGGACCAGCCGCCGGCTCGACTCCGGCGTGGCTTACGTTTTCTTCGACCGTGCCAAGGACGCTTTCGGCCTTACCGGGAGGGTTTCACCAAAAGTCTTCCTGAACGGTCCCGATCTGGACTGGCTTATCAATTTTTGCGCCTTCATCAACGTGGATGTGGAGCTCTGACGTCTCAGCCCTTGGCCCCGCGATGCACGCCAATCAGTGTTTCCAGCGGGATCCGCGCGGTGGCTCGCTCGATCTGGGCCGATATTCCCTTAAGGACGGGGAGGTGCCTGGTCAGGGTGGACGCGTGGGAGGTGGGCAGCACCAGGCCAATCGCGGCGCCGATCCTGCCGGTGTGGAAAACCGGAACGGCGATGGAACACGAACCCAGCCGCACCTCCTCCAAGGTGATGGCGTAGCCTTGCTCGCGGATCTCACTCAGCTCTGCGGCGAACCGCCGGGGGTCAATGTGGGTGTGGGCGGTGGGCCGTTCCAGATCCCGGTTCAGGTAGGCGTCCCGGACCCAGTCTTCCTCGAAGGCGAGGATGACTTTCCCGACGGCGGTGGCGTGCATCGGCAGCCGGCCTCCTACGCGGGAGGCCCGGGGGACGCGCTTGGAGCCATAGACCCTGTCGATGTAGAGGACTTCATGCCCTGCCCGGATCGCGAGGTGCGCGGTCTCGCCGGTCAGGGAGAACAGGTCCTGGACGTAGGGGCGGGCAGCATCGCGCAGTTGCCGGCCGGTGTTCTGGGCGAGCTCCCACAGCCGGATGCCCAGCTGGTAGCGGCCGTTCGATTCGCGCGTCAGGAAACCCCAGTCCGTCAGCTCGTTGACCAGCCGGTGCGTCGTGCTCAGGGGCAGCCCGGATTTCTCCGCAATGTCGGTCAGGCTCAGGGCTCCGCGGGACTTCTCGAAGGCCTCCAGGATGGCCAGCACCTTGGAGGTCACGGTGCGTCCGGGTTCGCGGCTGCCGCCAGCCATGGTGACCTCCTGGTTTCCGGTGCGCCTCGCGGCGTCCGGAATTGAGTCTAGACGTGACGCAAGTCGTTTCCTCAGCTCTCGTCGAGGAGGCGCTGCCGCTGCGGCCACAGGGTGACCGATTCCAACGCAGACAGCGCCCGCGCCATGGCGTTCGCCTCGTCGGTAAACAGGTAGCCGTGGACGCGTTGGCTGCACAGCCGCAGCGCCTGCCCGCGGTCCAGCCCGAACCAATCCATCACTGTGTCGATGCCGTGTGGACTGAGCCGCCAGGTTTTGTCCGCGTCCTTGACGATAGCGTCCTCGATGGAGAGTGCTTCGCGGCGGGAATCGTGCCCGTCAATGATGTCCAGAATTGCCGGGACTTTCACGTCATCGTAATCGGCCTCAGCGAGGATTCCGGCGGCCAGTCTGGCCCCCTCTTTCTCGTGGAGCAGCACAAGGTCCGGACGTCCGCCGCCCGGCGCGATTGCTGCCAGGACATCCGACGACGGCACCTGGGACCAGCCGATGTCGTGCAGCATGATCGCCGGAAGCACGACGGCGGCATCCGCTTCCGGGTGCGCGGCCAGCAGTGCGCGGGCCAGCCCAAAGGCGTAGAGCGTATGGGCGTCGTTGTCCCGTACCTTCAACAGAGGCGCCGCGAGCTCCCAGATAACGGCCAGACGGGGGTCCAGGGCGATGACCCCGTCCGGCTCCGCTTTGATCGCGGCAGAGACTGCCGCAACGTCGAGACCCGAGTGATTGGCTGCCGACCGTAGCTTTGTCATCCAACCAGCGTGCCCCGCCAAGGGATCCGCTGGCAACGATTTCTTCCGCCCAGCGGAATCACACCTCGCCATAGCGGAAGCGGGCGCGTCCGCCAACGGGTACCTGCGGGGCCACGTCGTGGTCTTTGAAGGAAATGTGCCGGATTCCTCCCCCGGGCTACCCGCCTGCGCTAGCGTAGCCACTGGGATCGGGAAATTTTCCTGGCGTCCTGGATCCGGGGCAATGCAGCCGTCGGGTTGTGTCTAATGTTTCGTTCGAGCAAAGGATGATCATGGCCGTTTCAATCGAGCTGGGCAAGAAACTCGACAAAGACTACGAAAACAAGAGCCTGGAGGAAGTCCTCGACGCTCCGCCGTCCGCGCTGGCCGGCCTCACGGACAAGCACGCCGAACTCCTGGCCGGCATGGGGATCAAGACAGTCCGCGATCTCGGCAGTAACAAGTACTTTGCAGTGGCAGGCGTCCTGGTGGCCCTGTCCAAGCACGTCGACTGATACACCCCCGACGTGAGAACGGTCCGGCCGGTTTCCACACCGGCCGGATCTTCCTGGTTACGAGCACCTCAGGGCAATTCCATCCCGAGAATCCGGGTCTCCGTCCGAAGCGCCATGCATGGCCCAATGTCACCTGCGTGCTCGCACGAATCGGCGTACGAGAACACAGTTCCCTGGTTGGCCACGGAGACCGGCTTCATAGCTGACGCCGTCGACCGGCGCATGCCGGTTCTGGAATCTGCTTCGGGAGCCAACTGCTGGCACGCGTGCTCGGCGGATGGGTATCGTCCTCTCCACGTCCCGAACAAGGATTTAAAGCGATCGCTTCCGACGACCACGAACTCATCCCCGAAGGTCCCTGGATGCAACTGCACGAGAGGTCGCGCAACGAAAACGCGCCGCAAGCATTCAGCGACGGACCCTACCTCGGCGTGCAGTTCCACCCCGAGGTCACAGCCGGCAGCTTCGAGAGCTGGATCGAACGCTGGATCGCCAGCGGCACGATCGAGCGGTTCCGCGTGAAAGGATTCGATATTGACGAGTTCCCTACCAGCAGATCAGAGGAACACCATGAACACCACCCCTCGGGCGATCATGCCCGCCGCCTTGCCCGCCGGTCCGGCAGAGCGGACCGTCTACTCCTACGGTGTCCGTGTCGGAGACACGCTACACATATCCGGCATGGTCGCCTTCGATGCCGACGGATCGATTGTCGGCGAGGGCAACATCGAGGCACAGACCGAGCAGGTCTTCGCCAACCTCCGCAGTGTCGTCGAGGAGGCCGGCGGCACTCTGGCCGACATCGTCTCCACGACAACATATTTGACAGACGTGGCCACCGCGCACATTGTGAGCGCTGCCCGGGCGAAGTATTTCACCGGGCCGGTCAAGCCCACCCACGCCGTCGTCGGAGTCGCTGCCCTGGCTAGACCTCAATTCCTCGTCGAAATTTCCGGCATCGCGCAGCTTGATTGACAGCCCCCGCCCGCCTCGTCTGAGCGATTAGACGGGGCGGGTCAAAGAGGGCCCACGGCTGCCCCGCTGGCCAGCGCTCTTAGTCCGAAGTTACGGCTGTCGTGACGTGCGCTTAAGCAACGCGAAGTCCCAGCGCTGACCCGGCTATCCGATCAGCGCCAGCACCGCCCCCGCGCCGACGACGCCGCCGGCATCCGCACGGATCCCGCTCAGCGTCCCGGTGCGGTGGGCGGTCACCTGGGTCTCCATTTTCATTGCCTCAAGCACGACGACGGGATCCCCCGCCGCCACCTCGGCGCCCGGCTCCACGAGCCACTTCACCACAGTCCCGGCCATGTCCGCGCGGAGCTCGCTGGGATCAGCGACGCCAGCGGCAGCACCGCCGTCGGCAGCGCCATCCAAACCAGCCCCGTCAAGGGAAACCCCCGCCGGAACGGCCGCGCCGGAGCGCGCCCAGCCATCCAGTAGGTCAGCGGGAAGTGCAACGGCGAGGCGCCGGCCGTCGACGTCAACGGTAATGGTGCGCCGCTCACCGTCCGGAACGGACGTGCCGAACTCCGGATCCGCAGCGATGGAATCCGCGAAGTCCGTCTCGATCCAGCGGGTGTGGATGCCTAGCGCGGTCTCGGACGTGAAGTCGGGCGCCTGGACCACGGCCCGGTGGAACGGCAGGACGGTGGCCACGCCGGTGATCTCCATTTCGGCGAGGGCGCGGCGGGCCCGGCGGAGTGCCTGCTGGCGGTCGGCGCCGGTCACGATCAGCTTGGCCAGCAGGGAATCAAACTGCGGAGCGACAACCGAACCGGAGCGGACCCCGGAGTCCAGCCGGATGCCCGGACCGGTGGGGCCGCTGAAGGTGGCGATGGTTCCGGGCGATGGCAGGAAGCCCCGGCCCACGTCCTCCGCGTTGAGCCGGAACTCGAACGAGTGGCCGCGCGGTGTGGGATCGGTGGTGAAGCGCAGCGGCTCACCGGCAGCGATCCGGAACTGCTCCTGGACCAGGTCCACGCCAGTGGTCTCCTCGGTGATGGGGTGCTCCACCTGCAGGCGCGTGTTCACCTCGAGGAACGCGACGGTGCCATCGGCGGCCACCAGGAACTCCACCGTCCCGGCCCCCGAATAGGAGGCTTCGCGGCACACTGCCTTGGCGGCGTCGTAAATCTGTTGGGTTTGCTCTTCGGTCAGGAAGGGTGCGGGGGCCTCTTCCACCAGTTTCTGGTGCCGGCGCTGCAGCGAGCAGTCGCGGGTGCCCACCACCACCACGTTGCCGTGCTGGTCCGCCAGGACCTGCGCCTCCACGTGCCGGGGCCGGTCCAGGTACCGCTCCACAAAGCACTCGCCGCGGCCGAAGGCCACCACCGCTTCACGGACCGCGGAATCGAAGGACTCCTCGATCTGGTCCATCTCGCGGACCACCTTCAGCCCGCGCCCGCCGCCGCCGAAGGCCGCCTTGATGGCGATCGGCAGGCCATGCTCCTCGGCGAACTCGCGGACCTCAGCAGCCGAAGCCACTGGACCGTCCGTGCCGGCCACCAAGGGGGCGCCGGCGCGGACGGCGATCTCGCGCGCCGTGATCTTGTTGCCGAGCTGCCGGATGGCCTCCGGGGTGGGGCCGATCCAGGTCAGGCCGGCATCCAGGACCGCCTGGGCAAAGCCTGCGTTCTCGGACAGGAAGCCGTAGCCGGGGTGAACTGCGTCCGCCCCGGACTCCGCAGCCACGCGCAGGAGGTTGGGGATATCGAGGTACGTGTCCGACGGCGCGTTGCCGCCCAGGCTGTACGCCTCGGTGGCAGCGCCCACGTGCATGGCGTCGGCATCGACGTCCGCGTAGACAGCCACGGACTCCAGCCCGGCGTCTTCGCAGGCGCGGACGATGCGGACGGCGATTTCTCCGCGGTTGGCGATCAGGACCTTACGCATCAGATGCTCACTTTGTCTGGGAAATGTCTGGGGATGATTCGGAAAAGCTGGTGGGCAGCCCGTAGCCGGGAGCCCAGCGGAACCGGATGGACCCGCCGATGGGAACCTGGGCGGCCAGGTCCAGCTGGTGATCCACCACGACGGCGATCACGGGGTAGCCGCCGGTGATGGGGTGGTCGGCCAGGAAGAGAACCGGCTGTCCCTCCGGCGGGATCTGGAGCGCGCCGGCCATGGTTCCCTCGCTGGGCAGCTCCCCGTCGCGGCTTCGGCTGAGCGCCTCACCGTCCAGGCGCATGCCCACACGGTTGGAGCGGGGCGTCACCGCCCAGTCCTGGGCGCAGAGTGATTCCAGTGCTGCGGCGTCGAACCAGTCATCGCGGGGTCCGGGAACGATGTCCAGGACCGTCACGCCGGTGTCCGGGAAGTCGGGCTGCAGTTCGGGGTTGCCCACCACGTTGGAGGACGTGGCGGCGCCGGCGCCCAGCAGCTGCCCGGCGGCCAGCGGTGCAGGTCCGATCCCGGACATGGTGTCCGTGGACCGGCTCCCCAGCACCGCATCGACTGCTGCGCCGCCGCGGATGGCCAGGTAGCTGCGGAAGCCGCGTTCGGGCGCGCCGATGGTCAGGATCTCGCCGTCCAGCAGGGCAAACGCGGTGGCCATGGGCACCTCGCGCACCTGCTCCGGCCGGTCAAAATCGGACTGGTCAGCGTCGTCCGGTGCGTCCGGGCCGGGAACGTCCGACGGCGTCACCACAGTCAGTGCCGACGGCGCGCCGGCCACTGCCAGCACCTGGTCCCCAACGGCCTGCACGCGGAGCCCGCCGGCAACGGATTCGACGACGGCGGCCGACGGGTCGTTGCCCACGATCCGGTTGGCGCGTCGCAGGGAGGAGCGGTCCAGTGCACCGGCTGAGGACACCCCGAGCCCGGCGTGACCGGGGCGGCCGAGGTCCTGGATCAGGCTCTGCAGTCCCGGCGACAGAATCAGCAGGCCGGATTGGACGTCCGGTTCCTGGCTGGCCGGGGCTTCGGAATCCGCCGCCCCCGCCTGGGTGTCCGCGACTTCAATGAGCTCGCGTACCGCACTGAACTGCACTCGGTCACCGGGCGCAACCAGGGCCGGCTGCTCCCGGCTGAGGTCCCACATGGAGGCCGCGGTGCGGCCGATCAGCTGCCAGCCGCCCGGGGATTTCCGCGGGTACACGGCCGAATAATTGCCAGCCAGGGCCACGGAACCTGCGGGGACGGCGGTCCGGGGCGAACTCCGACGCGGGACTTCAAGTAGCTGGTTCTCCCCCACCATGTAGCTGAAGCCCGGCGCGAAGCCACCGAACGCAACCGTCCAGACCTGTCCGGTGTGGGCTGCAATGACGCCGTCAGCGCCCAGCCCGGTGAGCCGGCCCACTTCGGCGAGGTCGTCGCCGTCGTACACGGTCTCAATCTGCACCAGTTTGCCTTCGGCGTGGGACTGGACCGTCAGGTCCATCTCCAGCAGCAGGGCCGCCATCCGGCGCGCCGCAGCGGGCGAATCCGCCTTGACCATCACGGTTTCGGCGGCGGCCAGGACGTCCGCCTGGCCGGGCAGCGGCTCCTCCAGCAGGAGGGCCTGCAGGGCCAGGACGTCGTGGAGCCCGGAGAGTTCGGCGAGCACCGCCGTCGTACCTACCGGCCGGACGGCGAGCACCCGGGCCGCGGCAGCGGGCTTGCTGACTGTCTCCATGGGATCAGGCCGCGCCGCTCAGGCGCGGCTCTCCTTCGCGTCATCGCTGTGCAGCAGGCGGAGGTCCTCTTCCGGCTGCGGGTCGCGGCCGAGGCGCATGCCCACGATGGTGATGATGGCCGTCAGGAGGATGTACCCGGCGATCAGGTACCAGCCGCCGGACGCTGCGCCGTAAAGGGCGGTGAAGATCAACGGAGCCACAGCGCCGCCGATCACGCCGGCAAGGGTGTAGGCCAGGGAGCTGCCGGCGTAGCGGAGGCGGGCCGGGAACTGCTCGGTGATGAAGGCTGCCTGCGGGCCGTACATAAAGGCGTGCAGGGCCAGTCCGATCACCACGCCGATGATCAGCATCACCACGGACTTGCCCGCGATCATCAGGAAGAACAGGGGAATGTAGACGGCGGTGGCGGCAGCGGCAATGCCGTAAACCCAGCGGCGGTTGAACCGGTCGGTCAGGGCGCCGGCGAGCGGGATGAGGAAGAGCTGGAACGCGGAGCCGATCAGGATGGCAGCCAGCACGTTGCCGGTGGTCATGCCCAGTTCCTTGGTGGCGTAAACGGCCACAAAAACGGTGAACAGTGCGTAGAGCACGTCCGGGCAGACGCGGGACAGGGCAGCGGAGATCAGCGCACGGGGCTGGGTGGTGAAGACTTCCTTGATGGGGGCCTTCGGCTGGTCACCATGGGCCGCGATGGCCTTGAAGACCGGGGTTTCCTCGAGCTTGAGGCGGATGATCAGGCCGAAGACCACCAGCAGGGCCGAGGCCAGGAAGGCTACGCGCCAGCCCCAGGAAAGGAACGCTTCGGTGCTGAGTGAGGCGGCGAGGATGGCCAGGACGCCGTTGGCCATGAGGTTGCCGGCGGGAGGGCCGATCTGGGCTGCGGAGGACCAGAAACCACGTTTGTTGGGGTCGCCGAATTCGCTGGACAGCAGTACCGCGCCGCCCCATTCGCCGCCGACGCCGATGCCCTGGGCCAGGCGCAGGAGCACCAGGATGATGGGGGCCCAGATCCCGATTGCGGAGTAGTCGGGCAGCGCACCGATGAGGACGGTGGCGATGCCGATCAGTACCAGGGTGAAGACCAGGACGTACTTGCGGCCCACCTTGTCGCCGAGCCGGCCGAAGATGATGCCGCCGATCGGGCGGGCGAGGTAGCCCACGGCGAAGGCGGAGAAGGACAGGAGGAGGCCTACGAATTCATCGTCCGAGGGGAAGAAAATCTTGGGGAAGACGAGGGCTGACGCCACCGAGTAGATGGCGAAGTCGTAGTACTCAAGCGAGGTGCCGGTGAGGCTGGCAACGTACGCCTTGAGCGCGCCAGGCGGCGGCTTCCTTGCCGCGGTCTTTGCTGCCTTGTTGGTGCTGGTCATGGTTTCCTCCGGGGGGATGAGGGGTGGTGCGGGGGGCCGGCGTGCGGCCGTGGGATGGGGCTAGAGGAACGAGCTGATGCTGACACCGGCGTCGCCGAGAGCGGACTTCACTGCAGTGGCCATCGCTACGGCCCCCGGTGAGTCACCATGCACGCAGATGCTTTCCGCGCGGATTTTGAGGGTGGACCCGTCAATTGCGCGGACTGAGGATTCCGTGGCCATCCGTAGGACATGTTCCGCCACTTGTTCCGGATCCTCAAGGACTGCTCCCGGGAGGGAGCGCGACACCAGGGTGCCGTCCGGGTTGTAGGCCCGGTCCGCGAACGCTTCTGTCACTGCGCGCAGTCCGGCTGCTTCTGCAAGCCGCAGGACTTCCGAACCGGGGAGGCCGAGGATCGGAAGGTTGGGGTCAACCGATTTCACGGCGTCGACGACGGCCTGGGCCTGCGCTGTGTGTGTGACGATGGCGTTGTACAGTCCGCCGTGCGGCTTCACATACCGGACTTGGGTTCCTGCAACGGCGGCCAGGGCCTGCAGGGCACCTATCTGGTACACCACATCGTCGGCCAGTTCTGTGGGGCTGATGTCCATAAAACGGCGTCCGAAACCGGCGAGATCCCGGTAGCCGACGTGGGCGCCGATGACAACGCCGGCTCCAGCAGCCTCGCGGCAGGTCCTGCGGATGACGCTGGGATCGCCGGCGTGGAATCCGCAGGCCACGTTCGCGCTCGAAACCGAGCCGAACATGGCCAGGTCATCGCCGAGGCTCCAGCGGCCGAAGGACTCGCCGACGTCGCTGTTCAGGTCAATCGCTGCCATTTGTGATCCCCGTCTCATTGAGTGGTCCTACTAGGATGCACTAAATTTACGGATTGTTCAACAATCCTTCGATTCAACAATGTGACGATCGTGTAAATTCTCGAGTATGGCCTCTTCAGAACCGACTGTCCCCTCTTCCCGACTTTCGACGAATCACTCGGCGGCCCGGACCGCCGCAGGGCGCCTGCGGGTGGCCGTTCCGTCCGTGGCGGAGCGGGTTGCGGATGAACTCCGCCTGCAGTTGGCGGAAGGAGCCCTGCTCCCGGGAACTCGGCTCACCGAATCCACCATCGCGGAGGACCTCGGCGTCTCCCGCAACACGGTGCGTGAGGCCTTCGTTGAACTTGCCAGCGAACGCCTGGTGGTCCGCCATCCCAACCGCGGCGTCTTCGTGGCAAGCCTGGAGGCAGGGGACGTCCATGACGTCTATACCGTCCGTCGCGCCATCGAGGTCAGCGCGCTGCGTGCCGGAGGCAGCCCGGAGGATGTGGCCGCCGTCCGGGCCGCCGTCGAGGAAGGCAAGCGTGCCGCGGCGGCCAGTGACGACGAAGCCCTGGGCACCGCCAACCAGCACTTCCACGGCGCCATTGTGGCCATGGCCGGAAGCCCGCGGCTGAACAGCATCATGAGCCAGGTCCTGGCCGAGATGCGCCTGTTCTTCCACAAAGCCACCGTGGACGCGCAGTTCTACCAGCACTACCTGCCGGACAACGAAGCGATCTGCCTGGCCCTGGAAGCCGGGGAACTGGACCGCGCGGCCGACCTTCTCCAGGCGTATCTGGACCGCTCCGAAGACAACCTGAGCGAAGTGCACGGCGAAGCCGGAACAGACTGAGCCGTTAGGCTGGACGAATGAAACGCCGCCTTGCAGCCCTGTCCGCCGTCCCCCTGATACTCCTCCTCTCCGCCTGCGGATCGGTCCAGGAAGTCGCTGAAAACACCGCAAACGATGCCGCCTCCAAGGTGGCTACCGCAGCCTCGGACGAGGTCAGGAAGCAGGTCTGCACCGTGGTGGAGGACGGGCTGGTCAGCGTCCAGGACAAGGCATTGCTGGGCGGGCTGGTGTCCGCCGCGGACACTGCCGGGGTGCCCGCGGAAATTACGACGCCGCTGGGCCAGATCGCCGAAGCCGGAGACCAGGTGCCGGCTGAGTCAGTCACAGCACTGACGGAAGCCTGCTCGGCTTAGTTCCGGCTGTTCCTGTTAGAGCAACGCGGGCTCACAAGTTAGCGCTTGCCCTTTTTGCGTGAGCCCTTGCCGCGGCCCTTGTCCGGATTCGGGGCGTAACGCTGGGCCACCTTCGGTTTCTTGACCGCGGGGCCGCGCCGGTCCGGCTTCGGCTCCTTCTTGGGCTTCTCCTGCTGGGCCGAGGGCTGCCGGGAGCTCGCCGCGGTGCGGCCGCGGACAATCCCGATGAACTCCTCGATGATGTCGTCCGAAGAATCGCTGGGCCAGGCGAGCGCGATCTCCGTGACCGGGGAACCCGTTAGCCGGCGGGCAACGGTGTCCTTGACGTTGAAATGCCGGGCCACGGACATGGGCAGGATTACCAGGCCCGCACCGGACGCCACCACCTGCATGGCCGCTTCCGGGCCACCCATTTCGGCTACGTCCAGGAACGTCTCTGCCGACAGGTCGGCCAGGGCCACTTCCTCAAACACCGAAATCTCGTGCCCCTTGGGCGCCACCACCACGGGCTGCTCCTCATACAGGGGGATCACGTTGAGGCCCTCGCGTTCCACCGGAAGCCGGACAAAGCTAAGGTCCGCGGAACCGTCACTTAATACGGAAAGCTGGGCGCCGTCGTCGGACATAAACGACTCCAGCGGGATGTCCAGGACGCGCTCTTCCCAGCGGCGGATCCATTTGCCCGGGGTCACGCCGGCCACGTAGGCGAAGCGGAGCACTCGGGGTGCCTCCTGCTCCGGCGATTCGGCGGGGCTTGCGTTCTGGGGGGATTCATTGTCTGCGGGCACGTCTTCACAGTACCGCCCGCGCGGCCCCGCAATGCCGGAACTGGGGTGGAGCTGGTGCGGGACTGGTGCTGAGATGGTGCCCTACGGGCAGGCAGCCGGATACCCTTGAACCATGACCTCTGCAAACTCCCAGTCCATGAAGCCGGCCACCGTTGCCAAGAAGCTTGGCATCTACCTGCCGGCAACACCGCAGGAGTTCCAGGATTCAACCATCAGCCGCGCCGATTTCGCCGAACTCCAGGCCAACCCGCCGGAGTGGCTCGCGGAGCTCCGGCGCAACGGCCCGCACCCCCGCCCGGTGGTGGCCCAGAAGCTGAACGTCTCCATCAGCGGCCTGGCCCGCGGCGGTGTTGAGGAAGCGCTGACGACGGCGGAAATCACCGCGCTGCTGCAGGCTCCCCCGGCATGGCTGGTCACCGAGCGCTCCACTCATGCCGCCGTCCGCACCGAAGCCCAGCGCGTCAAGGACGAAGCCGTCAAAAGGGACGCCAAGAAAGCCCGCGCCCAGGCCGAATAGCCTCCGCTTTCTGAGTCACCTGCGCTTTTCCTAGGCTTGTCCGCGGATCTGAACCTTCACGATTCGGATCCGCGGACAGGCCTCTGTTGTTCCTTTCATTGCCAATCGTAGAACAAGGGCTACATCAAGCGTAGAATGCAGCCATGGACAAGGTAGGGGTTCGGGAACTCAAGCAAAATCCAAGGGCTGTCATTGAGCGGGTTGAGCACGGAGCCACTCTTGAGATAACCCTCCAAGGCCGTGCGGTCGCAGTGATCTCACCTGTAACGCATCGCAAGAAGTGGACTTCAGCCGCTGAAGTGGCAATTGCCCTGAAGCTCGCCCAGCTCGGCGCAGACCAGACCGGGTGGCTCACGGAACATGAAGAATCCAGAGATGCCGATCCCCTTGTTGATCCGTGGACTACCCAGTGATCCTCCTTGACACGAATGTCCTGATCGCACCACCGGCCGTGTGGCCGGCCGGCGCCGTACTCGGCTCGAGCATCATCTCGCTGGCGGAGCTCCAATTCGGAATCCGATCGTCAGCGTCTGAGGAGATCCGCCGGAACCGGGTGCACCGCCTTGCCGTCTGGCGGGAACTGATGGACTGGATTCTCTTTGACGAGCATGCCGCCGAGAGTTATGGCGAGCTGGCTGCGCGGGTCAAGCGCCTGAGGCCCCAACATGCCAGGAGTAAGGACATAATGATCGCCGCGCAAGCCCACTCTCTTGGCATCCCGTTGATGACCCGCAACGCCAGGGACTTCGAGTTGGTCGAAGATGTGGTGGAGATCCTGGAGGCAGGCGACTGAGTGCGGGACTGACAATCCAACCCATTCGCGGCCAGGTCCGTGCGCCGAAGCGATAGCCTGGACGCTATGCGCACCGGGAGCGAAACACCTTGACGGCCAGAGACTGGTCAGCAGCTGAAATCGCGGCAACCGTAGCCAGCTACCTTGAGATGCTGCGATTGGAAGTGCTAGGGCAGCCCTACAGTAAAACGATGTTCCGGGATCGGCTGCTGGCCCTGCTGAACAACCGGACCAGCACCGCCGTCGAGTATAAGCACCAGAACATCTCGGCCGTCATGATGAGGCTGGGCCTTCGCCCCATCAAGGGATACCAGCCAGCCAGAACTACCAGCACGCGCTGATCGCTGAAGTTCAAGCGCAACTGGCGTCCTCGCCGTCGATCATTGAGCAAGTCTTGGCCGAGGCGCTGCACACGCCTGACGCCGCAGCAATTGGCGCACTCGACTTCGAGTGGTCCCCGATCCCCAAAATCGTCCTCCCGGACGCCCGGGCCGGCGCCCGGTCAGCGCGTCACTACGACTAAGCAACAGTTGAGGCGAGCAACCGAAAGCTCGGGGTCGGCGGCGAGGAAGCCGTCGTCGACCTTGAACGACGGCGGCTGCACAGTGCCGGAAAGCGCAAGCTGAGGTCTTCCACCTCATCAGAGTCCTCAACTTCGGCCCCGCACCCCGCTGGTACCACCTGCCAGGCAGCATCGAAACCACGTGTGAACTTCAGGAAAGCACATTCCTCGCCGTGCCGAAGGCCGGCTAATCAGTCCTGGTGCAGCTGCACGAAGTTGCCGCAGCCGTCGTCGAAGACCGCACTGATCCCAGACGGATCCTCTGACGGTTCGCCCTGGAATTTCACACCGGCAGCCACCAGCCGGTCGTACTCAGCCTGTACATCCGGAACCCCGAAGGTGATGGCCGCGATACCGGCGTCGTGCAGTGCGTTCATGTAATTGGCGCCGATCGGGTTGTCGCTAGGCTCCAGCAGCAGCCCCACCGACCCGGCGTCGGAGCCCGGATCCTTGATGATGAAGAGGTTGTACTCAGGCATCGCCATGAGTGTCTCGAACCCGAGGGTCCCGGTGTAGAACGTATGGGCGGTGACCGGATCCTGGACATGGATGCTGCACATTTTCAGTCTCATGGTCCCAAGCTACCCGGCCCGCAGGAGGCGTGCGAACCTTCAGCGGAGAAGAGCCGTCCTACGTGTCCATCAGAGCTGCCAGCCCGAGATTAGCGGTCTCCAGGGCCCAGACTGAAGGCACATCCGCCAGGCAGCTGGCCTCCGCAACCGCATCGCTGCGCAGGCCGCGGTGAAATGTGGCGTGGACTCGGCCATGGATCCGGATTCGAAGATGTCTTTCGGTGCCGTCGTAGGCGGAGCCGAAGTCCCGTGAGCGGCCGCGAGGTGCCCCTGGCAAGGTAACGCCAATCGAGTCCGCCAGCTGCGTTTGCCAAGTACGGCGAGGCAGATCCCGACAGTCCGTAGATTGCCAGGGCTATTGAGATTCTTGCCAACAAAACTGAAACCGGACACGAGAGCTGCGCATTCCGACCCTCTTCGAAACTGGCCGATAAGGGACCTTCCATCAAGCAAATTGCGTTCCCTAGGTGCGTGGGTCGGTAATTGTTTGAGGGTTCCTCAGGTTTGAGCCGTAATGGCCCGAGGCCGGTTTCCTTGTCTTGGAAAGGTGCCGGCCTTTTG
>NZ_JAMXBJ010000041.1 GCF_023913755.1 Pseudarthrobacter cellobiosi
AAAAGGCCGGCACCTTTCCAAGACAAGGAAACCGGCCTCGGGCCATTACGGCTCAAACCTGAGGAACCCTCAAACAATTACCGACCCACGCACCTAGCGGTGAGGCCATTTTTCCTCCTTGCTTGAATGGGGTGGCCTGGTCCTGACCGGGACTATAGGCGCCGTTCGCAGGGCGACTGTTGCCCGCCGTCGTTCACCTGGGTCGCCTCCTGAGGGAGAAGCGCCCGACGGCGGTGGCCGGGCGGGGTGCCTTGCGCTAGGCCCGGCGATCCAGCGTCAAAGTGGCCAGAACCGCGAGAACAACGACCACGAAGTAGATCAGTTCCGCGCGGTCGGCACCGGCGCCGGTGAAGCCGAAGGAACCCGTCGTGAAGGTGCCCTGGCTGTTGTGGAACAGAAGCGTCAGCAGGACGCTGCCGCCTGTGCGGTTGAAAAGCCAGACGTAGAGGAAGGTGATGGCGAACGTCGTCGGCAGGCCGATCAGGCTTAGCCCGCCAAAGAGGACCAGCGGCAGGTGCCACAGAGCTACGAGGACGCCGAGAATGGCTGCGGACAGCAGCGGGGGACAGGACACCTGAAGCAGCGGGAGGGCGTAGCCGCGGAACCCGGGTTCTTCGCCCAGTGGTCCGTCCAGCGGATTGACCAGCCGGACGGCGAAGACAGTAAGCAGCCCGCTCCACGTCAGCTGTGCGAGGCCCGGAGCGGAGGCCCCGACTGCCATGGTGATGAGCCCCGCGACCAGGACAAGGACGGCGGGCAGGAGAAGCGCGACGGCGTACCAGATCCACCCGACGCGCCACCGGATGAGTCGCCGTCCCCAAGCACTGAAGCCAGGGAGGCCCTCGGCCAGGGCGATGACGATAACGGCCGCAGCAAGCGGGCCACGATGCCCAGGAAATCGCGTAGGTCAGGACAAAGAATGCCAAAAGCCTGTGGTGTTTTAGCCAGCCCGTGGAACGGCGCATGATGGCTCCAAACGGTCGCTGCAAGGTGCTCCAGTTGTCCGCCCCTGCCCGCGTGCGCGCCAGTGCTGGACGCTGGCCTTGACGGCGTTCCCGCAGTCCAGAGCCGGCGCTAAACTCCGACGGCGGGGCGGCCCAGGGTGCGCCCCTCGCGCAGGACCAGGACCCGGCGGAAGTCGTGGTCCACCACCACGACGTCGGCCCGCAGCCCCGCTCGGAGGCTTCCGATTTCCTGCTCCTGGCCAATGATGGCCGCCGGAACCGCGGTGGCTGAAAGGACGGCTGCGGCTGGCTCCACACCGGAGTTAATGGTCCGCCGCACCACGTCCAGCATTGTGGCCGTCCCGCCGGCGAGGGTGCCGTTGCTGAGCCGGGCCACAGCACCGCTGACAGAGACGGCGGCGGGACCCAGCTCGTAGTCGCCGTCCGGCAGTCCGGTGGCGGCCATGGAGTCGGTCACCAGGACCACGTTTTCTGCACCCACCAGCTCGAAGACCATCCGGACCGTTTCGGGGTCCAGGTGCGCGCCGTCGGCGATGAGTTCCACGGCAATCGTTCCGGCCCCGGCCAGCCGGAGGCACGCGGCGACGGGTCCGGGGCTGCGGTGATGCAGCGGCGGCATGCCGTTAAAGAGGTGTGTGACGGTGGGGCGCGATACGGTATCCAGGCCGGAGGCCGCCAGCAGCTCCGCCGCCGCGGTGAGGGAGGCCGCCGTCGTCCGCGCGTCCGCGTCAGTGTGGCCCAATGACGGCGTGACGCCGTGCTCGGCGAGGGTATGCACCACGGCGTCGGCGCCGGGAAGTTCGGGCGCGTAGGTCATGGTCCGCAGGTGGCCGCCGGCCGCGGCCAGCAGCTCGCCCAGCATGGGGAGGTCCGGCTCGCGCAGGTACCGCGGATCCTGCGCGCCGCAGCGCGCGTGGGACAGGAACGGGCCCTCGGAGTGGATGCCCGCGATGAGTCCTTCGTCGGCGAGCTGCCGCAGGGTTGCCAGGCCGTGCATCAGGTCCTCGCGGGACGCCGTGACCATGCTTGCCAGCAGTGTGGTGGTGCCGCTGCGGTGCAGGAAGTCCACGGCGGTCCTGGCAGCCTCCTTATCACCGCTGGGGAAGTCGCCGCCCACGGCCCCATGGCAGTGCAGGTCCACGAGGCCGGGCAGAATCATGCTTCCCGGTGGCAGTTCGAGTTCTTCAAGGCCGGTGAGCGCCGCCTTAGCCAGACCAGCGCGGGGCCCCACATACGCGATGCGGCCGTCCGCGACGGCCACCACGGCGTCGTCCTGGACCGAACCGTCGGTCAGGACTGTGCCGGCCAGCAGGTAGTTCCCGGACCCGGCGGCGGTGTGCTGTGTTTTTTCCGGCTGTGCTCGTTCCGGCGGCGGAGTCACTTCAGGGCCTCGGCGAACCAGCCGGTGATGGTGGCCGGGTGCGTGATCGCGGTACCGACGACGACGGCGAACGCGCCGGCGTCGAGGCACTGCCGGGCCTGGGCGGGGGAGTGGAGGCGGCCTTCGGCGATTAGCGGCACGCCGAAGCCGGCGGCCGCGATCTGCTCCAGCAGTTCCAGGTCGGGGCCGTGCGTCTTGGGGCGCTCGCCGGAGTAGCCGGACAGCGTGGTGCCGATCAGGTCGGCTCCGGCCTCGACAGCCGCGGCAGCGTCGTCGAACGAGCCGCAGTCCGCCATCACCAAGGCGTGGGAATCCTGGTGGATGCCCGCCACCATCTGGGCCAGGGTCAGGCCGTCCGGTCGCTCCCGGCGCGTGCCGTCGATCGCCACCACGTGGGCGCCCGCGTTGGCCACAGCCAAAGCGTGGCGGAGTGTGGGAGTGATGAAGACGCCGTCGTGCCCGTCCTTCCAGAGCCCGATCACCGGAACCTCAACGGCTGCACGCGTGAACTGAACATCGGCCAGGCCCTGGACACGGACAGCAGCGGCGCCGCCGATCACCGCGGAGGCGGCCATCTGCGCCGTGGTGCGCGGGTCCCGCAGGGGCTCGCCCGGAGACGCCTGGCAGGACACGATGAGTTGCCCGCGCAGGGCTTCGAGGGCTTCGGGGGTCAGAATCACGGTCGGTTCCTCTGGAAGGTTGGCGGAGCGGGCTGAAGATCGGGGTGGGGCGCGGTGGTCAGGCGAGGTGCTTGGGACGACGGTGTCAGGACGGAGTGGTGAGGACCAGGCGCGCGGCGCCCACCATTGCTGCTGCGTTGCCGAGTTTAGCGGGCAGGACGGGGAGGCCGAGCAGTGCCGGCAGGAGTTCGGCGCGCAGGGCGCGCTCCATGGGGCGCCACCAGGGGGCTCCGGCGTCGGAGAGCCCGCCGGAAACCACCACCACTTCGGGGTCCAGGATGTTGGCGAGTCCGCCCACGGCCTGGCCGGCCGCGGCGGCGCCCATGCTCACGGCTTTGATGGCTATGGCATCGCTGGCGCCGGCGAGGGCAAAGACGCCGCGGGCGTCCAGCACCGGCTGGTTGCCGCCCAGACGCACGTACGCCTCGCGGATGGCGGGTCCGGAGGCTATCGCCTCAACGTGCCCGGCCCCGCCGCAGACACAGGGGACAGCCTGGCCCTCGTGGAACGCATATGGGGAGGCGAAGTGGCCCACGTGGCCGCCCGCGTAGCGGTGTCCCAGGACCGGGTGCCCGGTCAGGACAAAACTGCCGCCGACGCCGGTGCCGAAGGCCACCAGGAGCGAACTTGCAGTCCCTGCGGCGGAACCCGTCCACGACTCACCCAGGGCGTGCGCGTGGACATCGTTCACCGCCCGCACAGCCGCCGGCGCCAGGCCCAGCCGGCGGGCCAACCCTGCGGTCAGCTCCGTCCCGGCCCACCCGAGGATGGCATCGGTAGCGGACACCACAACACCGTGAGCGGCGTCGATGACCCCTGCCGAGCCAACCCCGACCCCCACCACGTCCAGGCCCTCTGCTTGAGCCCGGGACATGAGGGAAGAAACCAGTGCCGCAGTAGCGTCCAGGATCGCGTCGCCACCATCCCGGTTCAGGGTAGGAATGGTCTCCGAAAACAAGACCTCCCCGTCCCCGGAAACAACCCCGGCAGCAGTCTTAGTACCCCCAAGGTCAACACCGATCGCGTACTGCATTTCTGTCCTTCTGTCCTGTCAGTTTCGTTGTGGCCGGGTCGGTGCCAGTCCGCGGCCTTGCCGGCGCTTAGACGCCTCCCGGCGTCGTCTTCCGGTCGCGGGGCGACCTGCAGACGACTCTGGTCGGCGATGCGCGCCTACGCAAGACCCCGGCCCGGCACCTAAGTGCCTCGCCCGGCAGCGATGACTAGACCAGGCCGTTGCGTTCGAGGATGACCTTGATCGCGGCGGTCTCGTCCTCGTCCAGGGAGAGCATGGGGGCGCTCATGACGTTCGTCTTGATGATGCCCATGAGCTGCAGGGCGGTCTTGAAGGCGCCCAGGCCCGCGGCGTTGCCGGACATGCGGCCGGCCTTGGGGGTGTAGACGATCTCGAAGACGTCAGCCAAGCGGTCCTGCTCGGCTGCGGCCTGGGCCCAGTCGCCGGCCTGTGCGGCGTCGAACAGGCGGCGGTAGCCGGCCGGGTCAACGTTGCCGAGGCCCGGAACAACACCCTGGGCGCCGCCCAGGAGGGCGCCGTCCACAACCACTTCGTGGCCGGTGAAGATGTCGAAGTTGGGGATGTCCTTGGCGGCCAGCAGCAGCTGGCGGAACGAGACGTCGTCGCCGGAGGAGTCCTTCACCCCGGCAATGACGCCCTCGCGGCCCAGCTCGACCAGAAGGTCTGTGGGCAGCTTGAAGTGGGTGCGCACCGGCACGTCGTAGGCGAAGACGGGAACGTCGACGGCGGCGGCGATGGAGCGGAAATGCGTGCCGTTCTCCTGGGCGTTGGAGATGGCGTAGTACAGGCTGGTGGCCACGATCGAGTCGGCACCCAGCGCGATGACGCGCTTGGCTTCTTCGATGACGCGGTTGGTGGTCTGCTCTACAGCGCCCACGATCACCGGCACCTGGCCCGCGTTCACGCCTGCCACGGTCTGCACGACAAGGTCGCGCTCGGTGTTGGTCATATGGGTGACCTCGCCGGAGGAACCCAGCACGAACAGGCCGCTGACGCCGCCGTCGAGCAGGTGCTTGGTGACGTTTTCCAGCGACGGTACGTCGATGGCGCCATCGACGGTGCGGGGGGTTACGACGGGCGGAATGACGCCCTGGAAACGGGAAGCGACGGTGGTCACAGTGTTCTCCAAATATTGATGGTTAGACGAAAATTTGAGGTGGGAAAGCTAGATGTGGAGCAGGCTCGGGGCGGCGCCCAGGAGCTTCTTGGTGTAGTCGTTGGTGGGGCTGTCGAAGACCTGGGTGGCGGTGCCCTGCTCGACGATCTTGCCGAAGTACATAACGCAGATGCGGTCCGAGACGTAGCGGACCGTCTGGATGTCATGCGAGATGAACACCATGCCGAGGTTCAGCTGGGTCTTCAGGTCCGAGAGCAGGTTCAGCACCTGGGCGCGGACGGAGACGTCCAGGGCCGACGTCGGCTCGTCTGCCACGATGATGTCCGGGTCCAGTGCCAGTGCGCGGGCGATTGCCACACGCTGGCGCTGGCCGCCGGAAACCTGCGACGGCGTGACCTCGGCCGCGGACTGCGGCAGGCCCACCAGGGCCAGGAGTTCCTTGACCTTTGCCGCGCGCGTTGCTGCGGTGCCGATGCCGTGGATCTGGAGGGGGTCCGTGAGGATGTCCTGGACGGTCATGCGCGGGTTCAGCGCCGTGGCCGGGTCCTGGAAGACCACGGACACGGACCGGCCGAATTCCTTGCGCATGGCGGCGTTCCGCTTGATGGCGGGCTTGCCGTGGAACAGCACCTCGCCCGACGTCGGCGTCTGCAGTCCCACGAGCACGGACGCGAGCGTGGACTTGCCGCAGCCGGACTCACCCACGATGCCCACGGTTTCGCCGCGGCTGATGCTGAAGTCGACGCCGTCGACCGCCTTGACGATGTTCGGGCGGAAGAGCCCGCCGCCACGTGCGTGGTGGTAGACCTTGACGTCCTTGAGCTCGATGACCGGCTTTGAGTCTTGCTGCATTGACTGACTCATTTTGCATCCTCCTTCAGGTGGCTCGCCCAGTAGTGGTCAGCGTCCCCGCCATTGGCGGCTCCCACTGACGTCAGGACCAGCTGCTGGTTGGGGTCGGCGTCGGACCGCAGTGAACGCGGGGCGAAGCGGTCGCCCGGGGCGAAGTCGCGCGGGGACGGGACGGTGCCGGGGATCTGGTGCAGGCGCACGGCGTCGGCCTCGATGGAGAGGACAGCGCCGAGCAGGCCGCGGGTGTACTCGTGCTTGGGGTTCTGCAGCAGCTCCGAAGCCTGCGCGGATTCCACCACCTGGCCGGCGTACATCACCGTGATGCGGTGGGCCAGGGAGGCCACCAGGGCGAGGTCGTGGCTGACGAAGACCATGGCGAAGCCGAGCTGTTCGCGCAGCTCGTTGAGCAGGTCCACTACCTGCTTCTGGACGGTGACGTCCAGGGCGGTGGTGGGCTCATCGGCAACCACGATCTTCGGCGAACGGGACAGGGCCATGGCGATCAGGACGCGCTGGCGCTGGCCGCCGGAGAGCTCGTGCGGGTAGCTGGCGAGCGTCCGGACGGGATCAAGCTTGACCAGTTCCAGCAGCTCGGTGGGGGTCTTGCGGCCGCCGCGCTTGGTCAGCTGCTCCATCTGGTCCTTGATCTTCATGGACGGGTTCAGGGAGCTCAGGGCGTCCTGGTAGACCATGGCGATCTGCTCGCCGCGCAGGCCTTCGTAGGCTTTGATGCTGCTGTGGCTGGTGGCCGGATCCAGCAGTTCCTTGCCGTCGAACTTGATGGAACCGGTGACCTGCGCGGTTTTGGGCAGCAGGCCCATGACCGCGAGGGACGTGATGGACTTGCCGCAGCCGGATTCGCCCACCAGGCCCATGGTTTCGCCTTCGCGGACCGTGAAGGAGACGTTGTCCACAATCGCGGTGTCGCCGAAGCGGCCCGGGAAGCGGATGGACAGGTTCCTGACCTCCAGGACGTTGCGGGCGCCGGCCGGTACCTGGGGGAGGCGGTCGGTGCGCGTGGCCTCGATGGCGGAGAGCAGTTCCAGTTCCTTGTCCAGCAGCAGGTGCGGGTTCGCCGCGGCCAGCTTCGGATCGGAGAGGATGGCTGCCTCGTTGTAGTGCTCCTCGGTGAGGACGTCGCCGTAGGCGGCGCGCACGCCGTCGAGCTCGTGCTCTTCCACCACTGACGGCTGGGCCACGGAGGTCCCGATCTGGGTGTCGACGCCGGCACCCACCGCTGCGCCGGCAACGACAGCTGCCGAGCCGTCGTCGTCCTTTACTACAGGTGCCTTGCGCAGTTTCGGGTTCACCATGGCGTCGGTGAGGCCCTCGGCGAGGATGTTCAGGGACAGCACGGTGAGCAGGATGGTCACACCGGCGAAGGTGGTGGCCCACCAGCCGCCGGACAGGACCAGGTTGCGGCCGTAGGAGATCACGTTGCCCCACGACGGGGCGGGGTCCTGGACGCCGGCGCCGAGGAAGGACAGCGAGGCTTCGAGGATGATGGCGTCAGCCACCATGACCGTGGCGAACACCAGCACGGGGGCGGCGGTGTTGCGGACGATGTGCTTGAGCAGGATGTAGAAGCGGCCTGCGCCGATCACACGCTCAGCGCGGACGTAGTCTTCGCCGTACTGGGAGAGCACGTTGGCGCGGACCACGCGGGCCAGTTGCGGGGTGTAGATGATGGCGATCGCGATGATGATGGTGGGAACCGAGTTGCCGAACGCGGCCAGCAGCACTGCGGCCAGGGCGATGCCCGGGAACGCCATCAGGATGTCCATGAGGCGCATGATCAGTTCGTTGACGGCCTTGCTGGACGTCGCGGCGAAGGAGCCCAGCAGGGCGCCTACCAGGATGGCCAGGATCACGGCGCCGAGGCCGATCATCAGCGAGGACTGGGCGCCGAAGAGCAGTCGGGAGAAGATGTCGCGGCCCAGCCGGTCCGTGCCGAAGAAGTGCTCGGCGCCCGGCGGGGTGGCGGGGATGAAGGTCTCCAGCGGATCGTGCGGCGCGATGACCGGCGCGAACACGGCGGAGAGGACGATCATGATGAGGAAGAGGAGGGCGATGCGGGAGCCCCAAGGCAGGGCCTTGAAACGGATGCCCGGGGCACTCAGCCGTTCAGCAAGCTTGCTACGCATGAGCTATACCGTCCTGATTCGGGGGTTGATGAGCAGGTACAGGAGGTCCACCACGATGTTCACCAGAACGAAGGTGACGGAGATGGTGAGCACCACGCCCTGGACCAGGTTGACGTCCAGATTGGTGATGCCGTTGAGGATCAGCTGGCCCATGCCGGGCAGGGCGAAGATCATTTCAATCACGACGGCGCCGCCGAGCAGGTAGCCCACGCGGAGTCCCAGCACGGTCACCGGAGTCACCAGCGCGTTGCGCAGGACGTTCTTGGAGACCACTTCGCGGTAGGGGACACCGTTGCCGATGGCGGTGCGGACGTAGTCGCGGTCCAGCTCCTCCACCATCGAGGTGCGGACCACGCGGATCAGCGAGGCGGAGACAGGGATGCCGAGGGCCAGGGCCGGGAGGGCCATCGAGTTGAGCCAGCCGCCGAAGCCGGATTCCGGCGTCGCGATTCCCCCGGAGGGGAACAGGGGGCTGGCGCCGAGGGCGAACCACTGGATCAGGAGGATGCCCAGCCAGAACGACGGCGTGGCGATCGCGGCGATCGAGAAAACGCGGACCAGCTGGTCCTGCCATTTGTCGCGGTAGAGGGCGCCGAGGATGCCGAAGGTCAGCGACAGGACCACGGCGACGATCACGCCGAGGAAGGTCAGCTGCAGCGTCAGGGGGAACGCGGAGCCGATCATGGAGGCCACCGACTTCGCCGGCGGGGTGGTGACGCCGAGGTCCAGCTGCAGGAGCTTGCCGAGGAAGCTGAAGTACTGGATGACCAGCGGATCGTTCAGGCCGTTTTCCTGGCGGTACTGCTGCTTCGCTTCTTCGCTGGCGCCGTCGCCGAGGGCGGAGCTTGCCTGGTCGCCGGGAGCGGCCTGCAGGACTAGGAAGACGAGCAGGGTGATGCCCAGGATCATCAATGGCAGTGCTGCGAGTCTGCGGCCAAGCAGACGCAATATCGTGACCAATTTGTTCTCCGGTTTGTTTGGTTGTGCCGCGGGGGGAGCGTCACGGGGTGGTGCTTCTCAGCCCAGAGGGGCCATGGCCAGCGGGCCACAGCCCCTCTGCTGCGTCGAGTTGGTGATGCCGTTTCCAGGGAAGTCCCGGGTGATGCGCTGGTTCTCAGCGCAGCTTAGGCGGTGCGGCCGACGTCGATGAACGACATGCCGGTGGTGGGCAGCGGCTTGAAGCCGTTGAGCTTCTTGTCGTCCCAGGCGGAGGGCAGCTGGCGGTGGAAGATCGGGTACAGGGGAACTTCGTCGGAGACGAGGTCCACGATTTCGCCGGTGATCTTCTTGGCGTCTTCCTTGGCGGACTGGGAGCCCTTGTTCATGAGTTCCTGCAGCTTGGCGCGTTCCGGTGCGGTCCAGTAGGCGCGCTTTTCCATCCAGGTGGCGCCCGAGTAGAACCAGCTCAGGAGCAGGTCCGCGTCGTTGCCGAAGACGGAGGGGTCGCCCGGGGCTGCGACCACGGTGTAGTCGCCCTTGCCGACGCGGTCGGCGTACAAGGCGCCGGACTGGATGCTCTTGACGGAGACCTTCACGCCCGGGATCTTGTTCCAGGATTCGAGGATCAGCGGGGCAACGTCCTTGACCCAGGCGGTGTCCGTGGTGAGCAGTTCGAATTCAAGGCTCGTGACGCCGGCCTGCTTCAGGAGGTCCGCGGCCTTTGCGGCGTCGTAGCCGTAGACGTTCTTGGCCTTGACGTAGTCCGGGTGGCCTTCCTGGAAGTAGGAGCTGGCGGCCTTGGCGTTGCCGAACAGGGCCTTCTTGATGATGGCTTCCTTGTCCAGGCCGTAGTGCAGGGCCTGGCGGACCAGCTTGTTGTTAAACGGCGCCTTGGCGCAGTTGAACATCAGGAACATCAGGCCGAAGGACTGGACTGATTCAACCTTGACCTTGGACTTGAGGCCGTCGATGTCCAGGTAGGGGACGTCCTCGATGGCCTGGACACGGCCGGACTGGACGGCGGTGACGCGGGCTGCGGCGTCGGAGAGCAGGAGCCAGGTCATGCCCTTGGCCAGTGCCGGCTTGGGGCCGTTGTAGTCTGCGAACGCTTCGAAGACGATCTTGTCGTCCTTGGCGGCGGAGATGAGCTTGTAGGGGCCGGTGCCGACGGGCTTGGCGTCGAAGGCCTTGAGGTCCGTGGCCAAGGCCTTGGGGACAACCTTGACCACGGAAATGCGCGGTCCGAAGCCGGGGAAGGCGTACTTGAGGGTGAACTCGACCGTCTTGGCGTCAATGGGCTTGACTTCCTTGATGAACGGGATGAACTGCGAGAAGAGGGACTTGTTCGCCGGGTCCATCACGCGGGTGAAGGAGAAGGCCACGTCTTCGGTGGTGACCGGGGTGCCGTCGTGGAACTTGGCGCCCTCGCGGATGGTCACCTGGTAGGTAGTGTCATTGACCTTCTTGGGGTCCGAGGCCGCCAGCGCGTTGTACGGCACGCGGGTGGCCGGGTGCAGCTCGATGAGGCCTTCGAAGATGTGCAGGTTGGCGGCCATCGGGGTGGCGCCTGAGGAGCTCAGCGGATCGAAGCCGGTGGAGAGGGCGTAGGAGATGCCCGCTTCGATGGTGAGGTCCTTGTTGACTGCCGCAGCGCTTGCCGAGCTGCCGGTGGTGGTAGCTGCCGGGCTGCCGCACGCGGCGACAGAGGCGGTGAATGCTGCAGCGGCGCCCATGGCACCGGTGAGCTTGAGGAAGTTCCGGCGGCTGGCGTCATTGACCAGCGGCAGGTTCTTGGTGATGTTGTTCATGAGGGCCTCGCCATTCCAGAAGGTTTATCGGATGTAGGACGTCCGAGCTCGTATGTCGACTGTAAGCGTCATCACAGGTTCACGTCAAGCGCCACTCTTGCAACGCTCTCTCACTTTCTGTGGGTTTTCGGCGAACGCTCTCTCACCCGGGCGCGCTGACGTCGCCGGAGACAGTGTCAAACCTGAAAGCACGACGGCGGCGCTCGGCAGTGCCGCAGCGCTCGCCGGTCATTTCAAATGCCACCTCGTAGGCCACCTCGGCGTAGCCGCGCGCCACATCGGCGGCGGTGACGGTGTAGCCGGGAGTGAAGTAGAGGGCTTCTTCCCCGGGGCCAAGATCCGCGACGGGGAAGGCGTCCGAGCCGGGACCGGACAGCTGGACCGAGGTTGCCGGCAGGGGGCCGTCATTGCGTGCCCGGCCCGTGAAGGCCAGGATGTCCCCGGCCTTGTAGCCGGGAATGGTGGGTCCGTAATTCAGGTCCTGCGCCTCCCGCGTGCCGATGACCTGTGCAGCTTCGGCCGAGTAGCCCTGGCCGATTTCCTTCCAGGTGTGCACGCCCCAGTCCCCACTGCCGGACTTCATGACGTGGAACTCGCCGGCGTTTTGCCAGGCCTTCGGGCGGCCGGGCGTGATGGAGCGCAGAACCATGTCGAATACAAGACCCGCGCCGGGCACGCGGGCTTCGCCGGCGGACTCAGGCGGGATAATCCCGGCGGCGCTCCCAGTGGCGGCGGGACGGGCGGTGAGCTGTTCGGTGAGTTGCTCCGCGGGCACGGAAACGAACACGATTTCCCGGTAGCCCTGGCGCTCGTAGAGGATGCCGATGTTGCCGTCGGGGAGCCGGGCGGCCGTCGAATATGCCGAGCTGCCCGGGCAGAGGACTATCTTCGCGGGCCAGCTGAGGCCGTTGTCTGTGGACAGGCTGATCGCCGTGTTCCGCCGCAGGGCCGTGTCCTGGTTGTTGGTGGCCAGAAGCCATGAGCCGGTGGACTCGTCGGCGAGGGAGGTCACGGACGGCAGGCCGTCGAAGCGGACCAGCGAGCCGTTGTCACCCGGGTCCGGGAGGTCCGCGACAGGTCGCAGTGCGTTCCAGGTGGCCCCGCCGTCGTCCGATATTGCGGCAAGGCGGCGCGGCGTGCCGCGGCTGTGCAGCAGGAGACGGCCATCCTGGAGGGCGGCAACCTTGTTTTCGTTGGGGGCGTGACCGTGCGTCCGGGCGCCGATGAGCTCCCCGAGGGTCCAGGTGTCGCCGTGGTCGTCACTGTACGCCGAGGCGGCCATGATCTCGCCGCCAGCCAGGACCACAAACTGCTGCACCAGCCGGCCGCGGTAAAGGCCGGCGTGGATCTGGATGCCCTGCCCGGCCGCGGCGAAGATTCCGGTGATGTCCGGCTCGCCCGTACTTGGCCCACGCGTGTGAACCGGCGGGCGGAGCTTGAGCTGGGCGGTGATCCTGCGGTGCTGCCAGGTCAGGCCGTCGTCGTCCGAGTAGCTGAGGTCGCAGTGCTGGACGTTGTCATCGGGTTCCAGCCCGGCCGCGGCTTCAAAGAATCCGGCGCGCGTTCCGGCGGCGTGGAACATCAGGATCCGGTCGGTCTCCACGTCCACCAGGAGGCTCGGATCGCCGTAGCCGTTGAGGCCGCTGCCCGTCCTTACTACCTGCTGCGCGCCCCACGTCCGGCCGTTGTCCGTGCTGCGGCGGAGCAGGAGGTCGATCGGGTTGGGCAGGTCATCAAGGTTAGGGCGGCCGTCGTAAGCGGCCAGCAGGGTGCCCCGGCGCGAGACGGCGAGGGCGGGGATCCTGTATTGCCGGTAGCCGCCAGTGCCGCGGACCGCGAGGACGTGTTCGACGTCGGGCATGGCAGCCGCCGTTGGCTGAAGGACATGGGATGTCATATCTCCATGGTAGGGGACACGTAACACGCGTGTGTAGGCGGGCGCATGTCTGGCAGAGTTATGACCATGCTCACAGTTATTGGCGAAGGCCTTGTTGACGTTGTCCAGCGCGCCTCCGGAATCGAAGCCCACGTGGGCGGCAGTCCGCTTAACGTCGCGGTGGGCCTGGCCCGCCTTGACCATCCCGTGCAGTTCGTTGGCCGCTACGGCCGTGATGCCTATGGGGATTCGGTGGCGGCGCACCTGCGCTCCAGTTCGGTCATGCTGCCGCTGGGCCCCGACGAGCTGCCTACCAGCGTGGCCACCGCCGTAATTGACGACGACGGCGCCGCCACCTACACGTTCGACCTCGCCTGGGAGCTTCCCGGCCTGGCGGACCGCCTCGCCTTTATGCTCCAGGGAACCACCCTGCTGCACACCGGCTCCATCGCCACGATGCTGGCGCCGGGCGCCGCGGCGGTGCTGGCCGCCGTCGAGCACGCCCACCCCGCCGCCACCATCAGCTTCGATCCCAACTGCCGGCCCAGCATCATCACCGACGTGGTTTATGCGCGGACGCAGGCGGAGAAGTTTGTCACCCTCTCGGACGTGGTCAAGGCCTCGGACGAGGACCTGGAGTGGCTGTACCCGGGTGTGGATGTGCTGGAATCGGCGCGGCGTTGGCTGTCGCTGGGCGGTTCCGAGGGGCCGGCTTTGGTGGTTGTCACGCGCGGTGCGGCCGGACCGTGGGGCATTACGGCCGCCGGTGAAGCTGCCATTGACGCGCCTCGCGTGGAAGTGGCTGACACCGTGGGTGCCGGTGACTCCTTTATGGCCGCGCTGCTATCGGGGATCGTGGACCGCGGCCTGGACGGCGCGCAGAACCGGAAGGACCTGCGCGAACTTCCGGCCGAGGGCCTGGCCGAACTCCTGGCCCACGCAGCCCGCGCGGCGGCCGTTACGGTTTCCCGCCCGGGCGCCAACCCGCCCACGCGTGCCGAACTGAACGCGGTCCCGGGGGAGTAACGCGGGACGCGA
Organism: Pseudarthrobacter cellobiosi; assembly: GCF_023913755.1. Classification (GTDB taxonomy): domain Bacteria; phylum Actinomycetota; class Actinomycetes; order Actinomycetales; family Micrococcaceae; genus Arthrobacter; species Arthrobacter cellobiosi. The sequence goes on from NZ_JAMXBJ010000041.1 coordinate 13,834, forward strand.
CGCCCAGGCCCCGACGTCCAGGCCCCATGACCGCTAGGCCGTCGGGCTGCGCAGATGATCCTGGCAGCCCACCGCGTAGGCCTCACGGAGCCAGGCGGCCAGTTCGCCGGCGACGTCGGATGGCTCGGTCACCCGCACCGTGTAGAGATGCGTGTACGGAGACAGCATCTCGACCCGTCGGAATCTGGGCGACTCAACCCGGCGCGTGAGCCAGAACTCCACATCGAGCCACTTGTTCGCGGGTTTGACCCCGGCGAACCGGACCCGAACCATAAAGGCGACACGGTCCCTGTACGGAACCAGCGTTACCGGACCGATCGCCTCAACCGTCCGGCAAACCACCTCGAACAGCCGGTGAATGCTTTCTGGCCTGTCACGGAACGGCTCGTCGAGGGTGTGCTGTGAGCAGGAATGGTTCATGTTCCGCGTGACAAACTGCCGTCCGCAAGACGGGCAGGTCCACAAGGCGCCGCCGGTGCGCAGGCCCGGCGGCCGGACGTCCTGGCCCTGCACCAGGGCCACGAGCTGCTCAACCCGGCGTGCCCGCGTCGACGGGGTCCGGGCGTCCTCAAGGAAACGCGTCAGCTCCCGCCGGTGCGAAACGGGGAGCTGCCCCCAGCTGTCCGACGCTCCCACCGCTGCGTCCAAGGCGGCAGCCAAATCTCCGGGTGGGATGACCTCGTTGGCGTTGAGCGCTTGAACGTCCACTGTGACCGTTTCCCCGACGCGCACGCCCGTTGCCGTCCGCAGGCCGCCGGAAAGATACAGGACGTGCCGACCGGACCTGACTGGCGTCACCGTGGCATTGAACTCCGTGCCCCTGAGCGTGCCGGTCACCCTGATCCGGCCATGCTCGGCAAGCGGCAGCAGCTCAGCCGCAGCTGCCGTCGGGACGTCCACGAACGGATTGGGACCCCGCAGCCGAACGGTGGCGGTGAAGCGAACCATACGGTCATTATCGACCCGGCCGGTCGGCTCGAAAAGGAACCCCGCGGGTTGAACGCGGCCCCGGCGGAGTACGTGGGTTCTGCCTCATCGACTGCTCCGTAGGCGCCGTTTTGAGGGGTCAAAAGGGCGCCTACGGAGCAACCGATGAGGTCCTGGCTACTCCTTGCCGAGCCTGGCCGCGGACGTCTTCTGCCCGGTGACCTCGTTGAGGGCCGTCAGGTCAAAGATGCCGTTGATGTCCGCCTGCTTGGTGGTGCCGGCTTCCACGCCGTCCTTGAGCAGCTTGGGGTAGGTTCCGGCGAGCGGATCCACAGTGAAGACGATGTTCTTCAGGGAACGCTCGATCACGTCGGCCTTGAGTTCGGCGCCAGCCGCTTCCTTGAGGGCAGCGTTGATGACGCTGGCCTTCTCGGCTGCAGCCGCGCTGTTCAGCCAGTCAACGGACTTAGCATGGCCCTTAAGGAGCGCCTTTACGGTGTCCGGGTGCTCGGCAGCGAACTTCTTGTTCACAATCAGGATGGTGGTGGGGAACTCGCCCGCCTTGCCGGAGAGTGAGCCGTCCCAGAGGTCCTTTTCGTCCACCAGGACCTTGGCCCCGGCGGTCAGCACCAGGCGGGACGCCCACGGCTCAGGCAACCACGCGCCGTCGAGCTTTCCGTCCTGGAACAGTTTCAGCGTCTGGGCGTTTTCGGTGGGGTTGATGGCCACGTCGCCGCTGCCGTCCACGTTGGTTTTGTAGCCCCGGGTGGCGAGCCAGGCGCGGAGCGCCACGTCCTGCGTGCCGCCGAGCTGCGGCGAGGCGAGCGTCTTGCCCTTCAGGTCCGCGGCGGAGGTGATTTCCGGCTTGACCACCAGCTGCGCACCACCGGCGGCCGCTCCGGCAATGATGCTGATGGACTCCCCGCCGCTCTTGACGAACGAGTTGATGGCCGGGTTCGGGCCGATGTAGGTGGCGTCGATGGCTCCGGCGTTCAGGGCCTCAATCGCGGCGGGCCCGGCGTTGAAGACCTGCGTGCTCAGTTTGGTATCGCCCAGCTCCTTGGGGATGTAGCCCTGGCTGACACCCACCAACGCGGTTGCGTGCGTTACGTTGCCGAAATAGCCGAGCTTAAGCTCTGCTGCCGGGTTGCCGGCCGGGGCGGCAGAGGACGCTGCGGAGGTGCCGGCGTCGTTGCCGGAGAAGGCCGATGCCACGGCCACGCCGCCGCCGACCAAGGCCAGAATGCCAGCTACGATGCCGATCTTCAGGCCGAGCGGACGCTTCGGAGCGGAAGCCTGGCCGGCCACGATGCGGGTGGCGGCCGGTTGGTTTTGCGGAGTGTTATCCGGGGGAGTTGTCACGGTATTTCCTTTGCTTGCGGAAGATGTTGAAGATGAAGTTACGGACGGCCCCCACGCCCCACAACGGCACCGGACACGGACGTTCACGCAACGACGTGCAGGCTCAACAGAACGTAGCGCGGCGTCAAAAAACGTCGCCGGGCGACTCCAACAGGCCAGCCCCAGGGACGAAGCTTCACGGCCCGGGAAGCCTCCTGCCCCACGTAGACTGGCAGGATGCGGCTGGTAGCAAGTGATATTGACGGAACGATTCTTGGGCACGACGGAAAGATCAGCGACCGCACCGTCCGGGCCTTCCACGCCTGCCGGGACGCTGGCATCGAGCTCGTTTTTGTCACTGGCCGCCCGCCGCGCTGGCTCCACCCGCTGGAGGAACAGCTTGGCCACACCGGCACGGTCATCTGCTCCAACGGCGCCGTGGTGTGGGACCTCGAAGCGGACCGGCTGGTTTCCGCCCGGACGCTGGGCATGGACGCGGTGCTGGAACTGCGGCGGATCATCAAGGAACTGCGCCCGGCCGCTCTCTTCGCCGCGGAAACGCTGACCGGATTCCATCTCGAGCCCGGTTTCATCGAGAACGGTTCCAGCGAGCTGCTGGTCGAATTTACCCCCGCCCCGCTGGCCGAAACGCTCACCCCGGACGACGCCGTCGTGAAGTTCCTGGCGATTGTCAGGGATGGCACCGCGGACGACTTCCTGGCCGCGGTGCGGCCTGCCGTCGCCCATCTGGCGTCCGCCACGCACTCCGCGCCCACCGTGGCGATGCTGGAACTGTCCCTCCCCGGCGTCAACAAGGCCGTCACCCTGGCCGAATACGCCAACTCCCTGTCCATTGACGCGGCCGACGTCGTGGCGTTCGGGGACATGCCCAACGACGTCGAGATGCTGCGCTGGGCAGGCCACGGGTACGCCATGGCCAGCGGCCATCCGGACGCCATCAGCGCCGCCGGGCAGCAGGCACCCCACTTTGACGACGACGGCGTGGCCCAGGTTCTCGAGGCCAGGCTCGCGGCGCTGGGCGTAGAGCTGTCCTGACCCCCGGCTCTGTAGCCGGAAATTCACAGCTTCCGCTCACCTTCCGTTCACGTTTGCCGCCTACCGTGGGCTACGGATACACATCCGCGGCTAAAGGGGAAGTCATGGCAAGGAACGGCAACCAACGCGCGGCCGAAGCGCCGCTGCGCCCGGCAGAGCCGGCAGCGCACTGGAAGGCACTGAAAGAGGGCGACCGCGTGCGCGTCCGCCTCACCCAGGGATACGAAACCAGCGGTTTCGTGGACGCCATCACCTGGGACCACACCGCTGTGTGGGTGGATCTGGACAACGGCCACGGCCGCACACTGCTGCACTGCAGTGACGGCGTGGAGATTGTGCCGCAGGACACATAGCCCAGCGGCTCCGGTACGCTCGCAAACGTGACTGAGCCGTTTTTTGATGCTTCCGGCGGTGCTGCCCGTCCCTCGCATCCCATTGCCATGGCCCACCGCGGATTCTCGCGGGAGGGGCTGGAGAACTCGATGGCCGCCTTCCGGGCCGCCGCCGAACTTGGCTATGTGTACCTCGAGACGGATGTGCACACCACCTCCGATGGCGTGCTGCTGCTCTTCCACGACGACACCCTGGACCGGGTCACTGACGGCCGTGGCCGGATTTCCGAGCTGACCGCCACAGAGGTTTCCACCGCGCGGATCGGCGGGCGCGAGCCCGTGCCGCTCTTCGATGACCTGCTGATGGCCTTCCCGGCCGCCCGGCTGAACCTGGACGTCAAAGACTGGAACTCCGTGCAAAGCCTTGCCGCCGGCATCGAACGGCACGGCGCGCATGACCGGGTCCTGGTGGCCAGTTTTTCAGACCGCCGACGCCGGGCGGTGCTGAAGCTGCTGAGCCGTCCGGTGGTGTCGTCGGCAGGGATGGTGACGAACGCGCTGTTCGTCCTGTTGGGTCCGGTGCTTCCGGCCGCGTGGCTGCGCTATGTGCTGCGGGGTCCGTTGCGGGATATCCAGGCGCTGCAGGTTCCGGTCCGGTACGGGGCGATCCGCGTGGTGACGCCTGCCTATGTGCGGCGGGCGCACGCCCTGGGCCTGGTGGTCCATGTGTGGACCATCAACCATCCCGCTGAGATGCACCGGTTGCTGGACCTGGGCGTGGACGGGATCGTGACCGACCGCGCGGATCTGCTGAAGCAGGTCCTGCAGGAGCGAGGCGAGTGGCCCGGCAGCTGACCCGGATTCGAGCCTGCTGTTTTCGAGCGTGCCGGCACGCGCTGTGCCGCCGTATGCCGCCGCGTGGTCTACGTCAGTCGGAGCCGCCGGAACCGTCGGGACCGTGATCGGCTGCGGCGGCGAGGTGGCGGAACCCATCGGGGTCGAGCGGCGTATTCCATGCCGCCCAATCCTTCGGCCGCACTGAGGGCCGGCCCAGCAGGTAGCCCTGGCCGGCGCTGAAGCCCAACTCGGTGAGGACCATCAGTTCCTCGGTGGTTTCAACACCTTCGGCCACAAGAACACTGCCGATCTGCTCCGCGAAGTCCACCAGGCACGCGGCCAGGGCGTGCTGGGAGGTATCCGTGTCCACGCCGCTGATCACATTCCTGCCCAGCTTGATGAAGTCGGGCCGCAGATGGAGCATCCGGCTCAGGGCGCCGGCGCCGGGGTGTGAATCATCGATTGCAATGCGCAGCCCGCGTTCCCGGAGCGGCGTAATTGCGGAAACGAAATGCGAGTATTCCTCGTCCGGAATTCCGTCTGTTAATTCGAGCACAATGCGGTCTATTGGCAGCTCGATGTGGTCAAACAATTCGGGCAGCCGGGGATCCAGGCATGACGTGGGGGAGATGTTCAGGGAGACATAGAGATGCGGGGGGAGTTTCGCGGCAGCGGCGGCTGCGGATGCGAGGGCCGAGAATTCCAGGTTGGCGCCCAAGCCAACGGCGGCAGCCTCGGCGAACCAGAGTTCCGCGCTTGCGCCGTCGTCGCTGACAAAGCGCGACAACGCCTCTACGCCCACAACGGCCTTGGACTCGAGGCCGTAGATGGGCTGGAACGCGGTCATCAGCATCTGGTTTTCCAGCAGCGCGCTGATCCGTGACAGGCTGCGCAGGGAGTCCAGCTGCTCGGCCACCTGTGGCGGCATGGCGCTGAGAGGCTGCGGGAAGCGCGCGGTGTCGGGCGTATCCGCCTCGGTGGTGTCCTGTTGCCGGCGTTCCAGAAGATATTCGAGCAGGGCCCGTTCCGGCATGCCGGGGTTTTCCCCCAAGCGGTTGCTAAGGCGCTGACGTATTGCCGCCCCGGCAGGATCGGAATCCGCCAAAACCGCCGCAATAACTCCCCAAGCTTGTACCCGAACCGTCATTAGCAACGCCCCCAGTTGACGAAGTAATGGCTCCTTGGACCCTTTATTTTCAAATTTCCAGATGCCTTCGGAATTCGCTACTTCTGATTAATGCCGATCTTCCTGGCCTCGAAGAATCGGATACCGCAACTTGATGGTATATCGGGATGATCAAAAAGCGCAGCCCTTAATCGATCAACCTCTACTACTTTCGGAAGAAGTTTCCGCCAGCAGCGCAGGAATCCGTTCGGGCGGGACGGGTTTGCTGAAGAAATAGCCCTGTGCGCTGAGGCACCCGAGGTTCCGGAGATGCTCGGCCTGTTCCGCTGTTTCCACGCCTTCCCACACGGCTTCGAGCCCGCAGGCGCGCACCAACTGCAGGACTGCAGCCACCAGTGCCGGCTGGCTGGGGTCTGTGCCCAGGCCCTCGATCAGGGACCGGTCCACTTTGACCCGGTCCACGGGGAGCCGGCGCAGGTAGCTGATGGAGGAGTATCCGGTACCGAAGTCGTCGATCTCGATCCCGACCCCCAGCCCGCGCAGCCCGCCCAGGGAATACCGGTCCAGTTCGTTGCCCCTGACGATGGCCGCTTCGGTCAGCTCCAGGACAACCTGCTCGGGACGGACGCCTGTCTGCTTGAGCACGGCGCGGACGTCCTCGATGAACTGCAGGCTCTGCAGATCCGTTGCGGAGATGTTGATCCGGACGGAAAACCGGCTGTCCACCAGGTCGGCATCAATCCAGGTGCGTAGCTGGCCTACAGCGGTGCCGAGCACCCACAGACCCAGTTCGGAGATCAGGCCGGCATCTTCTGCCAGCGGGATGAACTCGTCCGGCATGATGCGGCCGCGGGTGGGGTGGTCCCAGCGGATCAGGGCTTCCACCCCTTCAATGCGGCCGGTGCCCAGTTCAACCACGGGCTGGTAGTGCAGTACCAGCCCGTTGCCCTTGATGGCGGCCCGGAGATCCTCCAGGAGTTGGCTGCGGAGCCTGCGGATGAGCAGGAGCCCGGGTTCGAAGACGTGGAGCCGGTTCTGGCCCTCGGCTTTGGAGGCGTACATGGCCACATCGGCCTCCATCAGCATGTCCTCGGCCCTCTGCCCGGCCGCCCCGACGCTGAGTCCTACGCTCGCCCCGCAGTGGACGGTCCGGTCAGGCAGGTCGATGGGTTCCTTGATGGCTGCCAGGATGCGCTGGCCTACGACGGCGGCCTGGTCGGCGCCCGTGGCCGGCATAACGATGGCGAACTCGTCCCCGCCCAGCCGGGCAACCACGTCGCTGGTCCGGACGGCGCTGCGGATGCGTTGCGCCACGGTGATCAGGACCTGATCGCCGGCAGTGTGACCGAGGGTGTCGTTGATGGATTTGAAGGCGTCAAGGTCAAGGAGGAGGATGACGGGCTGGCTGAGGGGATCGCCGTCGTGGTCCTGGGCGGACTTCAGCGCGGACAGAAGCGCCGAGCGGTTGGCGAGGCCGGTGAGGGGATCCTGCATGGCCATCATCTGCATTTCGCGGTGGGCTTCGTGCAGCAGCTGTGTGCGGACCTCAACACGCTGCTCAAGCTCTTCGTAGATGATCTGCAGGTCCTCGGCCAGGAGGTTGGTGCCCATGATGATGGCGTCGAGCTCGTCCCGGGCCGGCGATACTTCTATCCGCGACTGGAGGTCTCCGGAGGCGAGCCGGACGATGCCATCGAGCAGCTGGGAGAGCCTGGGGTCATCGTCAGCGAACATCTGGTGCCTCCTTTTCGGGTTCAGGTTCCGTGGGACGCGTGGGCTCCAAGGCGGAGGTTCACGGTGACAGTGGTGCCAACGCCCAGCTCCGAGGTTACGTCAATGCGGCCGCCGTGGCGTTGGACGATGTCCTGCGTGATGGCGAGCCCAAGTCCGGTGCCCGGAACCGCCCCGGACATCGCGTTCGAGGCGCGGTAGAAGCGGGTGAAGATGTGGGCTATCTCGTCGCTGGAGATCCCCATCCCGGTGTCCGAGACGCTGACCGTCGCCCAGCGGGTGCCGTCTGCATCTGCCCGCGTCAGGCTGACGACATCGATCTGTCCGCCGCCGGGGGTGAACTTGATGGCATTGGAGACCAGATTCGTGAAAACCTGCTGCAGCTGAACCTCATCGGCCAGGATTTCCTGATCCTCCGATGCGGGGGCCATCACAATGGCGACGTTCTGCACTTTCGCGAGCGGCCTGAGCGCAGCGGTGACGATCTCCAGAGTCCGAGCCAGCCGGACAGGGGTCAGGTGCAGCGGGCTTTGTTCATGCCCGTTGCGGGAAACGCTCAGCATGTCTTCGATCAGCAACCGCAGCCGTTCGGTGTTCCTGACCACGATGTCCAGCATCTGGTGGACCTCGCTGGACACGGGATCGGTCGTTTTCTCCTGGATCATGTCCAGGTACGCCATGATCGATGTCAGCGGCGTGCGGAGCTCATGGTTGACGGTGGCCAGGAAGTCTGTTTTGGCTTTGTCCAGCTGCTGGAGCTGCTTGACCACCTGCTGCTGGCTGGTGATCAGGTGGCTTTGGATCAGGCCGTGGGCGGTATTGCCGGCCACGTGCTGGATCAGTGCCAGCTCGGCCCGCGACCATTCCCTGGGCGAGTTAAGCAGGGCGATCCAGATAATTCCCAAGGACGAGCTGCCCTCCCCCATCGGGACGGCCACGGATGCGGCTGCGCGCAGTTTCGCGAGTTCGGCCGGCAGTTGGACGTCGCCGGTGCCCAGCGGTGCGAACGCTCCGTCGGCCGTCAGGGCTTCAGCCCGCGACCACAGCACGTCGGCCGTCCTGCGCACCGGGGCTTCGTCCGTGAACAATCGTTCGGGCAGCGGAGCCAGGCCGGGCCGCTGCCACTGGGCGGTGATGGGTGGCACCCTGTCGTCGTCGAATGTGGTCAGCCAGACGCGGTCCGCGCCGAACGTCTCGCCGAACCCCCTGACCACAAAGTCGGCGATCTGTTGCGGATGGTTGGTTCCGCGGACCGCCGCGGATACCTGCCGCAGCCTTTCGCGGAGCGTCTCCGCTTCCTGCCGCGCTTCATTCCGGCGGGAGACCAGGTTGATCAGGGCTGTGGCGCGGTGGACGAGTTCCTTGGCAGCAGGCGGCTTGGCGATGGAGTCCCGTACGCCGGCATGCTCCACTGACTTGACCTCTGCCGGGCTGTCGAGATCCACGAGGACCAGCACAGGGGCGGTCGCGTCGACGTCGGAGAGTGAACTGTCCAGGATCAGGACGGAGGGCTCGCGCTGGTCCAGAAGCGCCGACAGGCTGGCGGCGTCGCCGGCAGTGTTGACCGTGAAGCCCGCCGCCTCCAGTGCCGCCGTGGTGAATTCCCGGCGCCCGGCGTCGGGGTCCGCAACGACAGCCAGGTATGGCACGGTTGCGAAATGTGGTGTGTTCGCTGGCAAACCTGCCCCCTTCGCTCCTGAGTGAGCACCCGCTTGCTCCTGACTGAGTACATTGTAGGGTGGCGGAGCACACCTGTTCCTATAAGAATGCGCGGAGGGTAATCGTGACGAGTCAGCCTGCAGAAGCAGCCAAGGCGGACCTGACGCTGGATGGACAGGGTGTTATCCAGCTGAAGTGGCCGCGGGGTGTGTCCATCACGGAATCCGACGCCGAGGCGGCCATGCAGAAGGTTAATGACCTGTGTGGGGCCCGCCGACACCCCATGCTGGTGGATATGGCCGCCACGGCCCAGGTCAGCCGGGGAGCCCGTGCCGTTTTTGGCCGCCCCTGCCAGGCCTCCCGCATTGCGCTACTGGGGGCGTCGCCGGTTGACAAAGTACTGGCCAACTTCATCCTGGGCATCAACAAACTGCCCTGCCCCACGCGGTTCTTTACGTCCCGAGACGACGCCATGGCCTGGCTGCTGAAGGAGCCCGCGGCCACAGCCTGAACGGACCAGCCCGGCCAAACGGCCGCGGCGTGTTTGGCGTCCTATATTTGTACGATGTCATCCCCAGCGAAACCGGTGCTAGCCGCCTTGCGGAAGTACCTGATCCTGCCCAAACTGATCAGGCTGTCCTGGTCGGCTCCGAAGAACAGGACCATGGCCTGGGACAGGTATTGGGCCGGAATCGCCAGGACGGGCGCCCGGAGTGACGTGCTGTGGGACTCGGGCACTGACCACGAACTGCTGGGCTACCGGGACGTCCTGCAGCGGCACTTCGATCCCAGCCTTCCCGTGGTGGATGTGGGGTGCGGGCACGGCGCCTTCAGCCGCGCGCTGACAGCGTTTTCACCCCAGGTCCTGGGCGTTGACGTGTCTGCGAACGCGGTGGCCCGTGCCCGGGACGAATCGGCGGGCGTTGAGGGTGTCAGCTACCTGGCCCGTGACATGACCGAGCTGGGGGCGGCTTCCGGGCTGGTGGGATCCACGGATGCCAACGTCTTTGTCCGTGGCGTGCTGCATGTCCTGACCCCGGCCGATCAGGCCGCGCTTCTGGAAAATCTGAGGGAGCTCGTGGGCGCCCGTGGCACAGTCTTCCTGGCGGAGACGAACTTCCAGGGCAATCCGGTGGAGTATGTCGCCCACCTGGGTGCGTCACTGCGGAGCATCCCGGCCGCGCTGGAGCTGGCGATCCGGAAACTGCCCATGCCGGGCCACTTCGGACCGGAGGAGCTCGCCCGTGTGATGCCGAAGGACCGGTGGACGCTGGTGGAGGACGGGGCCGCCACCATCGAGACGAACCCGCTGATGGACGCTGCGGGGAACAGCCGCGTACCGGGCTACTTTGCGGTGCTCAAGCCCAAGGATCCCGACGCCGACCGGTAGGGGGCGTCCCGTGCTGTCCGCATGCCGGATTGGGCAAGCGCTTTCCTGGACTTGGCTGGCATGATGGACGGCATGCGCATTCTCATTGCTCCGGACAAGTTCAAGGGCTCGCTCACCGCCGCGGAGGCCGCCGCCGCCATCGCCGAAGGTGCGCTGCGCGTCTACCCGGACGCTGTCGCCAACCAGTTTCCAATCGCCGACGGCGGTGAAGGAACCCTGGAGGCTGCCTTTTCGGCCGGCTACGAGGAGCGGCTCAACGCCGTCGTGGGTCCCATCCTCGCCCCCGTGGGCGCCGCCTGGGCCATCCGGAAGAACGCCGGTGGCGGTGCTACCGCCGTCATCGAGACGGCGCAGGCCTCCGGCCTGGCCGAGATGGAGCCCACCCCCGCCAACGCCCTGCGGGCCCACAGCTACGGCTGCGGACAGCTGATCGCCGCGGCCCTCGACGCCGGAGCCACCGAGATTGTGCTGGGTCTGGGCGGATCGGCCATGACCGACGGCGGCAGCGGGGCCCTGCGCGCGCTGGGCCTCAAGCCGCTGGACGCCGCCGGCAACGTTGTCCCGCTGGGCGGCGGATCACTCGCCGACGTCGCAGCCTTGGACACCACCGGACTGGACCCGCGCCTGTCCGCCGTCTCTTTCAGGATCGCCGTGGACGTCCAGAACCCGCTCTATGGCCACACAGGCGCGGCCCACGTCTTCGGGGCCCAGAAGGGCGCCGACGACGAGGCAATGGAAGAGCTCGACGCCGGTCTCCGCAACTGGGCGTCCGTGCTCCGCGAGGCCACTGACCGGGACGTCAACATCCCGGGCGCCGGGGCGGCGGGCGGCTTCCCGGCGTCGTTCCTTGCCTTCACCAACGCCCGGCTGGAAGGCGGGTTCGAGCTCGTCGCCGGGCTCACCGGCCTCGCGGGCCAACTGGACAACGCGGACCTGGTGATCACCGGCGAGGGTTCCATGGACTCGCAGTCGCTGACCGGCAAGGCCCCCATCGCGCTCGCTGACGCAGCCCGGGAGCGCGGGATCCCGGTGATCGTGGTGGCGGGGCGGATCCTGGTCACGCCCGAGGACCTGGCCAGCCACGGCGTGGTAGCCGCAGCGCAGCTGCTGGATGTCGCGGCCAGCCCGGAAGACGCCGTCGCCAACGCCGCAAAATACCTGGCCTGGGCCACCAGCCAGGTCCTGGAAGGCGCCTGAAGCCCGCCCCCCCGGCGGCAAGCGCCCCCAGCGGCACCGGGCTTACTGCGGCGGCCTAGGCGCGCGCTGCTCAGGCCCCGGTCTCGTAATGCGGCTCGGCCACCGGCTTGGACTCCGGTGAGCCCTTTTCACGGAGGTAGACGGAGGCGCCCACCAGGACCGCCACGGCGAGGAATTCGCTTTGCCAGTTCTGGAAGGATTCGAACCAGAACCTGCTGGTGGCCAAGTACTGCAGCACGGTGATGGCGGGCTGGCCGTGGGTTTGCTGCTCCTCGTTGTAGGCCGACGTTCCGCCGGCGGCGTGCAGGCTGAACGAGGCAACAAACAGCAGCAGCAGGAGTATGGACAGGGAGTGTTCATACAGCTTCAGCACCAGGCCGCCGCGCTTCACCGGCCACGGCGTGGCCTTACTGATGGTGGCATCGCGCGGATCTTGGTCCTGCGGCGCAGCCTTGCCCACGGGCTTGGATTCGGAGGACCCCTTCTGGAAAAGGAACACGGTCAGGATCACGTACATGGCCATCTGCAGGAACTCGGATTCCCAGTTTTCAAACGTGGCCTCCACAAAATTGCCCGTAGACAGGTACTCCAGAACCGAGACTCCCGGCTGCCCGTGGGCCGCCTGGTCCTCGCTGTACGCGGCAGCTCCGGAGAGGATCATGCCAACAAAAAACGCCAGGAACAGTCCGGCGTTGGCGAGCAAAAGCCCGTGTTCCTTGGCCCACGTGCGCATGTGCACTCCTTCGAATGGATCCCCTGCAGCTTGCTGGCTTGTTGGCCTGGTTATTGTTCGGCTGCGCGTTTATTGAGCCGCAGCGGGACGTAGACCAGCAGCACCAGAAGGACCGCCAGCAGGATTCCGCCGGCGGTCAGGCCGGCGGTGCGGCCCGCTGTCACGTCGAAGACCAGGGCGGCTGTCCCGACACTGAGCATCCCCACGCAGGCCAAGGCAATTTTGGTAATGGTGTCTGCGCTGGAGACCAGGGTTTCCTTGAGCCTTTGGCGGAAGAGCCGGCGGTGGACGCTGACGGGAAGCAGGATAAAGGCGGTGGTCAGCGTCGCGATCACCACGTTGACGAGGTAGAGGCCCACCTGGAAATTGTCCAGGTCCTCGAACCGCTGCTGGAACGGCAGCGTCAGGAGAAAACCGGCCAGGATCTGGACCCCGGTCTGCAGCACCCGGAGTTCCTGCAGCAACTCAGCCCAGTTCCGGTCAAGCTGCTCCTCGCGGGTTTCATTCCGGCCGGTGCTGCCGGTGAAGTCCTCCACATCCGACATGTTTCTCCTTGCTCCGGGGCTAGGCGTGTGCTCCAAAACTAGGCGGAAGTTCCGCCAAGGGCAACGTTTGCTAAGTTTACTGATTGTTTCCTCCGGGCGATGGACTTGCTCCTCCGGGCGGGATAGTTTCGAAGTGCCGGTGCCGGCCGGAGCCCTTCGAAAACCGATTCAATGAAGAGGTGGACTATGAGCGACACGCAGAAACGGACAGACACGCCCACAGACCCCCGGGACGGCTATCACTCCGGGCCGTTTCCGAAGCAGGAACAGAAGCAACCGGGACTCACCGCGCCTATGGATCCCAAGCCGGATCATGGCGAACTCAGCTACCAAGGGCGCGGCGCGCTGCAGGGTAAGGCCGCGCTCATCACCGGCGGCGACTCCGGGATCGGCAAGGCGGCGGCCATCGCGTTCGCCCGCGAGGGGGCCGACGTCGCAATTTCCTACCTTCCGGAAGAAGAGGAAGATGCCCAGGACACGGCCGCCTGGATCCGCAAAGCGGGCCAGCGCGCGCTGCTGCTGGCCGGGGACGGACGGGAGGAGGAATTCAGCACCCGGATCGTCGCTGATGCCGTGGCTGAATTCGGCGGTCTGGACGTGGTGGTGCTCAACGCCGCCTACCAGAAGAACCGCGAGAGTTTCGAGTCCCTTCCTACCGAGGAATTTGACCGCGTCTTCAAGACCAATCTCTATTCCTTGATCTGGACGGCCCGGGCCGCGGTTCCGCACCTGAAAGCCGGCGCCTCGATCATTACTACGGCTTCCATCCAGGCCTTTAAACCGTCGCCGGGGCTGATCGACTACGCCATGACCAAGGCGGCGCAGGTTGCCTTCACCAAGGCAATGGCCCAGGAACTCGGACCAAAGGGAATTCGCGTCAACGCCGTGGCCCCCGGTCCCATCTGGACCCCGCTGATCCCGGCCACGGAATGGCCGGACAAGCTGCCCACCTTCGGGCAGGACACGCCGTTGCAGCGCGCGGGTCAGCCGGCGGAACTCGCCGCGGCTTATGTGCTGCTCGCGTCCGATCAGGGATCCTACATCTCGGGGGCAGTGCTGCCGGTGACCGGCGGCAAGGGCCTGTAGCGAAGTCTGCACGTCAGATTCACATCCACAACAGGAGGAACCATGAGTCAGGACAACCAGCGCACGGAACCGGACGAGGAAGTGGGCGGCTACGGCACGCCGACGGCGGAACAGGAGGTGGGCGGCGCGGAGAACAAGCAGGTCGCCCAGCCCCGCGACGAAGAGGACTTTGATGCCGCCGGCCTGAACCAGAACAGCCCCGACGGTGAAACATTCGCCACGGGCACGCCCAATCTCAGCCACTTCGATGAGGAGGACAAGGACAGTGCCGGCGAGCCGGGTGCCGGCCGTTTCGGCGGCACCGATGACCAGCATCATGCCGAAAGTGACACGAACGATCCCGGCTTCGAGCCGGGCGAACCGCCTATCCCGCGCGACGCCGACGTGCCCTCCGCCGAGGCGGAGATCAACGACGCCAACGCCGATTCGCAGGGTTCTGAACCCTTCTCGTCGGAATCCGGACAGGATGCTGCCGGCCTGCCGGACGGCAGCGGAACCGACCACGCCAAAGACAAATCACCGAAGGACGACGGCGACGCAAGTTTCGACGCCGGGTAAGCACTGATCTATGCCCGACTGCGGTTTTTATGTGGCTGGACCACACCCTGGGGGCCTTCGCCGGACGTATCCTAGAAGCAGGTTTTGCAGTGGGCCACGCGTTTCGAACCTAGGCGTGGAACATGGCCGCGGAGACACCGGGAGAGCCGGGCTGGGAATCGCTTCCCGCCCCCCAGGATGTGGTGTTCGACAGCACGGATGTTGAAGACTTCCTTGCTGCGGTCACCCGCGAGTTCATGCGTGACATTGACGGCGATTCCCGCGGGATCAGCTGGGCTGCCACCTTCTTCCGCCCTGGCTCTGCCCGGACCGCCGCCGCCGGCACCCCCGCGGCCCGCGCGGCAGACGAAGAACAGTGCTCGTTTGCCGACGGACCCGTACTGGAGGCCGTACGCACGGGGGATTTTGTGCACCTGGCCGACGTCGCCCGCGACCGGCGATGGCCGGGCTATGCCAGTGCTGCCGCGGACCACGGCGTCAGGTCGCTGCTGTCCATGCCCATTGCGGCCGCTGCCGGATGGAGCGCCGCACTGAGCCTCTACGCGTCCACTCCCTACGCCTTCACCAGCGAGGACATCATCAGGACGCGCCGGTATGCGCGGCAAGTGGCCCGGTCGCTGTGGATGGTGGTGCGGGTGGCGGAGCGGGCCGAAGCCGGCGCGCAACTGGCGTTAGCCCAAAGCTCCATGGTGCTTATGGACCTGGCAGTGAGCACCCTCAAATCCGATTACGGGCTCGGCCATGAGGCGGCCCTGCAGTACCTCCGGACCGTCGCGCGGCACACCCGCCAGGGGCTTCGCGAGACCGCCCTGAATATTGTGGCTGCCTCGCGCCCGGACCCTGCCGGACGTGGCCAGGAAAACGCCCCTTTCCGGGGACTCACTGGAATTGAAACCTCCTCCCTCAGCGAGGGACCCTACAAAACAGGGAGCACGGCATGAACGTCTGGAAACAGGACATTGCAGCCAAGAACACCGCTGTGGAACCGGCGCCCCACCCATGGCACCGGCTCGTGGCACTGGGCGATTCCTTTACCGAGGGGATCGGGGATCCCGAGCCGCGCAGCGAGGGTGGTTTGCGCGGCTGGGCGGACCGTGTGGCCGAGGAGCTCAGTGCGAACCAGTCTGATTTCGCCTACGCCAACCTTGCCGTCCGGGGCCTGCTGGTACAGCAGATCCTCGACCACCAGCTTGCCGCGGCGGTCGCCCTGAAACCCGACCTGGTCACGCTCTCCGCCGGCGGTAACGACATTGTTTTCCGGCGCAGCGATCCTGACCGGCTCGCAGAAAAAATCGACGACGGTGTGGCACAACTGGCAAGGTCCGGCGCCACCGTGGTCCTCTTTGCCGGGCCGGACTGGGGTTCGACGCCTGTCTTTAGCCAGATCCGCGGCAAAGTGGCCATCTTCAATGAGAACCTCCACGCGGTGGCGGCCCGCCATGAGGCGGTCATGGTTGACCTGTGGTTCCTGCGCGAACTGTCGAACCCGGGCATGTGGGATCCGGACCGGCTGCACTTCTCACCGCTGGGGCACCACACCATCGCCGCGGCCGTGCTGAAGGCCCTGGGTGTCCCGCACACGCTGGAGCCGCTGGCGCCCAAGCCGCCGCTGCCCCGCAGTTGGAAGGAAGCCAGGACCGAGGACCTCATCTGGGCGCGGGAATACCTGGTTCCATGGGTGATCCGGCAACTGAAGCACCCCGCAGAAGCGGAGCTGACCGCCAAGCGTCCCGAGCCGCAGCCGGTCTTCGGCATCGGAACCCCGCCCGGACCATTCATCGGCGGCGGTCACGCGGCCTGACGCAGGCGTCTGAGGCAACCGCCGGACGCAGGTGCGGACGGGTCAGCGCTTCTTCTGCGCGCGTTTCGCTGCTGCGTTGACGGCTGCCTTGACGGCGGGAGGCAGGCCCGCCTGCTCCGTTTCCGGTTCGGTCACCGAGCCGCGGACCTTCGCGATGGCTTTCATGCCGTGGTACATCACCAGGGCGGCGGCTGAGCCTAGGGCGATGCCCGTGAATGTTAGTTCCCCGATGGTCCACGTGTAGTCGGCAATGCCGATGATCAGGGCGACGGCGGCCGTGGTCAGGTTCACGGGGTTGGAGAAGTTCACCTTGTTCTGCACCCAGATCTTGACGCCCAGGATGCCGATCATGCCGTAGAGCATGGTGGCGGCGCCGCCCAGCACGCCCGGAGGGACCGTTGCAATCAATTCGCCGAATTTCGGCGAGAAACTCAGCACAATGGCAAAGACGCCGGCAACCCAGTACGCCGCCGTCGAATAGACCTTGGTGGCCGCCATAACGCCGATGTTCTCCGCGTAAGTGGTGGTGCCGGAGCCGCCGCCGATGCCGGCGAGGACCGTGGCGGCACCGTCGGCCATCAGCGCGCGGCCGGAGACGCCGTCGAGGTTCTGGCCGGTCATGGCCGCCACGGACTTCACGTGCCCGATGTTTTCGGCCACGAGGACCAGTACCACGGGCACAAAGAGGCCAAGCACGCCCACGTGGAACTCGGGGGTCTGGAAGTGCGGGAGGCCGAGCCAGGCGGCGGCTTCCATTTTTTCGTAGCTCACTTCGCCGCGCAGCATGGCCACGAGGTAGCCCACCACTACGCCCACGAGGATGCTGAGCCGGCCGACGATTCCGCGGAAAAGAACGCTGACCAGGATGATGGTGGCCAGCGTGATCACGGCGGTGACGGGGGCGGCGTCGAAGTTCATTTTCGCCGCGGGCGCAAGGTTCAGGCCGATCAGCGCCACGATGGCGCCGGTGACGATGGGTGGCATCAGCCGGTTGATCCAGCCCGCGCCGAACTTCTGCACGATCGCACCGATCAGGGCCAGTGCGACGCCGGCGAGCACCACTCCGCCCAGCGCGCCGGGCACGCCGAACTGCTGCTGGGACGCCATGATGGGCGCGATAAACGCGAAGCTGGAGCCGAGATAGCTGGGCACACGCCCCTTGGTGATGACCAGGAACAGCAGCGTGCCGATGCCGGAGAAGAAGAGGGTGGTGGCCGGCGGCATTCCGGTAATGATGGGCACCAGGAAGGTGGCTCCGAACATGGCTACGACGTGCTGCATGCCCACGCCGATGGTCAGAGGCCAGGCCAGCCGCTCATCCGGAGCAACCACGTGGCCGGGCTTAATCGATTTGCCGGTGCCGTGGAGCTTCCATTTCATTCCGAGCATGCTCATGGTCGGGGCCTTTCAAAGGGGGTTGCCGCTGGGGCTGGGATCTTCCGGTGCAACAATACCGCGCGCCCGGTCCGGGTTAAGCAAGTGCTATCGAGTGCCTTCCTCGCGATCCTCATTACTTCCCAGGCCAGCTCATTGCTGGGCGCGTAGGCGGTGAGGTTTAGCGGTCCAGGTGGATGCGCCAGGTTAATGGTGAGCCCGGCCAGGTACGCCGTGTCCAGCCGAACGCCGTCGATAGTGATGAAGCCATGGTCCATGTTTGCGGGTGCCGGGCCGGGGCCGGTCATATGCGTGCCGGTCAGCTTGTGGGGGTCGATAATGTCTGACCGGAAGATCTGGGCGATGGGCTGGCCGCGCAGGCGCTGCACCATGAGGCCAAGGGCAATGTAGTTCGCGTTGGCGTACAGCATGCGGTCGCCGGGCGTCAGCACCCAGGGCACGCTGGCTGTCAGGGCAAGAATTTCTTCAGCCGTGATGGGCTGCGTCAGCGCCTGCTGCAGGGTGCGCGACGTCAACTGCGTGTCGTGATAGTTGGGCGTGCCGCTCGTGTGCCGCAGGAGATGCTCCACCGTGACAGGGCCTGGCGGCTTCATCAGGCTGTCGAATTCGGGGAGGTGCCTCCCAGCCGGACCTTGGAGCTGGATGATGCCTTCCTCCACCAGTTTCAGGACCGAAACGGCAACCATGGATTTGGTGAAGCTGGCGACGTGGACCGGGTCGGTGACCTCGGCCGGCGTCGACGTTTCAAGGCTGCGGACCCCGCCTGCCGACGAAAAGGTCTCGCCATCGATCCGCGCCTCGATCAGGACTGCCGGGGCTCCGAGGTCCAGCATCCTTTTGCTGAATTCCTCCAGGATGGTCCGGTATGTCACGGACGCTCGGGTGACCTGGACAGGCGCCGGCGGCGCCGCTATGCAGCCCGTCAGCACTACTGCCACGATGGCGGCCAGAACGGCTGAGAACCGGACCGGTGATGGGCGCTTCCTAGGCTCCGACATGTCTTCACGTCCCTGCTGGGGTCGGGCGGCGCAGGGAGCACGATCAGGCAGGCTGCGCCTGTACTGCCCATGTTCCTCAGGCTCTCTGGAGGGGTCAATCGGAATTCCCGCCTCCGCTGTGGTGAACGTCACCTGTGTATTGGGAAGACGTCCGGCCTGCTTGAAGTTACAACTATGGAAAGCAGACCGCCGGCCCATCGATTGCGATGAGCTGGCCCAGCGAAAGGTACGCCATGACTATTGCCCACGAAGAAGCGGTTATCGATTCGGCCGCCGTCGACGCCATTTTTGCCGAGGCCCGCACGGCCAACTCCTTCACCGGTGAGGTGACCGAGGACCAGGCCCGCGCCATCTACGAGCTCACCAAGTTCGGCCCCACGGCTTTCAACTCCCAGCCCCTCCGCGTGACCTACGTCCGCTCGGACGAGGCCCGCGCCACGCTGGTCGACGCCCTGATGCCCGGCAACAAGGCCAAGACCGCCTCCGCGCCGCTGGTTGCCATCCTCAGCTACGACACCGCCTGGGCCGAGCAGTGGGACAACTTCCTTCCCGAGTACAACGCTCCGAAGGCCATGTATGACGCCGCCCCGGACCTGGCCGCGTCCACCGGCAACAACAACGCCCACCTGCAGGCCGGCTACTTCATCCTGGCCGTCCGGTCCCTCGGCCTCGCAGCCGGCCCGATGACCGGAGCCGACTTCGGCGCCATCGACGCCGCGTTCTTCCCGGCCGGCGACCAGAAGAGCTTCCTGGTGGTCAACATCGGCCAGGCCGGCGCAGACGCCTGGGGCGCAGCGAAGCCCAAGTTCAGCTACGAGGACGTTGTCCGCACCGTCTAACGCTCTCTCACTTTTCGCAGCTTAAACGCCGACGCTCTCTCACTTTCCTGAGGAAAGTGAGAGAGCGTCGGTCATTTAAGCGCATTTAGTGAGAGAGCGTTCGTATTTCTCGGCAGGCTAGGCGATGACGCCGTCCACCAGCGCCTTGGCTTCCGCCTGGACCTGCTTGAGGTGCTCCTCGCCCTTGAAGGACTCGGCGTAGATCTTGTAGACGTCCTCGGTCCCGGACGGGCGCGCGGCGAACCAGGCGTTCTCCGTAACCACCTTGAGCCCTCCGATGGACGCGCCGTTGCCGGGCGCCTCGGTCAGCTTGGCCGTGATGGTTTCGCCAGCCAGTTCAGTTGCAGTGACGTCCGACGGCGAGAGCTTGCCGAGTGCCGCCTTCTGCTCCCGCGTGGCTGCTGCATCAATGCGCGCGTAGACCGGGGCGCCGAACTGGTCGGTCAGGCCCTTGTACAGCTGGGACGGTGACTTGCCCGTAACGGCGGTGATCTCGGAGGCCAGCAGCGCCAGCAGGATGCCGTCCTTGTCGGTGGTCCAGACGCTGCCGTCCAGCTTGTTAAAGGAAGCGCCGGCAGATTCCTCGCCGCCGAACGCGCCTTCGCCGGACAGCAGCCCCGGCACAAACCACTTGAAGCCCACGGGGACCTCAATCAGTTTGCGGCCCAGGCTTTCCGCCACCCGGTCGATGATCGAGGACGAAACCAGGGTCTTGCCCACCACCGAGTTGGGGTTCCAGCCGCTGCGGTTGCGGTAGAGGTAATCGATGGCGACGGCGAGGTAGTGGTTCGGGTTCATCAGGCCACCGTCGGGGGTCACGATCCCGTGCCGATCGGCGTCGGCGTCGTTGCCGGTGGCGACGTCGAACGCGGCTGAACTGCCGCCGTCGGACATCCTGTTGATCAGGGAAGCCATGGCGAACGGCGAGGAGCAGTCCATCCGGATCTTCTCGTCCCAGTCCAGGGTCATGAACGCCCACTGGGGATCCACGGTGGGGTTCACCACGGTCAGGTCCAGGTGGTGGCGCTCGCCGATCTCGCCCCAGTAATCCACTGCAGCCCCGCCCATGGGGTCGGCGCCGATGCGGACACCGGCCTCGCGGATGGCGTCCAGGTTCAACACAGACGGGAGGTCGTCAACGTAGCTGCTGAGGAAATCGAACTTGCCGGTGCTGTCCGCGGCCAGGGCGTCGGAGACGGGGACGCGCTTCACGCCCCGCAGGTCGTTTTCGAGGAGTTCGTTGGCGCGGTTGGCGATCCAGCCCGTGGCGTCGGAATCGGCCGGGCCGCCGTGCGGAGGGTTGTACTTGAAGCCGCCGTCTCCGGGCGGGTTGTGGCTGGGCGTGACCACAATGCCGTCCGCTTCCGGAGTGCCGGGCTGGCGGTTGTTGTTGTATTTGAGGATGGCGTGGCTCAGTGCCGGTGTGGGGGTGTAGCCGTGCCGCGCGTCGATCAGCACGTGTACGCCGTTGGCTGCGAGAACCTCCAGGGCGGAGTTCTGCGCCGGCTCGCTGAGGGCGTGGGTGTCCTTCGCCAGGAAAAGCGGGCCGGTGATGCCCTGCCCGGCGCGGTATTCCACGATTGCCTGCGTGATCGCGACGATATGTTTTTCGTTGAACGACGCCTTGAGGCTCGAGCCGCGGTGCCCGGAAGTGCCGAACGCCACGCGCTGGCCGGGATCACCCAGATCCGGCGTGATGTCGTAATACGCGTCGAGGAGCGCAGTGATGTCAACAAGGTCCTGGGGTTGGGCAACTGTGCCCGCGCGGCTAGCCATGGCACCAGCATGCCAGACGTGGGCTGGAGTCAAAACGCGCGGTCCATAATCCGGTCCCTATGACGCGGAAAAGTCCCCGCCGGACGCTTGGCAGCAAGTAGCTAAAGCAAGTACTCGCCCCAAAAGTACCTATATACCGGCTCCCCGCGACGCTGCTACGTTCGGAAAACTCAGGAATGAATGCTCGACGGCGGGGAGCGCCGCCGTCGGGCTCTGCAGTAAGTGTCTGGCACTGCAGTAAGTCGCACACTGCAGTGAGTTGGCATGCGGGAGCCAGGGGGTAGGTCATGGGGACAGGAGACGGCGCGGCCGAGCGGTCGAGGCTGGCTGCAGAACGAGTGCAGCGGCTGAAACGCCAGCTCGATCAGGCCGAGCGTGCCACGAAGTCGTGGGATGCCGGTGCGGTTGGCGAGCGGCTCGTGGCGGACAGCCTGAGCGGGCTCATTCCGCACGGCTGGTACCTGCTGAACGATGTGCACTGGCCCGGCCGGCCCAAAGCGAACCTTGACCATGTGCTGGTGGGTCCCGGCGGGGTGGTGGTGGTCGATGCCAAGAACTGGACCGGCGAGGTCCGTGTTTCCGCGGGCGTCCTGTGGCAGGGCCGTTTTGCGAGGACGCAGTCCGTGGACGGGGCGTTGGCGCAGTGCGCCGCCGTCGCGTCCGTGCTGGCGCCGCCCCACCGGCGGTTCGTCCGCCCGTTGATCTGCCTCGCCGGGCAGCCGGGCCTCTTCGGCATCACCAATTCCGACGTCGCCGTTGTAGGTGCCGACCGTGTGGTTGGTGCCGTCCTTGCGCTGCCCCCGGTGCTCAACCAGCAGACGGTGGTGGGCCTGTATGCGCACCTCGGCGAGCAGCTCACGCAGGAATCTGCGGCTGAAAGTCCTGCGGTGAACTCGCTGTCCGTGAAGTCACCGACCGTGAAGCCGGCGGCCGGTCGGCCGGTGGTGCCGCGGCCGCCGGTGGCGGGGCCGCCGCGGTCCGGGCAGGCAGGAGGCCGGCCCGCGCCCCGGCAACTCGCCCCTGGCACCGGCACCGGCGCCGGTACTGGCCGTGGGGCGCGTAGTGGGGCGGGCGGCGGCTCCATACGTGCCAGGAAGTCGAAGGCGCAGCACCACGCCGCCAGCGGAATGACCCCGTTGATGTTCCTGGCTGCCTTTGTGGTTTTTGCTGTCTACGTGCTGCCGTATTGGGGGCGGTAGGACTGGACGGCGGCCGCTGTAGGCCGGTACAGCAGGCGGCTGTAGGCTGGGAAGCGAAGACTTCGAATGGGGAAAACCATGACTGACCAGCCAACTCCGCGCCCTGATTCGCAAGGGTCCGGCGCCCAAGGACCAGGCGATTCGCCGGCAGGCTACGAGCCGCCCCAGTTTGTGCCGCCGCAGGGCCCGAGCATTCCGGCGCCGCCTCTGTATGACCAGAATCAGTACGGCCAGAGCCAGTACGGCACAGGCCAGTACAGCCAGCCGGGCCAGTACAGCCAACCTGGCGCGTACAGCCAGCCCGGGGATCAGTACGGCGCGACGTATGCCCAGCCTGCAGGTCCTTACGGCCAGGGTGCCAGCCCTTATGGCCAGCCGGCGTACGGGCAACCCTCGTACGGCCAGCCTGCCTACTACGGCATGCCGGCGCAGGAGCCCAAGGGCCTGAGCATCGCCAGCATGGTCCTCGGCATTTCCTCGGTCATTCTTGGCTGGTTCACGATTCCGCAGATCGCCGCAATCATCACCGGCCATCTGGCCCTCCGCCGTGAACCCTCTGGCAAGGGCATGTCCATCACCGGGCTGGTCCTGGGCTACCTTTGCCTGCTGGGTTACGGAGCGTTCTGGCTGCTCCTCATCATCGGGCTGACGTACAGCTCCACCTACGGCTACTGAGCGGTCGCAGCCGACCCAGGCTAAGAGACTGCCGGGCAGCGGAAAGGCCCCCGTCAGGGGGCCTTTCTTCAGGTGGGCCTGACTGTCAAAATCAGACTCTCTCGCGCCTGCGCTCAGCGGCCGGTTCCTGGGCTTCGTGGGTCCTCCGGCGACGCGGGAAGGCCCAGAAGGTGAAGTCCTGGGCCGTGTAATGCGGCTCCGGACGGTCCGGCGGTGTTTCCTGGCGCGCTTCGGGTTTCCGGTCGGCTTCCTTCTTGGTACGCCACCCGAAATCCTCCATCGATGAATAGCACATCACAGACCTCCTCATAGTGACTGCCCCTTAATCGTCCTCCGGATCGGCCCCGGAGTCGACACCCAGAGCCGTTCAAACGGGCATCAGAGGCCGAGCTGGGCCGCTACTTGGAGAAGGAGCAGTTCGGATCCCGCCGGCCCCACGAGCTGGATGCCCATCGGGAGGCCATGAGCCGGTTGCCCGCCGGTCCAGTGCACGGGAAAGGTGATGGCAGGCAGGCCGCAGACATTCACCATGGAGGACCACGGGGCGAATTCGCACTGCCGGCGGTAGTCGCCGTCGGCGTCCCCGGGCCATTCTGCTGCCGGCCACGGTTCGTCGCCGTGCGTGGCGCCGGTAAACCAGCCCACGGGGCGTGGCGTCTGCGCCAGGGCCGGCATCAGCATCAGGTCCCAGCCGCCGTACTGCGTGATGGTGTCGCGTTCGAATTGCCTCAGGAACGCCAGTGATTCATTGAGTTTTGCGGCGCTGCGCTGCTGGGCCCGGCGCCTGAACGTGCGGGTCAGCGGGGCCAGAAGCGCTTCGCGGTGCGGACTGATCCGGGCAGTTCCGACGGCGGCGGTCCACGCGGTGGTGAAGGCGTCCGGGTAGCGGTTGTCGTAGCGGATGGCGGCTTCGCTGACGGCGTGCCCGGTATGCTCCAGCATTTCGAGGCCCGTCTGCAGCGCGGCCAAGGCTTCGGGTTCCGGCGTGAACGGAAAGGTGGTGGACCAGGGGCTGTCCAGGGTCAGGCCGATTCGCAGAGGACGCGGTTCGTGTGCCACGGCGTCGAGATAACTGCTGCCAGCGGACGGCGCCAGAGCATCCATCAGGAGGGCCGCGTCGGCTGCGCTGCGGGCCAGGGGCCCCGCCGCCACCAGTCGGGCGGGATCGCCTGAACTTTCGCCCGACGGCACCACGCCGCGGCCGGGTTTGAGGCCCACCAGGCCGCAGGCGGCGGCCGGGATGCGGACGGAACCGCCGCCGTCGGTCCCCGGCGCGAACGGAAGCAGGCCGGCGGCCACGGCGGCAGCGCTGCCTCCCGACGAGCCGCCGGAACTCCGGCTCGGGGCATGGGGATTGCGCGACGGCGGTGCGATGCGGTTTTCGCTGTACGCCGTCAGTCCAAACTCCGGAACCTGCGTCTTGCCCAGTGAGACAACGCCTGCGGCCTTGAGGACTGAGGCCAGGGCGCCGTCGGCGGGCGCCGGTTTGTGGTCAATAGCAGCGCTTCCGTGCGTGGTCACCACGCCGGCGACGTCGGTCAGGTCCTTGAACGCCACCGGCATGCCGTGCAGGAGCGGCAGGCCGTTCGCGCTGCCTCCGTAGTCCCTCGGGGAGTCGTTTCCGAAGTCTTTTCGGAGCTGGACGAACCGGGCATCGGCCGCCGCAGCGTCGGCCATCGCCTGATCTGACGTGACCGTGACAAAGGCGCCCAGCAACGGGTTCTGCTCTGCGATCCGGGCCAGGAAATGGGCTGTGGCTTCCCGCGCTGAGAGCTCTCCGGTGCGGAGCGCATCCCGGAGCCGAACAGCCGGCAGGTCGTGGATGTCAGCCAAGGAAGCGAGGCTCCAGGCGCCTCTCGGAAGCGGTGGCTCCATTCTCTCCACCGGCTTCCGCGGTGACGATGTAGGCGCCCTTGCCCCGTACTTCGGCAACCGCTTCCACAAGTTCCGTGCCGTGGTAGACCAGCCCCACGCCGTCGTCCGTGCAGTGCGTTTCCCCCAGCACTCCGTCAGCCACGAGCCGGTGCACCAGCGGGCGCCGCCTTTCCTCTGAGTCGTAATGGACGCCATTGGCGTACGGGAGGAAGGCCAAGCCATTGGTCACGGCACGCAGCTCCGGCCCAAACGAATCAGTGGTGCCGCCCTGGTACCAGCAGATTGATCCGGCCGAAACCCCCGCCAGCACAACTCCGTGCTGCCACACGCGGTGGAGGATGCCGTCCAGCCCGTGGGCACGCCAGACGGCAAGCAGGTTCACCACGGAGCCGCCGTTCACCCACACCACGTCCTGTTCCAGCAGATGCGCCTCCGGGTCTGCGTGGTTTGGCATGGTGAAGAGGTTGAGGTGGCTGAAGTCGAAGCCCGCCAGCCGCGCTGCCTCATCCATTTCCGCATTGAATCCGCGCTGATCCCCTGCGGCCGTACCCACGTGGGTGACCCGCGGCGGCCGTCCGCTGGCTCCGGAAAGCTCGACGGCATAGTGCAGCAGGCGGTCAAACTCCAAGCGTGTTCGAACACCTTGCCTGTAGCCTCCAGACGTGGCCAAAATGGTGGGCTGCTCAGCGGGCAAGGATCCTCCTACGGGTCTTCAACAGCGTAACTTGTCCTGGTTTCGGGAGCGGCGCGATCGGCTGGCGCTAGGCTGGAAGGAGACCCGTGATTCTCCGAAAGAGGACTCCTATGAGCGATTTTGATACCGTGCCCGTCAACGACGTCCCAGCCGATGCCGTGATTCTGGATGTCCGCGAAGACTACGAATGGGTAGCCGGACACGCTGAGGACGCTGTGCACATTCCCCTGGACCAGCTTCCGGCGCGGCTTGACGAACTGGACCCGGACCAGGACGTCTATGTCATCTGCCGCACTGGCGGACGGTCCTTCCGCGCCGCACAATGGCTCACCGGACAGGGCTATACAGCCATCAACGTGGCCGGCGGCATGGACCAGTGGCTCGAGTCCGGCAAACCACTCGTGTCCGACAACGGCCTCAAGCCGCTCATTCTGTAGTTCAGCCCGAACCTGCGTCCCGTCACCACAGAGGAATCCATGCCCGCGACACCTGTTACGTACACTTTCCTCGGGCCTGAGGGCACGTTCACCGAGGCGGCACTGATGCAGGTTCCGGATGCCGGAGAGGCCACCCGCATTCCGGCTTCCAACGTCAACGCGGCGCTGGACATGGTCCGCGACGGTTCTGCGGATGCAGCGATGGTCCCCATCGAGAACTCGGTGGAAGGCGGCGTTACGGCCACCCTGGACGCCATTGCCGGCGGGCAGGAACTCCGAATTATCCGCGAAGTCCTGGTCCCCATCAGCTTTGTCCTGGTGGCCCGACCCGGTCTGCGTATTGACGACATCCGCCGCATTTCCACTCATGGCCATGCCTGGGCGCAGTGCCGCCTCTGGGTGGACGCGAATATTCCGGGTGCGGAATATGTTGCAGGCTCCTCCACCGCGGCGGCCGCAATGGGGCTCCTGGGCGGCGACGCCCACTACGACGCCGCTATCTGTGCGCCCATAGTGGCCCAGGAGCAGCCGGGGCTGACCGTCCTGGCGGACAACATCGGCGACAACCCGGGTGCGGTGACGCGTTTTATCTTGGTGAGCCGGCCGGGCGCCCTGCCCGAACGGACCGGTGCGGACAAGACCACGGTTGTAGTCCCGCTTCCGGAAGACCGCCCGGGTGCGCTGATGGAAATCCTGGACCAGTTCGCCACGAGGGGAGTGAACCTCAGCCGGATCGAATCCCGGCCTACGGGTCAGTACCTGGGACACTACTTCTTCAGCATCGACGCTGACGGGCACATCGCGGACGCCCGTGTGGCAGATGCACTGGCAGGGCTCCACCGCATCAGCCCGGCCACCCGCTTCCTGGGCTCGTATGGGCGGGCTGACGCCCTAAGCTCCAGCGTCGCGCAACACACCTCTGACGAGGCATTCCGGGCGGCGCATGAATGGGTCGGGCGGATTCTGCATGGGGAATGAACGCAGCTTGACGCCGCCCGAGGCTTCGCCCACAGCGTAGGCCAAGGTACTTCCGCGGGATAGTTACTGTGCGTATGCTTGCTTGATCCACTTGGGGGATGGCCCCTAATGAAGGGAACAGGTCATGAGTACCAGCAGCACAGACAACGACGGCCAGGGCATGATCGTT
Source organism: Pseudarthrobacter cellobiosi (assembly GCF_023913755.1). Taxonomy (GTDB): domain Bacteria; phylum Actinomycetota; class Actinomycetes; order Actinomycetales; family Micrococcaceae; genus Arthrobacter; species Arthrobacter cellobiosi. The sequence goes on from NZ_JAMXBJ010000041.1 coordinate 41,188, forward strand.
AATCCGAAGCCCACAGCCGACAACCAGGACTGGGACGGGGATGACGCTGACCGCGCCGACCGCCTGCGCTTCGAAGAGGAGCAGGCCATGATCCGTGAGCAGTCCGAGGCACGTGCCGCGAAAGCTGCTGCAGAGGCTGGAGTTGCCAAGAAGGCAACCGCCTGAGGCGGGACCGGCTCAGGCGGGTTGGCCCTTGACCCTTATCAGGAGCGAGCGCGGTTCCACGCGGACCGTGAGCTTGGTGGCCAGCCCGGACGTATCGCCGTCGATTTGTGTGGGCATGGGCTCCGGGCACTTGATGACGATTCGGCCGGCCCGGTACATCGTCATGATGGGCAGGTTGCCCTTGTGTTTGAAGAGGATTTTCGCGTACATGGCCAGCCAGCCGATGGCGCTGCGGGGGCTCATGACCACCACATCCAGCATGCCGTCATCGATCATGGCTTCCGGGATGAAATCGATCCCGCCCGGGACCAGCCCGCAGTTGGCAAAGAGGACGCTGCGGATGTTCCGGACCTGCTCGGGCTTGTCATCCAGCGCGACTGAGACCTTCCTTCGCCGCCCCGGCAGGTGACGCATTCCGGCTTCGGTATAGGCGAGCCAACCCACGGCTTTCTTTAGGCCGGCATTGGTATCAGCGAGTATTTCGGCGTCCATGCCGATCCCGGCGATCACCAGGAAGGCGTGCTCGGATGAGTGTCCCGTGCGGGAATTCTCGATGCCCATCCGCGCGGTATCGATGTAGCGCTGGTGGCCGAAAAGAGCTGTCTGTATGTTTGCGTGAAGGTCGTTGACGTCCAGATCCACGTTTCGCGCCAGAAGGTTTCCCGTCCCCAGCGGAATCAGGCCCATGGCCACATCCGTGTGTGCGAGGGACTCTGCCACCACCCGCACAGTACCGTCGCCACCGCCCACCAGAACGACGTCGGCCTTGTAGTCCAGCGCCGACCGGGCCTGGGAGTATCCTGGGTCCTCGGCGGTCGTCTCCAGGAAGAGAGGTTCGTCCCACCCGGCTGTCAGGCAGGCGCGCTGGATGGCTTCCTTCGCTTCGGGGGCACGTGCCTTGACGGGGTTGAGGATGACGACCACGCGTTGCTGGGTGAGGCCGGATTCGTGTGCTTCTTCGTGGACCGCGCTGCGGATGTGCAGGGCCTTGAGCTTCCGGACGCCCCACCAGCTGGAGACGGCGAAAGCCAGCGCCGCCGCGCTCAGGACGTAGAGAAGCCAGTCGTTCATGGTCTTCCAACAGTATCCCGGCCGCGGCGCCGCGATTCCCCCCGTCCGGCCGGGCAGTGTTGGTTCCGCCGGATTCGATACTCTTGTCTGGTGATCGACGTAAAAGACCTCAGCGAAAACCCGGACAAGTTCCGTGCCAGCCAGCGCGCCCGCGGCGCAGACGAATCAGTGGTGGACGCGATCATCGCCGCAGACTCCGCCAGGCGTGCCGCCCTGATCCGGTTTGAAAACCTCCGCGCCGAGCAGAACGTCTTCGGCAAGAAGGTGGCGCAGGCCAAGGGCGATGAGAAGAAAGCCCTGCTCGCCGAGGTTAAGGAACTGGCCAACACTGTAAAGGCCGCATCGGCCGAAGCAGACGCTGCCCAGGCCAAGCAGGACGAACTGCTGCGCAGTATCCCGAACCTTATTGAGGCCGGGGTCCCCGAGGGCGGCGAGGACGATTATGTGGTAGTCAAGACCGTTGGCACGCCCCGCGAGTTCCCCGATTTCGAGCCGAAGGACCATCTGGAAATCGGTGAGCTGATCGGCGCGATCGACATGGAGCGCGGCGCGAAGGTGTCCGGCTCACGCTTCTACTTCCTGCGCGGCGTGGGTGCGCGCCTGGAGATGGCGTTGCTGCAGATGGCCATGGACCAGGCCATCGAGGCCGGCTTCGTTCCCATGATCACCCCAACGTTGGTGCGCCCCGAAACCATGCAGGGCACCGGCTTTGATGTAAAGCACGACGCCGAGATCTACCGTCTCGCCGAGGACGACCTTTACCTGGTGGGCACCTCCGAGGTTGCCCTGGCCGGTTACCACGCGGACGAGATCCTGGACCTGACGGCCGGCCCCATCCGGTTCGCCGGGCAGAGCTCCTGCTACCGCCGTGAGGCCGGCTCGCACGGCAAGGACACCCGCGGCATCATCCGCGTCCACCAGTTCAACAAGGTGGAGATGTTCGTTTACACCACCGTGGAAAAGGCCGCAGCCGAACATGAACGGCTCCTGGCCTGGGAAGAGGAGATGCTGGCCAAGTGCGAGCTCCCATACCGCGTCATTGACACTGCCGCCGGAGACCTCGGCATGTCCGCGGCCCGCAAGTTCGACTGCGAAGCCTGGGTTCCCACCCAGGGCGCCTACCGTGAACTCACGTCCACCTCGAACTGCACCACGTTCCAGGCCCGCCGGCTGAACATCCGCGAGCGTGTGATCAACGACGAAGGCGTAGCCAAGGGAACCCGCGCCGTGGCCACCCTGAACGGCACGCTGGCCACCACCCGCTGGATCGTGGCCATCCTGGAGCACCACCAGAACGCCGACGGCTCGGTCAACGTCCCGGCCGCGCTGCAGAAGTACCTCGGCGGCATGGAAGTCTTCCCGGTCCTCTAGATTTCGCTCCGCGGCGCGGCGCCATTCCTAGGCTTGTTCGTGGATCTGAACGTTGAAGGTTCGGATCCGCGGATACGCCTAGGAATCTTCTTTCCGAGGCCGCCTCCATCGCCTGGCTTGTCCACATAGGGCCCGCTGCCTGCTGACAGGGGCCCTTGCAGGCAGCCCGATGGCATGGAAATCACGCCCGGACTGATTGATTCTGCCGCCATGCTGCGGACACAGGCCGGCATTGACGCCATTCACCGTGACTTCAGGAGAGGAAAGCTGGTCAGAATCCGGCGCGGATTCTACGTCCCCACGTCTGAGTGGCTTCGGGCCTGCCCCTCGAGCGCTTCGCCTGGTCGACGACGGCGGTTGCCAGATCAGTGAAAGGGCGCCGTGCTGTGCGGAGAAAGGGCTGCCCTGGCCAACGGCCTGCCCACACTCAGGACACCCGCGTTTGTCGAACTTGCAACGACACTCCCCGGACGCAGCGGGACGCGACGATCACCGCTGATGGTTCTCGGCGAGGAAGCTATGGCCAAAGAAGTGCGGGAAACGCGCTCCTATCCACTTCGGTACCGGCTGAGGACGGCGGTGGAACCCGTCGTGCAGGGTGAATTCCGATGCACGGGCCTGACCCAGACCGCCGTGGATGTCATGGTGGCGAGCAAGCTGAGCCAGGCTCTGGTGGTTGCTGACGGGCTGGCTCGACGGCTGCATGACGAAGGCGTCCTGCCGGATGATGCCAATCTGCTCAGCGTGGCCGACATTCGCCACGGCATCGCAGCCCATCCGTTCGAGGCAGCCCGGCGACGCGCGGAGCATGTTGCGGGGCTGGCTGGTCCTCTGGCGGAGTCGGCGGGCGAGTCCTACAGCAGGGCCGCTTTCGATTTCCTCGGCTTCGAGCAACCCGTACTCCAGCACCAGTTCAGGGATGACGACGGCTTCATCGGCCGCAGCGACTGCTGGTGGCCGGAGCACGGTGTTGTGGGTGAGTTCGACGGCAAGGCCAAGTACTTGGATGTTGATATCCGTGGCGACATGACCGCCGAGGAAGCTGTGTACCGCGAAAAGCTCCGCGAAGACCGGATCCGCGCGCTTGGATATGGGTTTGCTCGCTGGAGCTGGGCCGATGTGGATAACCCTGACCGGCTGAGGCGCAAACTCCTGGCCGCGGGCCTGCGTCCACGGCACCGGAGCTAGTTCGCGCATCTGAGCGTTCCAGGTTCGGATTTGCGAACAAGCCTAGGAATCCCGTGTCATGCGGCGGGGAATTGACCACCCGGCGGGGAAAGCTACGGCTGGCAGGAGGGCGGAGCGTGCCGAAGGTTAACACTCACACCGGGGATAACCCTGTGAGTATTTACCGGGAGTTCATGCGCGCTGTGGCCTGCGTCCTAGCCGGTTTCAGGGGGTCTCTGGTCTACTGGATGTATGACTACATTGACTGAGACCACAGTCGCTGGCATCGATGACCAGCGGATCGAAAGCGAAAACAGCACCACCAAGTTCATGGTTGCCCTGGACGTGGACGGAACCCTGGTGGACCACGACGGCCACATGTCCGTGCCTGTCCGTGAGGCCGCCCAGGCCGTGGTGGCCGCGGGACACGATGTCCTCATCGCCACCGGCCGCTCCCTGAACGCCACGCTGCCCATCATCGAGCAGATCGGCATCGACCGCGGCTACGCCGTCTGCTGCAACGGCGGCGTGACGCTCCGGCTGGATCCGGACCTGACTGACGGCTACGAAATCATCCACAAGGCCACCTTCGATCCGGCCCCGGCGCTCCTGGCATTGCGGCAGAAGCTGCCCACTGCGAAGTATGCGCTGGAGGACGAGGACGGCAACTTCCTGTCCACGGAACGATTCCAGGACGCCAGCTTCGGCGTCGAGGCGATCGGCGTCGACTTCCAGACTCTGCTCGAAGCCACCGCCGTCCGCCTTGTGGTGTTCAGCACCGAAAACACCCCGGAAGAATTCACCGCAACCATCCAGGAGATCGGACTGGCCGGCGTCACCTATTCGGTCGGCTGGACGGCGTGGCTGGACATTGCCGCCGCCGGTGTTACGAAGGCCAGCGCGCTGGAACGGCTCCGCGGCCAGTTGGGGGCTGAACCCCACCGGACCGTGGCTATTGGCGACGGCCGGAACGACATCGAAATGTTGGGCTGGGCCGGGCGCGGAGTCGCTATGGGCCAGGCCCCGGAGGAAGTTATCGCCGCCGCGGATGAGGTCACACATTCAGTGTTCGACGACGGCGCCGCGCACGTGCTGCGCAGCCTCATTTAGAGGGCCGGCAGTAGCGGCAAGTGGCTCTTGAGCGGCAACCCTAGACTGGGGCTGTGCACTTCAAGGAGTGCCCGGCGCCGCCCGGGCTGTGGCCGTTCGTCACGGGTTTCTGGTTCATCCGGGCCAGCCCCGCGGCACGCTATGAAAAGATCCTGCCCGGACCTTCGGCCCACCTGGTCCTGAACCTCTCGGATCCGTACCGGCTGATCGACCCCGCCGGTTCCGACGGTCCGGCGCAAGAAGTCGCCGCCGGGTTTTACTCGGGACTCCAGCGCACCTACCTCATCAGTGAAAACCCCGCGCAAATTTTCAACGTGGGATCGTTCCTGCTCGCAGCGGTGATGTCCGTGGTGCTCGCGGCGTTTATCGGCGACGGCGGTGCCGGATTCGGTGCCCTAGCCGAGCCCTAGCCGGGCTGGCTACCGGCGCGGCCTGGGTGGCAGCCGCGTTGGGTGTCAACTACCTCTTCGAACGCCGCAGCCTCACGCTGTTCGCCATCAACGCCGGCTACAACATCGTGACTTTCACGGCGATGGGGGCAATCATTGGCGCCATGCAGTAGGGGGCGCCCTGCAAGAGGCCTTCAGCAGCAGGCGGCGTGAGCCAGCTGTGTTCAGCGCACCTCAAGGATGAGCGCCAGCAACCGTGCGGCGGCGGGGCGGGCAGCGTGTTCCTCGTTCCATTGGGACCTGGCCACTGCTTTGCTGACGGCCTGGGTGGTGATGCTGAGTTCCTGGGCCACGGCTTTCTGCTGTCCGCGGACGCCGGGGGTCATGAGGTCCAGCACGCGCCATTCAGCCCCGGATCTGTCCCGCACAATATGGCCCAAAAGCCGCAGCACGGCCTCGGCTTCGTGGGCGATGTCTGCCAACGGTCCTTCCACGGCAACCGGGATGCGTTCCTTGCTGTTCCGGAGCCGGTCCACCGCGCGCCGGGCATAGATCAGGCCGTGGCCGGAGGCATCCTTGATCTGGTTGGGAAGCGGCTCGTTGACCGGTCCGACGCCGAGCCCCACGTACCAGGAGCCGCAGCGCAGGGCGATCAGGGCAGCCTCCACGGCCTGATGCGGGCAGTCCACAATGCCCTGGACTTCATCCTCCACCGACCGGTCGAAATCGAGGCGCGCTGGTAGGTGCCGCAGGTCCTTCAGCAGCTGAGGGACGCGGTCGCCGTCGCGCCGGCTGTCGGTCTGGTTGATGGTCAACGTGAACATGTGAAACACAGACTACCGGCTGGTCTCTGTCTCAAGGCAAGTCGGCGAGCAGTTCCTCAGGGGGCAGGGTTGTGCCGCGTACCGATAGGTGTTGCGATGGAGGCTCAGCTGCCGACGGCGGCGCGCCGCTACGTGAGGATGGTCATGGACGGAAGCATGGGGCAGGACAGTTTGGGGCAGGAAACACTGGACCTTGTGGACCGGTGGTGGCGGGCCGCGAACTACCTTTCCGTGGGACAGATCTATTTGCGCTCCAACCCGCTGCTGAGGGAGCCCCTCGCGGCGGAGCACACCAAGTCCAGGCTCCTGGGCCACTGGGGGACCACTCCGGGCCTGAACTTCGTCTATGCGCACATGAACCGCGTGATCCGCCGGGACTCGCAGGAAATGCTCTTCGTTGCCGGCCCGGGCCATGGCGGTCCTGCTGTTGTGGCGAACGCCTGGCTTGAAGGCACGTACTCGGAAATCTACGGCCAGGTGGGCCCTGACGGGGCAGGCATGGCCGAACTCTTCCGCCAGTTTTCCTACCCCGGCGGCATTCCCAGCCACGCGGCTCCGGAGACCCCGGGTTCCATCAGCGAAGGCGGCGAACTCGGGTACGCGCTGGCCCACGCCTACGGGTCCGTGTTCGACAATCCCCAGCTGATCACCGCCGTCGTGATCGGCGACGGCGAGGCCGAAACGGGGCCGCTCGCGGCGAGTTGGCATTCGCACAACTTCCTGGATCCGGCCGCGGATGGTGCGGTGCTTCCCATCCTGCACCTGAACGGCTATAAGATCGCCAACCCCACCATCCTGGCGCGCATGCCGCAAGAACAGCTGGAGCAGTTGCTGCGCGGTTACGGTCACGAACCGTATTTCGTGACCGTCCAGGACTCGGCCAACACTGAGCAGGCGCACAGGGACTTCGCGGCCGCCGTCGACACCTGCCTGGCCGGGATCCGCGCCATCCAGGACTCCCGCCGGGGCGGGGCGGACGTAACAGGCGGGAAAACGCGCGACCGAGGCACTACAGCCGGTGCCGCAGGAAGCGGCGTTGCGCCGCACTGGCCCATGATTGTGCTGCGCTCGCCCAAGGGCTGGACCGGGCCGCGGATAGTGGACGGACTCCAGGTGGAGGGCACCTGGCGGAGCCACCAGGTCCCGCTGGCGGAAGTCCGCACCAACGGCGCACACCTGAAACAGCTGGAGGAGTGGCTGAAGTCTTACCGTCCGGAGGAGCTGTTCGACGCCGACGGCCGGCTCCGGCCCGAGGTAGCCACGAATGCGCCCACCGGGAACCTCCGGATGAGCGCCACCCCGCACGCCAACGGCGGACTCCTTCGCACACCGCTGAAGCTACCCGCCTACGCCACCCACGCCGTCGACGTTGCGGAGCCGGGAACCGAACGGATCAGCCCCATGATCACGCTGGGCTCGTGGATGCGGGACGTCATCTCGCTGAACATGGAGAACTTCCGCCTCTTCGGGCCGGATGAGACGGCATCCAACCGGCTTCAGGCCGTCTACGAAGTGACCGACAAGGTCTGGCAGTACCGGATTGACGACGTCGACGAGCACCTCGCCCGCTCCGGCCGGGTTCTGGAGGTGCTCAGCGAGCACCTGTGCCAAGGCTGGCTGGAAGGCTACCTCCTTTCCGGCCGGCACGGATTATTCAGCTGTTACGAGGCCTTCATCCACATCGTGGATTCCATGTTCAACCAGCACGCCAAGTGGCTCAAGGTCCACCGCAAGCTGCCCTGGCGCCAGCCCGTGGCGTCGCTGAACTACCTGCTCTCGTCCCATGTGTGGCAGCAGGACCACAACGGCTTTTCGCACCAGGATCCCGGCTTCATCGACCACGCGGTGAACAAAAAAGCCGAGGTCATCCGCGTGTACCTGCCGCCGGACGTGAACAGCCTGCTGTCGGTCATGGAGCACTGCCTGGCATCCACCGACTACGTGAACATTGTGGTCAGCGGTAAGCAGCCATCGCCCACCTGGCTGGGGCCGGCCGACGCCGCGAACCACTGCCGCCGGGGTCTGGGGATCTGGGAATTCGCAGGTTCCGAAGTGGCGGGAGAGGACCCGGACGTTGTTCTGGCGTGTGCTGGGGATGTGCCCACGGTGGAGACGGTGGCCGCGGCCGAACTGCTGAAGCGGGGTGTTCCGGGGCTGAAGGTCCGCGTTGTCAATGTGGTTGACCTGATGCGGCTCCAGGACGTTAGTGAGCACCCGCACGGCCTTCCGGCGTCGGACTTTGACGGCATTTTTACCCCGGACAAACCGATCATCTTCGCCTACCACGGCTACCCGTCGCTGATCCACCGGCTGGCCTACCGCCGCACCAACCAGGAGGGCCTGCACGTGCGCGGCTACAAGGAGGAGGGGACCACCACCACGCCGTTCGACATGGCCATGCTTAACGGGATCGACCGCTTCCAGCTGGCCATCGACGCTATTGACCGCGTACCTGGCATGGCCGAAAAGCACTCACTGCTGCGGCAGACCCTCCAGGACCGCCGGATCCAGGCCCGCGAACACACCCGCACGCACGGTGAGGACCCGGAGGAGATCCGGAACTGGGTGCTCAACGCCTGAGACCTAGAGTTTTTGTCCACTTATAGCGGCTTTGCCCCGTGCGAAAGTCTCGATATCTGGACAAAGAATCGGGTTTACATCGTGCGGTACTCGAGCGCGCCGGGAATCCCGCCCGTCTCACCCAATCCATCGCCGCGGGCAAACGCGGCCCACAGCCGGCGCATCTCGCGGCCCACGGCGTCGATCTCGTCCCAGGTTGCGCCCTTGAGGAGTCCGGCAGCGGCCCAGGTCTGTTGGTTTCCGAACAGCAGCGGCAAGTCAACAGTGTGTGCGGCGCGGTAAGAGTTTTCGGGTGCGCCCCACGACAGCAGGTAGCTGTAGGCCTTTCCTCCGGCGCGGGCGTGGCGGCGGGCAAACTTGCGGGCGGATCTGCCGTAGACCGCCTCCGTCACCGCCCAGTTAATCGCCCGCACGGCGCCCGCACCCAGGCCCGGGATCTTGCCCAACCGGCTGACCACGGGATTGCGGGGCAGGAACAGCCGTGCCTCGTCGGAGGTGTGCCCGATCAGCACTTCGATGCCCGGGGCCGTGGCGTTCCAGGCGGCCTCGACGCGTGATTCCGGCGGCAGTGGGGCGTGCCCGTACTGGGTGCCGAACGGCATGGCTGCCATCAGGCCAAACTTCCGGGCCACTTGTGACACGTGGTCTTCGATGGCCACAACGTCCAGCATCGGGGTGTCTTCCGTGACGGCTTCGGCCGCGATGCCCATGGCACGGCTCATCTTGTGCCGGCCGCGGGTGATCCCCAGCGGTGCACTCTGGATGATGGCCCGCTGGAACAGGGACGGCGCTTCGGGCGTCGCCATGAGGTGGGCTACGGAGTCGCCGCCTGCGGACTGCCCGAACGCGGTGACGCGCCCCGGGTCCCCACCGAAGGCCAGGATGTTGCGCTGCACCCACCGGAACGCTTCCAACTGGTCCAGCAGGCCGAGGTTCGCCGGCCGGCCGGTGCCGGTAGCCAAATACCCGAACAGGCCGAGCCGGTAGGTCACGGAGACCACGATGACCCGGTTCTCGGACACCAGCGACGTGGCGTCAAAGATTGCCAGGTCGCCGGAGCCGGACGTGTAGGAGCCGCCGTGCAGCCACACCATGACGGGGACCTGTTCGCCGTCGGCAAGCCCGGCCGGAACGGTGATCGACAGGCGCTGGCAGTCCTCACTTCCGGGGAGTTCGCCGTACCGCGTACCCAGGACGTCGTCCAGGAACGGAACGGGGCCCTGCGGGCAGGCGGGCGAGAGGGTAGTGGCGGCGTAGCTGGCGGTCCAGTCGGACGCTGCCACCGGAGGTTGAAAGCGGCCCGCGGTGGCGTAGGGGATGCCGGTGGCGCGAACCACCTCACCGTCCCGCCACCCGCTGATCGGACCGCACGGGGGACTAAACGAAGGCTCGGAACTCACAGGGCAACGATTCCACAGTTTCCTGGCAGCCCGCGCCGGGGAGCTGATTAAACAACGACGGCGGGTGCCGGGCTCTCGCGAACCCGGCACCCGCCGTCGGACTGACGCTAGTGCGCTGCCGGCACGTAACGCTTGATGGAGGCTTCCAGCTCGGCCTCGGCGGCGGCGCGGTCGCCCCAGCCCTCAGCCTTGACCCACTTGCCCGGCTCCAGGTCCTTGTAGCGGGTGAAGAAGTGCTCGATTTCCTTGATCAGGAATTCGCTGACATCACTGATTTCCTGGATGTGGTCGAAGCGGGCGTCAACCGGGACGCACAGGACCTTGGCGTCTCCGCCGCCGTCGTCGGTCATGTTGAAAACGCCGATGGGGCGCGACTCAACGATGACGCCGGGGTGCAGATCGAAGTCCTGCAGGAGCACCAGTGCATCTAGCGGGTCGCCGTCTTCACCCAGGGTGTTCTCGAAGAATCCGTAGTGCGTGGGGTACTGCATGGAGGTGAAGAGGACGCGGTCCAGGCGGACGCGGCCGGTCTCGTGGTCAACTTCGTACTTGACGCGAGATCCCTTGGGGATCTCGATGGTCACGTCATGCTTCATGGAATGCTCCTCGGCAATTGCAGGGGGTTCGCGGCACGGGAGACGAACAACAAAAAGGAGTGTCGGTGCCGCCGACTACTATTGAGGATATAGCGAGAGGCCCAGGTTTCAGGAACTTGCGGGGAAATTTCAGGACTTGAGGACCAACAGCAGCATGAAGGAAACATCGGGCCCCGGCGCATTCCGGCACACCCTCCGGCGCGGGCTGCGAGCCTGGCCCACCGCGCTGCTCCTGGCAGTGATCGTTATGCTGGCCCTCCCCGCCGCATGGCTGGTTGCCCCTGCTTTCGTCAGCCCGCCTCCTGCGGCGACACCCGAAGTGCCCGCCTGGCAGCAGGCCCCCACCGCGCTTTCCGCAAGAATGGGCCTTTCTCCGCTCACGGAGTCGGCGCCCGTGCCGCTGCCCTCCGCGGTCGCCGCTCAATTGGACGGATTGTTAAAGCCCGACGGCGACGGCAGCTTCACGGGGCTGGTCCAGGATGCGCTCACTGGCCAGGTCCTCTTTGACCGCGGCGGTTCGGAGAGCCGGATCCCCGCCTCCAATATGAAGCTGCTCACTGCCGTGGCCGCCCTCCGCGCAATCGGGCCGGACCACCGTTTCAGCACCAAGGTCCTGGCCGGGCCCGCTGCCAATCAGGTGGTGCTCACCGGCGGTGGCGACGTTCTCCTGGGTGCCGGGGAATCCGCGCCCAACCAGGTGATGGGCCACGCCGGACTCGCCAACCTCGCCACCGCCACCGTGAACGCACTCCAAACCGCAGGAACAACCGGCGAGCTGACGGTCCTGGTGGACGACTCCCTGTTCACCGGCCCAGCGCTGAACCCCGCGTGGGCAGACGGGGACGTTGCCGGGGGCGAGGTTGCCCCGTTGTACCCGCTTGCGCTGAACTCGGCGCGCTTTGACCCGGCCGTGACCACCGGACCCCGCCCGCAAGACTCAGCAATCACCGCCGCCGAGGCGTTTGCCGCGCAGCTCAAGACGGCGGGTGCCGCTGCGGGAATCACGGTAGCGGCCGGCGTCGAACGTTACACCGCACCCTCGGGCGATGCGCCCCCAGCAGAAGAGCCGGCGGTCCTTGCCGAGGTCCGGTCCGCCACGGTCGGCCAGCAGGTGGACCTCATGCTGCAGACCTCGGACAACAACCTGGCGGAGGTCCTGGGCCGGATGGCCTCGGCGGCTGCGGGTGAGCCCGCCAGCAACGACGGCGCCACCGGAGCAGTCCGCGCACAGCTCGCGGATTTGGGCATCCCTACGGACACGATGCGGCTCGCGGACGTGTCCGGGCTGGCGCTGGCCAACCAGGTCTCTGCCCGCCAGTTCGCGAAAGTGGTGCGTGCCATCACCAGCGGGACCGACACCCGTTTGCGGGCCGCGCTGGATGGATTTCCGGTCGCGGGGCTGACCGGAACACTGGACACCCGCTACGTCGACGGCTCCACGGCCCGCGGCGCCGGCCTGGTGCGGGCCAAGACCGGGACCCTGAATTCGGTCATCGCTCTCAGCGGCTACGTGGTGGACGCCGACGGCCGGCTCCTGGTCTTCTCCTTCATCGGCAACGACCTGAAGCCTGGCGCCGCCGGGAACAGGGAAGCCCTGGACCGGGCCGCCACGGCGCTCGCTGCCTGCGGCTGCCGCTGACCTGCTCCTACCGCAACCGGGTTCCTACCGTAACCGCTGCCCTGCGCCGCATTAGCGGTGCCTGGCAACACCGTTCGTGCGGGTCCCGACCGCTGTTATGCGGGCAGGATCTTTTAGGAGCACGTACTTGCGGCGCGGCGGGCGGAAAAACAAGTACCGGCTACTCGTGACACTTGACGGAGGCCAGCCCTAGGCTCAACCACACGAGGGGCTCCGCGTTTGGCAACGCAAAGAACATCCGCCGTCGAAACGTCATGAAGGGGTGAGGCTGGTGTCCATTTCCGATCAAATTCCGTGATGCCGCCCCGACCCACTCCCGCCAAGACGCGGCACGGCATGACCTTGGGCTTGAGGCCGCGCGTTCGGCGGCTCGCCGCGCTCCGTAGGGGACGTCTTCGGATCGCCTCAGGCCCGGCGCGGTTTCGACAGCGCTGCCCCTCGGTGAGCTCCGAAACGGGGCGCCCGTGGCAGTTGCTGAAAGCAATAAATTCCGATAGCGAAGGCCACAATCATGCTCCAGCCAAGTAGGCGACTATTAGCCCTCAGTTCCGCGTTCACGCTGCTTCTGGCGATGTCGACTGTGGCGTCGTGCGCGGCGCCGGTTGCCGGGCAGGCGCAGCCCAGCTCCACCGCCACTTCGGAGCCGGCATCGCCGTCAGGGTCACCGACGCCGACAGCGACGTCGCAGGCGCCAGAGCTGTGCGGGCCAGGGTCTGCGGTCAATTTCGACAAGACGGCTTTCCAGAGCTCTCCAACGATCGACAACAAGTGGTTTCCGCTGAAGCCAGGCACAAAGTACACCACCACTGGCACGGTCCAGGCTGAAGATGGCACCACCGAGCGGAGGGTCACACACACCGTAACTGGCCTGACCAAGGTTATTGACGGCGTGAAAACCCTGGTGATGTGGGACCGCGACTACGAGGACGGGGCGCTGGTTGAATCGGAGCTTGCCTTCTTTGCCCAGGATAATGCCGGAGCGGTTTGGCTCTTCGGTGAGTACCCCGAGGAGTTCGAGAATGACAAGTTTATCGGGGCCCCCAACACTTTCATCCACGGGATTTCGGGGAGCCAGGCCGGAATTGCAATGCAAGCGCGGCCACGGACCGGCACGCCGGAGTATGTTCAGGCTCACGCGGCTTCAGTGGGTTTCCTCGATTGCGCGCGTGCCTACGAGGAAAACGTAGCGCTATGCGTCCCCACCGGCTGCTACGGAGACGTGCTGGTGATTGATGAGCACAATCCGCTGGAACCGGATGTAGGCCACCAGCGTAAGTTCTATTCAGCCGGCACTGGGCTGGTAAAGGTGACAGCCGAGGGTGGTGTGAAGCAGGAAACCCTGGACCTCGTCAAAATCGAACAGCTCACCGGCGCCCAACTTGCCGACATCAATAAACGAGCACTCGAGCTCGACCGGCACGGATATGAGGTCAGCAAGGACGTCTATGCCGACACGGCTCCTGCCGAAGTTGCCACGAAGACTCCGTGACGCGAGTGAAGGACAGCGCAACCGGCCGATTTCTGAAACGAACTACAGGGGCAGGTCACCGGATGCCCCGAGTCGTTCGCCGGTCAGCGAACTTAAGGACCATCCGCCGTCCGCTGTGATGTGATGGGGTCTATGGAGTCCACTGCGCGTGATTCGTCAGCCCCGGCATCATCCAGCCCGGCCCAGGCCCTGATCAACTGGGACCTGGCCGCGTCCACGGCCGCCCGGCTGGCCTCCGCGGGGCCCACCCTTAACTCGGCGGAAATCGGCGAAGCCGTGGACAGCCTGCGCCGCTTGGCGGACGCCTCCGTCCCGCACGTCCACGAAATCACAGGCCTCGAAGCCGCACGCGACCTCCGCGACTCCGAGGTCCTGGTGGTTGACCGGGCCAGCTGGGCCAAGGCCAACACGCAGAGCTTCGCAGTGATGCTCAAACCCGCCATGGAAAAAATGCTCGAAAGCCGCCGCGGCAACGTCAGCCCGGCGGCGGCCAGCGTCAGCGGCGCCATCACGGGCAGCCAGCTCGGCGCTGTCCTGGCGTTCCTGTCCAGCAAAGTCCTGGGCCAGTACGATCCATTCGCCGCGCTCGCCGAAGGTTCCAAAGCGCCCGCAGCCGGCCGGCTGCTGCTTGTGGCGCCCAACATCGTGGCGGTGGAACGCGAGCTCAACGTCGCGCCGGAGGATTTCAGGCTCTGGGTCTGCCTGCACGAACAGACGCACCGCGTGCAGTTCGCGGCCGCGCCGTGGCTCCGCCACCACATGCTTTCCGAGATCGACAACCTCAGCGGGCACCTGCTGGGCAACGTTGATTCGCTGATGGAGCGCGCGTCCGCCGCCGCGCGTTCCCTCAAGGACCGGACCGCCACCGGCAATACGCCTGGCCGCGGCGCCATCCTGGACCTGCTGCAGAACCCCGAGGAAAAGGCGTCCCTGTCCCACCTCACGGCAGTGATGAGCCTGTTGGAGGGCCACGCCAACGTTGTGATGGACGCCGTCGACGCCAGCATCGTCCCCTCCGTCAGGACCATCCGGCAGCGCTTCACCGACCGTGGCAAGGACCGCGGCGTGATGGAGAAATTCATCCGCAGCCTCCTGGGCCTGGACGCCAAGATGCGGCAGTATTCCGACGGCGCCAAGTTTGTCCGCGCTGTAGTGGACGTGGCCGGGATGGAGGGCTTTAACCGGGTGTGGGAATCCGCGGACAACCTCCCCACCGAGCCCGAAATCCACGACGCCAAGCTGTGGGTTGACCGGATGGGCTTGTAGGTGCCGCACGCCCCAAAAGTGCCGGAAGCTCGCACGGCTTCAAGCGGACGACGACGGCCTGGCCGGCTCGCGCCCGTCGTCGGCAAGGCACGCAAAGTGGTCCAGAACGCCCTGGCGGACGCCGGCTATCCGGCGAAGGTGCTGGTGGCCTGCAGCGGTGGCCCGGATTCGCTGGCCCTCGCGGCGGTGGCAGCCTATTTTGCCCGCCGCGGCCACGTTGACGGGCACCCCCTGACGGTCGGCGCCGTGGTGGTTGACCACCAGCTGCAGGAGGGCTCGGCCCAGGTGGCTGCCGCCACAGTCCAGGCACTGAGGGAACTGGGCCTTTCCCCGGTGGACCTACGGACCGTTACCGTCGCCAGTACCGGGATGGGCCCGGAGGCCGCCGCCCGGGATGCCCGCCACGCAGCGTTGGAGGCTGCAGCCCAGGAGCACGGAGCCGCGGCGATCCTGCTCGGCCACACCCTGGACGACCAGGCCGAACAGGTCCTGCTGGGCCTCGCCCGCGGCTCCGGCACGCGCTCGCTGGCCGGCATGCGGCCTTCCCGCGGCCTGTTGCTCCGGCCGTTTCTGGGCCTTCGCCGCGCGGATACCCTGGAGATCTGCGACGTTGAGGACCTCGAGCCCTGGCATGACCCCAGCAATTCCGACCCGTCGTTTGCCCGCTCCCGGACCCGGGTGGAAGTGCTGCCGCTGCTGGAGGAAAAACTCGGGCCCGGGGTGGCTGAATCGCTCGCCCGGACGGCCTCCATCCTGCAGCAGGACGCCGACTATCTGGAGGACGTGGCAGATCGCACATTTGCCGCCTTGGCCGAGCGGTCCGGACCGGAGATCAGCCTCCCAGAGGAGGCCTTGGGGGAACTTTCCCCGGCCATCAGGTTCCGCGTCATCGCCAAGGCAGCGGCCGACGTCGGGGGCCAACAGCCCAGCTACCAGCGCCTTCTGGCAGCGGAAGCGCTCCTGCGGCGGCAGGGTTCCGCCGGCCCCGTTGAGCTGCCTGGCGGGGTGAGCGTGTACCGGCTATCCCTCGCCGAGCTGGCCCAGCGGGACGCAGCGGAAACGCGGCCCGGGACCCCGGACGGGCCCGACGGCGGCGCCCCCGTTCCCCGCGAAGCGGCCCGCTGTGGGAAGCTAGTATTCCGGCCTCAAAAACCGCCCCAAGAATAGTCGCACCCCGCATCTACACAGGAGCCATTGGTGGATTCAAACGACGTCCAGGCAGACCTCAAGCACGTTCTCTACACCAAGGAACAGATCCAACAGCGGATCGCTGAGCTCGCTGCGCAGATCGACAAGGACTACGAAGGCCGCGAAATCCTTCTGGTCGGTGTACTCAAGGGCGCTGTGATGGTCATGGCCGACCTCGCCCGCGCGCTCCACAGCCACGTTTCGATGGACTGGATGGCAGTGTCCTCCTACGGCTCCGGCACCCAGTCCTCGGGTGTTGTCCGGATCCTCAAGGACCTGGACACGGACCTGATGGGCAAGGACGTCCTGATCGTCGAAGACATCATCGACTCCGGCCTGACCCTGTCCTGGCTCAAGACCAACCTGGAATCCCGCGGCACCGCTTCCGTGGAGATCTGCACCGCCTTCCGCAAGCCCACGGCCGCCAAGGTGGAGATCGACGTCAAGTACGTCGGCTACGACATCCCCAACGAGTTCGTGGTGGGCTACGGCCTGGACTACGCAGAGAAGTACCGCAACCTGGACTTCGTGGGCACGCTCGCCCCGCACGTTTACGAGTAGCCACACCCGCCGAGATGGCAGTTCACGGCAGTCGCACCAACGGACACTGCCGTGAAATGCCATCTCGCTGCATTTAAGCGAACGGGGGAGAGTGGATGAGCAACAAAAACATTGGCATCAAGGACGTCGCAGCCGCCGCCGGAGTGTCCGTTACCACCGTCTCGCACGTCCTGAATGATGTCTCGTACGCGCGGATCAGCAGCGAAACCCGGGCGAAGGTGAAGTCTGCAGCGGCGCAGCTCAGCTACGGCCCCAACCGCTTGGCCCAGGCGCTCCGTACCCGGCGCACGGGGTTGCTTGGACTGGTCAGTGAGGACATCGCCACCACGCCCCATGCAGGCCGGATCATTCTTGGCGCAGACGACGCGGCACGTGCCCGCGGCTACAACCTCATGATCGTCAACACTTCCATTTCGGCCAGCCCTGGGTCCCGGAACGCAGACGTTGAGGGGCTTCTGGAGCGCCAGGTGGACGGCATCCTGTACGCCACTATGTACCACCGTATTCTGGATGTTCCAGGGAACCTCGGCACAGTCCCTGCTGTCCTGGTGGGCGCGGTCAGCAGTGGGTCAACCATCGCCGCCGTTGTCCCCGATGAAGAAGGCGGGGCCAAAACGGCGGTCACAGCCCTGCTGGCCGCCGGGCACACACGCATCGGCTTCCTGAACAGCACGGATGACGTGCCTTCGAGCCACGGTCGCCTCCGCGGATTCACGGACACTTTATCGGCGGCAGGGCTCGACGGCGCTGCCGCCCCCGTTCAAACCGGACCATCCGAGGTGCAGGGCGGCTACGAGGCAGCACTCAGGATGCTGCAGCTCAGCAAACCTCCCACCGGCATCTTTTGCTATAACGACCGAATGGCCATGGGCGCCTACCGGGCCGCGGCCGAGCTGGGGCTTTCCGTCCCCGCTGACCTGTCCATTGTGGGCTTCGATGACCAGGAGCTCATCGCCGGCAACCTCCATCCGGGCCTCACCACGGTGGCCCTGCCGCACTACGAAATGGGTGCCTGGGCCACAGGCGCACTGATTGACGCCATCGAAGGCAAAGTCGATCTGGCCGGACTTGAGCTGCATCCCACGGTTCTGGACTGCCCCCTGCTGACCCGGGGATCTGTGGGACCGCCGCGGATCCCGCTACGCCCAGAGGGAACTTTTGCGCAGCACCGTGCGTGAATTACTCCGAACGGTGTATAGCTAGTAGCTGATGCAGCACCACACGCGCGTAGACTCACTCGCCGTGCAGCACTACCAGGAGGGACGGGGCCAGCCCCCGAACAGATGAAAGCTAAGAGTTTCTTCAAGGGCCCGGGCATCTGGATCGTTGTTGTGATCGCCATGCTTCTCGTGGCTTTTGCAACACTGGCTCCCGGTGGTGCGGCACGGATCGATACGGACAAGGGCCTTGAACTCCTTGCGGACAGTGGCAAGGTTGAGCAGGCAAAGATCTTCGACGGCGAAAACCGCGTTGACCTAACCCTTAAGGACAACCTGGATGTCAACGGCCAGGACAAGGGCAAGAGCGTCCAGTTCTTCTTTGTCGATGCCCGCGCCGCCGACGTCGTCAAGGCCGTCACTGCCGCCAAGCCCGCCAACGGCTACACGGACCAGCCGATCGAAAGCAACTGGTTCTCCGGCCTGCTTTCGCTGCTTATCCCTGTCATCCTGCTTGGTGCGCTGTTCTGGTTCCTGATGACCCGGATGCAGGGCGGCGGCTCGAAGATCATGCAGTTTGGCAAGTCCAAGGCCAAGATGGTCAACAAGGACATGCCGCAGGTGACCTTCGTTGACGTCGCCGGTGCGGATGAGGCCGTGGAGGAGCTCCAGGAAATCAAGGAGTTCCTGCAGGAACCGGCCAAGTTCCAGGCTGTGGGCGCCAAGATCCCCAAGGGCGTGCTGCTGTATGGTGCTCCGGGAACCGGCAAGACCCTCCTGGCCCGTGCCGTCGCCGGTGAGGCTGGCGTGCCGTTCTTCTCCATCTCCGGCTCGGACTTCGTGGAAATGTTTGTCGGCGTGGGCGCGTCTCGTGTCCGCGATCTTTTTGAGCAGGCCAAGGCCAACTCTCCGGCCATTATCTTTGTCGACGAGATCGACGCCGTCGGCCGGCACCGCGGTGCCGGCATCGGCGGCGGCAATGACGAACGCGAGCAGACCCTCAACCAGTTGCTGGTTGAAATGGACGGCTTCGACGTTAAAACCAACGTCATCCTTATCGCTGCCACCAACCGCCCCGACGTCCTGGACCCGGCACTGCTGCGTCCGGGCCGTTTTGACCGCCAGATCTCGGTGGACGCCCCGGACCTGATCGGCCGCGACCAGATCCTGCAGGTGCACGCCAAGGGCAAGCCGATGGCCCCGGGCGTTGACCTCAAGGCCGTGGCGAAGAAGACCCCGGGCTACACCGGTGCGGATCTCGCGAATGTCCTGAACGAGGCAGCCCTGCTGACCGCGCGCTCCAACGCCAACCTCATCGATGACCGCGCCCTGGACGAGGCGATCGACCGCGTTATGGCCGGCCCGCAGAAGCGCAGCCGCGTGATGAAGGAACATGAGCGCAAGATCACCGCGTACCACGAGGGCGGACACGCCCTGGTGGCAGCCGCGCTGCGGAACTCGGCGCCGGTCACCAAGATCACCATCCTGCCCCGCGGCCGGGCCCTGGGCTACACCATGGTGGTCCCGGAGAATGACAAGTACTCCATCACCCGCAACGAACTGCTGGACCAGATGGCGTACGCGATGGGCGGCCGCGTGGCGGAGGAGATCGTCTTCCACGATCCCTCCACGGGAGCCTCCAATGACATCGAAAAGGCCACCTCCACAGCCCGCAAGATGGTCACCGAGTTCGGTATGAGCGAGCGTGTCGGCGCAGTCCGCCTGGGCCAGGGCGGCGGCGAACCCTTCCTGGGCCGCGACGCCGGGCACGAGCGCAACTACTCGGACCAGATCGCCTACGTGGTGGATGAGGAAGTGCGCCGCCTGATCGACCAGGCGCATGATGAGGCCTACGCCATCCTCACCGAAAACCGGGATGTCCTGGACCAGTTGGCCCTGGAACTCCTGGAACGGGAGACTCTCAACCAGGCCGAGATCGCGCACATCTTCACGGACATCCGCAAGCGTGACTTCCGCGAGGTGTGGCTGTCCAAGGAGACCCGTCCGGTCCAGAAGGCCGGCCCTGTGGAATCCCGCCTGGAGAAGTCTGAGCGCGAAGCCCAGGAGGAAGCCAAGCACGCCCGCCTCGAGGAACCGCTGGACGCGCAGCCGCTGCATCCGCAGGGTGTCCCGGATGACGCCGCGTTCCAGGGTGGCATCCCCGACTCGGGGCCTGACGCCTCGCACGGCTAAGCTTTCTTCTGTGACTCACTTCGACGACGACGACGCTCCCGCCTCCGCCGGACACCCGGCGGAGGACGGATCCCACCACAAAAAGCACGAGAAGGTGGACCGGCCGCGGATCGAGGCGGCAGTCCGTGAAATCCTCCTGGCCATCGGCGAGGACCCGGACCGCGGTGGCCTCGTAGACACCCCCAGGCGGGTGGCCAAGGCCTACGCCGAGGTGTTCGCGGGACTGCACCACGATCCCGCGGACGTCCTTTCCACCACCTTCGACCTGGACCACGAAGAACTGGTCCTGGTCAAGGACATCCCGTTCTACTCAACGTGCGAGCACCACCTTGTGCCGTTCCACGGGGTTGCCCATGTCGGCTACATTCCCTCCCACGACGGGAAAGTGACCGGGCTCAGCAAGCTGGCACGCCTCGTGGATATCTACGCCCGGCGCCCCCAGGTGCAGGAGCGGCTCACCACCCAGATCGTCGAAGCAATGGTCAGCCACCTCAAACCGCGTGGCGCGATCGTCGTTGTTGAATGCGAACACATGTGCATGTCTATGCGCGGTGTCCGCAAGCCCGGAGCAAAGACCGTCACCAGCGCGGTCCGCGGGCAGCTTCATGACCCGGCCACCCGTGCCGAAGCCATGAGCCTCATCCTCGGAAGGTAAGTAACAGACCATGGACTCACTCGCTGCAGCCCCGGGAACCGGGCCCGCAACATCTCCGTTGCCCATCCTGCGCAAACCGCGCCCGGCCGCGAAATTCGCGGACCTGCCCACCGGCCGCACCCTGGTCATGGGCATTCTGAACGTCACCCCGGACTCCTTCAGCGACGGCGGAAAGCACCCGACGGCGGACACCGCCATCGCGGCGGGCCTGCGGATGTTCTACGCCGGAGCGGACATCATCGATGTCGGCGGCGAATCGACGCGCCCCGGCGCGGAGGACGTCAGCCCGGAGGAAGAACAGCGCCGGGTGATCCCCGTCATCGAAGCCCTGGTCAAGGCGGGCGCCCTGGTCAGCATCGACACTACGCACGCCGCCACGGCCGCTGCTGCCCTGAAGGCCGGCGCCGCCATCATCAACGACGTTTCCGGGCTGACCATCGAACCGGAGATGGCCGAGCTCGTAGCCGCGTCCAAAGTGCCGTATGTCCTCACGCACCGCCGCGGCGACGCCCGCACCATGGACTCCCTCGCCCAATACCAGGACGTCGCCGGCGAAGTGGTGGCTGAACTGGCCGGCGTCCGTGACAAGCTCTACGCAGCCGGTGTGAGCAAAGAGCAGATCATCGTGGACCCGGGCCTGGGCTTCGCCAAGAACGACGCCCAGAACTGGGAGCTCCTGCAGCACCTGGACCAGCTGGACAGCCTGGGGCACAAGGTCCTGGTGGCCGCCTCCCGCAAGCGCTTCCTGGGCACACTCCTCACGGTCGCCGGCAAGTCCGCCGTCCCGGAGGAACGCGACGACGCCACGGCCGCCATCACCGCGATCAGCGCGTCCCGGGGGGCCTGGGCCGTCCGTGTACACAACGTCGGTCCCAGCCTTGACGCCGTCAAGGTGGCCGCGCGGATGGCCGCCGCCCCTACCACCACCTAGGCCGGGCACTCATGGACAGGATCACGCTGAGCGGTGTCACCGCCGTCGGCCATCACGGAGTCTTCGATTTCGAGCGCCGTGAGGGCCAGCCGTTTGTGGTGGACGCCGTGCTGCATCTGGACTTCGCCAAAGCGGCAGAATCCGATGACGTCCGGGACACCGCCCACTACGGCGAGGTGGCTGAGCGGATCAAGGGCTGGATCACGGGGGAGCCGCTGAACCTGATCGAGGCCCTGGCCGTCCGGATCGCGGATGGCCTGCTCGCCGAATTCACCATCCAGGCCGTGGACATCACCGTGCACAAGCCCAAGGCACCCATCGAAGTGCCCTTCGGCGATGTGGCCGTCAGCGTGCACCGGGAGAGGCCATGAGCGGCGGGTACATCAAAGCCGTCCTCGCCCTCGGCAGCAACCTGGGCGAGCGGAACGACACCCTGTCCGAGGCCGTTGCTGACCTGGTGGACCCGCCGGAGGTTCGCCTGCAGGCCGTTTCCCCGGTGGTGCAGACCAAAGCTGTGGGCGGCCCGGCCGGCCAGCCCGACTTCCTGAACATGATCATCACCGTGGAAACCACGCTGTCCCCGACGGAGCTGCTGAAGCACTGCCAGGCCGTGGAAAACAAGCACCTCCGCGTTCGTGAAGTGCGCTGGGGACCCCGGACGCTCGACGTCGACATCATCACTTACGGCGACCTCACCAGTGACGACCCGGTCCTGACCCTGCCGCACCCGCGTGCCGCCGAACGCGCCTTTGTGCTGTATCCGTGGTCGCTGATCGAGCCGGCGGCCACCCTGGGCGGGGAACGCATCAGCGAGCTGGCTGCCCGGGCCCCCGACTTTGACGATCTCGCCCCGTTCGACGGTTTCGGCGATTACGACGGCGTCCCCACAGCCGGGGCGGTCGAGTAACCGGTGAAGCCCATCAACCCTGTCCGTCTGCTGCTGATCGGCCTGGTCCTGACCGTGGCCGGCTGGTCCGCCACCGTGGTGACCACACGCTACAGCATGTCAACGCCGGTTCTTCCGGCCACCGCGCTGGCCACCATGGGCGTGATTGTCGCCATCACCCTGGTGCTTGGCATCCGTGTGCTCCGGTGGCGCAACAGCACCAAACGCAAAAAGGCGTTGGACCCGATTCTTGCCGCCAGGACCCTGGTGCTGGCCCAGGCGTGTGCTTATGCAGGCACCGTCCTGCTGGGCTGGCATGTTGGAATCTTCCTGGACCAGCTGCGGATCTGGAACCTGCGCAGCGACCAGGCCATCACCTGGGTGGCGGTCGCGATCGCTGCTGGTGGACTGGTGATGATCGTTGTCGGCCTGCTGGTGGAGCGGTTCTGCAAGATCCCGCCCGAAGACAGCGACGCCGCGCCCGGTGACGGGAAACCCGGCCGCGCGGCCCGCGGCGAAGCCGCGGGGGAAGGCGAATATGCGTACCGGGGCGATTGATCCGCCGGGCATTACCTGGCAGCGGGTATCCCCGAAATACGTCACCGTGCGGCTGGTGCAGTGGGCCATCGGGAACCTGGTCACGGTGATTGTCCTGACCCTGCCCCTCATCTTTGTCCTGCTCGGCTGGTGGCGGTGGCCGCCGCTGTGGCTGGCCATCACCGTCCCGGCGGTGATTCTGGTTCTGGCCATCTGGCGGCTGGTGCTGATTCCGCGCCAGGTGCGTGCCATCGGTTACGCTGAGCGCGACGATGACCTGCTGATCCGGGGCGGCATTTTCTTCCAACGGACCATGACGGTTCCCTACGGCCGCATGCAGTACGTGGACATCGGCGTGGGCCCGGTGGAACGCGGCCTGGGACTCTGCACGCTCAAACTCCACACCGCCTCGCCCGGAACCAACGCCACCATCCCCGGCCTGCCCGCTGCGGAGGGGGCACGCCTGCGCGAGCAGCTCGCCGCCCGCGGTGAAGCGAGGCTGGCAGGGCTGTGACGGCAAACGTTCCGGAGGCCAGTGCACCGGGTGCGGTTCCGGTGGCTCCCGACGGCGAGTGGCTGCGGGTGCATCCGGCGTCCCCATTTGTGCGCGGTTGGGTGGCCCTGGCGGCCATTGGTTTCTTCTTCGGGCGGGACTTTTTCGAACGGTTGCTGCAGGGCCGTCCGCTGTTCGAGGAGGACTTCGCGGGCAGGGCACCCTGGCTGGTGGCCGGCGGCGGCATCGTCCTCGTGATGACCGTGCTGGGCTTCATCCTGACCTGGTACTTCACCAAGTACCAGGTCGCCGAAGGGTACGTCCGGGTCAACTCCGGCTTCCTCTTCCGCCAGCAGCGCCAGGCCCGGCTGGACCGCGTCCAGGCCATCGATATCGTCCAGCCCCTCCTGGCCAGGATCTTCGGCCTGGCCGAACTCAAGTTCGAGGTGGCCGACGCCGGTGAATCGGCCGTCAAACTGGCCTACCTGCGGATGGACGACGCCCGCCAGCTCCGGGCCACCATCCTGGCGCGGGCCGCGGGCGTGCTCCCGGACCCGGCCCGGCCGCAGGAGGCCGCGCCGGAGGCGCCCGAGTATCCGGTGCTGTCCGTGCCGCCGTCGCGCCTTATCGGTTCCCTGCTGCTCAGTGAGCAGAGCTTTTTTGTGGCGGTGGGCGGCATCGCCTCCGTGATCCTGTCCGCCGTGACGGACAACCGCGGCTTCTTCTTCTACCTGATCCCGGCGGTGCTGGGCCTTGCCGCCAGCTACTGGGGGTCCTTTAACAAGGGGTACAACTTCACCGCGGCCATTTCGCCGGACGGGATCCGGCTCCGCTACGGGCTCTTGGACACGCAGGCGCAGACGCTGCCCCCGGGGAGGGTCCAGGCGCTGAAAGTGGCCCAGTCGCCGCTGTGGCGGATCTTCGGCTGGTACCGGATCCAGGTGAACGTGGCCGGGTACGGCGCGGCCGGAAGCAACGGCGAGACGGCGTCCCGGACCACACTGCTGCCCGTGGGTAAGCTGCCCGACGTGATGTCCATGCTCGCACTCGTGCTGCCGGATCCCGGAACGCCGGAGCCCGGACGCATCTTCGCTGCCGGGCTCTCGGGGTTGGACTCCGACGGCGGTTTTGTCACCACGCCGCACCGCGGCAGGTTCCTCGCGCCGCTGGGCTGGCGCCGCAACGGCTTCGCTACCACTGACACTGCCCTGCTGCTCCGCTCCGGCCGGTGGTGGCGGGAACTGGTGGTGGTCCCGCACCAGCGCACCCAGTCAATGGCGCTGCACCAGGGTCCGCTGGCACGGCGGTTCGGTGTGGCGGACCTTGTCCTGCACACCACGGCCGGGCCGGTCTCGCCGCGGCTCACCCAGGCCGGGCTTGACGAGGCCCGGGCCCTTTTTGATGCTCAGTCCGCCCGCGCCCGGCTCGCCCGCAAGCGGCAGACCAGCGAACAATGGCTGGCAACGGTGGCGCCCGCTCCGGTCGTTGAGCCAGCTCCGGTGGTTGAGCCTGGGGCCACGACCGCAGGGTTCCCTGACCGAGCTCGCGAGGTTAGGGAGCGGTTGGGGAGCGAAACCCCGGTGGCTGAGCCTGTCGAAACCAGTCCCCAACAGGAAGGCCCGCAACGTGGCTAAGCCCGGGCGCCTTGGCGTCGGAATCATCGGTGCCGGGAAAGTGGGCGCCGTCCTTGGTGCGGCGTTGCGCTCAGCCGAGCACGCCGTCGTCGGGGTTTCCGCGGTGTC
Organism: Pseudarthrobacter cellobiosi; assembly: GCF_023913755.1. Classification (GTDB taxonomy): domain Bacteria; phylum Actinomycetota; class Actinomycetes; order Actinomycetales; family Micrococcaceae; genus Arthrobacter; species Arthrobacter cellobiosi. The sequence continues at coordinate 66,598 of NZ_JAMXBJ010000041.1, forward strand.
CGAGGCCAGCCGTGAGCGGGCGGAGACGCTGCTGCCCGGCGTGCCCATCCTGGAGATCCAGGAGATTGTGGAACGGTCTGAACTGGTGCTCCTGGCCGTGCCCGACGACGCCTTGGCCGGACTGGTGGACGGACTCGCCAAACTTGGGGCGTGGCAGCCCGGACAGATCGTGGCGCATACCTCAGGCAGGTTCGGCGTGGGGGTGCTTCGCCCGGTGCGCGCCGCCGGAGCCATCCCCCTTGCACTGCACCCCGCCATGACATTCACTGGCATGAGCCTGGACCTGACACGCCTCCTGGACTGCACCTTCGGCGTCACGGCCGATGCCGCGATGCTGCCCATCGCCCAGGCGCTGGTAGTGGAGATGGGTGCCGAACCCGTGGCCATCGCCGAAGGGGACCGGACCCTGTACCACACGGCCCTCGCCCATGGCTCGAACCATATGGTCACCCTGGTGGCCCAGGCTTCCCAACTGCTCCGCGACGTTGGCGTCGACGCGCCGGAGCGGATGCTGGGGCCTTTGCTGCGGGCCACGCTGGAGAACGCGCTCGCCTCCGGCGAATCGGCGCTGACCGGTCCGGTGGCCCGCGGTGACGTGGGGACAGTGGCGGCCCACGCCGAGGCGTTAAGGGAGTACGACGCCGGTGCGAACGGCGATGTGCTGGAGGCTTACCTCGCCATGGCCCGCGCCACCGCGCGGCGGGCAAGCAGCCGGGGGCTGCTCAAAGAGGATCAAGTGGGGGCCCTCCGCGCGGCCCTGGAAGAGGGAAACTGACATGGGCACGCAACTGGTGACAACTGCCGCAGAGCTCAGGGAGGCGAGTGCCCGGCTGCTCGCGCAGAAGGCGGGCAGGTCCCAGGGCCTGGTGCCCACCATGGGCGCGCTGCACGAAGGCCACGCCCGGCTGGCGCGCACCGCCGTCGAACAGAACGACGTTGTGGTGGCGTCCATCTTTGTAAACCCGCTGCAGTTCGGTGATGCGGTGGATCTGGACCGGTACCCGCGCACGCTCGACGCCGATCTTGCCCTGCTGGAAGAGCAGGGCGTGGACCTCGTGTTTGCGCCCCCGGTCGAAGAGGTCTATCCCGGCGGCGAGCCGCTGGTCCGCGTGACCGCCGGCTCCCTGGGCGAGAAGTGGGAAGGCGCCTCACGGCCCGGCCATTTCGACGGCGCCCTCACAGTGGTTGCCAAGCTGCTGCACTATGGCATCCCGGGCTCAGGGCTGCCCGCCACCGGGGCCTTCGTCTCAGGCGGCGGGGGACTGCCGGCTTACCGGGCTTACTTCGGGCAAAAGGACGCCCAGCAGCTGGCGCTGGTGCGCCGCATGGTGGCGGACCTGAACTTCCCCGTCGAAATTGTTGCCGTGCCCACCGTCCGGTCCGAGGACGGGCTTGCCCTGTCCAGCCGCAACCGGTTCCTGTCCGCAGAGGAGCGCGAGGCCGCCTTGGTGTTGTCACGGGCGCTGCGGCTCCTCGCAGAGCGGGCGAACGCCCACCAGCCGCTTGATCTGGAATCGGCCCGGGCCATGGTTGAATCCCAGCCCTTGGTGGGACTGGACTACTTCGACGTGGTGGATCCGCTCACCCTTGAGCCGCTGGCCGAGAACTGCCGGAAAGTCCCGTTCCGCGGCGAAGGAGTGGCCCTCATCGCGGCCAAGGTGGGGCCGGTTCGGCTGATCGATAACGTGCCGCTGAGCAGCTGAGATGCAGCGTCCGGCTCCGGGCGCGCAAGGCTTCGGATCCCTGTTCGTCCTTACTGCGCATGGGCTATGCTGAAATTGTTGCCCCAGACCCTGGCATCGCCTTATTCGGCGTACTCCAGGAGGACCAATTCCACGCAGGGCACCCAATACTTTCCCTGCCGTCCCCTCCAGGCTTTTGTGCTGTCCGGCTACTGTCTTCCGAAGCAGCCACATGCACGGCAAGCGGGACGCTGGCCTGCCTTCCCTATCCCCTGTGGCCGATCGGCCACGCAAAATCAGGAGCGAATTCAATGATCCGCACAATAGATGACGGGCTGTCCTATCTCGTCAAAGTGAATGACGCATCTGTCCTGGACGACTATTTGAATTCGGCCGTTGACCTGGCCCGCCAGTTTGCCTCCAGCACTGCCCTGTGCGGGATTCTGGTAACCCGCCACGCGCACGACACCTATACTGTGGCGGTCAGTGAGGCCGTACCGTTTGGAGAGACCCATGAGCGCCACGATCCCTAGCGGGAGGCCGTGATGTCGTACCGTATCGGTGCTGAGGAAATCACGCCACTAGGGTGGCAGGCCTACGAAATCATCACCTCCATCCTTGAGGACCCGTCGCCGGATCTGGCTGACGTCAAATGGCGCCTTCGCAGGTGTGTGGCCGCCCACCCCGGCGCCCCGGAACGGGCGTTACAGGCCCATCTGATGGCCACCTCAGAAGTGGTCAATGCCTAAGGCCAGGAAAGGCTGGCCTGAGGCCGGCCGGCGACGACGGGCGGGTTCGCCGCAATATGTATCCTTGAAGTGACAACTCCGCCGTTCCGGTTCAGCCTGCAGCCGGATCCTTCACCGCGGGATGATTCAGGGATCAGAGGCTCACCATGGACATTGCTCCCGACATGGCTGCGGGTCAAGAAGACGTGTGTGCCCCGTACCTGGCGAAGCTGCCCATAACGGGCGCTGCGGTGTCCCTCTTCGGCGGAGCCGCCGCGGAGACCCTGGTCTCTGCCAGCGACGAACTCGCCGCCCGCTTGGACGAACTGCAGTTCAACCTCGGCGAAGGCCCGCGGTGGCGGGCCCACAAGACCCGCCTGCCCGTGCTGATCCCCGACGCCCAGTCCACCGCCGACGACGAATGGCCCGTGTTCCAGCAGGCGATCGCCGGGACGGACGCAGCCGCGCTGTTCGTTTTTCCACTCACAGTAGGCGCGATGGACCTCGGTGTCGTTGAGCTGTATCACGTCGTTCGTGGAAACCTGAACCGGTCGGACCAGTCGATGGCGGCCGTACTTGCCGGGCAGACTTCCTGGTACCTCCTGCGAAAGATCCTGAGCCTCAGCTCACTGGATACGGATCCAGCCCTGGAGCCGTCGCTTATGTCGCGCCGCGAGATCCACCAGGCCACGGGGATGGTCTTGGCGCAGTCTGGTGCTACGGCAGCGGAATCCTTGCTTTTGTTGCGCCTACGCTTTTGCCAATGACCTCACGTTGGGGGAGACAGCCGCCGCTGTGCTCGAGCGAACGCTCAGCTTCGATTCCGACAAAGGTGGGGCCGGCGGACCTGCCCTGCAGTAAAATGGGGCCATGGTAACCAGTACCCGCGCCGAGCGCGCCAGTGCGGCGTTCGTGAAGCTCACTGACACGCTGGTGGCCGACTACGACGTCGTGGACCTCCTCCAAATTCTGGTGGAGGAGTCCGTGGGTCTCCTTGACGTCGCAGCCGCGGGTCTGTTGCTTGCCGATCCCAGCGGAGAACTGCAGGTTGTCGCATCCACCAGCGAGCAGAGCCAGCTCGTCGAGGTCCTCCAGCTTCAAGCCGGAGCCGGTCCCTGCGTTGAGTGCTACCTGACCGGGGCGGCAGTTGCAGTGGACGACATTGCCGGGCTTACCAAGTGGCTGGACTTCCGCGAAGCCGCGCTCTCACAGGGCTTCCGCTCCGTGCATGCGGTGCCCATGCGCGTTCACGGCAGGATTATCGGGGCCATGGGTCTGTTCGGCGCCCGGGAGGGTTTCCTGACGGCAGAGGATACCGCGATCGGCCAGGCGCTTGCTGACGTCGCCACCATCAGCCTTATGCAGGAACGCACCATCCGGGAAGCGGTACTGGTCAACGAGCAGCTGCAGCTCGCACTGAACACCCGGGTGCTGATTGAGCAGGCCAAGGGCGTCATTGCGCACACTGCCGGAGTGGATATGGAAGCAGCATTCAACCTGCTGCGGAACCATGCACGCGCCAACAGCCAGAGCTTGCATATGACCGCCGGGCGCATTGTGGACCGCAGCCTCACGTTGTAAGGCCGGCCGTTGTGAGCCTCACGTTGAATGGCGGGAGGGCATTCCGGGCGCAGGAACGTGTTGCTCTACTGCGTTGATTCACCCTGCGGGTCGCGGTTGATCATCAGTTGCTGCAGGAGTGCACGCTCGGGCCTGCCAGGGTTCTGGGCCACGCAGCGGCGCAACCGGGCCCGGGCAAGTTCCTCACCGGGAGCCGTTCCGCGGAGCACTTCATCAATGATTTCCTGTGCCTGCCACCGCAGGGATTCCCGGGCGAAGTGCCGGACCTCGGCGGACGCAGCGGTATTTTCTATCCACGGGTCCGTATCGTCACACGGGATAAAATCGTACGTTCGCTCTGCTGACATCGGGGCCTCCTTGCACCAAGCCGACGGGGCCTTTCGGGGGTCCCCTCGGCGTCATAGCACTGCGTCTGGGAAAGACATTACAGCGAGTAAGACCGGTCTGTCTGCACCTGGGAGTAAACTATTCCTACGATGATTTCCGATGCAGACCACACTGCAGAACCCGCGCTGTCTCCTGCGGATTTACCCGCCGAGGCGGCAGTTCTTCCTGCCGATTCCCGGGGCCGGATCCTGGCTGCGGCTTACGAACTGTTTTCCCGCCGTGGTGTGCGGGACGTAGGCGTTAATGAACTCATCGACCGCTCCGGCGTGGCCAAGGCAACGTTTTACCGGCATTTCCCGTCCAAGGATGCACTGGTCCTGGCGTTCCTGGAGCAGCGGGACCAGTTATGGACGGTCGATTCCATCGTGGGCCAGGCCAAACTGCGCGGCACCACCCCCACTGAACAACTCCTGGCCATCTTCGACGTCTTCGGCGACTGGTTCCTGCGCGACGACTTCGAGGCCTGCTCCTTCATCAACATCCTGCTGGAAATGGGCCCGGCCCATCCCCTGGGCCAGGCCAGCATCGACTACCTGGCCAGGATCAGGGGCCATGTGCAGGCCCTCGCTGAGCAGGCAGGGTTGGACCGCCCGGAGGATTTCGCCCGGTCGTGGCACATCCTTATGAAGGGGTCCATCGTCTCAGCCACGGAAGGCGACACCCAGGCGGCGAAGCGGGCCCAGCAGATGGCCGGCTGGCTGATCGAGCACCACCGCAGCTGACCTCCCGGCGCGAACGGTCACTTAAGCCCCCGGCGCGAACGGTCACTTAACCCCCTGCCCACGAATGCTCCGTACGCTTGATGCCCAGGGCCGGATTGCAAGGCGTCAGGAGGAGCTCGGTTAACCCGCCGGAAAGAGCGTCCCGACGACTGCCCGCGTCAGATCGTGGATCATTTCGGTGCGTTCGGCCTCGTCGGTGCTATCGGCACCTTCCGTGAAGATCACCAGCGCGTACGTTGTCCAGCCATGTTCCAAAAGGGCTGCGTCATGGAGGTTTCCTCCAAGCTGGCCGTATTTGTGATAGACGGTAATGCCTGGCCCCGAGGCGGCGGGGATTAGTTCCTCGTTGTTGGTTTCCTGCATGTACCCCAGCAACTGCGCGGTGTTGTTGGGGTTAAGCAGCTGTCCGGCGTAAAGCTTCGTCAGGACCTGGGCCACTTCCCCGGGAGTCAGCCGGTTGTCTTCGGGATCGTAGGCTATGTCAATCGAGGCTGCATACCGGATCAGCCGCTGGTAGCCGATCCTGTCCATCAACAGGAGCCAGGAATCATTGTTCTGCTGTTGATCATGGACTTGAGCTGGAAAGCGGCAGTGTAGTTCCCCAGCGTCTCATCGAGTCGCGCTTCACCGGCCTCCACAAGCTTGAGATAGGCCGCTGCGGTGATGAGCTTGGCAGTGCTGGCCGCAGCATAGGCCGCCGTGTCGCCAAAAGCGCGGACCGGTCCGCCCGCTGTATCCGCGACGGCCACGCCAACGCGGAAGCCGGGCGACCGCTCAGGAACAGCCTTTGCCGAAGAAAAATCCTGTGCGCCGGAATTACTCCGGACGGTAGAGTGTTGGAATCTGCAGCGACGATGCTCGCGCGACACTTCATTCTTACTCCCTGGGGGAACACCCATGTCTACAGAAGTCTCTTCGAACGCCTCCGGGCAGCCCGGGCCGGTAGCGGCGCCGAAGTCCGCCGCACCGGAGAAGATGTCCCGCGAATCGGTGACCATTATCGCCACCTTGCTCGTGGCGACTTTTGTGGTGATCCTGAACGAGACCATCATGAACGTTGCCCTGCAGCGGCTGATGGTTGACCTGCGCGTGGATGCGCCCACCGTCCAGTGGCTCTCCACCGGATTTATGCTCACCATGGCAGTGGTCATTCCCACCACCGGGTTCATCCTCCAAAGCCTGTCCACGCGGGCCGTCTTTATGCTGGCCATGGGACTGTTCGCCGGCGGCACCGCCCTGGCTGCGGTGGCTCCCGGTTTTGAGATCCTGCTCCTGGCCCGCATCGTCCAGGCCGGCGGTACGGCCATCATGCTTCCGCTGCTGATGACCACCATCCTCACCCTTGTGCCGCTGGCCAAGCGCGGCGCCGTCATGGGCAACGTCAGTATCGCCATCTCCGTGGCACCGGCCATGGGTCCCACCGTCTCCGGGCTGATCCTGGAGCACTTCACCTGGCGCTTTATGTTCGTCTTTGTCCTGCCGGTCGCGCTGGCTGCCCTGGCCATCGGCGCCAAATACCTGACGAACGTGGGCGAAACCGAGAAGACCAAGCTCGACTTCCTGTCCGTACTTCTGACGGTTCCTGCCTTCGGCGGCCTGGTGTACGGTCTCAGCCAGATCGGCGGTGGGCGCGGCGGCCAAAGCGGCCCGAGCACCGTGGCCATCGCGGCGCTGGTCATCGGCGTGGCCAGCCTGACGGTCTTTGTGCTCCGCCAGCTCCGGCTGCAGAAGGCCGAAGCCCCCCTGCTGGACCTCCGCGCCTTCAACTTCAGGATGTTCACGGTCTCCGTGCTGCTGATGGTGGTGGCCATGATGGCGCTCTTCGGCGGCGTGATCCTGCTGCCGCTCTACCTGCAGGAAATCCGCGGCCTGGGTTCGCTGGAGACCGGCCTCGCGCTGCTTCCGGGCGGGCTGGCGATGGGCCTGCTGGGCCCGTTCATCGGCCGGCTATTCGACAAAGTGGGGCCGCTGCCGCTCACCGTTACCGGTTCCGTGCTTATGGTGCTGGCCCTGTGGCAGTTCTCAATGCTCGACGCCGGCACTCCGGTCTGGTGGATCGTCACCCTCCACGTGGGGCTGAGTTTCGGCCTGGCGCTGCTTTTCACGCCGGCATTTACCACCGGCCTGAACCCGCTGCCGCCGCATCTCTACTCGCACGGCTCGGCGATCATGAGCACCGCCCAGCAGGTGGCCGGTGCAGCCGGCACTGCGCTGCTGGTGTCCATCTTCGCCGTGGTCTCGGCTGCGTCAGGGCTCGTTGCAGGCATGAGCGCAGCGTTCCTGACGGCGACCGTCATAGCCCTCGCCGCCGTCGTACTTTCCGCGATGATGCGCAAAACAGAAGGCGCCGCCCCGGGCCACGGCGCCGGCCACTAAGGGACACCTCCGCAGCCCATAAAGCGCGAACGGACACTTGAGGCCCTGTTTTCCAAGGAAACCAGGGCCTCAAGTGTCCGTTCGCGCGGGAGTTGCGGGGCTTATGTGTCCGTTCGCGCTGGGGAGGCGACGACGTCAGCCGGCGAAGAAGTCGCTGAGTTCGGTGATGAGCTTGTCCGGGGCGCGGAGGACGCCGTCGTGGCCGGCGCCGTGCAGGATGGTGTAGCTGGAGCCGGAGAGGACATCGTGGATCTGGCCGCACGCCACACCGAAGTATGCCGGGCTCTTCTCGCCCACCACAATCAGGGTTTCCAGGGGCAGTTCCAGGAACGGCTCGGCCGGCATGTCCGCGGCGATGATCGCTTTGATTTCCCGGACGCCGGTGCGCATCAGTTCGCGCATCTGCTTGCCCACGTGGGTGCCGGCGGTGAGCTTGTTGGCGATGGTGAGCATGGACAGCGGCATCCGGGAGAAGGCGCCGGTTTCCAGGCCTTTCGTGAGGACGGCCAGGGCGCGGTCGTCGTCACCGGCGGCCGTGGCGCGTTCGTATTCAGCGGTCCAGTCGGCCTTTACGCTGTGGTTCACGGAAACAGCGGGGTCATACACAGCCAGTCGCTCCACCGGAAGGGTCCGGGCCGCGTGCAGGGCCACCGCGCCGCCGAAGCTGTGGCCAAAGACGTCCGTGCTGGACGTGTGTTTCATAACGGCGTCCAAGTCCCGGATGTCCGCGTCCAGCGTGTAATCCTCGGCCTGCGGCGACGACGAACCCCGGCCCCTGCGGTTGAAGGTGTGGACCGGGCGGCCCAAGGCGGCGCTGAGCTTCTGGGCGAACTTTGTGTAGTCGGCGGCGGTCACCATGGAGGCCGGCACCACAACCACGCCGGAGCCGGCGGACGCCAGTTCAGCACCCGTGGAGAAGAGCTCCAGAGTGCCGCCGTCGGGGGTCTTGATGTTCTCGCTCGTCATGATCCGAGCCTAGCCGAGCAACCTGCGGAATGCCTTAGCCCTTGAAGTATTCGGCGATGTCCGTGACAAGTTCCTTCACCGCGGCGGGAATGGAGCCGTGGAAGCCCTTGGGTGAGAGCTCGAACGTGCTCCCCGGGACGGCCGCATGAAGGCGCTGGGCCGTGACCTTGTAGTAGCTCGGGCTCTTGCCGCCCACCATAAAGTGTGTGTTGGCGGGCAGGACGGCGAAGTTCCTGGCATGCTCGGCTTCGTCGTACGCGGCCCGCAGTTCGCCCACGCCGGTGGGCATCAGCTCCCGGAGCATCTTGTTCACCTTGGTGCGGGACACCACGGCCATCAGCCCCGCAAGGACCGGCTCGGGGATCTTTGAAAGCGCAGTGCCCGGCTGCATGCCTTTTTTCATCCGGGCCATGGCATGCCCCACCTTGCCGGCGTTGACCGCTGCTTCAAAGTCGTCCAGCCAGGACATATCGATGCTGCCGTCGATGTTGACCGCAGCGTCGTAGACCGCCAGCTTGTCCGGTTCGTAGGAGGTGCCCGCGAACTCCTGGACGGCGTTCAGCGCCACCGATCCGCCCAGGCTGTGGCCCAGGATGTTGCGGGCGCCCGTGGCATCCATGACCGTGCGGACATCGGCGATTTCCGTGGCCATGGAATAGTCGGCCGGCTGCTCGGTGGAGTTGCCCCTGCCGCGCCGGTCATAGACATCCACTGCCCATCCGTCGCCCAGCCCGTCGGCCAACGCCATCGAGAACGGCCGGTAGATCAGTGCGGTAAGGAAGGCCCCGCCGATGACCACCACCCGGCGCTCTCCCGGCGCATCCTCGGTTCCATAGCTGTACAAAGCCAGCCGGCCGCCGTCGTGCGTGGGGACTTCCTGTTCTTTCACGCTCCCCATCCTAGGCGCGTGGCAAGGCTCCCCACCGGCAAAGCGACCTACCGGCGCCGGCCCAGCTTCCGCGGGTGGCCGTCGCTGCCGTTGATGAACCGGGCAATCCGCACGGCCAGACCCTTCCCGGGACGGATGGGACCCTCGTGCAGCTGACCGGGGACCACCTGGAAGTTGATGGATGGCACGGCGGCGGCCAGTTGCCGCCCCGTCTCGGCAAAATACGCTGGACTCCAGCCGCCGCTGAGCATCAGGATGGGGGTGGTAAGGGCAGTGAAATGGTCCAGTTCGGCTTCGGCGTCGAGTACGGCACGCATTTCGGTGACTGCGGTGGGCAGCAGCTGGCGCATCTCCGCGCCCAGGTTGGTCCTGGCCGAGAGGATGCTCAGCATCCGCAGCGCGCCGAGAGGGAGGTAGGACAGCGGACCCGCCGTGGCCAGGCCCTGGACCAAGTGCGCCCAGGCGTGGTTGAGCTGGCCCGCAGTGACGGCATCCTCAAGCTCCGGCCGCCAGCGGTGGCTCAGGTTTCCGGACAGCGACACCGCGGCGTCATAGGTCACCAGCCGGCCCACGGGCAGGGTCAGGGCCGCCTGCAGGGCCACGAAGCCGCCGTAGCTGTGGGCCACCACATCCGCCGAGCCGGTCTTGCGCATGACCGCCGCAAGGTCGCTGACCTCCGTCTTCACCGAATAATCCTCCGGCTGCGGGGCTGACCCCGCCCTGCCGCGCCGGTTGTAGCAGTGCACCGGCCGGCCCAGCAGGACGCTGAGCTTCCGGGCGAAAGGCCGGTAGAGGGCGTCGGTGACCAAAGTTCCGTGGATGAGTACGACGCCGGGAGGTCCCGCCGTCGTCGGGTCCAGCCCCGCGGGGGTGCGGAAGGAGTGCACGTCGAGGCGCCCGCCGTCCTCCGCTTCAACTTTCCACGTCTCCACAGCCCGAGTCTATGCCTGGGCGTCCGCCGGGAGCCGGCGGCGCGAACTCCCGGTAAACTTGGGGATTGTGACTTCCCAAAACACCCCCACCCCAAAAAATGCCCCAGAGCCGCTCGACGCCAGCGAGCAGATGCGCATCCGCATGGACAAGCGTGCAAAGCTGATCGAGCGGGGCACCGAGGCATATCCGGTGGGTGTGGAACGCACGCATTCCCTCACGGAGATCCGCGAAAAGTACGCGCACCTTGAGGCTGACGACACCACGGGCGACGTCGTAGGCGTCACCGGCCGCGTGGTTTTTGTGCGCAATACCGGCAAGCTCTGCTTCGCCACGCTCCAGGAAGGCGGCGTTGACGGCAAGGGCGCCCGGCTCCAGGCGATGCTCAGCCTGGCCAACGTGGGCGAGGAAGCGCTCGCGGACTGGAAGGCGCTGGTGGACCTCGGCGACCACGTGTTCATCAAGGGCGAAGTGATTTCCTCCCGCCGCGGCGAGCTGTCCGTGATGGCCGAGTCCTGGTCCATGGCCTCCAAAGCACTCCGTCCGTTGCCGGTGCTGCACGCGGAACTGAACGAGGAAACCCGCGTCCGCCAGCGCTACGTGGACCTGATGGTGCGCGACGAAGCCCGGGAAATGGTCTACACCCGCGCCGCGATTACCCGTTCCATCCGCGAGAGCCTGCACCGCCACAGCTACGTCGAAGTGGAAACCCCCATCCTGCAGCTGGTCCACGGGGGCGCCTTGGCCCGCCCGTTCGAGACGCACATGAACGCGTTCGACCAGAAAATGACCCTCCGCATTGCCACCGAGCTTTACCTCAAGCGTGCTGTCGTGGGCGGGATCGACCGCGTCTACGACATGGGCCGCGTCTTCCGCAACGAGGGCGTGGACTCCACCCACAGCCCCGAATTCACCACCCTTGAGTGCTATGAAGCCTGGGCGGACCAGTTCGTCATGGCCGAGCGCATCAAGGAGATCATCCTAGACGCCGCTGACGCAGTTGGTGTGGGCCGCACCCTCCAGACCGAAGCCGGGGAAATCAACCTCGACGGCGACTGGGCCTGGGTTTCGGTCTACCCGGGACTGTCCGACGCCGTTGGCCAGGAAGTCACGCCTGACACGTCGCTTGAGGTGCTGCGCGAAATCGCCTTAAAGCACGAGGTCAAGGTGGACCCGAAGTGGGACGCCGAGAAGCTGGCCGTGGAACTGTTCGGTGAAATTGTGGAGCCCAGGCTCCTGAACCCCACGTTTGTGTACGACTACCCGCCGTCTGCCCAGCCGCTGGCCCGCCCGCACCGGGAGGACGGCCGGCTGATCGAAGCCTGGGACCTCATCATCGGCGGCATGGAACGCGGCACGGCCTTCTCCGAGCTGATCGACCCCGTCATCCAGCGCGAGCGGCTGACCGAACAGTCACGGCACGCTGCCGCGGGCGATGTCGAGGCCATGCAGCTGGACGAGGACTTCCTGCGGGCCCTCGAATACGGCGCACCGCCCATGGGCGGCATCGGCTTGGGTATTGACAGGCTGGTGATGTTGTTCACCGGCGCCGGTATCCGCGAAACCATCCTTTTCCCGCTTCTGAAGCCCGAAGGCCACTAATCATGGAATATGTAGCCGTACTCCTGCCCTCGCTGGTGGTTGGCCTGCTTTTTTGGTTTGCCATGAAATCCATCTTCAATGCCGACAAGTCCGAGCGTAAGGCCGAAGCGCGGGCCCAGGCCGAGGCGGAATCGCGTTCCGCAGCGCCATTGAAGGAACAGAACCCGGAAACGGACAAATAGCTCGAAAGAGCTTTCTGCAAGTTCCTGTGGATTTCCACAGGAACCATCCGACGCTTTGACGCGTTGCCATTAAGAGGTTCATACTTTTAATAGGAACATCCTCATTTTCTGACAACCGAACCTTTCCAAGAGGAAGACATATTTAATGGCACAGAAAGTAAACATCATCCTCGTCGATGATCTGGATGGCGGATCTGCAGACGAGAACGTCCGTTTTGGCCTCGATGGGGTCAGCTACGAAATCGATCTGTCCTCGGCCAACGCGGCCGAGTTCCGTTCTGCATTGGAGCGCTTTGTTGCCGCTGGGCGCAAGACCTCCGCCGGCAGAGCCACCCGCACCAAAGCGGTTGCAGGCCCCCGCGCCAACGACTCCGCGCAGATCCGCCAATGGGCGCGGGATAACGGCTACACGGTTAACAGCCGGGGCCGAATTCAGGCTGAAATCCAGGAAGCCTACCAAAAGGCAAATTCCTGACCTACCGCCTCTCCGGCTTGGTATTAGGCCCTGTCTTCACCTTCGGGTGGGGGCAGGGTTTTTTGATGCCAATTGTGAATTCTCAAGACGGGCTAGCGTAAGCCCAAATCCCTTGCTGACTAACAGCCCCGGGCGTACCGTCGGGCTAATCGTCGGGCAATTTCCTTGGGATGAGCCGGCGATTCGGTTTGAGCCTTCGGGCTGGGACGCCCGCTCGAATTCGCCCACTCGAATCTTTGCGTTTCGGGAGCCTGGAATGTCTGTAATTAGCGGGTCTCGGCGATTTACGGCAGTCCTGGCGGCACTGGTCCTGCTGCTGGCTGCGCCCCTCGGCGCTCCGGCCTACGCGGACCCGGGCGCGTGGCAGTCAGCGTCCTCCTGGACTCGCCGGAAATCATGGTCCTAATCAACGACAGTTCGGCCTCTGTCACGCCACCGGACATTGTGTATGAAGTGTTTGATGAGACCGGTGACGGCCAAGAGCCGGTGGATACCCAGACGGCTCCCTGGGGCTTCGGCGAAGACGTTTCGTTCGATCTTGATGACGGACACTACAAGATCAGGGCCACCGCTGGCGGTTACCAGGAGAGCTGGTACACCGCATCATCGGGCCGCTACTCAGATTCCTTCCGGGAATTGCTCGGCTATCAGGAGCGGTGCTGCACCCCTCGGAGTCATCGATCTCCGGTGCAGTGGGCAACGACGTTTCGGCTCAGCAAGGATCCTTATTGGCGGATTGATCCGGGACATGGCGCTGACAAATGTGTGGTCATCGGTGGCGCGCAGCCCCGGCATCATCGAGCAGGCGTAGGAGTAGTAGAGCCCTCCGATCCCGGCGAGGGCTACGGTCGCGGCGGTCATGAGCAGGGTGATAACTTCCATGACGTTACTCCTTGCTTGAGGTTCTTGCATTGATCCAAGCGGTGCAGGGTGACGGGAGGTTGAACACGTCATGTTTCCCCTGTGGCGAACACGCTCCCCAAGACTGGGTCTGCCACGTAGCATCAAAGTACGTCGTAGCTAGGAGTGTGGCGAAATGTTTGAGCGATTTACGGACCGTGCCCGTCGCGTAGTTGTGCTTGCCCAAGAAGAGGCACGCATGCTGAACCACAATTACATTGGTACCGAACACATCCTCTTGGGTCTGATCCATGAAGGTGAAGGCGTTGCCGCCAAAGCTCTTGAGTCCTTGAGCATTTCGCTCGACGGCGTGCGCGAGCAGGTACAGGAGATCATCGGCCAGGGCCAGCAAGCCCCGTCCGGCCACATCCCCTTCACCCCGCGCGCCAAGAAGGTGCTGGAACTCTCGCTGCGCGAAGCCCTGCAGCTGGGCCACAACTACATCGGCACGGAGCACATCCTGCTGGGCCTCATCCGCGAGGGTGAAGGTGTTGCCGCCCAGGTGCTGGTCAAGCTGGGGGCAGACCTCAACCGCGTCCGCCAGCAGGTCATCCAGCTCCTCTCCGGCTACCAGGGCAAGGAAACCACCGGCGCCGGCGTCGGTCCGGGCCAGCCCGAAGGCACTCCCGCCGGTTCCGTGGTCCTGGACCAGTTCGGCCGGAACCTCACCCAGGCTGCGCGCGAGAACAAGCTGGACCCGGTGATCGGACGCGAGTCCGAGATGGAACGCGTTATGCAGGTCCTCTCGCGCCGCACCAAGAATAACCCTGTCCTGATCGGTGAGCCCGGCGTCGGCAAGACCGCCGTCGTCGAAGGCCTCGCCCAGGCGATTGTCCGCGGCGACGTCCCGGAAACCATCAAGGACAAGCAGCTGTACACCCTGGACCTCGGTTCGCTGGTGGCCGGCTCCCGGTACCGCGGTGATTTCGAAGAGCGCCTGAAGAAGGTCCTCAAGGAAATCCGCACCCGCGGCGACATCATCCTCTTCATCGACGAAATCCACACGCTTGTGGGTGCCGGTGCTGCTGAAGGTGCTATCGATGCTGCGTCCATCCTGAAGCCCATGCTGGCCCGCGGTGAACTGCAGACCATCGGTGCCACCACCCTGGATGAGTACCGCAAGCACATCGAGAAGGATGCCGCACTCGAGCGCCGCTTCCAGCCGATCCAGGTCAAGGAGCCCTCCGTCGCGCACGCGATCGAGATCCTCAAGGGCCTGCGTGACCGCTACGAGGCGCACCACCGCGTCACCATCACCGACGGCGCTCTCGCGTCGGCCGCGAACCTCGCCGAGCGCTACATCTCGGACCGCTTTCTTCCGGACAAGGCGATCGACCTGATCGATGAGGCCGGTGCCCGGCTGCGCATCCGCCGGATGACCGCCCCGCCGGAACTGAAGGCCATGGATGAGCGGATCGCCAAGCTGAAGATGGAGAAGGAATCCGCCATCGACGCGCAGGACTTCGAAGGCGCCGCTTCGCTCCGGGACAAGGAACAGAAGCTCATCACTGAGCGCTCCGAGAAGGAACGCCACTGGAAGTCCGGCGGCATGGATGACATTTCCGAGGTGGATGAGGATCTCATCGCCGAGGTATTGGCCAACTCCACCGGCATCCCGGTATTCAAGCTGACCGAGGAAGAGTCCACGCGCCTGCTGAAGATGGAAGACGAACTGCACAAGCGTGTGGTGGGCCAGAACGAGGCCATCAGGTCACTGTCCCAGGCAATCCGCCGTACCCGTGCAGGCCTGAAGGACCCCAAGCGTCCGGGCGGCTCGTTCATCTTTGCCGGCCCCACCGGCGTCGGCAAGACCGAGCTCGCCAAGGCCCTGGCCGAATTCCTGTTCGGTGACGAGGACGCCCTCATCACGCTGGACATGTCCGAGTACTCGGAGAAGCACACTGTTTCGCGGCTCTTCGGTGCCCCTCCTGGCTACGTCGGCTACGAAGAGGGCGGGCAGCTCACCGAGAAGGTCCGCCGTCGTCCGTTCTCCGTGGTCCTGTTCGACGAAGTGGAGAAGGCACACGCTGACCTCTTCAACTCGCTCCTGCAGATCCTGGAAGACGGCCGCCTGACCGACTCCCAGGGCCGCGTGGTGGACTTCAAGAACACCGTGATCATCATGACCACCAACCTGGGCACCCGGGACATCTCCAAGAGCGTTGCCACCGGCTTCCAGTCCGGCACGGACACGCAGACCGGCTACAACCGGATGCGTGCCCGTGTGACGGAAGAGCTCAAGCAGCACTTCCGTCCGGAGTTCCTGAACCGTGTGGATGACGTTGTGGTGTTCCCGCAGCTCACCCAGGACGAGATCATCGAGATCGTGGACATGTTCGTTGGCCGCCTGGAGAAGCGCCTCAAGGACAAGGACATGGGCATCGAGCTCACCACCGCGGCCAAGGTGCTCTTGGCGACCCGCGGCTACGATCCCGCCATGGGTGCCCGGCCGCTGCGCCGCACCATCCAGCGCGAAATCGAGGACCAGCTCTCCGAGAAGATCCTGTTCGGCGAACTCCACGCCGGCGACATCGTTGTAGTGGACGTGGATGGCGAAGGCGACGACGCCAAGTTCACGTTCGCCGGCAACGCCAAGCCGCGCATCCCGGAGATCGCACCCAGCGTCTAGGTTCGTTTCACCAGCAAAGGCCCCGCCTGCTCCCCAAAGGAGCAGGCGGGGCCTTTGCGTTGTCCGGGTTCTCGTTCCATGCCATGACCCAGTTGCGGATGTCGTACTCGCGCGGGTTCGGGTGGACCCACCACGTCGTAGACCTTCTCCACGAAGAGCGGATCCTTGGAGAGCTTGAAACCGTCTGCGCAAGACACCACGCCCTCAGCTATCCACCGTCGCCATGTTCTCGGCCTGGTCCTGGAGGGCTGATTGTCGATATGTGCTTGGCGTGAATCCTAGGAACTTTTGGAAGTCGTTCGTCAGATGGGCATGGTCGGTGTAGCCGAGTTCGGCAGCTATCGCCGCGAGGTCTGTCGCCGGGTCGGTCCGTGACCGGTCAGCGGCCTCTTGCAGGCGGCGCCTTCGGATAAGCGCGGACGGGCTCAGGCCGATGTACTTCCGCGCTGCGCGTTGAAGGGTTCTCGGCGAAACAAATAGACGCGCGGCAACGTCTTCAATGCGGGTCACGTCGGCGCATGTTCCGATCATGTCCATCATCGCGTTGGCAAGGATGCCTTCGTCGGACACCCCTGGACTCTGCGCAACTAGCCAGCCGGTGAAAGCCTCCACCGCGCGTTGCCGACGTTCCCCTGGATCGGTTCCCCTCATCGCCTCCGACACTGAGGCATGCAGATCCGCGAGCGGTAGTGGCAGCTGGGAATCCCGCAGGCTCCCCGGATCATCCGTGAAACGTGGAACCAACGCGGGACGCAGGAGGGCCCCAACCGCCCAGCCCCGGCCCGTGAGATCGCGATGCGATCGACGGGTTGTTGGGCCTGCGAACTCAACGAGATCCGTTTGGACCACAAGGTTGGACGTCGGGAATGCGATCAGGTGCTGGCGGGACGTGTGCCCTGGCTCAATGTCCCACTCGGGGATCCAAAACCACTGCACCAGGTTCGTGACGGACTCAGGCGCGGGCAGACGGTGAAATGTGGGGAGCCGGGCCGGGTAGAGGATTCCCTTGAACGAACCCACCATGGGGGACACTCCTTATCCAGGCTGTCGCAATTCTCCAAGCCGCTGAGCCGATCTGTGCGTACCGCGAGGTCTATGACCGATACTACAAGCCCCGAACTGACCAACGCCGCCGATGGCAAGCACACGAAATCCGGTATCCCGCACGGCTTCACGAGCCTCACGCCGTTCCTTGCGATCCTTTCTGCCAAGGAGGCGATCACCTTCTACCAGGACGTCTTCGGCGCGCACAGTAAATGTCACCGAGATCGGCGGAATCGTCGTCCATGCCGAACTTGACTTCGATCAGGGGCGACTCCAAATTGGAGAGCCCAACCCGGACTACCACCTCGTTCCGGCGCCGAACGGCGACGATGATTGCTACTCGATCGGCTCCTACTGCGCCGACGCGGACGCTCTTATTGCGCGGGCCGAGCGGATGGGGGCTACCGATCGGGAGCCGCTGTCCACATTTGTCTCAGGAGACAGATTCGCCGGCATCCGGGACCCTTACAGTGTGCGCTGGTCCATCATGACTCGCGTGGAGGACCTCTCCGAAGAGGAAAGCACGCAGCGCGTCGCCGCCTGGGCCGCCAAGCAAGGCTGACTGCGTCGTACGGGAGCGCCCAAGCCAGCCAGGCTGCCATCGTAGGATGGACCCTGTGACTGACTCCTTCCATATCCGTTCTGCACGTACCAGTGACGTGGCCGCCATCAAGCGCCTTGTGGCGCCGTTGGCTGTGCAGCGGATTCTCATGGCGAAAGAGACCGTAGCCTATTACGAAAGCCTCCAGGAGTTCCGGATCGCAGAAGCCGACGACGGCGAAGTCATCGGCTGCGGCGCCCTGCACGTTATGTGGGAGGATCTCGCCGAAGTTCGCACGCTGGCCGCATCGGACGCGTGGCGCGGCAAGGGTGTAGGGCACGTGCTAGTGGAAAGCCTGCTGGCCGAGGCCCGTGAACTGGGCGTGGCCCGGGTCTTCTGCCTTACCTTCGAGGTGGATTTTTTCAAGCGCCACGGCTTCGAGGTCATGGCCGACCAGACGGCCGTGGACCCGGTGGTCTACTCCGAGCTGCTGCGCTCCCATGACGAAGGCGTTGCCGAGTTCCTGGACCTGGCGCGGGTCAAGCCCAACACCCTGGGCAACACCCGCATGATCAAGACCCTCTAGGCAACCCCATTCACCCTGCCGCGGGCAACCGCGGGAAGAAGTCACCCTGTGACATAAATAGCTTTATGTCGAATTGATGGATAAACTGACGAGGTTGCAGTGTGGGGCCTGCCGTAGGGGACAGTCATTGGGGGCTGTCCCTTACCGCTTCCGCCGCATCGTCGCAGGCTACCGGACTTCAGGCGGCGGTAGTAGGGTCAAAGTGCATCCTCCAGGACGCACCCACACCCCAGGAGTTCTGCCATGAAAAAGCTCATCAATGATCCCCGTTCCGTGGTTGACGAATCCGTCGAGGGATTCGGTCTGGCCCACGCGGGACTTGTCACCGTCACCGCCGATCCGAAGTACGTCACGCGCAAAGACGCGCCCGTGGCAGGGAAGGTCGGACTCGTTTCCGGAGGGGGAAGCGGCCACGAGCCGCTCCACGCCGGGTTTGTCGGGCTGGGAATGCTCGACGCCGCCGTGCCGGGGGCGGTGTTCACCTCGCCGACGCCGGACCAGATCCTTCCGGCGACGCTCGCCGTTAACTCGGGTGCCGGCGTCGTCCATATCGTGAAGAACTACACCGGCGACGTCCTGAACTTTGAGACCGCAGCGGAACTGGCGCAGGCCGAAGGCGTGGACATCCGCACGGTCCTGGTCAATGACGACGTCGCGGTGGAGGACTCCCTGTATACCGCAGGCCGCCGCGGAGTGGGCGGCACCGTTCTGGTCGAGAAAATCGCCGGCGCCGCCGCTGAGCGGGGCGACAACCTCGATGCCGTGGCCGCGATCGGCGACCGCGTCAACAGCAACGTCCGCACCATGGGGGTTGCGCTGTCAGCGTGCACAGTACCGCATGCGGGAACGCCCAGTTTCGACCTGGCGGATGATGAAATCGAGATCGGCATCGGCATCCACGGCGAGCCCGGCCGGCACAAAATCCCGATGGAGAACGCTGACGGCATCACGGACCGCCTGCTGGACCCGGTCCTCAGCGACCTGGGCATCACCGGCGGCGAGAAAGTACTGCTGTTCGTCAACGGCATGGGCGGCACCCCCCTGAGCGAGCTGTACATCGTCTACCGCCGCGCTGCCCAGGTGATCGCAGAACGTGGAGCCGCCGTCGAACGCTCGCTGGTAGGGAACTACATCACGTCACTGGAAATGCAGGGCTGCTCCATCTCGGTGCTCCGGCTCGACGATGAACTGACGCAGCTGTGGGACGCTCCGGTGCACACCGCAGCCCTGCGTTGGGGCGTGTAACTGTGGTGCTGGACGTGAAATGGGCCGTCAGATGGCTGACTCTCTGCGCCCAGGCCATGGCGGAAAACCGGGTGTGGCTCATCGAACTCGATCGTGCGATCGGGGACTCGGACCACGGCGAGAACATGGACCGCGGCTTCCAGGCGGTGCTGGAGAAACTGGCTGAAGCGCAGCCTGAGACGCCCGGCGCGGCCCTGAAGCTGACTGCCATGACCCTGATGTCCAAGGTGGGCGGCGCCGCAGGTCCCTTGTACGGAACCGCGTTCCTGCGCGCCTCCACCGCTTTGGGCGATGCCGCCGAGATTGATCCGGGGCGCCTCGCCGACGCGCTCGTGGCTGCCCGCGACGGGATCGTGGCGCGGGGCAAGGCCGAGTCCGGCGACAAGACCATGGTGGATGCCTGGACCCCCGCTGCGGAGGCAGCGCAGGCCGCCGCGGCGGACGGCGCAGGCACCGTCCTTGGCGTGCTGGTCGCGGCCGCTGAGGCGGCTGAGGCCGGCGCCGTGGCCACCGAGCCCCTGGTCGCCCGCAAGGGCCGCGCCAGTTATCTGGGGGAGCGGAGCGCAGGCCACCGCGATCCGGGCGCCGCCTCCAGTGCCCTCATTCTGCGGGCCGCCGTTGGGGCCGCAGCGTGACGGTGCGCCTGGTGGTGGTGTCCCATAGCGAGAAAATAGCCGACGGCGCCGTGGAGCTTGCCGCCCAGATGGCGCCCGACGTCGTAATCCTCGCCGCCGGGGGCACCGCCGACGGCAGGATCGGAACGAGCCTGGAGAAAGTCATGTCTGCCCTGGACAAGGCGGCCGGCGGCGATGGCGTGGTGGTCCTGACGGACCTGGGATCTGCAGTGATGACGGCGGAATCGGCCCTGGAACTCGTGGAGGAGCCGGCCGGCGTGCTCCTGGCGGACGCGCCCCTGGTGGAAGGCCTCGTGGCTGCTGCCGTGGCCGCACAGGGCGGCGCCGACGTGAAGGCAGTCAAACGTGCCGCCGAAGCGGTCTACGGATTGGGACCGGAGGTGGCGGCTGCTTCGCGGGTGCTCGCCGAAAGCACCGTGGCTGAAGGGTCCGTCACCGGTTCAGGGCCGGACTTCACCGGCGACTTCGAACTGGTGAATGAGGCCGGCATGCACGCCCGTCCGGCCGCCAAGATCGCGGGCGGTCTGGCGTCCCTCAACGCCGAGGTCACGGTCAACGGCGTGGATGGCGCGTCAATGACATCCCTGATGACCCTGGCGGCAGGCAAGGGATCCTTGCTCCATATCGAGGCTTGGGGGCCCGACGCCGAGCGTGCCCTGAACTACGTCGGCGGCCTGGTGCAGGCAGGCTTCGGCGAGCCGTAGGCCGTGGCCTGAGTTGCCTATTTGACCTGGCTGCTGCGGCCCAGACTGAAGGACCGCTTGTCCACGAGCAGGTACGTGCCGGCTCCCATCAGCAGGAAGCCGCCGACGCCGACCACGATGATCTGCGTGCTGACCCCGACAATAAGCAACACCAGCCCGATCAGGCATGCGATGGCACCGAGGTAGATACGGCGCCCAAACCTGAGGCCCACGGAGCCGGTCGAGAGTTCCTCAGCGAGCCTCGGATCGTCTGCGGCCAAGCCCGATTCCAGCTCCTCGAGCTGTTTCCGCTCCCTATCTGAAAGTGGCATCCTTACCCCTTCCCGGCGGGGAACCTGTTCTAAATCCAACGTTGCCGATGCTGGTAATACAGACCGTAGAAGTGTCCTGAGTGGAAGTCAAGGGCGGGGTTTGGCGGGGCTTATTTGTTGCCAGCGAGGGCCGTCACATGGCCTGTCGAAGGCCACTGGCGTCCAGGATCACGGACGCCGTGACGAACCTCCCGCACTGCTCCCCGTAGGGATAGGCGCCGCGGGGCCGGAAATCCAGGGTGCGCACAGGGAGGGCGGATCCGCCAGCAGAAGTACCCGTGGCGGTCAGCGCCATCGGGGCCTCCGTGAGGGACTCCAGCATCAGCATCCCGATCATGGTCCCGTCCGGGGAAGCCGTGGCAGAGCAGACCCCGTCCGGTGCGCAGCCTTGGTCAATCGAGGCAGTGCCGGGAAAAAGCTCGACGGCGGCTTCCTTACAGACACCGTCCTGGCAGGCCTTCAGGCGCAACGACTCCACCTGCGCCACGTACTCCCGCGCCACTGTCACCGAGACGGCAGTGGCCTGGGCGATGGCAGGGCACGGCGGCGGGACGGGGTAGTAGTAGTAGCTAGCGGAGGTGAGAACCGCCGTCGTCATCAATGCCAGAAGTACCCCGGGCTTGCCCATACTTCAGCGTAAATCCGGAGCCGGCAGCCCGCATTGCTACCAGGAAAGTGATGCAAACATTGTTATGGCTGTGGCCCCAAAGATCACCATAATGAGACCTGTGGCCAGCCGGCCTTTGGCAACAGCGAAGACCGGCAGCGTGGATTCGGCGGGATTGGCCGGGTTGTAGACCACGGGTATGCGGGTGCCGATGATCGCCTGGTCCTGGCTGTAGATATCGGACTGCCCCAGCCAGCGTTTGCCCCCGGCGTCCGCGAATTCATACGACGGCGCAAACCGGTTCCGGCCGTTGCTACCGGGGCCGTCCGTGCCATGCAGGTTTCCCGTGACGGTGGCCGAAGCCTCCTGCCACCCCGCCATGGAACGTTTCCGGCGGAAGGACGCGGCCAGGGACAGCCCCATCAGGATCAGGCCCGCGGCAAGGAAAAGCCCGGGCAGGACGATGAACAGCAGTTTCAGGGAGTCCACGGTTCAGCCCAGCGGAAAGGCGCCGGCGACCCAGAACAGCAGCAGGGCGAAGAATACGAAGACCGGCATGAGGCACCCGATCACCATTTTCGATTCGGAAGCCACCTGGAACGACTGGTTCGGATTCGCCGGGTTGTAGGCCACCTCCAGGAGCGATCCCGGTACCTGCTGGTTGGCGTAAGAGACCTCGGATTCGCCGGCATACAGAGTCCCGTTGGGGTCGGCGAACTGGTACGTGGGGTAGAAGCGCCGGCTCCGCGTTGAGCCGCCTCCGCCATGTGTCCAGCCCGCCACGTTGCCGGTGACGGTCGCCTGGACCTTTGGCCAGCCGGCGATCAGTTTTTCCTGCCGCTTGGTTTTCCGCAGTGAACGGACCAGCGCAAAAATGACGCCCGCAACAAACAGCGCCCAGATGACGTACAACACGATTCTCATGAATTCCCCCGGTTCGAGTCACCAGAAAGTATGCCATCCAGGCACGGGCCACCCTAAAGGCGCCTCAGGCTGGCAGCCGGTAACCGCCCTGGTGCAGCTCGGCCAGCCCGTCGCCAAGGAGGCCGGCAATGGCACGTTCGAGTTGTTCCGGCGCAGAGTTCAGGCGGTGCAGTGCGGCCAGGGGTACGCCGATTCCGTCCGCCGCGAAGCCCAGGTCAGCAGGCTCCCGCTGGAACATTTCCGCCGGCACCGGGGCGTCCGCAAGCCGGAGCACAGCCATCACGGCACCCCGGACCTGCCGGTCAGTGCCGTGCCACGCCTGACCTTTGGGAACGTACGACGGCGGCGGCTCGCCGGCTGCCAGCCACGCACAGGAGTCCCGCACCGGGCAGTCCGCGCACTTGGGCGCACGCGCCGTGCAGACCAGCGCCCCCAGTTCCATAACAGCAGCATTCCAGCGCACGGAGGTCCCGACGTCGTCCGGCAGCAGTTCCGCCGCGAGCCGCATCTCCGCAGCGTTCAGCGATGGTGAGGGGAGCGCGACGCCCGAAACCAGGCGCGCGTGCACACGCCGGATGTTGGTGTCCACCACAGTCTCCCGGCGTGCGAAGGCAAAGGCGGCAACGGCCGCGGCCGTGTAGCTGCCCACACCGGGCAGGGCCAGCAGCTCCGTGTAGTTGCCGGGGACCTTGCCGCCGTGATCGCGGACGATGGCAGCGGCGGCTGCATGCAGGCGGAGTGCCCGGCGGGGGTAGCCGAGCCTGCCCCAGGAGCGGACCGCTTCCCCTGCAGGCTCGCCGGCGAGCCCGGCGGGGGTGGGCCAGCGCTCGAGCCATTCCCGCCAGACAGGCAGCACCCGCACCACTGGGGTCTGCTGCAGCATGATCTCGCTGACCAGGACTCCCCACGGTGAGCAGTGGCGTTCGCGCCAGGGCAAGTCCCTCGCCGTCTCAGCGAACCAGCCGGTGATCCTGCGGTGCAGCGCGGCGAGCTGGTCGGGGCGGAGGTCATCCGTGCCGAACTGGGCCGTAACGGGGGCGCCGTCCGCGGGCATGGCTGGGGAAAGGGTTGTAGCGTCGATCCCAACACTGTAGTGGATTCCCGGGAGCCCGCGCGAAGATGCCGCGGACAAACTGTGACCTTAGCGTTGGTCGGGGGACCGGCGTGGTGGGACGGCAGAATCCGGTGCGTTCTCTAGCCTAGAAGGATGGGCAGGCAAGGCAATTCATCTCCACGCAAAACGGCATCCGCACCCGGTTCCCGGGGCGGTTCCGGCGCTACCCGGCAGCCGAGCGCAGCCGTTTACCGCCGCCGTCGGCTTTTTGTGGGAACAGCCCTGCTGATGGCCGTGGCGCTCACGTTCGGTGGCTTTGCCGTGGCAGGCGCCTTCAGCGGCACCGAGCAGGCATC
Source organism: Pseudarthrobacter cellobiosi (assembly GCF_023913755.1). Classification (GTDB taxonomy): domain Bacteria; phylum Actinomycetota; class Actinomycetes; order Actinomycetales; family Micrococcaceae; genus Arthrobacter; species Arthrobacter cellobiosi. Next base: position 90,654 of record NZ_JAMXBJ010000041.1, read on the forward strand.
CTCCACCGACGGCGCCAGCGAATCCGCCGCCGTCCCGGGAGCCTCACCGTCGGCAACTGCAGGCAGCGAACCCACCCCCACACCCACGCCTTCCTGCAACCAAAACCTGGTGACGGTGTCCGCGTCGACCGACAAAGCCGCCTACGGCCCCGACGAGAACCCGCTGCTCACCCTGAAGGTGACCAATGGCGGAACCATGCCGTGCGAGGTGAACATCGGAACGTCCCAGATGGAGTTCCTGGTGACCAGCGGCGCGGACAGGATCTTCTCGTCCAAGGACTGCCAGGCCAAAAGCGAAGACCTGGTGAAGACGATTGCCCCGGGCGCAAGCGAAACGGCGAACTTCCCGTGGGCCCGGAACCGCACGCTGGAAGGCTGCAGCCCCATCGAGGCAAGGCCAGGGGCCGGCGGGGCGTACTACATTTTCACGGCCAAGCTCGGCTCGAGGGCCAGCCCCAAGGCAGTGTTCCAGCTCAGCTGATCCGCCCTATCCTGGGCCCACTCCGGTGGGGATTAGAGGAAGCGGTCCAGCAGGCTGGCCTCGGCCATGCGGCTCAGGCCTTCGCGGACGGTGCGGGCGCGCTGGTCGCCGATGCCGTCAACGGTCATGAGGTCGTCGATGGTGGCCGCCATCAGGAACTGCAGGCCGCCGAAGTGGTCCACGAGGCGGTCGGCAACAGCCTTGGGGACTGCCTTGAGGCCGGATAGTAGCCGGTAACCGCGGGGCTGAACCACGGCGTCGAGGTTGGCCTCGCCGCCGGCAAAACCGACGATCCCGGAGATCTTGCCCAGGTCGATCAGCTCCGTGGGGCCGAGGTTCACCAACGCGCTGACGGCCCGTTCGATGTCCTCCGCGGACGCGTCCGGTCCGGCGTAGTCGCGGATGATGACGTCGCTGCCCGGGCCGCGGCCCACCGTGAGCTCATCGAGCTGGAGGGAAAGCAGGCGGCCGTCCTCGCCAAGTTCCAGGACATACTGCGAGATTTCCTCGGAGATCCGGCGGACCATTTCCTGGCGCTGTAGGGTGACCGCGACGTCGCGGACGGTCACCATGGCCTCGATCTCCAGGGCGGACAGGGAACTCGTCACCTGGTCCAGCCGCGAACGGTACCGTTCCAGCGTGGCAAGGGCCTGGTTGGCGCGGGCCAAGACCTTCTCGGATCCCTCCAGCACGTGCCGGAGCCCGTTCACGTACAACGCGATGATCTGCATGGACTGGCTGACGGAAATCACGGGAACGCCGGTCTGGATGGCCACGCGCTCCGCCGTGCGGTGCCGCGTGCCGGATTCCTGGGTTTCGATGCTTGAGTCCGGGACCAACTGGACCGCGGCGCGCAGAATGTTGCCGGCGTCCTTGTCGCAGATGATGGCGCCGTCCATCTTGGCCAGTTCACGAAGCCTTGTGGGGGAGAAATCGATGCCGATGTCGAACCCGCCGGAGCAGATGGAATCGATGGTCCGGTCCGAGCCCAGCACAATCAGCGCACCGGTCCGCCCCCGGAGGATGCGTTCCAGACCATCGCGCAGCGGCGTGCCTGGAGCCACTCTGCCCAGAGTCGCCTTGAGCGATTCTTCGGGGCTCCGAGCCATAGGTGTTCCCTTCAAAGGTGCGGACTGCCGCCCGCAGGTACGCCGGTTTTTTACACTCCGCCGGCAGGATCAAAAGTACTCAGTTTCCCGCAAGCTCAATGATAAAGGTAAGAAGCGGCAACAACCGCACGGACAAGCCCCAAAGTGCCTCGTTAGCGGGTGCCGCGAAGTGCCTCGGGAACGCGTACGACGGCGGCTGTCCGGGAGGCGTTTCGCGCACCGGACAGGTAGGCGCCAGTGATCCAGAGCGGCTGCTTCCCGCACTGCGATAAACTTGGAACTTGGCTGTCACAGAGCCATGCTTCCCCTTGAGGCCTGCCGAGCGCCTTGGGGTAACCCCACCGCAGCGAAAGTAGCACCGTGTCCCAAGATGTCCTTAGCCCCGCCCGGGTCAACGAGATTCACAAACAGGCGGCCCGGCGTCGGACCTTTGCTGTCATTTCGCACCCCGACGCCGGCAAGTCCACCCTCACCGAGGCGCTGGCACTGCACGCGAAGGTGATCGGCACCGCCGGGGCCTCCAGCGGCAAGGCCAACCGCAAGGAAACGGTCTCGGACTGGATGCAGATGGAGAAGGACCGCGGTATCTCCATCAGCTCCGCCGCCCTGCAGTTCTCCTATCGGGACACGGTCATCAACCTGCTGGACACCCCCGGCCACGCGGACTTCTCCGAGGACACCTACCGCGTCCTGGCCGCCGTCGACTGCGCAGTGATGCTCGTGGACGCCGCCAAGGGCCTGGAAACGCAGACCATGAAGCTGTTTGAGGTCTGCAAGCAGCGCAACCTGCCCATCATCACCGTGATCAACAAGTGGGACCGGCCCGGTCTGGACGCGCTGGCGCTGATGGACGAGCTCACCGAGCGCACCGGCCTGCAGCCCATGCCGCTGACCTGGGCCGTGGGCATCTCCGGTGACTTCCGCGGTGTCTGGGACCTCCGCCAGGACCGCTTCGCCCGCTTCCAGCGCAACAATTCCGGCGCCAACATCGCGCTGACCGAGTACTTCACTCCCGAAGAGGCCGCGGAGACGCAGGGCAGCAACTGGACCGACGCCGTGGACGAGGCCGGCCTGGTCATCGAGTCCAACCTCGAATTCGACGTCGAAGCCTTCCATGCGGGCACCGCCACCCCCATCCTGTTCAGCTCCGCCGCCCTGAACTTCGGCGTGAAGGAACTGCTGGACGCCCTGGTCGATTTCGCGCCGCACGCCGCACCCCGGCCCGACGTTGAGGGCAGCCCGCGCCCGGTTGAATCGTCCTTCTCCGGCTTTGTCTTCAAAGTCCAGGCCGGCATGAACAAGGCCCACCGCGACCACGTCGCCTTCATCCGCGTCTGCTCCGGAGTTTTTGAACGCGGCATGGTGGTCACGCAGACCCGCACCGGAAAGTCCTTCGCCACCAAGTACGCCCAGCAGGTGTTCGGCCGCGAACGCGAGGTCATCGACGAGGCCTACCCCGGTGACGTGGTGGGCCTGGTGAACGCCTCCACACTGCGCGTGGGCGACAGCCTCTTCCTCGAAGGCGCCGTGGAATACCCGGCCATCCCGCTGTTCGCCCCCGAACACTTCCAGGTGGCCCGGTCCAAGGACCCCAGCAAGTTCAAGCAGTTTCGCCGCGGCATCGAGCAGCTCGAGCACGAGGGCGTTATCCAGGTGCTCCGCTCTGACGTCCGCGGCGACCAGGCGCCGGTGCTTGCCGCCGTCGGCCCCATGCAGTTCGAAGTGGTGGAGGACCGCATGGCGCATGACTTCAGCGCCCCCATGCGGCTCGAACGCCTCCCGTACTCCATTGCCAGGATTTCGACGGCGGACGCCATGCCCGCGCTGGCCAACGTGCCCGGCGCCGAGGTGCTGTTGCGGTCCGACGGCGAATACCTCGCCTTGTTCAACGACGTCTGGGCCCTGCGCCGGATCGAGAAGAACCACCCCGATCTGACCCTCGTGCCCATCGGCACCCACAACCCCGCAAAGTAGCGTCCAATGCCTGCAGACCAACCCCGCGCGCTGATCACCGGCGCCGGCACCATCAACCCGCTCGGCTCCTCTGTGGCGGAAACCTGGACCGGCCTGCTGGCAGGACAGTCCGGCATCGCCTCACTGGACGAGGACTGGGCGGAACAACTGCCCGTGCGCATCGCCGGACAGGTCACCGCCGATCTCTCGGAGCACCTCACCACGCGCGAGCTGAAGCGCATGGACCGCTGCGGGCAGCTGGCGCTGGTGGCTGCCCGCGAAGCCTGGCAGCAGGCCGGGGCGCCCGACGTCGACCCCGAACGGTTCGCCGTGGTGATCGGCTCCGCCTACGGCGGCCTCGGTTCCACCCTCGAACAGGACCGTGCGCTCGCCAGCGGCGGCCCGCGCCGCGTCTCGCCGCACACCCTCACCCGGCTTATGGTCAACGGCCCCGCGGCCTGGGTCTCCATTGACCTCGGCGCCCGCGGCGGAGCCCGGACGCCTGTCAGCGCCTGTGCGTCGGGCGCTGAAGCAATTGTCCAGGGCGCCGAAATGATCCGCTCCGGCGCGGCCGACGTCGTGATCGCTGGCGGCGTGGACGCTTCAGTCAACGACCTGGTGATCACCGGTTTCTCCCAGATCCGGGCACTCTCCACGCGCAACGGCGAACCCCAGCTCGCCTCGCGCCCGTTCGACGGCGGCCGCGACGGCTTTGTCCTCGCGGAAGGCGCCGGCGTTGTGGTGCTTGAGAGTGAAGCCCACGCCCGGGCGCGCGGCGCCGCCATCCTCGGCGCAGTGGCCGGCGGGGCGGTAACCTCCGACGCCAACGACATCGTGGCCGCGGACCCTGCCATGCAGCGGCGGGTCATGCAGAAGGCCCTGGCCTCGGCCGGAATGCAGGCTTCGGAGATCGGCTTCGTTCACGCCCACGCCACCTCCACTCCGGTAGGGGACCGGCTGGAAGCCCAGGCCATCAACGCTGTTTTCGGTGCCGACGTGCCAGTGACCTCCACCAAGGGCCACACCGGCCACCTGCTGGGCGGCGCCGGTGCGCTCGCTGCCGTTGTGGTGGTCCAGGCCCTGCGGACAGGTCAGCTCCCCGGAACGGCGAACGTCGAGGCGCTGGACCCCGAAGTGAACCTGAACATCGTCACTGACAAGGCCCACACGCTGGCGCCCGGCTCCGCCCCTGCCGGTCTGGTGAACGCTTTTGGCTTCGGCGGACACAGTGTTGCCTTGGTGATCACCGCCAGCTGACACCGCCCCGGCCGGCAACGGGCCCTACCCGATCAGCAGGCTCAAGGCTTCCGTAAGGTGTTCCACTTCGCGCACTGAGAAACCTGGCGGCACGGGGCCGGGGCCGTTGTGGCTGGCAGGGACCACGGCGTGGGTGAAGCCCAGCCGGTGTGCTTCCTGGATGCGCTGGTTGATGCCTGGCACGGGCCGGACCTCGCCCGCCAGGCCTACCTCGCCGAACGCGATCAGCCGGATGGGCAGGGGTTTGCGGGCCTTCGCGGACGCGACGGCCAGGGCAACGGCGAGGTCAGTGGCCGGTTCGCTGAGCTTCACGCCGCCCACCGTGGCTACGTAGGAATCGTCCTTGTGCAGCAGGTAGCCGGCACGCTGCTGCAGTACCGCCAGGAGCATGGACACCCGTGAACTGTCCAGGCCGCTCGTGGCCCGGCGGGGCTGCGAGTTGGCGCTCTCGGCAAGGAGCGACTGCACCTCGGCCAGCAGCGGCCGCCGCCCTTCCATGGTCACCGTGATGCAGGTGCCGGAGACGGGTTCCTTGGTGCGGCTGACGAACAGCCCGCTGGGGTCCGTGAGCCCTTCGATACCGTTCTCATTCAGGTCAAAACAGCCGACGTCGTCCGTGGGCCCGTACCGGTTCTTCACCGCGCGCAGCATCCGGAGCCGGGAGTGACGCTCGCCTTCGAACTGGCACACCACATCCACCAGGTGTTCGAGCAGCCTTGGGCCTGCGATGGACCCGTCCTTCGTCACGTGCCCCACCAGCAAAGTGGTCATGTTCCGGCGCTTGGCCGCCGCGATGATGGACGCCGCAACCTCACGCACCTGCGAGACGCCGCCGGCGCTGCCGTCCACGTCTGCGCTGCTGAGAGTCTGGACCGAGTCCACAATCAGCAGCCGCGGCTCAATCTTCTCCACCTGCCCCAGTGCCTGCCCCAGGTCCGTTTCGGCGGACAGGTACAGCGAATCGGCGACGGCGTCGATCCGTTCGGCGCGCAGCTTTACCTGCGCGGCGGATTCCTCGCCCGTGACATACAGAACATCCTGGGCGGTGCGGGCGAACTTGGCCGCGACGTCCAGCAGCAACGTTGACTTGCCCACGCCAGGTTCACCGGCCAGCAGGATGACCGCGCCCGGGACCAGGCCGCCGCCCAGAACCCGGTCCAGCTCGTCCACGCCGGTGGGCAGGAAAGCCGCCGTGGTGGCATCCACCTCGGCAATCCGGCGGGCCGGCTCCAGAACTGTTGTTGCCGCCGTCGTACGCGCTACAGCGGCGCCGGTTTCCTCAACCGTGCCCCACGCTTGGCACTCGCCGCAGCGCCCCACCCACTTGACCGTGGTCCAGCCGCATTCGGCGCACTTATAAGCGGGCGCTTTGGTCGTCCGGGAAGTCTTTGTTGCCATGGGTTCCACCCTACTGGCGGGCACCGACAATTCCCGCCCGCCCCTAACCTCGCAAGCTCAGCCACTGGGCTGTAACCACCGGGGCCTCAACCACCGGTGCCGGTGCTACAGGCCGGGCAGCACGTCCCGGGCCTCGCGCGGATCCATGCCGGTGGCCTCCAGGAGGTCCACCATGAGTGGCCGGAACAGCATCACCACAGTCTCACCCTCAAGCCGCTCGACCTCCAGCAATTTGGGGTGCAGCCGCAGCGCGATCTCGCTGAAGTCCTGCCGGGCCGTCCGAAGATGGGCGCGGCGCACGCCGTCGTGCGTTTCCGCCAGGCCGAGCGACAGTTCATCAATCGCGGCCGCGGTTTCCTGGAGCACATCGGCAATGTTCGCGGTGGCGTTGTCTGAAAGCGCGGCGTGGTTGATGGCGCTGGTGAGCCTGCGCGCGAAGACGCGGCTGTTCCTGAGCGCAAGGTCGATGAAGTCAAGGGAATTCTCAAGCCGGTCCAGCTCGTCGCGGTGCCGGCGGTGGGCCGGCGCGAGCGTGGCCACCTCGCCGGAAGCGCGCAGGGAATGGCGCATCGCGTCCACGAGGGGCTGGCAGTTCCGGCCGCGGATCAGCGCGTGCCAGGCCTGCGTGGAGTCGCTCTCGGTCAGGGCGTTGGCGCATTCCCGCAGCACTTCGGCCAGTTCGTGGAGCAGCTTCCGGACATCCTTGCGGGGTTCCCGGCGCGGATCCTTCGGAATCAGGATGGTCACCAGGAGGGCGAAGAGGCCACCCACCACGGCGTCCAGACTGCGGGTGAACGGCCCGCCATCCGGCGCCGGCAGCAGCACCACCAGCAAGGATTGCAGCCCCAGTTGCGTGGTGAAGATGTTGCCGCTGTCCAGGAAGCGGGCCAGCAGGATGGAGAACAGAAGCACGACGGCGGCCTGCCAGATTCCGCTGCCCAGCCAGTGCAGCAGCAGATCACCCACGGCGATCCCGATGGTGCAGCCGAGGCCCACCTCCATTACCCGGCGCAGCCGCGGGTCACGCGAGAAGCCCAGGGCGATCAGTGACGATGTGGCCGCGAAGAGGGGACCGGAGTGCCCCAGGACGTACTCGGCGAAGGCGTACGCCCCCACCGCGCACGCGGTCATCTGGACGGCGGGGACCAGGGAGTTCCGGCTCCGGACCAGGCCGGTGCGGATGCGTCCGCGCAGGAATCGCCTGCTTGCTGAGAGTCCTGCTGCTGCGGCCATGCCTTCCAGTCTATTTGCCGCCCGGGCACCTAAGGCCGAAAGTGTGACGTGCGCAATGGTGACGCTGCAGTTGTAAGCCAATATGCCGCCGTCGTTAATCTTCTGTTCACCTGTGGCCGCCCATCCCGTTACCTGCGGCCCATAGATTCGTTGAAGGTACAGAACGTACGCATCGCGCTGCAGGGCGTCTCCGGTCCTGCCGCCGCTGAATATCCCTGGAAGGGGTACATCTAGTGAAGGCACTTCGTTTCGGCCGCCACGCGGCTATCGCTGTAATCGCAGCCGGCGCACTCGCGCTCACCGCCTGCGGTTCAGATAACGCCACGGGCAACACGCCTGCAGGCAACCAGACTTCTGCCGGCCCCAAGGTCACCGGCACGCTGACCGGCATCGGAGCATCCTCCACCGGCGCAGCCATGGACGCCTGGAAGGCCGGCTTCGCCGCTGCCAACCCCGGCGCCACCGTGCAGTACTCCCCGGACGGTTCCGGCGCAGGCCGCAAGGCAATCATCGACGGCTCGGCCCAGTTCGCCGGCTCCGATGCGTACCTCAAGGATGAAGAGCTGGCCAGCTCCAAGGCCAAGTGCGGCCCGGAAGGCGCCATGAACATCCCCGTCTACATCTCCCCGATCGCTGTGGCCTTCAACGTCCCCGGCATCACCGAGCTGAAGCTTGACGCAACCACCGTGGCCAAAATCTTCCGCGGCGAGATCGCCAACTGGAAAGACCCCGCCATCGCCGCCCTGAACTCGGGCGTCAGCCTCCCGGACCTGAAGGTCACCCCGGTGAACCGCTCTGACGATTCCGGTACCACCACCAACTTCACCGAGTACCTTGCTGCTGCTGCTGCGGATGTTTGGACCGACAAGGCTGCCGGCATCTGGCCCGCAACCCTGCAGGGCGAAAACGCCAAGGGCACCTCCGGTGTTGTCAAGACCGTCACCGACACCCCGGGCGCCGTGACCTACGCGGATGACTCCGCTGTGGGCGGCAAGCTGGGCACCGCCTCCATCAAGGTGGGCGAGGAATTCGTCAAGATCTCCGCCGAAGCCGCTGCCAAGGCTGTTGAAGCCGGCAAGCCCGTCGAAGGCCGCTCCGCCACCGACGTTGCCATCAAGCTGGACCGCAAGACCACGGCATCAGGCGCCTACCCGATCGTCCTGGTTTCCTACCACGTTGTCTGCACCACCTACGACAAGCAGGAAACCGTTGACCTCGTCAAGGCCTTCGAAAGCTACGTAGTTTCCGACGCTGGCCAGAAGACGGCTGCTGATTCCGCGAAGTCCGCGCCGCTCTCCTCGGCCCTCGCCGAGAAGGCCGTCAAGGCCATCGAATCCATCAAGGTCAAGTCCTAGTACCTGTCCCTGAACCACGTTCCCCGCCACGCCGAAAGGCGGGGCGGGGAACTTTGGCTTGTAAGCTCGATTTAGGCACCGCCCACAACCGAAGGGTCTGGAATGACCGCCACCCCCCTGAGTAGTTCCCAGGGCGCAGGCCGCGCCGGGGATAAGATCTTTTCCGGCGCCGCCCTGACCGCCGGGTGCCTCATCCTCGCCGTCTTGTTCGGCGTGGCCCTCTTCCTCGTTGTCCAGGCCATTCCGGCGCTCACCGCCCCGGCCGCCGAGATCCAGGGCGGCGAAGGCTTCTTCGCCTACATCTGGCCGATCGTTATCGGCACCCTCGTCGCAGCCGTCATCGCACTGGTGATCGCAACTCCCATCGCCATTGGCGTGGCCCTGTTCATCTCCCACTTCGCCCCGCGCGGAATCGCGTCCGGCCTTGGCTACGTGGTGGACCTCCTGGCCGCCATCCCGTCGGTGGTTTACGGTGCCTGGGGCGCGGCGTTCCTCGCCAAGGAAATCTCCCCCGCCTACAACTGGCTGGCCGAGAACACGGGCTGGCTGCCCATCTTCCAAGGTCCCGCCTCTGCCACCGGCAAAACCATCCTGACCGCGGGCATTGTGCTCTCGGTGATGGTCCTGCCGATCATCACGTCCCTGAGCCGCGAAATCTTCCTGCAGACGCCCAAGCTCCATGAGGAAGCCGCCCTGGCCCTCGGCGCCACGCGCTGGGAAATGATCAAAATGTCGGTCCTGCCGTTCGCCCGTCCGGGCATCATCAGCGCCGTCATGCTGGGCCTGGGCCGTGCTCTGGGCGAGACCATGGCAGTTGCCCTGGTCCTCTCCTCCGGTGCCCTGACAGCCAGCCTGATCACGTCCGGCAATCAGACCATCGCCGCGGAGATCGCCCTGAACTTTCCCGAAGCGAGCGGCCTGAAGGTCAGCACGCTCATCGCCGCAGGCCTGGTCCTGTTTGTGATCACCCTAGGCGTGAACATGATCGCCCGCTGGATCATCACCCGGCACAAAGAATTCTCGGGAGCCAACTAAATGTCCTCCACTCTTACCCCCGTGCGCAGTAAGCGTTCAGCCCTCACCAAAGGCCAGCTACCCAAGTACGCGCCGTACGTTGTCCTGGGACTCGCGCTCATCGTGGGCGCCGCAATCCTGGCACTGATCGGATTCAATGCCTTTGGCTGGGGCCTCGTCTCGGCCATCCTCTTCACTGCCGGCCTGGTGGGCTGGAGCGCCGCGGTGGAAGGCTCCCGCAAGGCCAAGGACAAGCTGGCCACCTGCCTGGTGGTGGGCTCGTTCCTGGTCGCGCTGCTCCCACTGATCTCCGTGATCTGGACGGTGCTGGTCAACGGAGTCCCCGGCCTCATCGCCCCGGGCTTCCTCACCAGCTCCATGAACGGCGTCACGGGCGTCTACGACAATAAGGCTGTTGAAGAGGGCGCCCCCGTTATCGGTGGCATCTACCACGCCCTGTTGGGTACCATCCAGATCACGCTGGTAGCCACCGTGATCTCCGTGCCCGTCGGACTGCTGACCGCCATTTACCTGGTGGAGTACGGCCACGACGGCCGTTTGGCCCGTGCCATCACGTTCTTTGTGGACGTTATGACCGGCATCCCGTCCATCGTGGCCGGCCTGTTCGCCGCAGCGTTCTTCTTCGCCGTGGTGGGGCCCGGCACCAAAACCGGTGCCGTCGCCGCCGTCGCGCTTTCGGTCCTGATGATTCCTGTCGTGGTGCGTTCCAGCGAGGAAATGCTCAAGATCGTCCCCAACGAACTGCGCGAAGCGGCCTACGCGTTGGGTGTGCGTAAGTGGCGCACCATCCTCAAGGTGGTTATCCCGACGGCGATCTCCGGCATCGCGTCCGGCGTCACCTTGGCGATCGCCCGCGTTATCGGTGAGACTGCGCCCATCCTGGTCACCGCCGGGTTTGCCACCAGCATCAACAACAACGTGTTCGGCGGCTGGATGGCCTCGCTACCCACGTTCATCTACACGCAGATCCTGAACCCCACCTCACCGGCCAACCCGGACCCGTCCTCGCAGCGGGCCTGGGGCGCCGCCCTGGTGCTGATCATCCTGGTGATGGTGCTGAACCTTGGCGCCCGGCTGATCGCCAGGACCTTTGCCCCCAAGACCGGCCGGTGAAATTTTTTCAGCAGGCCATTCCGGTCCTCGCGGCCAAACCCTAGACTTCAATCCATACCCAGCAAGTGAAGGAACACCATGTCTAAGCGCATCGACGTCAAAGACCTGAACGTGTACTACGGCGATTTTCTGGCCGTGGAGGATGTCAGCATCAACATCGAGGCCAAGTCCGTAACGGCCTTCATCGGTCCCTCAGGCTGTGGCAAGTCCACGTTCCTGCGCACCCTGAACCGCATGCACGAGGTTTTGCCAGGCGCCCGCGTCGAAGGCGAAGTCCTGATGGACGGCGACAACCTCTACGGCCCCGGCGTGGACCCCGTGACGGTGCGTTCGCAGATCGGCATGGTCTTCCAGCGGCCCAACCCGTTCCCCACGATGTCCATCCGCGACAACGTGCTGGCCGGCGTGAAGCTGAACAACAAGAAGATCTCCAAGGGCGAGGCCGACGTCCTCGTGGAGAGGTCCCTGCAGAGCGCCAACCTTTGGAACGAGGTCAAGGACCGCTTGGAGAAGCCCGGATCCGGCCTGTCAGGCGGCCAGCAGCAGCGCCTCTGCATCGCCCGTGCCATTGCGGTGGAACCGCAGGTGATCCTCATGGACGAGCCGTGCTCCGCGCTGGACCCGATCTCCACGCTGGCCATCGAGGACCTTATCAACGATCTCAAGGACCAGTACACCGTGGTGATCGTGACCCACAACATGCAGCAGGCCGCCCGCGTTTCGGAAAAGACGGCGTTCTTCAACATCGCCGGTACCGGCAAGCCGGGCAAGCTGATCGAATACGGGAACACCCAGACCATTTTCAACAACCCCACAGTGAAGGCCACCGAGGACTACGTCTCCGGCCGCTTCGGATAAGCCCCAGCCGCTCCCCAGCCACAAATACGCATCGATTGCTCCGGCAGCGCCCTTTTGACAGCTCAGAAGGGCGCTTTTGGAGCAGTCGATGCGGCGTTAAAGCTTGCGCTCAGCCCGCCAAAGGTGACATCGCCAGGGCCAGCACGAACGCCCCGGAGGCGGTTGCCACGGGGGTCAGGACCCACAGCCCCAGAATCCGGATAACCAGCTTCCTGTTTGTCACGGAGAAGTTCTGGTTCTCGCCGGCGCCCAGCACGGCGGACGTCACGGTGTGGGTGGTGGACACAGGCCAGTGCAGTCCGATGGCGCCCACGAACAGGATCAACGCGCTGAAGATCTGGGCCACGGAGCCCCGCAGCGGGTCAACCCGGGTGATTTTGTAGCCGATGGTTTGGGAGATCCGCCAGCCGCCGAAAAGCGTTCCCACCGTGATCATCACCGCTGAGAGCAGCGCCACCCACATGGGCATAGTGCCGTCGTCGGAATATCCAGCCGCCAGCAGCGCCAGCAGCAGTACGGCACTGATCCGCTGGCCGTCCTGCAGGCCGTGACCGAATGCTACGGCGCCGGCGGCGATGGACTGGCTGCGGCGGAAGCGCTGGTTGATCACGCTGGGCTGAGTGTAGCGCGCCGCCCACGTGACCGGCAGAACCAGCAGGAACGCGCCGCTGTACGCAACCAGCGGCGACAGAAGCAATGGCAATACCACCTGGAACAGAAGTGACTGGTCTACCCCGCCAACTCCGGGGCCACCCACGGCAAGGCTGGCCAGACCAGCGCCGCCCAGCCCCCCCACCAGGGCATGGGTGGAGGACGCCGGGATACCGCGCCACCACAGCAGGACGCCCCAGACGCAGGCGCTCGCGAGCCCTGCAACCAGGATGCTAAGGCCGCTGGTGCCCTCTGGAAGGCTGATCCAGGTCTGGCTGATGGTGACCGCCAGGCTGGCGCTGAGCAGGGCGCCCAGGAAGTTGAAGAAGGCCGCGAGCAGCACGGCCACGCTTGGCGTGAGCGCCCGGGTGCGGACCGCCAGGGCAGCGGACGTGGAGGCGTCCCTGAAACCGTTCAGGAAGGCAAATCCCGCGGCCAGCAGAACCACGGTGGCGAAGATGGCTGCGGTCACCTCAGGATTCCTTGACGATGATGCTGCCCACCTGGGTGGCAATGCGCCGCATGTCCTTGGTGACTTCCACCAGCTGGTTGGCGACGTCGCGGTTACGGGAATACTGCGCCCACTTCATGTCCCGGATCATGTCCGCCACCCAGACCCGGTGGGTCCGTTCCGCGCGTTTTGCGAGCCTGAGGATCTCGATCCAGTAGTCCTCGAGGTCGTCGAGGTTGTTCAGCCGGCGCATGGCGTCCACCGTGAGTTCGGCCTGCCGGCTGATGACATCCACCTGGTCGGCGGCCCGCCGCGGCAGGCGGTCCAGCTGGTACAGGAAAACAAGTTCCGCGGCGCCGTCCAGCTTCTCGAGGGCCTCGTTGAGGTAGCGGGACAGCGCGTACATGTCTTCGCGGGGGAGCGGGTTCACAAAGCTGGTGCGCATGTGCGTGAGCAGGGCAAAGTGCAGCTCGGCCGATTTGGCTTCGTGGTTGTGCATGTCGTCCACGAGCTTGGCGTGCTCGGATGCGGGGACGCCAAGGATCTCTGCCATGGTGGCGCTGGCATGAACAATTTGCTGGGCCATCTGGGACAGCAGGGTCAGCCCTGCGGGCTCCTGGGGAAAAAGGCGCAGCTTCACGTTGGGATACCGGTCTCCGGGGATGTACAGGGGTCGGGGGCCGCCCACTTGTAACTTGACGCAGGCCAGCAGCTGTGTTGATTCTACCGGCCCGTGTCTTCAGCCTGTAAACAGGCAGAAAAATGGTGCCGAACCGGATACGCCTCTCGGCGGTAGGCCGCTCTAGGCGGCTAATTGTTGAAGCCCGGGGGTTTCGCGGCTCGACACCAGTTTCAGTGTTCTACGTTGCTTGGCCCAAGTCAACATTGACAGATCGGCGCCGGTGGTTCAGTCGAGCTCGCCCAGGCGCCAGGCATTTGCCGCGTGTTCAAGGTCCTCGGCCGTCTTCACGAGCTGGTGCGAGTTGCGTGTGAGCTTGCTCGCGTGGGCCTCGTTGCCGAGCTCGGCGCCGTCGGCAATCGTCGCCTGGCCCAGCGCCACCACGCGGCAGAACGCGGCGGAACGCTCCAGCGCGACGTCGAACTCGCCGTCGAACGCCCCGGAGAGAATGGCGTCAGCCATGGCCCGCATTTCCTCGGCTCCCGGCGGTTCAGCGGCGCCGGCCACCACGTTGGAAACCTGCGCCGTGTCCTTGCCCGCGCGGAAATAGACCGAGATCCGTTCCGGGTCCTGGACAGTGGCGGCGCGCAGGGCGTACAGCCGCCAGAGGGCGCCGGGAAGCGAACGCGCCGGGCTTTCGGCCCACATCTCCGCGATGGCCTCCAGTCCCTGTTCGTCCGTCAGCTTGACCAGGCGTTCGGTGATGACGGGATCGTCGCTGACGCGTCCGTGGCGCACCAGTGCCTGGGCGGCGAGGTGGGCGGCCTCGGAGACGCGCGCAGGATCGGGGCCGCCTGCGAACGGCTCAAAGTCGATGGGGGCGAACGGCTTGGGCTTGTGATGCCGGTTGGCTCCGCCGTAGTGACTGGGTCCTGCTTGTTCGCTCATGCCCCCCACGCTACTCCTGTGCCGCGCGGGAAATCGAGTACTGTTCGCAGCCAGGATGGACCTTACCAGCGCCGGTGACGCTGCGCGGAATTCGGAACATACGACGGCGGCGGACAACCTGCGTGCCAAAGCCGCCCCGTGTGTGGGGTAAAGTATTTTACGTCCAGAAATGGACTGGGCTGATCGGTCGTGTGACCGTCGGCTGGGGCCTTTAGCTCAGTTGGTAGAGCATCGGACTTTTAATCCGTGGGTCGTGGGTTCGATCCCCACAGGGCCCACCCGCGCGGAAGACCAGAGACAATTCGTCTCTGGTCTTCTTTCGTTAAGCGCCCGCCCGAGGTGTTCGTCACTTTGCGAGGGAGCAAACGTGGTTATCGCAGCTGTCGATCCCAGTTCCACCGATATAACGCCCCTGATCCACCACCCGATCCTTTGGGCGGCTGCCGCGGGCGTCTTCGCAGTAGTCATCCTGCAGTCGGTCATCTACTTCAAGGCCATCCGGAAAGCGGCGCCAGCCGTCGGTCTGACACCCGCCCAAGTCAACAGCTCGGTTCGCTCCGGAGCTGTGGCGGCCATCGGGCCGTCGCTGGCCGTGGCGCTGATTGCCATTTCCCTCCTTCCGCTGTTCGGTACACCGGCGGTACTCGCCCGCATTGGCCTGGTCGGATCGGCAGCGTTCGATGTCGCCGCTGCCGGCATCTCAGCCGGCACGCAGGGTGCCCAACTGGGCGGACCCACTTACACCCAGAAAATCTTCGCCCTCGCCTTCGCCGCCATGACCATCGGCGGCCTCGCCTGGATGCTCTCCGCGCTGATCCTCACGCCCATCTTGAGCAAGGGCGATGCGAAACTCCGCAAAGTTAATCCGGCGGTGATGGCCATCGTCCCGACGGCGGCGCTGCTGGGTGCCTTCTTTACACTCGCGTTCGCGGAGGTGGTCAAGTCTCCGGCCCACCTGGTCACCATGGTCGCCTCAGCGGCGGCGATGGGCGTCTGCCTCCTGCTGTCCCACAGGCTTCGGCGCCCGTGGCTGCGTGAATGGGGACTGGGATTCTCCATCGTCGTGGCCCTCGCGGCCGCCTACTTCATGACCGCAGCCTGAAAACCCCGAAAGGAGCCATTCTGATGTCCACAACGACTTCCGCTGACACATCCGCAGGACTTGCCGCATTTGATCGCACTACTTCCATCTGGGGGCCCATCACGCTGGCGCTGGGGCTGCTCATCTCCCTGGCTGCTGCCCTGTACGCCGCTTTCGGCTCGGGCATGGGCATCACAGCGGTGGAGCTCGTCACCGCCGTGGCCGCCGTGCTGGCCACCTTCGGCGTCATCGCCATCATTGAGCCCATCTCCTACTTCCCGATCCTGGGCCGCTCGGCCATGTACCAGGCGTTCCTGATCGGCAACATCGCCAACAAACTCCTCCCCGCCGCCGTCGTCGCCCAGGCCAACCTCGGCGAGAGGCCGGGAACCCGCCGGGCCGAACTCATCGCCGGCAGCGCCATCATCGGCGCGGTGCTCATCCACATCACCACCCTGATCCTCTTTGTCGGCGTCCTGGGCACCTGGCTGGTGGGCATGCTCCCGGCGCCACTCATTGCCACCGCCCGCGGATACATCCTGCCGGCCGTTTTCGGCGCCGTGGTCCTGCAGAGCGTGATGGCTATGAGGAGCCGCCGCACCACCACCGTGGCCGTCATTGTCGCCGCG
Organism: Pseudarthrobacter cellobiosi; assembly: GCF_023913755.1. Lineage (GTDB taxonomy): Bacteria > Actinomycetota > Actinomycetes > Actinomycetales > Micrococcaceae > Arthrobacter > Arthrobacter cellobiosi. The sequence goes on from NZ_JAMXBJ010000041.1 coordinate 106,825, forward strand.
GTCATCGTGTTCGTTGTGGTTCCGCTGGCACCGGCGCTGACCTACTTCGCCACGGCCCTCGCCGTCATCATCACCATCGCTGTGTCCTGGTTCGCGCGTTCGTCCGGTCCGGCCGCCGTCTCTCATGAAGCGGCGCCCGGCGAAACAGCCCAGGCCGCCCAGATCTCCGAACCCACCCGCTGAAAGGGAAACAAAGATGACCACCACCACTACTGCCACCACTGGCGTCCGGCTGACCGCCGCCGTCGACGTTCCTGAATCCTTTGTGGACGAGTACGTTGACGTCTACAAGTACCTGCATGCCCACCCCGAGCTCTCGGCACAGGAATTCGAGACCGCAGCGTACATCGAAGCCCGGCTGGCGACGCTGGGGATCGAATCCTTCCGCTGCGGCACCACCGGCGTAGTAGCCGTCCTGAAAAACAGCGAGGGACCCGTCGTCGGCTTCCGGGCCGACACCGACGGATTGCCCATCGCCGAGCAGACCGGCCTGGACTACTCCAGCGAGGCAACGGGAACACTGCCCGACGGCGGCACCGCCCCCGTGATGCACGGCTGCGGACACGACACCCACATCACCGCGGCACTGGCACTCGCCGCGCTCCTCACGGAACGCAAGGACCTGTGGCAGGGGACCCTGGTCCTGATCTTCCAGCCAGGGGAGGAGACGGCTTACGGTGCCAGGGCAATGATCAACGACGGCCTGTGGGACCGTGCCCCCAAGCCAGAAGTGGTCCTGGCACAGCACGTGATGCCGGTGGGACAGGGCAAACTTATTGTCCGAGACGGCCACATGACCAGCCTGGCCGACTCCTGGAAGATTACGGTCCACGGCCAGCAGGCGCACGGCTCCCAGCCGGAGAAGTCCATCGACCCGATCGTTGCCGCGGCAGCCATGGTCCTCCGGCTCCAGACCATCGTGTCCCGCGAACTGTCGCCGTCCACCCCGGCTGTTGTTACGGTGGGCACCTTCCATGCGGGCCTTAAAGAAAACATCATTCCGGGCTCCGCGGAGTTCACGGTAAACGTCCGGACGCCCGATGAAGGCGTCCGCGCCACGGTGCTTGCCGCCATCCGGCGGATCGTCGCAGCCGAAGCCGCTGCGTCGGCTGCGCCGGAACCCACTATCGAGGAACTGAACAACTTCCCCCGCTGCTTCAACGATCCGGCGTCGACGCGCCGTGTCATCGAAGCATTCACCGCGGATTTCGGTGCGGAGGCACTGTCCGAGGCGCCGCTGGGGATGGGCTCTGAAGATGCCGGCTGGCTCAGCGACGCTATTGGCGTTCCGGGCGTCTTCTGGGCTTTTGGCGCCTTTGATCCGGACCTGTTCGACGACGGCGCATCGCCGGCCGGGAACCACTCGCCGTTCTTCGCGCCGGACGCACGCGCCGCCGTCGTCTGCGGGACAGGGGCGGCACTTTCCGGAGTGCTAGCCTATCTGGGCCGGAACTGATCTTCGCCGGGACGGCAGGTCAATGCCGCCCCGGTGTTCGGATCGCCGCCACCCGGCGTCGGATGTGGGCAGCAGCACTGAAAGGAACCGGACATGGAGCAGCTTGATGCGCTCGATCGGCAGATCGTGGCCGCGCTGGTGCGCGATGGCCGAGCCCAGTGGCGGCTAATCGCTGACGTGCTGGGCCAGCAGGAACGGACCGTGGCGCGCCGCGGCAACAAACTGCTCGAATCCGGTGCCATCCGCATCAACGCCTTCATTAACCCGGCGGCAGTCAGTTCGCGCTCGGCCTTCCTGCTGCGTGTGAAGGCTGTGCCGCGGGACCTCCGCGCTGTGTGTTCGTGGCTCGCGGACCAGGAAGAGTCCTCGTGGGTCAGTGCGCTGGCAGGGTCGAACGAGGGCGTCGCGGAAATATTCATCACCACTGAGGACCTCGCCGAGTTGCTCTACCGGCGCCTCGCCGAGGTGGACGGCGTGCAGTCCTTCACCATGGTGCCGCTGCTCGAATATTTCAGGACGCCCTCCGGCTGGACGCCGGACGTTCTGGACAAGAAGCAGTACGCCGCCCTGCATCCCGATGAGGACGGCCGCCTGGGCGGGACACCCAGTGGCGTGGCGCCGCTCGATGAAACGAACACTGCCCTCGCCGGGTTGCTGCACCGCAACGGCCGGGCAACGGTGGATGAACTTGCTTCCGAGGTCTCCATTTCCAAGGCAACGGTCAGCCGCAGGCTGGAGGCCATGGTGGGCTCAGGTGTCTTGTTCATCCGGGCGGTGGTGGACGTGGCCTCGCTGGGGTTCCCGGTGGAATCGCTGATCAGCATCACCCGCGCCGGCGAGTCCGCATCTCCCGACGGCGGTGCTGACGGTGTGGGGGAGTACCTCGCCGGTTTGTCGGTGACGCGCTGGGCTGCAGCGTCCGGCGAACAGGTGCTCGCCCAGGTGGCGGTGGCCAACCTGGATGACCTGAGGATCTTGCAGGACAATCTCCGACGACGGGTTGACGTGTCTGCCGTGCAATCCTCAATCTATGCCGAGGTCTTCAAACGAAGCACGGTGAGGTACCGCAACGGGATTCCGGAGGTGCCGGCGCTAGCCTGAGCCGCGGCAGCCTAATGCTCGAAATGAGTGTCCGGCGCACCGCCTGGCAGGTTCGCCAGGATGCCCTCAGCCACCCTGCGGAGCTTGATGTTTCGGTGGCTGGATGCCTTGGCGATGATGGCAATCGCGTCGTTGTAGGAGCACCTGTTCTGCGCCATGATGACGCCGCAGGCAATGTCGATGGACGTCCGGCTTTCCAAGGCTGACTGCAGGTCGGACGCCCTGGTGCTGGCCGACTCCAGCTCAAGGGCCAGCCTGAGGCCGCGGGATGCGAGGTCAGTGAAACTGCGGGCCTCGGCGATCACGTGCAGCGGGAACGCCTGGGGGCTGGCTGCGAAGAAGGCGAGGGCGGCCTCGGTGCCCTCATCCAGGGAAAGCCGCAGGCCCAGGACGCTGTCGAACCCGGCGTCCTGTAGGTGCGGCCTGTAGCGTCCCCAGCGGAAGTCGGAAGCCACGTGGTTCATGGCCGCGGTACCTGTGCCGGTGAGGGCTTCGGTCAGGGGGCCTTCGCCGACCTCCTTTTCCAGCCGGGCCAACGTCGCGGTCCGCGTGCCGGTTCCGGCGGTGGCTCTGGAGCGTTTGGCCCGGCTCAGGAACAGGGCGCATTCGATGGGGACGCCCGCGAGCCGGCTCAGCGCCGCCGCCGCGAGGTGGGCCAGGATCTCCAGGGAGTCAGACAGGTCCTTCGAGCCGGTGACCAAATCGGGGATAAGCCCGTCGGCGCCGACCATCCCGATGGTGACCGCTTTCGCTGCCGGTTCCGCGCCAGGACGATCGCCCGGTGCCTGGTTGGGCCTGCGGTCCGGGATTGCCGCCGGCCCCGGATGCGGGGCTGCATGCTGGGTGGTGTGTTGGGCCGGATGAGCGGGCGCTGGCCTCCTGCCCGCCGACGCGTGTGCCTGGGAAGCCTCGGTTCGGGAATACTTCACGTCCGCCTCCCGCGGGGACGCCGGGAACTGACTGGAAGCGTTGGACGAATGGGAACTGTGGAGGACGGAGGGCCGGCGACGGCTGGGGGAGAGGCCTTGGTCTCGAAGACCTCCTCGTCGCCGGCCCCGCTTACTTCCCGGACCCCTTGGAGCGGGAAAGCGCGGCTGCCGAGTCGTGTATTCATCCTTCTCACAACCCCCTAGTGAGACATCCAAACCAGTGCGATTTGCGAGTCTTAACTCATTAGTCGACCGTAGTTCTGGCGGGGTCCCGGGCGACCGCGTAATCGGTACTTGTTTTTCAAATTAGGTAGTACTTGGTTTTTCGGAAAAACCACTAAACTCCGCGCTGATGAATTCTCCTCCGCCGGCAAGATCACCATCGAGCCGGCGTTCAGCGTCGAACACCTGGGGCGCTGCGTCTACACCGGAATCTTCGAGGTCATGACGCAGGCCGCGGGAGGTGGAAAGATGAGGGCCATGGAACTGCATATCACCGGTGACCCGGCCGCCGATCAACTGCTCGCCGATGACGCGTTTGCGCTGCTGACAGGCATGCTGCTGGACCAGCAGGTAACCATGGAATCCGCCTTTGCCGGGCCGGAGAAGATCCGGGCCCGGATCGGGTCCATCGCCCCGGCCGCGGTTGCCGCGTATGAACCCCAGGCGTTCGTTGAGGTGTTCAAGGAGCGGCCCGCGGTGCACCGGTTCCCGGGTTCCATGGCGGGTCGCGTCCAGGCGCTCGCCGAAACGGTGCAGCATGACTGGGACGGCGACGCGACGCTGATCTGGACCAAGGGCGACCCCGACGGCCCGGAGGTGCTGCGCCGCCTGCAGGCACTGCCAGGATTCGGGGAGCAGAAGGCAAAGATTTTCCTTGCGCTCCTGGGAAAGCAGCGCGGGCTGAGCGCGACCGGCTGGCGCGAGGCCGCCGGCCACTACGGCCAGGAAGATTCCTTCCTTTCGGTTGCCGACATCGTGAGTCCTGAATCGCTCGCCAAGGTGCGGGCCAGCAAGCAGGCAGCAAAGGCGGCGGCCAAGGCTGCCAAAGGCTGACCGCTCATGGCAGTGACCATGAACGATGTGGCGCGCGTCGCCGGGGTGTCGCTGAAGACCGTGTCGAACGTGCTCAACGACTACGAGTTCATCCGGCCGGCCACCAGGCAACGGGTCCAGGACGCCATTGCCGAACTGGGCGACGAGGCGAACCTGGCGGCCCGCAGCCTGCGCTCGGGTAAGACCCACCTGCTGGCCCGAGGCCGCCGTCGTATTGCCGTGCTCGGCGCCCGCCCTGGCGAGTCAACGGGCTCTGCTGGCCTGCGGCTCAATGGTTACCGGAGCGCATTGGAGGACGCCGGGGTTCCGTTTGACCCGGCCCTGGTGGCACCCGGTGAATGGCGCGGCGAAGGGGGAGCAGCCGCCGTCGCCAGCCTCCTGGAGAGCGGCGTTCCGTTCGACGCCGTCTTCGGGCTGAACGACGCCCTCGCCCTGGGAGCCATGCATGAACTGCTCGTCCGTGGCGTGAAGGTGCCCCAGGACGTTGCGGTGGCGGGCTTTGACGACATCGACGAGGCCCGGTTCGCCTCGCCGTCGCTCACCACCGTGTCGCCCGGTATGGGCGAGATTGCGGAACGGTCCGTCGGGTTGCTGGTCGACCGGATTGAGGGGCTGGAAGCGAGGGCAGAAGGCGTTCACGCGGAGGCGGGCTTTGACCTGAAAATCCGGGATTCGGCGCCCTGAGGGCTGCCGCCGGACTATCGTTGGCTGCAACAGTCGTGCGCGGGGGCGTGTTGCTCCCGTGCGTCAGCAAGCAATGTAAGTTCGGGCCCATCACACCAGACGAGGCGGACATCCATGAAGGCTCCAGACCAGCAGCACGCTCAAATTTTCGGCACGCCGGTACCGCCGGGCGATGGTGATGCCGCCGGTCATGAGCCCGTGGACCAGCACCTCCTCCAACGCCTCGCGGACGTTCACGGCGTGGGCACCTCGTTCCACGGCTGGGACGGGCTGCCGCACAGCGTGGCCCCGGAGACCCTGATCAAGGTCCTGGCGGCGCTGGGCGTTCCGGCCGGCACGAACGAAATCATCGAAACTGCCCTGGCCGAGGCGGAAGTGGCGCCGTGGCGGCGGATGCTGCCGCCCGCCGTCGTGGTCCAGCAGGGCAAAACCGCTCTGGTTCCCGTCCACGTCCGGGACGGTTCGACAGCGCGTCTGACAGTTGTGCTGGAGGCCGGTACGGGCGGGCCCGTGGACGCCGTCCAGCAGGACGTCTGGGTGCCGCCCCAGGACGTTGATGGCGTGGCCACCGGCCGGGCCACCTTCGCCGTACCGGCGGGGTTACCGCTGGGTTGGCACACGCTGCAGGCAGAGTCCGACGGCGTCACAGCCGAGGGCGCGCTGGTGGTGGTTCCGGCGCGGCTCACCACCGCCGATTCCTTGGTGGAGCGTCGGGGATGGGGCCTGGCCACGCAGCTCTACTCCGTGCGGTCCAAACGGTCCTGGGGGATCGGCGACTTCGCCGACCTCGCGGATCTGGCCACGCTCAGCGGCGCCCGTGGTGCGGACTACGTGCTGGTCAACCCACTGCACGCCGCGGAACCCGTGCCGCCGGTCCAGCCGTCGCCCTACTCGCCGTCCACGCGGCGCTTCTTCAACCCGCTGTACATCCGCGTGGAAGCCATCCCGGAAATCGCCTACCTGAAGCCGCGTAAGCGCGCGGCGGTGGACAGCTTGCAGGAGCAGGTCCAGGTCCTGAACAAGGACGGCGAACGGCTGGACCGGAACGCCGTGTACGCCGCCAAGCTCCAGGCCCTGGAACTGCTGTATCACGCCCGGCGCTCGCTGGCGCGGCAGGCAGCGTTCGACGAATTCTGCCGGATCTCCGGCACCGGGCTGGATGATTTCGCGCTGTGGTCCGCCATCCGGGAAGACCTGGCACCGGACCATCCTCTGTGGGCCGATCCGGACTGCGCGCTGGGTTCCCCTGAGGCGGAGTCACTGCGCGGGAAGCTTGCGGACAGGATCGGGTTCCACCGCTGGCTGCAGTGGATCTGTGACGAGCAGCTTGAGAACGCGCAGCAGGCGGCGCGCCGGGCGGGGATGCGGCTGGGCGTGGTGCACGATCTTGCCGTGGGCGTGGACCTCAGCAGCGCCGACGCCTGGACCCTCCGCGATGTCCTGGCGCCCGGGATCAGCGTGGGGGCGCCGCCGGACATGTACAACCAGCTGGGCCAGGACTGGAACCAGCCGCCGTGGCATCCCGCCCGCCTGGCGGAGGCAGGCTACGCGCCGTTCCGCAACATGCTCTCCACCGTGCTCCGTCACGCCGGGGGCATCCGGGTGGACCATGTGCTGGGCCTGTTCCGCCTCTGGTGGGTACCGGCCGGCAACTCCCCGCGCGACGGCGCCTATGTCACGTATGACCACGAAGCACTGATCGGCATCCTGGCGCTGGAGGCCCAGCGTGCCGGCGCCGTGGTAATCGGCGAGGATCTGGGAACCTTCGAACCGTGGGTGCGCGACTACCTCGCTGCCCGCGGCATCCTGGGCACCTCCATCCTCTGGTTCGAGAACGACGGCGATTCACCCCTGCCGCCGGAGCTGTACCGCACGCAGGCCCTCGCCAGCGTCAACACCCACGACCTGCCGCCCACCGCAGGCTACCTGGCGGGCGACCACGTGGCCCTTCGCAGCAGGCTGGGCCTCCTGGAACGCCCCGAGGCGGAAGAGCGGGCGGAGCACACGGCCACGCTCGAAAAGATGATGGGGCTGCTGCGGGAACGCGGCCTGCTGCCTGACGGTGGCGCCACCGCCGACGGTGGCCACAGCAGCACCGGCAGCGAGGAACGCACTATCGAAGCGCTGCACCGCCTGCTGGCCCAGACTCCGTCGGTCCTTCTCGGGGTGGCCCTGGTGGATGCCGTGGGGGAGCGGCGCGTGCAGAACCAGCCCGGCACCACCGAGGCGCTGTATCCGAACTGGCAGATCCCGCTCGGCGGTCCGGACGGAAAGCCGGTGTTCATCGACGATCTTCCTACCAACCCGCAGTTCAACTCGCTCCTTGCCGCGGTGTCGGAGGCGCTGCGCGGCTGACGTCGGGCGGAAACCTGCTTTGGCCCTACGTCAGCGGGTTACCTCTTCCAAGAGTTCCAGCACGTGGCGGTACTGCGCACCCGTTGCCCTGGTCATGCCCAGTTCGCAGGTCCGGTTGCAAGAGGCGTGCGCCGCGGCGCCCATGTCAGCCACCTCTGTGGCCTGCTTCTCGGTTGCCGATGCCGTCAGTTCCGGGTGCAGCATTCCCCTGTCCCCGGCAAATGCGCAGCAGCCCCAGTTTTCCGGGACCTCCACGCGATCGGCCACGGCGCCGGCGACGGCTCCGAGGGCATCGTTGAGGCCCATTCTGGTGGAGGAGCAGGTGGGGTGGAGGGCCAGGGACTCCAGCTTCCCGTGGTCGGGCAGCCCAGGAAGGATCTGTTCCGCGGCGAAGTCCACGGCGTCCACCAATCGCAGTGGACGCTGCCCTGCTGCCGGCGTGTCCGATTCGACGGCCTGGCGCAGGCCCTCGGTGCAGGAGGACGCGTCGCAGACGATGGGCAGCTCGCCGTCCCTGGTTGCCTCCCGGAGGACTGCCAGAGTCTTCTCCCGCATCGTTTTTTGGCCTGCGGCCATACCTTTGGAGGACCATGGCGTGCCGCAGCAGAGGCCATCGATCCCTTCCGGGACAAGGAGCGTAATCCCTGCCCTGGTACAGAGCTGTTCAAAGCTGTACTGGACGCCGTGCCCTTGGCCGTCCTGAGACGTACCCGCGGGTCCGAACATGGTTCCCACGCATGCAGGGAAGTAGACAGCGTCCACCTTGCCCGCCGACGTCGGACGCTTCCGCACGGAACCCCCGCCCGGCAGTTCCGCGGAATATAGCGGCACCGTATCTGTGCCGAGCACTGCCCGCGCGGCCTTGTTGGGCGGGGCGATGGCGGCGGCCGGGAGCTTGTCCACCACAGTCAGCGCCAGTGAAGCGCCACGGGTGACGCCTTCCCAGTGCTTGGCGGCGGCATTCCACGCCCCGTTGGCGAGTGGGCCGGCGTCGGCCTTCCGCAGTTTCTTTACGAGCGATCCTGTGTTGATGTCCACCGGGCAGGCGGTCTGGCACATTCCGTCCACGGCGCAGGTGTCCACGGATTCGTACTCGTAGTCCTTTTCCAGGTCCTTGACCAGCGCCGTGTCCCCGGCCAGCCGCGCGGATTCGATGGCACGCAGCGTGACGATCCGCTGCCGCGGCGTCAGGGTGATGTCCTTGCTGGGGCACACCGGCTCGCAGTAGCCGCAGGAGACGCAGCGGTCCACTTCCTCGGCGACCGGCGGCGCGGTCTTGATGTGCCGCAGGTGCGCCATGGGGTCTTCGTCCATAAGCACGCCCGGGTTGAGCATCCCGGTTGGGTCGAACAGCCGCTTGATGCTGCGCATGACGTCATAGAGCTCATCGCCGTATTGCCTGCGGACGTAGGGTGCCATGACGCGCCCTGTCCCGTGCTCGGCCTTCAGGGATCCGCCCTCGGCCAGGACCAGGTCCACCATGTCTTCGGTAAAGGCGCTGTAACGGTCGAGTTCTGCGGAGGTGGCGAAACCGTCGGTGAGCATGAAGTGGACGTTGCCGTCCTTGGCGTGGCCGAAGATCACGCTGTTGCCGTAGCTGTACTTGTCGAAAAGCCGGATCAGTTCCCGGCAGGTGCGGCCCAGCACCGGGACGGGGACCACAATGTCTTCGAGCAGCGCGGTGGTGCCCTGGGGCCGCGCACCGGCGACGGAGGCGTAGAGGCCCTTGCGCAACTGCCAGAGTTGGCCGCGTTCGTGGGAGTCGCCGGTGAACCGGGCCGGAGCGGACAGCCCGAGGCCCTGGAGGATGCCCTCGCCGTTGACTTGGAGCTCCGCCAAATGTCCGGCGCTGCTGGCGGAGTACTCCACAAGCAGTGCGGCATGATCCCGGACCGTCAGGTCCTGCACGACGGCGGGAGTTCCCTTGAGCGTCTGGCCCACCTTCAGTGACAGAGCATCCATCAGCTCAATGGTGGCGGCGCCTGTCTCGACGAGGGCGGGCAGGGCCGCGTTGGCGGCTTCAAGGTCCGGGAACACCAGCAGGCCCGCGGCGGCGTGCCGGAGCCGCGGGATGGTGCGGAAAACCGCCTCTGCCACGAAACCTAGGGTGCCTTCGCTGCCTACGATCAGGTGGGCCATGATGTCCACCGGGCTCGTGTAGTCCAGCAGGGAGTTCAGGCCGTAGCCCATGGTGTTCTTCATGGAAAACTGCTGCCTGATCCGGTCGACGGAGTCGGGGTTGTTCCGGATGCGCTCCGCCAGCCGGGCCAGGCCTGCATAGAGTTCCGGCTCGAGGGCGCGGAGTTTCTGGTCGGCGTCCGGTGCCCCGGTGTCGATCACGGTGCCGGAGGGCAGGACCACGGTCAACGACTCCAGGGTGCGGTAGGTGTTGTCTACCGTCCCGCAGTTCATGCCGGAGGAGTTGTTCGCCACCACACCGCCGATCGTGCACGCCGCCTCACTGGCCGGATCGGGGCCGAATTTACGGCCGTAGCGGGCGAGCCTCGCGTTGAGAGCCCTGACCGTGACGCCGGGCTGGACGCGGACCCGCGCGCCGTCGTCGAGCACTTCGATGTCCCGGAAGTTGCGGCGCACGTCCACCAGCACGCCGTTGGTGACCGCCTGGCCGCTCAGGCTGGTTCCGCCGGAGCGGAAGGTCAGCGGCACACCCTGGGCAGCGCTCGCACGCAACAGCCCGCCCACTTCCGCAGCATTCCCGGCCATGACCACAGCTTGCGGGATCAGCAGGAAATGCGAGGCGTCATGGGCGTTCGCGTGCAGGTCGATGGCCCGGGTCTTCACCTGGGCGGGATCCTTCACCGCCGCGCGGAGGCCAGCCAAGTCCAGGGGTGCCATCAGGGGACCATCCAGCCCAGGACGGGGGTGGACTGCAGGAAGATCAGCACAGTGATGAGCGCCAGCAGGCCGAGGCTCCAGCCGAGGAGCTTCCGGAAGAGGGTGCCCTCTGCACCGTCAAGGCCCACCGCGGCCGAGGCCACGGCCAGGTTCTGCAGCGACAGCATCTTGCCCATCACCCCTGCGGAGGAGTTGGAGGCGGCCATCAGCACCGGAGAAAGACCGGTCTGCTCCGCTGCGGTGGCTTGCATCTGGCCGAACAGCGAGTTGGAGGATGTGTCGGAGCCGGTGAGTGCCACGCCAATCCAGCCAATCAGCGGCGAGAGGACGGCGAAGAAACCGCCCGCGGAGGCCAGCGCGAAGCCAAGGGTAGTGGTCTGGCCGGAGAGGTTCATCACGAAGGACAGGCCCAGGACGGCGGTGACCGTGACGATGGTCCAGCGCAGCTGCACCAGGGTGTCCCGGTAGATGCGCAGGCCCTGCGATGCGGTGATTTTGTACAGCAGCATGGTGAGCAGGCCAGAAAGCAGCAGCAGGGTGCCAGTCGCCTTGAGGTGGTCCAGCTTGAACTTCGTGGCCGCGACAGGCTTGCCGGCCGAGTCGGTGATGTCCAGTCCGGGCCAGGCGAACGTGACGCTGCCAACCTGGCTCAGCCAGGCCTTGACGAACGGAATCTGGGCCACCGAGAACACCGCGATGATGATCAGATAAGGGGCGATCGCCATCCAGATCTGCCGCGGTTCGGGCCGGGTGTTATCGGTAGGCGCCCCACTATCAGTTGGCACAGCACTGTCAGTTGGCACGGCGCTGCCCGAGGCAGGCCGTTCGGCAGAGCGTCTTGAGCTGGGTCCGCTCCCTGAACCGGCACTTGCGCGGGCGCTGGGGGTTTCTGCGCGAGCACCGACGGCGGCTGCCTCAGCTGCTTCCGGGGCGGCCTGAACGGCGCCTCCCATTCCGACGGTTTCTTTCGGCTGCCACACCTTCAGCAGCAGGAGCACGGCGGCCACTGTGACCACGGCGGCCACAACGTCGGTGAGTTCCACGGCGAAGTAGTTGGAGGTGACAAACTGGGCGGCACCGAAGGCGACGCCTGCCACGAGGGCCACGGGCCAGGTCTGTTTCACTCCGCGCCGGCCATCGACGATGAACACCAGCAGCAGCGGAACGATTAGGGCTATGAACGGAGTCTGGCGTCCGGCCATCGAGGAAAGCTCATTGAGCGGCAGGCCGGTGACGCCGTTCAGGGCGATGATCGGCGCGGCCATCGCGCCGAAGGCTACCGGGGCGGTGTTGGCCAGCAGCGAGACAATTGCTGACTTCAGCGGCTTCATTCCGGCTGCCATCAGCATGGCGGCGGAGATGGCCACGGGGGCGCCGAAGCCGGCCAGGGATTCCAGCAGGGCGCCGAAGCAGAAGGCGATCAGGATGGACAAAATCCTGAGGTCGTTCGAGATGGAACGGATGGTGCGTCCCAGCACTTCGAACCAAGGCGTGGCCACGGTGAGCCGGTAGATCCACAGCGCATTCACCAGGATCCACAGGATGGGGAACAAGCCGTAGAAGATGCCGGCCAGGGTGGCGCTTAGGGCCTGGTTGACCGGCATTTGCCAGCCAACGGTGGCCAGCACGAGGCACAGGGCGAGGCTGGCCAGGGCTGCTTTGGGTGCCTTGACCTTGAAAACGCCCAGCAGAACAAATAGCAGGACGAGGGGAAGCGCCGCGAAAAGGGCGGAAATCACTAGGGACCCGGCAATGGGGTCGAGGATCTGCTGAAACATGTGTCTCCAGATTGTGTTAGGCGTCACAACACCGTGGCGCCCTCCGATTGTCTAACAAGTACACATGTTGGTCAAGTGTATGTGTTGACTTGTCTGGCAAGATTGAAGGAATTGGGTTTAGTTCAGATGGTTTTAGTCCAGAGAGGATGCGCGCATGGTTGGCCGTATTGCAGCAGTCTCCATCGTGGACGCGATCGCTGCGGATCTGCGGAGCCGCGTTTTCTCGGGTGACCTGGGTTCCGGCGAGGCGCTCACTGAGACAGACGTCGCCACGTCGTATGAAGTGGCACGCCCCACCGCCAAGGCGTCGATTGAGAAGCTCGTGGCGGAGGGGCTGCTGGACCGGGGCACGCACAAGACCGCACGTGTTGTGGACCTGGGGCCGGAGTCGGTGCGGGACATTTACCTGGCCCGTGCCTATCTGGAAAGCGAAGTACTCCGCCGGCTGGCGCGCACCAAGGACGTGCCGCAAGGGGCTGTCCAGGCCAACCGCGATATCGCGGCATTGAAGTCGGGCGCGCCGCTGGATGTTGTGGAACCTGACATGCGTTTCCATACAAGCCTGATCGACGGAGTGGCCAATGAGCGCATCAGCCGGATGTACCGCTCGCTTGTGGGTGAGGTGCGGCTGTGTATGGTCCGGGTCCAGTCACTGCACCTCCTGGACACGGAGCTGATACTGGCCGAACACCAGAAGATCCTCGAGCTGATCGAGGGCGGCCAGGGCGAGGCCGCCGCCGAATTGCTGGACGAACACCTTGGGCGCGCGCGTGAACGGCTGGTCGCCGCTATGGGGGGAACTGCTGGCCCAGAGGCTGAGTATCCGTCAGGGCTGTTGCAGGAGTAACTGGCAGACCGCAAAGCGGGGTCACCATGCGGAGCTCCGAAACCTCGGAACGACCGCCGGCGCCCCGCATCGCGATGATACGCAGTGCTGGGCCCTAACCCGCCGTGAGCAGGTGGGTGACGTGGTCGTACCGGAAGGTGACCGCGCCGCCGTCGTGCGTATAGGAGATGTTGGCCCCGTTGGGCACCCCGCCAGCCCCGTAGTTCACGTCCCAATTGCGGTTCAGCGCCGCCTTGAACTCATACGTCCCGGCCGGCAGGTCCGGAACGGACAGTTTCCACACCAGCGTTGCCGGATCCAGAATCAACTGGGCCTGGTCGCAGGTGGGATCCCAGTCGACGCCGCACCCGAGTTCGTTGTCCACGCTTCCCGCGATGGCAACAGCACCCGGCTGTTGCGAGGCGTACCCGGCGCTGAGGACGTGTGTGCTGTTGTCGTAGCGGAATGTGACGGCCCCGCCGGGGTGGTCCAACACGATGTTGCTGCCGAAAAGGACTCCGCCGGCGCCATAGTTCACGTCCCAGTTGCCGTTGAGCGCGGCCTTGTACTCGTACTGCCCGGCCGGCAGGTCCACCGTCAGCCGCCAGATGTTGTCCGCCGGGTCCAGGGTCATGAACGCCGCTGTGCAGGCCGGGTCCCAATCGGCAGGGCAGCCCATCTCGGAGTTCAGCGACCCGGCCACGGTCACCGAATCCGGCTGCGGAGCCTCGCCCACCGTTACTGTCCGCGGCTCGCTGACCACGCTGAAGCCGGGGCCGCTCGTGGCCGCGCGGTAGCGCACCTGGGTGCCGTCCGCGAGCTCGAGTGCCGCCAGGTCATCGGTGACCGAGTACACCGGTGAGGAGTCATCGGAGCCTACGGCCGTCCACTCGCCGCCGGCCACGCTGCGCTCGAAGGACACCACGTGGCTGGACTTTTCCGGATCGGCCGTTGCGCTGAGCTCAACGGCCCCCTCCACGCTGCTTCCTTCCAGAGGCTTCTGGATAGTCAGGACCGGCGCCGGAACTGCGGCTGCCCGGGGCTGGCTGGTGGCTCGGTGGCCCCCGTTGTCCAGCACTGTGGCGCGGTATTCGAGGACGGTGCCTGCATCCAACGCAGCAACCTCGTGGAACACCTGGTACGGCGCTGTGTCGTCGGTGCCGATCGGCTCCCAGCCACCGCCCGCGGTCCTGGCCTCAAAGGTGACCTCGTAGAACGAAGCACCGCCGACGTCGGCCGTCACGTTGATCCGGCCGTTATCCGCCGGTGCGGCGGCAGGTTCCTGGAGTGCGACGGCGGGAGCCGCCTTGGAGTGCGGAATGCGGCCCGATGACTGGTAGACCACGGCCGACAGCGGCGGGACGGTGACTGTCAGCTTTCCGTCCGCTGAGGTCTTCACATTGTCCGCGCCTGCACCTGTGCTCCCATAAATACGTGTGTAGCTGCGCTTGCCGATGTAGGTGGGCACGTCGGCCGTCTGCGGCTGTTCGCTGTTGTTCAGGGCTACGACATACTCACGCTGGTCCTCCGCATCGGTGCGGGAGAAGGCGTAGATCCCGGGCCCCACGGAGGCGTAGCGGTGCTGGTGGGCGCCGTCGCGCAGGGCAGGGTGGTCCTTGGTCAGGGCGGCGAGTTGGCTGATCTTGGAGTACAGCGGGTGGTCGGCGTTGAAGTTGTCGGTGGCGTGCGTTGCGTCGGTGCCCAGCAGGTCGTCGTCGAGGTACTCCGGCACCTGGCTGGCGAACAACGTCTGCCGTGCGTCCTGGTCGCCGCCGGGGCCGGTGAAGCCCTGCTCGTCGCCGTAGTAAATGACCGGATTGCCGCGGGAGAGGTACATCAGCTCGTGGGCCAGCTGGTCGCGGGCCACCTGCTCCTTGTCGTCTGAGCCCGGGTTGTCGGCCGCGATGAAGCTGCCGATGCGGCCCATGTCGTGGTTGCCCAGGAAGGTGGGCAGTTGGTAGACGTTGGAATCGGCATCGGTGTACCAGTCGTCGTCGGCGAAGAAGGTCTCCAGCGAGCGGGTGTCCTGGCTCTTGGACGCGAAGTTCCGGGCGGCCTCCTGGAACGGGAAGTCCAGCACGGCCTGCATCTGGTTGCGCGTGGTGAACTGGGAGGTGAAGGACTTGGTTGTGTCGAAGACTTCGCCGAACATAAAGAACTCGTCCTTGCCCTGCGCCTTCGCGTAGCTCAGCACCTCCGGGCCGAATTCCTGCCAGAACTCGTTGTTGACGTGCTTCATGGTGTCTATCCTGAAGCCGTCCACGCCGAAATCGCCGATCCAGGTCTTGTAGATCTCCTCCATGCCGTCCACCACTTTGGGGTTCTCGGTGAAGAGGTCATCGAGGCCGAAGAAGTCGCCGTAGTAGGAGTCCTCGCCTACAAAGGTGGTGTCTCCGCGGTTGTGATACAGCGTGGGATCGTTCAGCCAGGCGGGGACCTTCAGGTTCTCCTCGGCTTTATCCAGAACGGGGACGTAAGGGAAGGACG
The DNA here is from genome assembly GCF_023913755.1 of Pseudarthrobacter cellobiosi. Classification (GTDB taxonomy): domain Bacteria; phylum Actinomycetota; class Actinomycetes; order Actinomycetales; family Micrococcaceae; genus Arthrobacter; species Arthrobacter cellobiosi. The sequence goes on from NZ_JAMXBJ010000041.1 coordinate 122,353, forward strand.
TCTTGACATCAAGCTCCGGGAAGTCGTGGGAGCCTGCGAAGTCGCGGTCGTCGAACTCGTCGCCGGCAGCCGACTTGTACGGCTCGGCGTCCTTGGAAACGTAGGTCTTGCGGGCGCCCTCTTCGTAGCCGATCACGTCCGCGGTGTGGTTGGTGATGATGTCGAAATACACCTTCATGCCGCGCGAGTGGGCTTCGTCGATGAGGGCCTTCAGCTCGTCGTTGGTGCCGAGATGGGGGTCGATCTGGGTGAAGTCGGTGATCCAGTAGCCGTGATAGCCGGCTGACTTGTCCTCGGGTTGCACCGCCTTGTTCTTGAAGCTGGGGGTGAGCCAGATGGACGTGGTGCCCAGGCCCTGGATGTAGTCGATCTTGTCCCGCAGGCCGGCCAGGTCGCCGCCGTTATAGAAGCCCTTTTTTGTGGGATTGAAGCCGGACACCATGGGGTCGCTGCCCAGACCGCCGTCGTCATTGGTTGCGTCCCCGTTGCTGAAGCGGTCAGCCATCACAAAGTAGAAATTCTCGTCCGTCACAGGGGCACGGAGTGAGTGAAGGGCCGACGACGACCCCGGGTCGTTCGGGTCCGGCGCCGCGTGCACGGGGAGGACAGAAGTGGAAGCGACTACGGCTGCGGCGAGCAGCCCCAGCCATGTTGTCAGCGGGTGGTTAAGGCGTTGGATGGAGCCTTTGCGGGTGCGTGTGTTCACGTCAGGAGACCTTCCTGGTAGCGGCGATGCTGTTCAGGCTGCTGTGGAGATGCGAGTGTGGTGGCGTCAGTTGGTGGTCAGATGTGCGGTTCGTGCGGGCAATCAGGGAACGATCGCCAGGTGAACCACGCCACACTGTAAGCGCTTGCACTGAATAAATCCAGTCTTTTTAGACAGGCGGCCAGGGGCTACCTTCGCGTACATTCAGAGGCGGGCGACGGCGCTCGGCGCCCATCGGATTGCGGAAGGTGTACCCATGTCAGCCACTGAATTGGATGTTGAGTCCCTTGCTGGGATCGCTGAGCGGCTTCGCTCCGCCGGGTGCGTCTTCGCGGAGGAGGAAGCCCGGCTTCTCCTCACCGCGGTGTCCGGCCCGGCCGAAATCGCTGCGGCGGTGGAGCGGCGGGTTGCCGGGTATCCGCTGGAGCACATCCTGGGCTGGGCCGAGTTCTGCGGTCTCCGGATTGAGCTCGATGCCGGGGTTTTTGTTCCGCGCCGCCGGACCGGGCTGTTGGTGAATGAGGCCGCAGCCCTGCTCTCGGCGGACCCGATGCAGGAGGGCAAGGATGGCCTGGAGCCCTCCGTTGTTGTGGATCTTTGTTGCGGGTCCGGTGCGGTGGGTGCTGCCATCGCGTACAGTATTGCGGGCCTGGAGCTCCATGCGGCGGACATTGACCCGGCTGCTGTGGCCTGCGCCCGCCGGAACATTGGCAGCGTGGGTGGTGAGGTCCACCAGGGCGACCTGTTCGATGCACTGCCGCCCGCCGTCAAGGGGCGGATCCGTGTTCTGGCTGTCAACGCCCCCTATGTCCCCACCGGCGCTATCGATTCCATGCCGCACGAGGCACGCGATCACGAGCCGTTGTGGTCGCTCGACGGCGGCACGGACGGACTCGAGTTCCACCGCCGCGTCGCTGCGGTGGCCAACGAATGGCTGCGACCGGGCGGGCATCTCATCATCGAAACCAGCGAGCGGCAGTCCGCAGCGACGTCGTCGATCCTGGCGCATGCGGGCTTCGCGGTGAGGATTGTCCGCTCGGAAGAACTGGACGGCACCGTCGTAGTCGGACGGCCTTAGTAACGGGTGCGCCGGCAGGTACCACTTCCTGCGGTGGCGGCTGCCCATTCGCGTTGTGGCCGCCTTTTCGCGCTGTGGAAGTGTCTATTCGCGTTGTGGGGGTGGTGGTTTGAAGTAGTGGTTTTGTTGGGGTTTTTGGGCGGGGTCGATGTGGCGTGGGGGTGTGAACCAGGGGACGCCGTTGCGGGTGTGGATGGTGCATTGTTCTTTGTGGATGAGGTGGTGGTGATGGGAGCAGAGCAGGGCGCCGTTGCCGACGTTGGTGGGGCCTTGCCGTGACCAGTAGGTGATGTGGTGGGCTGCGCACCAGGGCGCTGGGATGGTGCAGTTGGGGAAGGTGCAGCCCTGGTCGCGGGCGGTCAGGGCGAGGCGCTGGGCGGGGGTGAAGAGCCGGGTTTTGCGGCCGAGTTCCAGGATTTCGCCGTTGGTGCCGAGTAGGACGGGGATGATGTCGGCGTCGCAGGCGAGTTTGCGGAGGGTGGTTGCCGCGACGGGCCCGGTGAACGTGAAGCTGCCCGTGCCAATACCAAGACCAGTACCAGTACCTGCGCCGCCGTGCTAATCCCATTACCGCTGTTGCTGTCTGTGCCTGTTCCTGCCGCCAATCCGTCGCCAGCGCCGGTGGCTGTGGCTGGGTGGGGGAGGAGGTCGTGGTAGTTGATGGTGGCGAGGATCTGGGGGCGGTTCCCGCCGCTGGTGGGCAGCAAGTTGGTGCTGAGGGCGGCTTTGAGGGCGCCGACGATGCCGTCGAGTTGTTTCTGGGAGCGGGTGCGCCGGTCCAGATCGAGGTCGGTGTCCTGCCAGACATTGTTGCCCTGCCCGGGGCCGGGGTCGCCGCTCCCGGACGCGGCTTCCGTGCCCGTGGCTGCGACGGTTTCTGTGCCGGTTTCTGTGCCCGTGGTGGTGCGGGGGTTGGTGGCGGCGTTCATGACGGTGGCGAGGTGTTCGTATTGGTCGGTGGTGGCGAAGATTTCGAGGTGGTGGAGGCCATGGCGGGGTTTGCGGATGAACGCGCCTTGGGTGTGGCGGAGTGCTTCTTCGATGGGTTCGGTGCCGTCGGCGTCGATGGTGTCGGCCCAGCGGCGGGCGACGCGGGTCAGGAAATCGGGGTCTGTGGTGGCGGCGGTGTGCGTGAGGTCGTGTTCGATCCGGTCCAGGTTCTCCGGGGTGGTGTGGTGTTTGAGGCGGTCCAGGGTGGCGCTGATGATGGTCCCGGCGCGGGAGGAGACCACGGGCCCGGACCCTGGCACGGCGTGCGGCCGGATTAGGTCGTCGGTGTCGGCGTCGCCGCTGGTCTCTGCCGGGCTGCCGGTAGTGGAGGCGGGGGTGAGGGCTGCGGCGAGGTGTTCCCTCATTGGGGGTACGGGGTCTCCGGTGAGGGTGGTTGCGGGCAGGATGCTGTGGGCGAGGTGGATGCGGCGCTGGGCTTCGCTGCGCCCGATCCGGAGCCGGAGGCGCAGGAATTCGGCGGTGTTCTTGCAGCCGTCATCGGCCGGTGACCCCGGAACGGCCCGGGTGCTCCCGGCGGTGGTCCCCGCGATTTCCGCGGTGGTCCCGGAGGGCCAGGCGGCGTCGGTTTCGTTCAGGGCTTCGACGCCGTTGTCCCACCCGGTGACCCAGTCCCAGGTGGTCCGGGTGGCTGCCGCTGTGGTGATGGCCTGGGTGCGGGTGCGGTCCACGGCGCCCGCGGCGAGGATCTGGAGGTAGTCCACGGTCCGGGAGAGGTCCTCGACGAGGCTGGCGAAATCGGCAGCTTCGACGTAGCTGGTCATCGCCAGGGTCCCGGGAGCAGACGAGGCGGCAGCGTTCACCGAGGCGATCGCCGCAGCCAGTCCGGCGTCGGCCGTCAGCATGGCGGTGTCACCGCCGTCCGCGAGTTGATCCCCGAAAGCTTCCATGGGAATACTCTGCCAAGGGGGTACGACATTTAAGCCAGTACTGCGGTTGAGCTCCAAAAAGCCGCAAATTCCGGCTACGGCTGATGCGTTGCGCCAGTCGCCGGATACGCGGACGATGATTCCATGAGCGGAAAGTCCATGAGTCGAAAGCAGAGTCCAAACCGACGCCGGACCTGGATGATCGCTGCGGCGGCCCTTGCCACGGTAGGGCTGGTGATTGGGCTTGTGCTGTTCAAGCCCTGGCTTCTCTTTGTGGACGTGAGAGTGGATGAACAGCTCCCCATCGTGGCCAGCAGTCCAGCGCAAACACAAACGACTCCGCCTACACCCTTGGCGCCGACTCCGGCACCCATGCCTGCAGGCCCGGTGCAGCTTGCTGTGGGTACGCTGATCAGCCATGAACACGCCACCACGGGAACTGTCCGGATCGTACAGCAGCCTGACGGCGTCAGGCTGCTCACGCTCGAAAACCTCGATACGTCCAATGGTCCGGATGTGCACGTCTGGTTAAGTGCCGCCCACGTGGTGGAAGGGACGGCAGGCTGGTTCACCGCCGGCTCCGCTGATTACTACGACCTCGGCCTGATCAAGGGAAATCAGGGCAATCAGGTTTACCGGATTCCCGCCGACGTTGATCTGTCGAAGTACCCGTCAGTTGACCTGTGGTGCGTTCAGTTCAGCGTCTCGTTCGGTGCGGCCGAGCTGGTCACCTGAGACGGCATCTGGCCATGATGTGAAACGTGGCTGGCCGCCGCGTCCCCCAAGGAGCGCGGCGGCCAGCAACGACCATTTTTAGCACAATTTCAACGTGCCTTCCGTGTCACACGGCGAATCCCGCGTAACGTCCCGGCAACGATCCCGGATCATTCCCGCCGGGGGTCAACGTTCGTGGCTGCGCCGCCAGGAGTGGCGCCGCCTTCACCGGACCAGTCCTGGCCCTGGTTGTCATTGAATGCGGGGTCTGACTCAACGTCCGATGTCCCCAGGTTCACCGTTTCCGGGTGTGTGCTGTGGGCGGGAACGTGATCGCCCACCGCAGTACCGCCGGCCGCAGCGCTGCCGGCCGCAGCGCTGCCAGACGCAGCGGTGCCGGAGGCGCCCACGGAGGTGCCGGCGTCGGACGCTTTGGACTTGCCGTCACCCGACGCGGTGTCGTGGTGGACGGCCGAGCCGATGACCGTGCCCGCCCGGCGCGCGGCCTCACCGAGCTGGTCTGCCACCTCGGGAGCCTTCTCCTTGATGGCCTCCGTGGCGGCACTGACCTTGTCCTGGACCGGCTTGCTGTCCCAGATGCTCGCCGCCCTGGCCTTGAGCTTGTCGTACGCCGCCCGGCCGGACCGCGATCCCAGGACGTAACCTGCCGCGATGCCAATACCTAAAAGAAGTTTTGATTTCATGGTGAACTCCTGCTCGTTGAGAAGGTGTCGGTCCCCGATCCGCTTGGCCGGGGAAAGAAAACCGGCCCCGGGATGTTGTCCCAGGGCCGGTATTCATGCCGGTGACGAAGTTAGCTGCGGACGCTGCGCTTCGTGATCATGCCGTAAACCAGCAGCACGATGATCGAGCCGGCGATCGCGAGCAGCCAGGTCTGCAGCGAGAAGAACTCCTGCAGGCCAGTACCGAAAATCATCCCGCCGAGCCAGCCGCCGAGGAACGCACCAACGACGCCCAGGATGAGGGTGATGATCCAGCCGCCACCCTGCTTGCCCGGAAGGATCGCCTTAGCGATCGCGCCGGCAATAAGGCCAAGAATCAAAAATGCAAAGAAACCCATTTTGTCGTTCCTTCTTCCTACATCAGGGAGGTGCCCGATCCCGGGCACGCTTCATCCCTCTGCCCCAATACTAATCATGCTTACTTTCTTTTCGCCACTCTGAATCCCCGCGGAAAGCCTGTTCGGGCCCTCTCTCAGTGCCCTGTTGAGTCCGAATCGTTGCCGGCGCCGGGCCCCTCGTCCAGGATGGCAAGTTCCGCGAGATCCTGCCGATCCAGGGAGAAATCGAAGATGTCCAGGTTTTCCTGCATCCGCTCGGGATTTCCAGATTTTGGAATGACTACAAGTCCCTTCTCAATATGCCAGCGCAGCACCAGTTGAGCCGGGGTCTTGTCGTATTTTTCACCAAGCTGCGAAAGGAGGGGAGCGGTCAGCAGGCTTGCCCCCGACCCGCCCAGCGGGCTGTACGATTCCGTGACAATTCCATGCCCGGCATTGAACTCCCGTTCCGCCTCGCGGGTAATCGCCGGGCTCAGCTGGATCTGGTTCACTGCAGGCACAACGTCGGTTTCGGCCAGCAGCCGTTCCAGGTGTGCCGGCTTGAAGTTGGAGACGCCGATGGACCGGACTTTGCCCTCCGCCTGCAGCCGCTCAAACGTTTTCCACGTCGAGACGAAATCATCACGCGCAGGGAGCGGCCAGTGGATCAGCAGCAGGTCCACGTAGTCCAGCCCCATGCGGGTCAGTGACCCCTCCAACCCCGCCACCGCGCGGTCCTCGCCTTGGAACTGGCCGTCCAGCTTGGTGGTGACGAAGATTTCGCTTCGGTCCACCCCGCCTGCGCGGATGCCGTTCCCGACCCCTTCCTCATTGCCGTATTTCACTGCCGTATCGATGTGCCGGTACCCGGCTTCCAGGGCCTGTACGACGGCGGCAGTCACCTGTTCGTCGTCCAGCGGCCAGGTGCCGAGCCCCAGCTGCGGGATGCTGTAGCCGTCATTGAGCATGATGAGCGGTGAGAGAGTCATTTCAACAGTCTGCCGTGCTTTCGCCTTCCTAGCCTTCGAATGCCCGGAGAATATTTCCGGCCTGGTGGTCGAGTACTGTTCGTGCCACCTCGGATACGTGATCGGGCTTCTTTTGCTGGTCCAGGAACTTCACGAAGCGCTGGATGGCGTGCGCCGCTTGGGAGGCATCGCCGTCGTCCACTGCCTTTGCCGCCTGCTGCACACCCGCTGCCAGCTGCTTTGCGACCGGGCCCGCCACGTCGCCGGACTCAACCAGGTCCTCCAAAGCCTGATGGAGGGCCTTCACGCTGCCCGGGAGCCAGGCCGTGCGCAGCGGCACATCACCGAAGTCCATGTCCGAGGCCAGATAGAAGTCCGTGTAGGACGGCTGGTTGTAGGTGGTGTTCTGCCGGGCTACCTCCGCCCGGTACTGGGGGTCGTGCATAAGCGTGTAGAGCTTGTGGTTGGTCACTTCGGTGCTTAGGTACATGCGGAGCGCTGAGCTGTCGGCCGTCCGGACCAGCATTTCCTCGCGCCAGTCACCCACTACGTCTGCCACGAGGCTCGGCGTGCCTTTGGTACCGTTGTTGGTCCGGGTGTCCGTGGCGGTGAGCAGCCTGCCGCGCTTCCAGTCGTCAATGGTGGGGGCCTGGTCGCCGGATCCGTTGATGATCTGGGTTGTCATGTCGGCAGCCCATTAACGCTAATGAGAACGTGGTCAACCGGCTGATCGCGTGCATCAACGACCGCCGCATTGAGGTCATGGACGAGCTGTTTCACAACGACGCCGTGATGCATTGGCCGCAATCCGGGGAAGTTGTGCGCGGCGCGGAAAACCGGCGGGGAATCTACAACGCCTTCCCGCAGCTGCCCACCATCACACCGCGCCGGATGCTGAGCGGCGGGAACCTGGAGGTGGCCGAAGCCCTGCTGGACTACAACGGTCCGCATACGAAACGGTGTTCATCTTCGAATTCCGGGACGGCAGAATCGCCAAGGAGACGGCCTGCTGGAGCGAAACCTTCGAGGCACACGAGTGGCGGGCCCAGTGGGTTGAAAAGGCCTAATGCCGCTACGCCACAGGAGGCGCAGCGGCCGCACCGTCAGTCAGCCGCCCTTCGCGCCCACCTGATCAGCCGATCACTCAGATCCATAAACGACTGGTCCACCACCTGAAGTTCCGGGTGGCTGTCATGCCAGTCAACGACCTCCCGGGTCCCGTCCGCGAACGGGATGGTGGCGGCAAAGCCAGGCACCAGGGCTTTGATCTTGGCGTTGTCGAAAACTACGGAGTGGGCGCGGTCGCCGAGGAGGCTTGGCCCCAGATGGGGGCTGTGCCCGGCGCTACGCGCGGCGATGGTGTCCGACGGCACATGGACCAATTCCGGTTCAGCAACCCCGGCCGCCCGCGCAAACAAGCCGTAGATCTGGTTCCACGGCAGGTACTCATCCGACGTGATGGTGTAGCTCTCGCCCACTGCCTGCGGCCTGCCGAGCAGTCCCACGAAGGCCTTCGCGAAGTCCTTGGCGTGGGTCACGGTCCAGAGCGAAGTGCCATCTCCGTGCACCATGACGGGCTGGCCGGTGCGCATCCGGTGAATATCCGTCCAGCCGCCCACCAGGCCCACCCTCGTGCGGTCGTACGTATGTGAAGGACGCACCACGGTGACCGGAAAATCATCTGACCGGTAGGCCTCGAACAAGAGGTCCTCGCACGCGATCTTGTCCCGTGAATACTGCCAGAACGGATTTTTCAGCGGAGTGGATTCCAGGATCGGCAGCCGGGTGGGCGGCTTCTGGTAGGCCGACGCCGTGCTGATGAACACGTACTGGCCGGTCCGGCCCCGGAACAGTTCCATACTGGAGCGCGCCTGATCTGGGGTGAAGGCAATAAAGTCCGCAACGGCGTCGAACCCCCTGTCCTGCAGCACCGCCCGAACAGCGTCCTGGTCGCGGATGTCCGCGCGCAGGACCTCCGCGCCGTCCGGTACCGGCTTGCCTGATTGGCCGCGGTTGAGGATGGTCACCCGGTGTCCCAGTACGACGGCGCGTTCCGCCGCTGCGGCGCTGATCACCCCGGTGCCGCCCAGGAAGAGGATGCTCCGTGGCGCCACGGTGTATGCCGCGGAATCCAACGCCGCCGGATCCGACAGGGTCACCATGCGTAGTCCTCCGGTGCCGGGCGGTGGCCCGGGAAGATGTCGTCGAGCCGCTTGAGTGCCTCGGCGTCGAGCGTGACCTCCAACGCCCGGATGCCGGCGTCGAGCTGTCCCTGCGTGCGTGGCCCCACGATCGGCGCGGTGACAGCAGGCTGGTGAAGCAGCCAGGCGAGCGCGATATCGCCGGGTTCGTGGCCCAGTCCGTCCGCAAGATCCTCGAACTGCTGGATCTGGTCCCGGTGCTGCTTGAGGGTTTCGGCAGCACGTCCTTCGGTGCGCCGGACGCCCGCGCGTTCCTTCTTCAGGACGCCGCCCAGCAGCCCGCCCTGGAGCGGGGACCACGGGATAAGGCCCAGGCCGTACTGCTGTGCCGCGGGGATGACCTCGAGTTCCACTTCGCGGCGGAACAGGTTGTAGATGGACTGCTCGCTGACCAGCCCGGTGTAGTTCCGGCGGCGGGCGGCTTCTTGTGCCTGGGCGATGTGCCAGCCGGCGAAGTTGCTGCTGCCTGAGTAGAGGATCTTGCCCTGCTGGACGGCCACTTCGATGGCCTGCCAGATCTCGTCCCAGGGCGTGTCCCGGTCAATGTGATGGAACTGGTACACATCGATGTAGTCCGTCTGGAGGCGCTTCAGGCTGGCGTCCAGGGCACGCCGGATGTTCAGCGCGGACAGCTTGGACTCGTTGGGCCGGTCGGTCATGGTGCCGTACAGCTTGGTGGCCAGGACGGTCCGTTCGCGGCGCTCGCCGCCCTTCGCGAACCAGCGGCCGATGATTTCCTCGGTCCAGCCCCGGTGCCCGCTGCCGCCATAGACGTTGGCCGTGTCGAAGAAGTTGATGCCGGCGTCCAGGGCGGTATCCATGATGTTGTGTGCGTCAGCTTCGTCGGTGTGCGGGCCGAAGTTCATGGTGCCCAGGCACAGGCGGGAAACTTTCAGGCCGGAGCGGCCCAAGTGCGTGAACTGCATGGGGGGGAATCCTTCGTTGGTGGGTGGACCTATCGGAACCCGGTGACCGAGCCGCCGGAATCGGTGCTGGCAGGCTCGGTCAGCGGCGGCTACAGCTGCGTGAAAGCGGCGACGGCGGGATCGGAACCGATGCGCGCGCCCCGCTCGAGGGCGGTGATGGAGGCGAGTTCGTCGTCGGTCAGTGTCAGGGACGCGGCCGCGAAGTTTTCGCGGATACGGGACGGGTTGACCGACTTGGGAATGACGATGGTGCCGGCGGCCAGGTGCCAGGCAAGGACCACCTGGGCGGTGGTTGCGTTGTGCGCCTGCGCGACAGCGGTGACGGCGTTTCCGTTGAGGTCGCCGCCCTGGCCCAGCGGGCTGTAGGCCTCCACCGCAATCCCGAGGGTTCGGCTCTTGGCGGCCAGTTCGGCCTGCTGGTAGCTGGGGTGCAGCTCGATCTGGTTCACGGCCGGTACCACGTCCGTGGACTCGAGCAGGGTGTCCAAGTGGTCGGCGAGGAAGTTCGAGACGCCGATGGCACGGATGTCCTTGGCGGCATACAGGTTCTCCAACTCCTTCCAGGCCTGGACATAGAGGCCCTGCGACGGAACCGGCCAGTGGATGAGATAGAGGTCCACGAAGTCGAGACCCAGCGCCTCGCGGGTGTCCTGGAATGCGTCCCGGGCCCGGCCCTGGTCGCCGTTGCGGAGCTTGGTGGTCACGAAGATTTCCTCGCGCGGAATGCCCGAGGCTGCGATGGCAGCGCCCACACCTGCTTCGTTACGGTATCCGGCGGCGGTGTCGATGTGGCGGTAGCCGGCTGCCAGGGCATCCTCAACGACCCGCTGGGTGTCTTCCGGCGGAACCTGGAAAACGCCGAAGCCGAGCTGCGGGATGGTGACGCCGTTGTTCAGCGGGATTTCTGACATGGGGGTACTCCTCGTAGTGCTGAAGGGTGGTTCCTGGCCCGGGATATCCGGCCGGAAACCGCTTTCGGGAACTGCTCCGGTACGAGCCTATGCACTTTCGCGCCGATAGTCAGTCCTTGACCATGTCCCTGCTTTTCCTAGGACTGGCAGTCCTACCTTCGTTGTAGGAAGTGCCTGGCAGGGCCGTGCCGAATGGCTAAACAGTGATGGCCGCGCCCAAAGGACGCGGCCATCACTCCTAAAACTCAGGCAGGTCAGCCTTCGTGGCGGAAACCGAGCTTGATCCGTACCTGCCAGTCGGCAACTTTGCCGTCTTCGAGGTGACCGCGGATTTCCTTGACCTCGAACCAGTCCAGGTTGCGCAAGGTCTTGGCGGCCTCGGCGATCCCGTTGCGGACTGCCGCGTCCACGCCTTCTTCGGAGGTGCCGACAATTTCAGTAATGCTGTACGTGTGGTTGGACAACTTCGCTCCTCGTGATCGCCTTCGATTCCCGGTTGCGGGCCGTTCTTGAACACTAGTGGCACTTCTCAGGCGTGGCCAGAGCCAATACGTCGGCGTGGACTCTGGTTAGGGAGCTTCGAGCACCAGGTTCTTGAGGTCATCCAGGGTCTGCTGCATGTGCAGGTCCATGGCTTCGCGCGACCGGCTCGGATTACGCGATTCCAGGGCCTCGGCGATGTTCTGGTGGTGCCCGATGGCATGCTCCTGGATGGTTGGCACGGCCGATGTTTCGGCCCGGCGCTTTTCCAGCACCCGGTGCAGCGGTGCGAAAAGGACCGCCACAAAAACGTTCTCCGAAGCGCGCAGGATCAGGTCGTGGAATGCCAGATCAGCCTCCACGAAGGCGGCAATGTCGTTGACCTCATGGGCGGCCCGCATCGCCGCTACATGGCCGAACAGCGCCTGGATGTCGGCGTCGCTGATCCGCGCCGCCGCGAGCTCGCACGCCCCGGTTTCAAGCATTCGGCGCAGTTCAATGAGCTGCACGGAGGCGGCGGCTTCGTTTTGTCCCTCTGACGCGGCGCGCAGGACAGCTTCCAGCGAAGCCCACCGGTTCAACGGGTTAACGAACGTGCCGCGGCCGCGTTCCACGCTGAGGATCCGCTGCGCTTCCAGGGTTTTCATGGCCTCGCGCACCGTCATCCGGCTCACCTCGTGCCTGGCGCTGAGTTCCAGCTCGCCGGGCACGCTGGATCCGGGTGGAAAGTCCCCGGCAATGATCCGGTCCAGGAGTTCGTCGGCAACAACGCCCACCAGTGATTTCCGTGCCATATGTCCCCCTTGCGGCGTCGCCAGATATGTCTGACAAGTCTACTTGCGCGTTTCTATGTCCTGTGCCACACTATTTGAAATGTTAGATGTCAGACATCTTACAGTTACCTCAATACTTAGAGATTTCCACACAACGGAGTGCACTGTGACGCTTGAAGCAGACATCCTGGCCGCCTTCCCGGCCGAAGTCCGGATTCCCGCCCGCCTTGTTGCCGACGCCGTCGCCGCGTCCAGCGCGGAGAACCCCCGGATGCTGGTAGTGCTCGACGACGACCCCACCGGAACGCAGTCCGTTGCGGATCTGCCCGTGCTCACCCGCTGGGAAGTGGAGGACTTCATCTGGGCCTTCGGCCAGTCGAAGCCCGCCGTGTACGTGCTGACCAACACCCGCAGCCTGGACCCGGCTGAAGCTGCAGTCCGTAACGAGGAAGTGGTCCGAAACGCGCTGGCCGCTGCCGGGTCCGCAGATGCCCTGCGGCTGGGGTTCGTGAGCCGCAGCGACTCCACCCTCCGCGGCCACTACCCGCTGGAGCCCGACGTCATCGCCGCCACCGTTGCTGATGTCAGCGGGGAAGCCACCGACGGCGTTGTGCTGGTGCCGGCGTTCCCCGACGCCGGCCGCGTGACCATCGGCGGCGTGCACTACATGCGCGGCACCGGGGACGACGCCGGCAAGCTCACCCCCGTGGCCGAGACCGAATTCGCCAAGGACGCCAGCTTCGGCTTCGCCAACTCGGACATGACCAAATACGTGGAAGAGAAGTCGCAGGGCCGCTTGGCTGCGGAATCCGTGATCGTCCTTGACCTGAACATCATCCGCGTCTCTACCGATCCGCAGATCACCGCCAAGGCCATCGCCGACGCGATCGAGCCGGCCATCAACTCCACGCCGATCGTCGCTGACATCGTCACCGAGAACGACCTCCGCGCCCTGTCCCTGGGCCTGGAAGAAGCCGAACGCCGTGGCAAGAAGCTCCTCTACCGCGTGGGACCGCCGTTTGTCCGCGCCCGGATCGGCCAGGAAATCCGAACCGAGCTCACCGGCGCTGAAGCCTACGCCGGCAACACCCCGTCCGAGGCCGGTGGCCTGATCGTGGTGGGCTCCCACGTGGGCGTCACCACCCGCCAGCTCAAGGCCCTCAGCGAACAACACAGCGCCGCGCGCATTGTGGAGATCGACGCCGAGAAACTACTCGCCGCCGAAACCGAAACAGGCGCCGGGGACACCCACCTCGACCAGACCGTTGACACCGTGGTGGAGGCGCTCCACGGGGGAGACGTCATCGTCCACACCAGCCGCCTGCTGATCATGACTGACGATCCCGCCGAAAGCCTGCGGATCGCGCGCACAGTGTCCGCCGCCGTCGTCGCCGTGGTGAACCGGACCCTCAAGACCTTCCCGCCGCGGTTTGTCATCGCCAAGGGCGGCATCACGTCCTCCGACGTCGCCGCCCACGGCCTGGAAATCCGCCACGCCATTGTCCGCGGTCCCATGCTGCCGGGCATCGTCTCGCTCTGGGAGCCGGTGGACGGCCCCGCCAAGGGCATCCCGTACATCGTGTTCGCCGGCAACGTGGGCGACGACCAGTCCCTCGCCGACGTCACCCGCAAGCTCAGCAGCACTTTCTAGCAGCCCGCCAGTATTCAAAGGAGAACACCATGACCAGCAACTACACCATCACCGTCCTGGGCCTCGGCGCCATGGGCCTGCCCATGGCCACCCGCCTGGCCAGCGAGCTCACTGTCCACGGCTTCGACATCGCCGAGCCGCGCCTGAAGCTCGCCGAAGAAGCCGGCATCCGCACCTTCGCCTCCGCCCGGGAAGCCTCCAAGGGCGCCGACGCCCTGCTCCTCGCGGTCCGCAACGGCGAGCAGCTTAACGATGTCCTCTTCGGCGAGAGTGGCGTGGCCTCCGTGCTGGAGCCGGGCGCCGTCGTCATCCTCGGCAGCACCGTGGGCACCGAAGCCATCCCCGCCACGGTAGAGAAGCTCGCCGAATACGGCGTTGAGCTCGTGGACGCGCCGCTGTCCGGCGGCCCCAAGCGCGCCGGCGAGGGTGACCTGCTGATCGTGGTGGGAGCCTCCCCGGAAGCCCAGGAGAAGGCCCGCCCGGCCCTCGAACTCCTCGCGTCCACCCTGACCGTGGTGGGCGACAAGCCCGGCGACGGCCAGGCCCTCAAGACTGTCAACCAGCTCCTCTGCGGCATCCACATCGCGGCCGCCGCCGAGGCCATGGCCCTCGCCGACGCCCTCGGCCTGGACCAGGCCAAAACGCTCGCAGCCCTCGAAGCCGGCGCGGCAGGTTCATTCATGCTCTCCAACCGTGGCCCGCGCATCCTCGAGGCCTACACCGAGGAAGGCGCCGAGGTCCTGTCCCGCCTGGACATCTTCGTCAAGGACATGGGCATCGTGGGCAAGGCCACCCGCGCCGCCGGCCTGGCAGCCCCCGTTGCCGCCGCCGCCGAGCAGCTGTACCTCCTGGGCCAGGCCCAGGGCCTCGCCGCCGCCGACGATTCCGCAGTCATCAAGGTTGTCGCGCCCACCAAGCGCACCGCCTAAGCAGCCCGGCTAAAGCACGCCGGCTGAAGCACCCCCAAAAGACTTACGACGACGGCGGTCCCCCCTCCGCCGTCGTCGTATCTTCCAGCGTTCACAAAGCACAAGAAACAGCGCCCGCTAGCCCGTCTTCTGGAAGACTGGCTTGTCGAAGGAGACACCGCAATGAACCCCCTGACTAACTCGCTGATGGTGCGGGCGGCCGACGCCCCCGCCATTAAACCCGCGGTGGAGCTGGGTACTCCTCTGCTCCTCACCATCGCGGCGATCGGCATCGCCGTCCTGCTGGTGATGATCATCCGCTTCAAGATCCAGGCCTTTGTGGCCCTGCTGACCGTGAGCATCGCCGTGGCCGTGGCCTCGCAGATCCCGTTGAAGGACGTCTTCACCGTCGTCGCCAACGGTGTGGGCGGAACCATGGGCAAGGTAGCCCTGCTGATCGCGCTCGGCGCCGTCCTGGGCCGGATGATCGAGGTATCCGGCGGCGTCCAGTCGCTGGCCGCGCACTTCACTGAGAAGCTTGGCGCCAAGCGCGTCGCGGTGGCGCTCACCGCCGTCGGCTTCCTGGTAGCCATCCCCGTGTTCTTCGAGGTGGGCATTATTGTGCTCGTCCCGATCGTCTACGCCTTTGCGAAGATCGCCAACGTGCACCCGGTCAAGTTCGGCCTGCCGATGGCCGGCATAATGCTCTCCATCCACGTCGCCGTGCCGCCCCACCCGGGCATCGTGGCAGGCGCCGGCGTGTTCGGCGCCGACATCGGGCTCATCACGCTGATCTCGCTGCTCATCTGCATCCCGCTCGGATTCCTGTCCTACTGGGTTGCCAGCATCATGAACCGCAAGGAGTACGAGCTCCTCCCCGGCGTCAAGGCCCAGGTGGACGAATTCGGCTCCGACTCCCTGGTCAAGGTCGGCCACCAAGGCCCCGGCGCCGTAGGCATCGCCCCGCCGCGTCCGGCCCTGATCATCTTCCTCATCGCCGCGCCGATCGTGCAGATCCTCATCGGCACCCTGGGCACACTCACCATCCCCAAGGACAACTCCTGGTACGGCCTGGCTGCCTTCATCGGCAACCCGTTCTTCGCCCTCCTGGTGGCCGTTGCCCTGTCCTTCTTCCTGCTGGCGGT
The DNA here is from genome assembly GCF_023913755.1 of Pseudarthrobacter cellobiosi. Classification (GTDB taxonomy): domain Bacteria; phylum Actinomycetota; class Actinomycetes; order Actinomycetales; family Micrococcaceae; genus Arthrobacter; species Arthrobacter cellobiosi. Next base: position 137,751 of record NZ_JAMXBJ010000041.1, read on the forward strand.
CCGCCGCAACTGGTCCCTGAAGGAAACCGGCGAAATCTTCGAAGGCGCCCTGCCTCCCATCGCGTCCATCCTGATGGTTGTCGCCGCCGGCGGCGTGTTCGGTGAGGTCCTGCGGACCTCCGGCATCGGTGCCGCGCTGTCCCAGACGCTGGACCACCTGGGCCTGCCGGTCATTGTGCTCGGCTTCGTGATCTCCCTGGCGCTGCGTGCAGCCCAGGGTTCGGCAACCGTCGCCATCGTCACCACCACCGGCCTGCTGACCTCCGCCGTGATGGAAGGCGGCTACTCGCCGGCCCAGATCGCCGTCATCGTCATCGCCATCGGCTTCGGCTCCCTGGGCCTCTCCCACGTGACCGACGCCGGCTTCTGGACCGTGGTGCGCTACTACGGCCTCACGGTCTCGGACGGCCTCAAGACCTGGACCGTCCTCACCACCGTCCTGGGTGTGGCTGGCTTCATCCTGACCTACGCGGCCTGGATCCTGGTGGGAGGCCTGAGCGTCTGATGCGCACCCGACTCGACCACCTGGTCACCACCGCCCTCCAGCAGGGCTCGGCCGTTCCAGCGTTCACCTGCTATGACTTCACCACCGCTTTGGCTGTTGTGGGCGCGGCCGAGGACGCCGGCCACGGGGTCATCCTGCTGGTGGCCCCCAAAACGGCCGGCACGTCCAACGGCCTCCGGCTGATCGCCGCGCTCCGCGGCCTGGCAGACGCCGCGTCCGTTCCGGTGGCCGTCCAGCTTGATCACGCGACAGACCTCAAGGTGATGGCCGACGCCGTCGCCGCGGGGGCGGATTCGGTCCTCGCGGACGGCTCGTCCCTCCCGTATGAGGACAACATTGCGCTGGTCCGTGAGGCCCGCGCCGTGCTGGGTGCCGACGTCGTGCTTGAAGCGGAACTCGGCGGCCTGGCCGGCGACGAGGACCGCGCCTTCGGCGCCGACGAAGCCGGTGTGGCAGTGGCCGGCCTGACGGACTCCGCCCAGGTGGAGGACTTTGTGGCCCGGACCGGCGCGGAACTCCTGGCTGTTGCGGTGGGCAACGTCCACGGCAAGTACAAGGGCGAGCCGCAGCTGCGCTGGGACGTCCTGCAGGACATTGCGGTGCGGACCCACATCCCGCTGGTGCTCCACGGCGCGTCCGGCATTCCGGCGGGAGAGCTGGTCAAGGCCGCCGCCATGAACGTGGGCAAAGTGAACTTCAATACCGAGCTCCGCACCGGCGTGCTGTCCACGCTCCAGGAACAGCTGCCGGCGCACCGGACCGACGGCGAGAACCTCCAGGGCCTGCTGGGCCACTGGAACACCTCGGCCAGGGAATTCGCCACGTCGGCTTTGGGCATGCTCAGCCGCTGACGCATCCGTTGAGTTTTGGGGAGGCTAGGATCAGCACATGATCCTGGCCTCCCTGCTTTTTGCCTTCCTCGCCGCCGCGCTCCACGTGTACATCTTCACCATGGAGTCCCTCACATGGACCACGCCGGCCACCTGGAAACGCTTCGGCCTCACCTCCCAGGCCGACGCCGAGACCACCAAACCGCTTGCCTACAACCAGGGTTTCTACAACCTGTTCCTGGCCATCGGCGCGTTCATCGGAGTGGGCTGCGTGGCGCTCGGCCCCGACTGGTCGGCGCAGCACGTGGTGGGCTGGACGCTGATCTTCAGCTGCTGCGGGTCGATGCTGCTCGCCGCGGCGGTGCTGGCACTCAGCGGGAAAAAGTACCTCCGCGCCGCGGTTCTGCAAGGCACGACGCCGTTGCTCGCCGTCGTGCTTGGGTTGCTGGCCGTCGCTGGCTGACTGACACTCCTGGCCGGAGGGTGCCTTTCTGGCCGGGAGCGCATCGCGGGCGGACAATTGAGTCAACAGCAGCATCGGCGCATGTAGGGACTGCACGTGAGTGGTGTGAAGGAGCCGGGGCCGGCCCCGCAGGGTGAACAGGCGGTCCAGCGCGACCTCGTGATCGACCTTGTCCGGTTCGTCTGCCTGGCCCTGGTGGTGGTGGGCCACTGCATGATGGTCAGCCCCGTCCTGCAAGGGGACGGCACCGTGACCTCCAAAAATACGCTGGGCGATCAGCCCTGGTTTGTGCCGGTCATCTGGATCTTTATGGTGATGCCGCTGTTCTTCGTGACCGGCGGCACCACCGGCCTCCAGTCCTGGCAGCGGCTGAAAGCCCGCGGCGGCACCGGCGTCGAGTTTGCCCAGGCACGGCTCCTGCGGCTGATCCGCCCGGCGGCGGCACTCCTGGCGGTGATGTTCTTGGGCCTTTCAGCGGCGCTCCTGCTCGGCGTGGACCCCCAAGTGGTCCAGCTGATGGCCACCGGGGCCGGCATGCCGCTGTGGTTCCTCGCCGCCTACCTTGCAGCCCAGCTCAACATCCCGCTCCTGGCCCGGTTCCACGAGCGCGCGCCCTGGCTGACCGTTGCCGTCCTGGCGGCCCTCGTGGTGGCCGTCGACTGCTTCCGCGGAGCCCTGCCCATGCTCGCCTACGCAAATCTTGTTTTCCTGTGGTGCGCCGTGCAGCAGCTTGGTTTCCTGATGGCCGACGGTTACTTCGCCAGGCTCACGCGCTCCGGCCTGGTGGGGCTCATCCTGGCAGCCAACCTGGTGCTCGGGTTGGTCACTGGCCTGGGTCTCTACTCCGGAAATATGCTGGTCAACCTCAACCCGCCCAACCTCTGCCTGCTGCTTTTGGGCGTGTCCCAGGCTGCCGCGCTCCAGCTTTTCCGGCCGGGGCTCGGCTGGGTTTCCGGGGTGCGCTGGATCCGCGCGGTGGTCATGGTTGCCGGCCACCGCTCCATGACCGTGTACCTGTGGCACCTGCCGTTGCTCGTGGCTATGTCCGGGCTCCTGCTCCTCACCGACTTCCCCAAGCCCGCGGCAGGCACCGCCGAATGGTGGTGGGCCCGCCCGCTCGTCCTCCTGGGGGTTGTGGCTCTCCTGCTCCCGGTGCTGGCTGCGTTCGGCCACCTTGAGGAACGTCCGACGGCGTCTGTCCACACCCGCGGCCGGCCCGCCGCCGCGGTGGTGACGGCCGCCGTCGTCGTCTTCATTCCGGTGGCGGACGCTGCCCTCAACGGCCTGACGCTTGGCCTGCTCGGAGGCGGCGCAGCATGCTTTGTGTTGGCCGTCCTGCTGCTGGGCAGGATGCCCGAACGTGTCCCCGGCGATGTCGGTGCCGAACGCGTCGCCCACGATGGCGGCCAGTCTGACGGGCCATTGCCAGCGGGGCCAAGTAGTGCCAATGTCGAACCATGACTGAGAACATGATTTCCACAGAGGACAAGTTCAGCCCTGACGTCTCGCTGTCCAGGGATGACGAGCATCACCGCTACGAGCTGCGGGTGGGCGGGAAGATCGCCGTCCAGTCCTTCTTCCGGGACCTGCCCGGACACGTGGATTTCCTCCATACCGACACCGCCGAGGACTTCAAGGGCCAGGGCCTGGGCAAGGTGCTGGCGCACTTCGCGCTCGACGACGTGGTGGCTTCGGGTAAGCGGATCATCCCGCATTGCCCGTTCATTTCCGGCTACCTCCGCGCCCACGAGGGCTACGAACAGCACATCGACTGGCCGGACAACTAGGGCGTGTCTCCTAATGCTTTGGGGTGGCTTTTTGGCAAAATTGAGCGGTGAGTTCGCGTTATGCCTTGTTGTCCGATGCCCAGTGGGAGTTCATT